>JBGATO010000031.1:0-44065 GCA_044229145.1 Candidatus Eiseniibacteriota bacterium | reverse complement strand
ACGGGCTTCGGATAGTAGGCCACCACCGCGCGGAGGCCGAACCCGGCCGCGTTGGCATGTAACGCCTGGGTGCCCCCGAACGAGTAGCCCACCACCGCCAGCCGCGTCGCATCGACCTCCGGCTGGGCGGCGAGCGCCTCGAGCGCCGCGCCAATATCCGCCACGGTGCGGGCATCGGGCTGCGCGCTGGCGAACCGGCGGACCTCCTCCAGCGAATCGCCGTCGGGCAGCGGCGCCTGGTGCCGCGCGAACAAGTCGAACGTCAGCGCGGCGAAACCGGCGCCGGCGTAGCGCGCCGGCAGCGCCTCGACGCGTGGTGTGAAGCCGAGGATCTCGTGCAACAGGACGACGCCAGGCACCGGAGACGCGCCGTCCGGCGCGGCGAAGCGGGCGGGAAACTGCGTGCCGTCCCGCTGGAGGCCCACCGCGCGGGACATCATCGCCGCGTCTCGCGGAGACCGGCGAGCGTGCACGCGGATTCGAGCACCGCATCGAACATCGCAGCGGTGAGCCTGCCCGTTTGCGTGTTTTGGCGGCTGGGATGATAGATGCCGACCAGCGTCGGACCAGGGGACAACGGCACCACGACGCCGTGCGCGAACTTCGGCAGCGGCGTGGGGAGTGCGTGTCCGGCCGCGCGCCACATCCGGAGATACGATGCGAAGGCGATGCCGCCGAGCGCCAGCACGACGCGCAGCCGCGGCATCGCCGCGATCTCGCGCGCCGCGAAGCGCATCTCGCAGCGCGTCTGCTCGTCCAGCGTCGGCTTGTTGTCGGGCGGCGCGCAGCGCACCGCGGAGAGAATCGTCGCGTCGCGCAGCGTGACGCCATCGTCGCGATCGCGGGCGAACGGCGCGCTCGCCAGCCCGGCGCGATGCAGCGCGGGGAAGAGGAAATCGCCAGAGGCATCACCGGTGAACATGCGGCCGGTGCGGTTCGACCCGTGCGCGCCGGGCGCCAGGCCGTAGAGCAGGATGCGCGCGTCGGCCTCGCCGAACGCCGGCACCGGGCGGCCCCAGTACGCGACGTCGCGGAAGGCGCGGCGATTCACGCGCGCCATCTCCTCGCGATGCGCGACCAATCGCGGACAGGCGCGGCAGCGCACGACGGCGTCTTGCAGCGCGGACCAGGAAGGCGGGCGGGCAGGCATGCGCGGCATCCTACGCGAGGCGGGGCGGCGGCGTCAGCGGCCACGCGAAAGCCCCCGGCCGCGCGGGCCGGGGGCGTCGATCCGTCGGACGGGGTGGCCTAGCGTCCGACGATGAGCCGGCGCGTGAGCGACGCGTCCCGCGAGGTGAGACGGATCATGTAGACGCCGGCCGCCGCCGGGCGGCTGGCCACGCGACCGTCCCAGGCCACGGCGTGCGTGCCCGCCGGCATGACACCGTCGGCGAGACGCGCGACCTCACGGCCCTGCACGTCGAGCACGACGATGCGCACCGGCGCCTCCTGTGGCAGTGCGTAGTCGATGCGGCAGCCTCTTGCCGTCGGGTTCGGCGATGGTGCGCCGAGCGCCAGCGCGAGCACCCGCGCACCGGTCTCGACCTTCACCGGATCGCTGCTGCCACGCGCACCGTCGGCCGTCGTGAACGCGAGGCGGTACCAGTAGGTCGCGCCGGCGACCGCGCTGCGGTCCACGGCGTGATACGCGCCGTCCGCGGCCGAGAAGCTCGGCACGGCCTCGATTGCGTTCCACTCTGCGTCGAGGCTTGTCGTGCGTTCGACCTGCGCGCCGACGAGCGACGTGCCGCCGGCGACGCGCCATGCGACATCCACCGCGCCGTCCGTCCACGTCGCCCGCACCCGCGGTCCGGCCACCGCGGTCGCCGCGTTGACCTCGATGCAGATGGTGCGCGTGATCGACACCAGCGAGTCGTCGGTGGCGGTGAAGGTGATGCAGTGACTGCCGCCGTCGCCGGCGCCCGGCGTCCACAGGAAGTAGGACTGCGCGGTGTGGCCGCTGACCGGCAGCGCCGGCGTCATCGTGGCGCCGGACGGCAGGCCGCTCGCGGTGAGCGTGACGACACCGCTCGGGTCGTACTGATCCACCGCCTCGACCGTGAAGCCGACCGGCGAACCCGACGACACCGCGAAGATGCCGCCGTCGCCCGGCGTGATGAGCGACCACACGGGCGCGTCGTTGACCGAGCGCACGGTGACGAACACGGTGGCCACCGAGCTGCCGCCGCGGTTGTCGACGGCCGTGTAGGTGAAGCTGTCGCCGCCGTTGTAGTTGGTCTGCGGCACGTAGCGCAGCACATCCGGGCCGATGAGCGCGACGGTGCCGTGCAGCGGTGCGGTGAATCCGCTGGGCGAGACGTGCAGCGTGTCGCCATCCGGATCGACGTCGTTGCCGAGCACCGTGAAGTCGAGGAAGGTGTCTTCGTCGAGCGCCACCGTGTCGTTGACCGCGGCCGGCCACGTGTTGGGCAACGGCGTGCCGGCGATGAGGTCGACGCGGTTCGCGCGATACTTCACGTTCCACTCGAGGCCGTTGGGCAGCGAGCGTCCGGCGATCGAGCCGTAGACGCCGCTCACCGTCGACGCGGTGACGATGACGAAGCTGTCGCCGAGCACCGGCACGAAGCCGTTGACCAGGCGCAGGTCGAGTGTGCCGCCGAGCGTCGCCGTGTTGGTGATCGCCAGGCGATCGTACTGCGAGCCGAGCGCGCGGCCGCCGATTTCGATGATGTGCCGGCCGCTCGCCGCGGTCGCCAGATTCGGTGTCACGGTGAAGATGCCCGGCGAGGCGCCCGGCGACACGGTGCCCAGGTTACTGAACGTGACGCTGCTGAGATCGAGTGTGCCGGTGCCGGCGATCGTGCCGTCGACTTCGTTGACCACCGGGCCGCTTTCCGGCAGCAGCGTGCAGCCGTCGGCGCGCAGCGTGCCGTGGTTCGACAGCGTGGCGACGAGACGCCGGGTGCCCACCGATTGCCCCCCGAGCGACGCCTTGATCGTGCCGCCCGCCGCGTTCACCAGCGTGCCGCCGAGCACGCGGAAGCGCGAGCCGGTGCCGTAGCCGCTGAACGAGTCGGTGAGGTCGATCGTGCCGGAGTTGGTGAACGGACTGTTCACGGTGAGTTGCCCCTCGGCGAACACGCTGTTGCCCGGCTCCACCCGCACGAGACCGCCGGCCGGAATCGCGAGCGACGTGATGGTGTTCGGCGCCGTGCGCGCGACCAGCGTGCCGGCCACGGATGCGGTGTCGATCGTCGTCGAGCCATCGAGGAGGACGCGCGCGCTGCCGGCGGTGAGCGTGAGGCCGGTGATCGCGCAGTTGCGGAACAGCATGTCGCCGGGGCCGGTCGAGACGCCCGGGTTGTAGGCGAACGCGCCACCGGTGATCGTGAACGTGCGGCCCGCCGGCACCGCGATGATGCCGGTGTGGGTGAACGACGGGGCGACGCCGCTCTGCGTCAGCGCGAGGTCGCCGTACGGCGCGATCAGCGTGACGAAGCCGCTATTGAGATGTGCCGCGCTCGCGTGGTTGATCGCCATCGGGGCGAACGTCTCGACGGTGCCGCGGTTGTCGAGCACGCAGTCGAGCACGCGGGTGCCACTGACCTGTCCGCCGATCGCGCTGCGGACGGTCGCGGTGGCCGCGTTGATGAGCGTGCCGGTGAGGATCTTCAGCCGCGAGCCGGTCGCGTAGCCGCTGAACGAGTCGGTGAGTTCGATCAGGCCCCAGTTGATGAAACCGTTGGTCAGCGTGAACTGCGCTTCCGCGAACGCGAGGTTCGACGGTTCGATGCGCAGCGTGCCGCCAGCCACCGACGTGAACGTGCCGGTGCACGCGTTCGGCTGGTTGCGCACCACGAGCGTGCTGGGCAGCGTCACGTTGTCGACGGTGACACCGCCGTCGAACACTGTGCGCGCCGACGTCGCCGCGAGCGTCAGTCCGACGATCGTGACGTTGCGGAAGTACAGATCGCCGGCGCCGCTCGACTGGCCGGGGTCGAAGACGAACGTCCCGCCGGTCGTCGAGAAGGTGCGGGCGGCCGCGACGCTGATCAGGCCGGTGTGCGTGAACGAGGGCGCGGTGCCGGTCTGGAGGAGCGCGACGCTGCCGTACGGCGAAGCGATGGTGATGGTGCCGCTGTTGAGATGCGCCGCGCCCGCGCGATCGATCGCCAGCCCTGCCAGCACATCGAGGGTGCCGCGATTGTCGAGCACGCAATCGAGCACGCGGGTGCCGCTGACCTGCCCGCCGATCGCGCTGCGAATCGTCGCGGTGGCGGCGTTGATCAGCGTCCCGGTGAGGACCTTCAGCCGCGCGCCGGTGGCGTAGCCACTGAACGAGTCGGTGAGTTCGATGAGGCCGTTGTTGGTGAATCCGTTGCTGACCGTGAGCTGCGCTTCCGCGAACGAGAGGTTCGACGGTTCGATACGCAGCGTGCCGCCGGCGATCGACGTGAAGGTGCCCGTGCACGCGTTCGGCTGGTTGCGCACCACCAGCGTGCCGGCGAGCGAGACGTTGTCGACGCTCACGCCGCCGTCGAACACGGTGCGCGCCGAGCCGGCGGTCAGGGTCATGCCGACGACGGTCGCATTGCGGAAGTACATGTCACCCGCGCCGTTCGTCAGTCCTGGATCGAAGGCGAACGTGCCGCCGGTGGTCGAGAACGTGCGGCCCGCCGCGACGCTGATGACGCCGGTGTGCGTGAACGACGGCGCCGTGCCCGTCTGGAGCAACGCCACGCTGCCGTACGGCGAGGCGATCGTGAAGATGCCGCTGTTGAGATGTGCTGCGCTCGCGTGGTCCAGCGCCAGCGCGGCCTGCGCGTCCACCGTGCCGCGGTTGTCGAGCGTGCAGTCGAGCACGCGGGTGCCGCTGACCTGTCCGCCGATCGCGCTGCGGATCGTCGCGGTGGCCGCGTTGATGAGCGTACCGGTGAGGATCTTCAACCGCGAGCCGGTCGCGTAGCCGCTGAACGAGTCGGTGAGTTCGATCAGGCCCCAGTTGATGAAGCCGTTGGTGACCGTGAACTGCGCTTCCACGAACGCTTGGTTCGTCGGTTCGATGCGCAGCGTGCCGCCGGCCACCGACGTGAAGGTGCCGGTGCAGCTGTTCGGCTGATTGCGCACCACGAGCGTGCCGGCCAGCGACACGTTGTCGACGCTGACGCCGCCGTCGAACACGACGCGCGCCGAGGTCGCCGCGAGCGTCAGACCGACCACCGTCGCGTTGCGGAAGTACATGTCGCCGGTGCCGCTGGTCACGCCGGGGTTGAAGGAGAACGTGCCGCCGGTGGTCGAGAACGTGCGGCCCGCCGCGACGCTGATCGTCCCGGTGTGCGTGAACGTCGGCGCGGTGCCGGTCTGGATCAACGCGACGCTGCCGTACGGCGAGGCGATCGCCACGGTGCCGCTGTTGAGATGCGCGGCGCTCGCGTGGTCGATCGCCATGCCGGCCTGCACGTCGAGGATGCCGCGATTGTCGAGCGTGCAGTCGAGCACGCGCGTGCCGCTGACTTGCGCGCCGATGGCGCTACGGATGGTCGCGGCGGCGGCATTGATCAGAGTGCCGTTCAGCACCTTGAGGCGCGAACCGGTCGCGAAGCCGCTGAACGTGTCGGTGAGTTCGATCGTGCCGTTGTTCGTGAACCCGTTGGTGACGGTGAACTGGGCCTCGACGAACGCCTGGTTCGTCGGTTCGATGCGTAGCGTGCCGCCGGCCAGCGACGTGAACGTCCCGGTGCAGGAGTTCGGCTGATTGCGGACGACCAGAGTGCCGGCCAGCGAGACGTTGTCGACGCTCACGCCGCCGTCGAACACCACGCGCGCCGAACTCGCGGCCAGCGTCATCCCAACGATCGTCGCGTTGCGGAAGAGCATGTCGCCCGCGCCGCTCGTCAGCCCCGGGTTGAACGCGAACGTGCCGCCGGTGATCGAGAACGTGCGGCCGGTCGCGACACTGATCGTGCCGGTGTGCGTGAACGACGGCGAGGTGCCGGTCTGGGTCAGCGTCAGGCCGCCGTACGGGGCGGCGACACTGATACTGCCGCTGTTCTGATGCGCGGCGCCGGCGCGGTCGATCGCCAGCGCGGTTTGCGCATCGACCGTTCCGTGATTGTCGAACACCGCGTCGATGACGCGCGTCCCGCTCACCTGCGCCCCGACCGACGCCCGCACGGTGCCGCTGGCGGCGTTGATCAGCGTTCCGTTGGTCACCGCGATTCGCGCGCCGGTGGCGAAACCGCTGAACGAGTCCGTGAGGTCGATGAGGCCGTAGTTGGTGAAGCCGTTCGCCACCGTGAGCTTCGCTTCCGCGAACACCAAGTTCGATGGCTCGATCTTGATCGTCGAGGCGCTCTGCACGAAGAAGTCGTTGGCGATCGCGTTGCCCGGCCCGCGCGCGACGATCGTCGCGCTGGTGGTCAGCGAGCCGGTCCCGGCGAAGGAGGCGCCGGTCATTTCGACGCGTGCGCCGCCGCTGAGCGTGCTGGGATTCGCCATCGTCAGGGTCTTGGCGCCCATCGATACGGTCTGGACGCCGCTGGCGGCGCCGAACGCGAACGCGGCGACGGTCGGATGGACGTCGAGGGTCACGGTGTACGTTCCGGGCACCGCGATCAGCGCGGTATCGGCGGCCGTCGGGGCAACTCCGCCGCTCCAGCGCGCGCCATCGCTCCAATTGCCACTGGTGGCGGAGATCCACGAGACGTTTCCGGCCCGCGCGGACGCCGCGCCGAGGACCGCGAAGGAGAAGGCGAGGGCACACGAGGCCCCGAGGCGGCAAGCTTCGCCGCGCGAGGGAAGACGCGAAGGCATGACGAGTCCCTTGTGATGTGGTCGCAGGTGATGTCCGGCACAGGACGGGAGGCGATTATTTTAGAGGCTCCCCCCTGGCGGCCGATGTGAATTCCGGTGCGATGGGCCTTTTGACGCAGAGCTTCCGCGCGCCGGCGTTCGGGCCGGCTTGACGGACCGCGCGCCGCCCCGCACGCTCGGGGTCGAACGATCGAGCGGCATCGAGGAGGGCGACGCGTGCGCGTCATGTCGTCAAGGCAAGCGTGGAGGGGAGGTGTGGCCGGGCTGCTGCTGGCCCTGCACGCGACGGCCGCCGTGGCCGATCGCGGCGGCGCCGTGGCGGGTGTCGGCTTGGGGGTCGTACCCGATGCCGGGCGCGGCACGCTGCGGCCCTCGGCGGCCGGCGGCGTCGACGTGCGGCACTACGCGCTCGACCTCACGCTCCTCGGCGGCGGCGTGCCGTCGATCGACGGCCTCGCCACCGTCACCCTCGCGCTCAGCGCGCCGGCCGACACGGTGCGTCTCGATTTCGTCGGGCTCACGGCGACCGCGGTGACCGAAGGCGGCGACGCGCGCGGCTACGTGCAAACCGACTCGACGCTCGCCATCGCCCTTGGCGGTGTGCGCGCGGCGGGTGTGCCGTTCGCGTTGCAGATTGCCTATGCCGGACTGGCCACGCGCGGCTACTTCAGCTATCCCCGCACGTCGTACACGTTCACCGAACCGAGCGATGCGCGCCACTGGTTCCCCTGTCACGACGATCCCGGCGACAAGGCGGATTCGGCGCTCGTCCGCGTTACCGCACCCTCGGCGTGGCCGGTGTTCGGCAACGGCGTGCAAGTCTCCGTGGAGCCCGGCGCGAGCGGCGGCACGACGACGTGGACGTGGCGCGAAGCGCATCCGATCGCCTCGTATCTCCTCGCCGTGACCTTCGGCGACTACGCGACTTGGACTGCCGACGCCGCCGGCTTGCCGTTGCTCTACGCCGTCTACCCGGAGGACGTCGCGAAGTCTCAGGTCGACTTCGCGACGGTCCCCGACATGCTGGCCTTCTACCAGACCGAGTTCGGCCCGTATCCGTTCGACAAGTACGGCATGGTGGCGGTGGAGCCGTTCGGGGCCGGCGGCATGGAGCACCAGTCGATGTCCACGATCAACCGGTCGTGGGTGAGCGGCACCGGCGCCTTCGAGTGGGGCATCGCGCACGAACTCGTGCACCAATGGTTCGGGGACTTCGTGACCTGTGGCGCGTGGAGCGACATCTGGCTCAACGAGGGCTTCGCCACGTACGGCGATCTGCTCTACCGCCAGCATGCGCACGGCGATTCGGTGTTCCGCGCCGGCCTGCGGCAAGCCCGCGCCTATTACTTCAGCGAGGACGCGATCACCCGCTATCCGATCTACGATCCGCCGCGCGATCGCGGCGGCCGCGACTATCTGTTCGGCCTCACCGAATATTACAAGGGCGCGTGGGTGCTCCACATGCTGCGCTCGATGGTGGGTGACGCGACGTTCGCGCACATCCTGCAAACCTACGCCCAGCGCCACGCCTACGGCACCGCCCGCACGCCGGACTTTCAGGCGGTGTGCGAGGAGATCGCCGGCGAGTCGCTGTCGTGGTTCTTCGATCAGTGGGTGTACCAGGCGGGATATCCGGTGCTGCAGGTCGCGGCCATCGGGTCGGTGCGCGAGGATGGCACCGTGTGGGTCAACGTCGGCGTGACGCAGACGCAACACGACGCGCCGCTGTTCCGTCTGCCATTGCCGATCCGTGTCACCACGCCGCTCGGCGACACCACGGTGACGCAGACGATGTCCGGCCCCACGGCCTCGTACTTCTTCCCGGTGCGCGCGTGGCCGACCGGCATCCTCGTCGATCCTGACCTCACGCTGCTCTTCCAGCAGACCGGCGCGACCAGCGTGCAGCCGCTCGCGCCGGAAGAGTTGCTGCTGTCGCGCCCGCGTCCGTCGCCGTGGAGCGATTTCGTCGATGTCACGGTGACGGTGGGGCAGCAGGCCGGGGTGCGGGTGACGGTGCACGACGCGCGGGGACGGCTGGTGCGGCACCTGTGCGACGGCACCATGGTGCCCGGCGGCCGCGTCGTGCGGTGGGATGGCCGCGACGATGCGGGACGCGTGCTGCCGTCCGGCGTCTATCTCCTCCAGGCGTCCCGCGACGGCGCTCGCGAGTGGCAGCGCACGCTCAAATTGCGCTGAGCCGGCACTGCCACCATCGGCGCGCTCGTCGCGCCCTTCGTCGAAGGCACGCCCTCTCCGCAAAGAGCAGGTGACGCGCGGCGCGAAACGCGCACACTCCGCCCTTGCGTCGTGGACGCGGCGGATCGCATGCCTGCCTCCCTTACATCTTGCCCTGCCGCCGAGGAGTCTCCTCCGTTCGCGTGACACACGTGCCGGCTGTCCCCCACAGCCGGCTGCCCCGGCGACATCGCGCCGCGTCCGCTCGTAGGTTGTCGGAGATCTCCCGCGGGCCGCGCCCTCCTCGCCGGCATTGCGTTGACCGAACGATTCGCGCGAGACCCCGCCTCGCGACACGTAGCCGCGCCCCGCACGCTCCCGCGCGCCCGGCCGGAGACATAAGGAGACGCTCATGTTGCAGGCAGATCCGACCCACGAGGACGTGACCCCGGGAGACGAGCGCTTCGAGCCCGTGTCTCTCGATGACCTGATGACGCCGGACGCCGCCGATGTGGAACTCGGCGAGGCGCTCGACCTCGACACTGCCGACATCGTGGACGAACTGGCGGCCTCGCCGATTCGTCCGGCGCGCCCGCTGCGCCCGGTGATTCCGGTGCCCACGCTGGTCAAGCGCGCGGTGAGTGGACGCTACCGGGGAATTGCCGGCGCGTTCGAGCTCGAGCTGCGCGTCGACGTCGACCGCACGCGTCCGCTCAACCGCATCAGCGGTGACTTCTTCCAGCGCTTGGGTGCCACCACGACGTACCTGAGCTCGTTCATCGTCAATGCGCCGCGCATCACGGTGACCACCACCGCCGTCACCATCAAGGGCACGGGCTCGTTCACCATGCCGGCGAGCGCGCCGGTGGTGCAGGTGACGATTCCGCGTCGCACCATCCTGCAACCGCAGGCACCGGCCACCGTGCAGTTCTTCACCGCGGCGGGCGCGCCGGGCGCGACGTATCTGTGCACCTTCGAGTCCGCCTACTTCCGCACCGTGCGGCTCGAGACCGACCGCGTCTCGGACGTCACCACGCCGGCGTTCACCGCGTACGACACCGGCGCGTTGCCGTCGGGTGGGCCGGCGCGCAACCTGAGCGTGGTCGGTGCCTATGCCGAGGCGGGCATCCAGATGATGCCGACTGCCGGCAGCGACGTGATCCCGATCGACCACGCCGTCGACCGCAAGTGGAGCAACGCCGAACTGCACGCCTCGATGGAGCACCACTTCTCCGCGTACCGCACCCAGGCGCAGTGGGCGGTGTGGGAGCTCGTCGCGCAGCTGCACGACCTCGGCTCGGGCCTGTACGGCATCATGTTCGATCAGCAGGGCAAGCACCGGCAGGGCTGCGCGGTGTTCCACCAGGGCATCGGCGGCGTGACCGCGGACAAGCTGCGCTTGCAGCTGTACACCTACGTCCACGAGCTCGGGCACTGCTTCAACTTGATGCACTCGTGGCAGAAGTCGCTCGCGGTGCCGCCGCAGACCAACCGGCCGTCGGCGCTGTCGTGGATGAACTACCCGTGGTACTACCCGGCCGGCGGGGCGGCAGGCTTCTGGGCCGCGTTCCCGTTCCAGTTCGACAACGAGGAGTTGCTGCACCTGCGGCACGCGCCGCGCAACGCGGTGATCATGGGCGGCAACAACTTCACGCAGGGCGCGGCGCTCGGCCGTGAAATCCTGGCGACGCAGGAGCGCGACGACTCCGGTCTCACGCTCACGCTGTCGACGCACCAGAAGAGTTTCGCGCTGGGTGAGCCGGTGGTGCTCGAACTCGCGTTGTCGACCCAGATGAAGGACGGCCGCGAGGCGCACACCTGGCTGCACCCGAATTGCGGCATGGTGAAGATCGTGATCGGCAAGCCGAACGGCGAGGTGGTGGCGTACAAGCCGCTCATCGACCACTTGGTGGGTCCGCGCACGACCACCCTCACCCTCGACATGCCGATCACCGACAGTGCGTACATCGGCTACGGCAAGGACGGGCTCTACTTCGACCAGCCGGGTACGTACAAGATTCGCGCGGCGTACGCGGCGCTCGACGGTTCGGAGATCTACTCCGACGTGTTGGCGCTGCGCGTGCGCTACCCGGTGACCGCGGCGGATGAAGCGATCGCCGATTTGTTCATGGGCGACGAGCAGGGCACGTTGCTCTACCTGCTCGGGTCGGATGCCGAGAGTCTGCGGCGCGGCAACTACGCGTTCGACGAGGTGCTCGAGAAGTACGGCAAGCACCCGATGGCGACGTACGTGCGGCTGCTCCACGGCATGAACGCCAAGCGTGAGTTCAAGACCATCGGCACCGAGAACACGCTCACGGTGCGCAAGCCGCATCACGACGAGAGCGCGCGGTTGCTGGCCGCGGTGGCGGAGTCCGGCGTGCTGGACCCGACGACGACGCAGCAGACGCTCACCGCGCTCGCCGACGTGCAGGCGCTCACCGGCAACAAGGCGGCGGCGGACAAGACGCGCGCCGCGCTGACGGCCGCGGGACACCGCGGCTAGTTCCGACATCACTGCACCGCATCGCCGCGCCGGGCGGCGGAAATCTGCCCGGCGCGGCACCGCGGTCCACATCGGCAGCGAGGAGGACACCATGCGCATGCACATCGCGTTGCGGGACGGCTTTCGCGGCGACACCGTGCTGGTCGGCATCGACGAGCGCGTGGTGTTTCATCGCGCCGGCGTGACCACCGATCTCACGATTTCGCACGCCGCCAGTTTCGATGTGGACATCGACGCGCCGCGGGTGCGCCTGCGCGTCGCGCTCGGCCACGGTCGCGCCACCACACTCGACATCGACCCGCAGGCGACGCCGTTCATCGACGTGTCGAAGGCGGACGACGGCGCGCTCGACGTCCGGGCGAGCGTCGAACAGGTGCCGCTGCTCTAGGCGGCGGCTAGCGTCGCAACTCCGCCACGCCCACCGCGACCAGCAACATTCCGCAGCCGATCGCGTCGCGCAGCGTCAGCGTGGTGCCGAGCAGGATCGCCGCGCACGCGGTGGCGAACACCGGCTCCATCGTGAAGATCACCGCCGCGCGCGTCGGCGTCGTCATCGGCTGGAACTTCGCCTGCAGCGCGAAGGACACCACGGTGCCCGCGGTGGTCAGCCACGCCAAGCCCCACCAGGTGGCGCGCGAGATGTGACGCACCGTTTCGCCGAGCGGCGCGCCGTGGAGGCCGAGCGGCAAGAGTGCCACCATGCCGATCCCGGCGATCACCAGTTGCACGCCGCACATCGTCAGCGGCCGCGCGCGTTTGCCGCCCGACGACATGACGAGGATGTGTGCCGAGAACACCGCCGCGCAGCCGAGCGTGAGCAGATCGCCGCGCCGCATCGAGAAGCCGGCGCTCGTCCAATACAGCACCACGAGCCCTGCGCACGCGAGCACGATCGACAACCACACCATGGACGACACGCGCTGCCGCCAAACCGCCAGCATGAGCAGCGGCACGCCGAGCACGTTGAGCGCGGTGAGGAAGGCCGAGCGCGCCGGCGAGATCTCGGCGAGGCCGACCGTCTGCAGAACGTTGCCGGCCCACATGATGACGCCGAGGAAGAGACCCCACACGAGGTCGGTGCGGGTGGGCCGCATGTGGCGCGCGAAGACCAGCACGTACACCAGCGCGCCGACGCCGAAGCGGATCGCCAGGAACACCAACGGATCGAGCTCGGCGACCCCGGTCTTGATGATCGCGAAGGACACGCCCCAAATCGCGGTGGCGATCGCCAGCATGAGATCGGCGCGCCACGTGGCGTGACGCGCCGTGGTGGAAGTCGTTTCAGCCATGCGGCAGTGTGGCACGCGCGGCGGCCGTGTGGCGAGATCCATGCGCGCCGTGAGCGTCTCCCCAACGACAGCGCCCCGCGACAGCGACGTCGCGGGGCGCGTGGGTTGCCGTGACGCGGGTGCTTACGACGACGCGCCCACCAAGTCCGCCGCGGTTACGCCCATCTGCTCTTCGGTCGGGATGTACTTGTCGAGCAGGCCCGCCAGCTGGCCCGCCTCGCGCACCAGCGAGCGCGCGACCACCAGCGACTGCACCTGGTTGGTGCCTTCGTAGATCTGCGTGATCTTGGCGTCGCGCATGTACTTCTCGACCGGGTAGTCGCGCATGAAGCCGTAGCCGCCGAAGATCTGCACCGCGTTGGTCGTCACCTCCATCGCGGTGTCGGTGGCGAACAGCTTCGACATCGCGGCCATCTTCGAGGTGTTCGGGGCGCCGGCGTCGAGCATCTTCGCGGTGGCCCACACCAACTGGCGCGCGGCCTCGGTGCGGGTCGCCATGTCGGCGAGCAGCTTCTGCACCATCTGGAACGACGAGATCGGCGCGCCGAACTGCCGGCGGCGCGTCGCGTAGACCTGCGCGTACTCGAGCGCGCCGGCCGCCAGACCGACCGCCTGCGACGCGACGCCCGGCCGCGCGAGGTCGAGCGTGCCCATCGCGTGCTTGAAGCCATGACCCGGCTCGCCGCCGAGCAGCTGCGACTTGTGGACGCGGACGTTGTTGAACACCGTCTCGACCACCGGCACGCAGCGAATGCCCATCTTGTCCTCGACCTTACCCACGGAGAAGCCCGGCGCCGTCTTCTCCACCAGGAACGCCGAGATGCGGCGCGACTTCGAGTTGGGGTCGGTGACGCAGAACACGGTGTAGAGATCCGCGGCGCCGCCGTTGGTCGTCCACTTCTTCTCGCCGTTGATGATCCAGTCGTCGCCGTCCTGCACCGCCGGCGTGCGCAGCGATTGCGCATCGGAGCCGGCGTACTTCTCGGACAAGCAGAAGGCGATGAGCTTCTCGCCCGAGGCGATCTTCGGGAGCCAGTACTTCTTCTGCTCCTCGGTGCCGCCGACGATGATCGGGAACGAGCCGAGCGCGTTCACCGCGAACATCACACCGACGCCGCCGCAGGCGCGCGACAACTCCTCGACGATGAGGCAGAGGTTGAGCACGCCGCCGCCGTGGCCGCCGTATTCCTTCGGGATCCACACGCCGAACAGGCCGGCCTTCTGCATCGCTTCCTTGATTTCCCAGGGGTACTCCTGGAGCCGGTCGTACTTCGCCGCCAGCGGGCGCACCACGGTCTCGGCGACCTCACGCGCGCGCGCGCGCCACTCCAAGTTCTCGGCGGTCAGAATTCCCTGCATGCTGGTCTCCTCGACGACGGGATGGACGAAGCGGGATGGAACGATTGCGAATGGGCCGCAGCATAGCAGAGCGCTCGCCGCGGCGGAACGCGCCGCGCCGGGCGCGGACCCGGTGCGCTTGACGCTCCTGGCGCGCGTCCGTAAGGTCTTGCGGCACCGAACCTCCGGCCTCCTCCGCGCCCGCTCGTTCGCCCTCGATGGAGATACCTCTGTGGTCGACGTGACCTTTCGCGCGGACCGCTGGCTGCCCCGCGCCGCCGCGCTCGTGTGCCTGCTCGCCGGGCTCGCCGCGCCGTGCGCTGCCCGCGCCGCCTCCGATCCCGCCGCCGTCCGCTACGCCTCCGAGATGATGGACGCGCTCGGCGGCCAAGCCGCCTGGGACAGTCTCGGCGTCGTGCGCTTCGCCTTCGTCGTCACCAAGGGCGACACGGTGCTCACCAGCCGCACCCACTACTGGGACAAGCGCCATGGCCGCAATCGCGTCGAAGGCACCAACCGCGCCGGCCAGCGCTACTGCGTCGTCACCGACATCGCGACGCGGCAGGGCCATGCGTGGGTCGATGGCGTCGCGCAGGCCGGCGCCGACTCCGCCTCGTGGGCCGACCGCGGCTTCGCCCTGTGGACGAACGACAGCTACTGGCTGTGCATGCCGTACAAGCTGCGCGATCCCGGCGTCACGCTGCACGACGACGGCGACACGTTGGAGGTCGGCGTGCGCTACCACCGCGTGCGCCTTACCTTCGACCACGTCGGCCTGACGCCGGGGGACACCTACTGGGCCTACATCAACGCCGCGTCGCACGTGATGGAGAAGTGGCGCTACGTCCTCGAAGGCCCGGACCACGACGAAGGCCTGTGGTGGTGGGACGACTGGAAGCAAGTCGGGCCGATCCGCCTCGCGCCGATGCGTCGCGACGGACACGGCGGGCCGCGGCGCATCGAGTTCCGCGACCTCGCGTACCTCGGCACGCTGCCGGCGAGCGCCTGGTCGTCGCCGGCGCCGGTCGCCGCACCGTAGGGAAGCGATGACGACAGCGCGTCCCTCGCCGGCGTTCGTCCGGTTGCTGCGTGAGGCGCGGCGGCTGGCCAGATCGCGCACCAGTCTGTGGGTGCTGCCGGCGCTCGCCTACACCGCGCTGCAACTGCGGCTCGGGCTCGGCGGCGGCGGGGCGCACGGCGTGGCACGCGGGGCGCGGGCGGTGCATCACCTGCCGTCGCTCAAAGCGGTGGCGCCGTACGTCCTCGGGCACGTGCAGGCGATGCCGGCGGTCGGCGGGTTCGCGCTGTTGTTGATCGCCGAGGGCATCGTGTTGTGGCGCGCGCGGCGCGAGGTGGACGATTTGGTGGAGCCGTTCGCCGGGCCGTTCGCCGATCCGCGGGCGCTGGCGTGGGTGTGGTTGCTGGCGTTCGTCGCGTTCCTCGGCGGGACGGCGGCGGGGTGGGTGCTCGGCCCGGCGGCCGCGGGCCCGCGCGTGTTGTTGCTCACGGTGCCCGCCATCGCCCTCACCCAGACGCTGTACACGGCGCAGGTGGTGACGCTGTGGCTCCATCCCCAGCGGTACGACTCGCTCTCGCAGGCGACGTGGCGCGCGGCGCCGGCGCTTCCCGGCCTCTTGCTGTGGGAGCTGGCGCTCACCGCGGGCTTCGCGCTGGTGCTGCTGGCCCAGGCGCGATTCCTGATGCATCCCGGGCTGCATCCGTCCGCGGTCCGGCTGGCGCGCGCCGGCGTGCTGGTGGCGCTGAGCGTGCGTGCCGCGGTGGCGTGGGTGCCGGTGGTGCTGGTTGCCGATCGCTGCTCGCTGCCGGCGGGACTGCGCCGCGCGGCGGCGATGTGGCGGACGGATCCGTGGGGGACCGCGGTCCCATTGCTCGCCCTCGCGGCGGCCTTCACGGTGTACGCCTACGTCGGCGCATGGCTGACCACGAGCGCCACGGCGGTGCCCTCCGGGGTGCCGGCGGCGCGGGCGCTGCTCGGTTACGGTGCCCTGGGGCTCCATCTCCTTGGGGCCGGTGTCTTTGCCGCCCGCTACGCCGCCCGTGCGGAATCCCGCGCCGGCACGGCAGCCGCTCCGAAGTAATACTTGTGAAGAGGACTCGATACGCCGACAACCCTTGCCGGTGGAAGGTGTGCGGCGCCAAGGGCTTGGCGACCGGCACCACAGTGTCCTCAGGGAGTCCCCGATGAAGGTCGAGCAGTCGACATGGACGGCGAGCCACGGCTGGGCGCCAAAACCGGTGGGGCAGTTGGGCGCGTCCGCGCAGCTCGTGCTCGTCTTTGCCTCGCCCGAGATCCTCGTGCAGCCCAGCTTGGTGGCCGACGTGCGCGCCGCCTATCCGCAGGCGCACCTGCTCGGGTGCTCCACCGCCGGCGAGATCGCCCAGGAATCGGTGGCCGACGACACGCTGACGGTGACCGCGGTCGCCTTCGAGCACTCGCGGGTGGCCGGGGCGCAGGTCAACATCGCCGATCCGGCGCGCTCGTTCGAGGCCGGCGTCGCGCTCATCGACCAGCTGCCGTCCGAGGACCTCGTCCACGTCTTCGTGTTGTCGGATGGCTTGTGCGTGAACGGCTCGGAGTTGGTGCGCGGTATCACCTCGCGGCTGCCCTCGCACGTCACCGCCACCGGCGGCCTCTCGGGCGACGGCTCGCGTTTCCAGACCACGCTCGTCTTGGGCGATGACCCGGCGCCGCGCAGCAACTTGGTCGCCGCGGTCGGGCTGTACGGCACGCGGCTGCACGTCGGCTACGGCTCGCTCGGCGGCTGGGACTCGTTCGGCCCGGAACGGCTGGTCACCAAATCGCGCGGCAACGTCCTGTACGAACTCGACGGCCGCCCGGTGCTCGACCTCTATCGCATGTACCTCGGCGAACTCGCCGACGGCCTGCCCGCCACCGGCCTGCTCTACCCGCTCAGCGTGCGCCTGGCCGACTGCCTGCACCCGGTCGTCCGCACGATCCTGGCGATCGACGAGGCGGCCGGCAGCATGACCTTCGCCGGCGACGTCCCGGAAGGCACCTACGCCCGGCTCATGAAGGCGAACTTCGACCGCCTGATCGACGGCGCCGCCGGCGCCGCGCAGACCACGCGGGTCGGCCTCGCCGACCACCCGGCCGACCTCGCGGTGCTGATCTCCTGCGTCGGCCGCAAGATGGTGCTCAAGGGCCGCGTCGAAGAGGAAGTCGGCGGCGTGCGCGAGGTGCTCGGGACGCGTCCGGTGCTCACCGGCTTCTACTCCTACGGCGAAATCGCGCCGTTCTCGCCGCACGCCCGCTGCGAGCTGCACAACCAGACGATGACGATTACGACGTTTTGCGAGACGTAGGCGCGGCCGCCGGTCCCGCGGGTCGCCCTTGGCTTGCTTGACCCTCCTCCGGGGCCGCGGGTAGTCTGCGAGGCTGGGCGGTGTGAGCGTGGTCGCTCCCGCCCGCGTGTCGCCCCGCCCGGGGCGCCGCTGTCATCTTCTCGATGAAGGAGTCCGCAATGCCGTTCGCCTCCCAGGCCGAGTTGTACGCTGCCTTGGCCCCTGCCGTCGCGATCGACGGATCGACCGTGACCGTGCGCGACGCCGCCGCCTTGCGCGCGGCGATCACCCGCGTCGTCCGCACCGCGGTGTTCGCCCGCGACGCCGAGCTGCGCACCTCGACCCAGAACTTGATCCGCGCCCTGGCGCGTGCCGCCGGCGCGCACTCGGCGTCGATCCAGCCGCTCTACGCGGCGCGCGGCCGCGGCGAGGTCTCCGGCTTCACCGTGCCGGCCATCAACGTGCGGTTCAACACCTACGACTTCGCGCGCGCCGTCTTCCGCGCCGCCGCCAAGTCGAACACCGGCGCCTTCATCTTCGAGCTGGCGCGCAGCGAGATGGGCTACACCGAGCAGACGTGCAGCGAGTTCTCCGCCGTCATCCTCGCCGCGGCGATCGCCGAAGGGTGGGAAGGCCCGGTGTTCATCCAGGGCGACCACTACCAGGCCAACGCCAAGCGCTACGCCGCCGACGCCGAGAAGGAAGAGGCCGGCCTGCGCGAACTGATCGCCCAGGCGATCGCGGCCGAGTACTACAACATCGACATCGACTCGTCGACGCTGGTGGATCTCAGCTTCCCCACGGTGCGCGAGCAGCAGCGGCTCAACGGCCAGGTGTGCGCGCGGCTCACGCAGCACGTCCGCTCGCTCGAGCCGGCCGGGATGCCGGTGTCGGTGGGCGGCGAGATCGGCGAGGTCGGGCACAAGAACTCGAACCCCGAGGAACTGCGCGCCTTCATGGCCGAGTACGCCGCCGCGTTGCCGGCCGGGATGCTCGGCTTGAGCAAGGTCAGCGTGCAGACCGGCACCAGCCACGGCGGCGTGCCGATGGCCGACGGCAGCGTCGCCGCGGTCAAGCTCGACTTCGAGGTGTTGCGCGAGCTGAGCGTGATCGGCCGCGACGAATACGGCATGTGCGGCGCGGTGCAGCACGGTGCCTCGACGCTCCCCGACGAGCTCTTCGACACCTTTCCGAAGATGGAGACCGGGGAGATCCACTTGGCCACCGGCTTCCAGAACCAGATGTACGATCACCCCGCGTTCCCGGCCGATCTCAAGTCCGAGATCATCGCGTGGCTCGACGCCAACTGCGGCGACGAGCGCAAGGGCGGCGAGACCGACGAGCAGTTCCACTACAAGACGCGCAAGAAGGCCGCCGGGCCGTTCAAGCGCCAGCTGTGGGACTTGCCGGTGTCGACGCGCGAGGCGATCCACGCCGACCTCGAGGCCAAGTTCGCCTTCTTCTTCGACAAGCTGAAGGTGACCGGGACGCGCGACCTGGTGAACCGGCTGGTGATGCCGACCACGGCCGCCGCCGGCCGCTAAACGCCTTCGCCCTCCGCGGTGCGCTCTCCGGAACGCACCGCGGAGTCGTTGCACGCGGCGCCGCGCCGCGCCCTCTCGCGAGCAGGAGATCTCCGATGATCCTCGAGCAGCCGTCGTCGAACGCGAAGCTGGTGACGCTGTCGCGCCACATCCTCGACATGGAGCGCATGCACCCGAGCGCCACCGGCGAGTTCTCGGCGCTGCTCGAACAGATCGGACTCGCCGCGAAGTTGATCTACCGCGAGGTGTCGCGCGCCGGCATCGTCGACATCAAGGGCAGTGCCGGCGACGTGCAGAACGCCACCGGCGACACGCAGCAGAAGCTCGACGTGTTCGCGCACCAGACGATGTGGGAGATGCTCGACCACACCGGCCAACTCTGCGCGGTGGCGAGCGAGGAGAGCGAAGGCATCCTGCCGGTGCCCGAGAACTACCCGATGGGCAAGTACGTCGTGAACTTCGATCCGCTCGACGGTTCGTCGAACATCGACACCGGCGTGTCGATCGGGACGATCTTCTCGATCCTCCCACGCGTCATGGACGGCGGCCCGCCCACCGAGGAAGACTGCTTGCAGCCGGGCCGCAATCAGGTGTGCGCCGGCTATGTCATGTACGGCTCGTCGACCGTGCTCGTGTACTCGACCGGCCACGGCGTGCACGAGTTCGTCTACGACCCGACGCTCGGCGAGTTCCTCATGATCCACGAAAGCGTCCGCATGCCGGCCAAGGGCCGCATCTACGCCGTCAACGAGGGCAACGCGTTGGGTTGGGATGACGGCGTGCGCCGCTACGTCGACTGGTGCAAGCAGGAAGATCCGTCGACCGAGCGGCCGTACGCGCACCGCTACGTCGGCACCATGGTCGCCGACTTCCACCGCACGTTGATGAAGGGCGGCATCTTCCTCTATCCCGGCGACCGCAAGAATCCGTCGGGCAAGTTGCGCTATCTCTACGAAGCCGCGCCGATGGCCTTCCTCGCCGAGCAAGCGGGCGGCGCGGCGACGAATGGGCACCAGCGGATTCTCGACTTGCAGCCGACGTCGCTCCACATGCGGACGCCGTTGTTCATCGGGAGCGTCGAGGATGTCGCGATGGCGGAGGCGTTCGTGCAGGGGAAGGCGTAGCGGGCGCTATCGGTACAGCCGGTAGAAGCGAAACGCCTTCGGAAACTCCTCGCGCGGCTTGAACGCGAGTGCGACCTCCGCGCCGTCGAGCGCGGACTCAGTCAGCACGACGTGATCGTCGAACTCCTTCGCCGCTTCGAACTCCGCATCGCTCACGCGGCAGACGACTTTGTAGAACGGACCGGAGAGCCACGTGGCGATCTCCGGCGTGTCGCGAAAGCGCAGATAGCACGCAAGCGAGGCATGCGCCGCGGCGAGCATCGCGAACCCTTGCGGCACCGATTCGCGCACGAGGATGTACATCTTCATGCGTCATCTCCGCGCCGGGACGCTACACCAGGCTGTCGACCTAGACGAACGCCGCGACAGACACCGGCCGACGTGACGCGAACGTCTTCCGATGCAATTGGATGCGCTCCAGCTCGTGAAGCGTCTCGGCGGTGAAATAACTCTCGCCACACTGCGGACAACTCACCAACGGGACATTTTCGATTACCAGAAGCGTCGGTCCCGTTCCGTAGCTGCGAGTGACCCGGCGGATGCGCGCGCCCTTCTTGCCACAGATGTCACAGGTCATGCTTTCCTCCCCACGGTCCCCGCGAAAACCGTGATGATCACGATCTTTCCATTCGGTCCGAACTTCGTGACAGCCGTCAGAAACTGGCCATCCAGCGCATGGCCGCGAACCAAGTACTTCCACTCGCCTGACGCAACATCCCGCTGACGATGCTCGATTGCCCCGCCGAGGAGTGCGTTTTCTACTACGCCTCCCGCCGCCCCATCCGCTTCAACCACCGCGCGTGCGAGGCGATGCCGGCGCGGAACGTCGGGTGCTCGGCGTAGGGCACGCCGAACTCGTCGCACGTCGCCTTGACCACGCGCGAGAGCGCTGGATAGTGGATGTGGCAGACGCGCGGGAACAGGTGGTGTTCGATCTGGAAGTTGAGGCCGCCGAGGCACCACGTCAGCACGCGGTTGTGGCGCGCGAAGTCCACCGTCGACATCGCCTGGTGGACAGCCCACGGGCGCGCCATCGTCCCGGTCGCCGCATCGGGCATCGGGAACTGCGCCTCTTCGACGCAGTGCGCGAGTTGGAACACAATGCTGAGCACGATGCCGACGATGCCTGCCGCCACCGTGTAGAACAGCAGCACCTGCCACCACGGATGCCGCAGCATCGGGATCACGAACGCGAGCGCCACGAAGACCGCCTTGCCGCCCCAGAAGCCGAGCGCGTCGCGGCGCGTCGGCCGCGCCACGCGGTGCGCGCCGATCTTGCCGATGATCGCCGAGCGGAAGTCGCTGAACAGCTGCCAGCGCATCGCCATGAACGCGTACAGCCCCCACATGTAGATGTGCTGCAGGCGGTGGAAGCGGTGGAAGCGCTGGTGCGGCGTGAGGCGCGCGAGCGGGCCGACGTTGATGTCGTCGTCCTGGCCGGTGATGTTGACGTAGGTGTGGTGCAGGATGCCGTGCTTGCTGCGCCAGAAATACGAACTCGCGCCGATGACGTCCATGGTGCGCGCCATCAGGTCGTTGACCCAGGCGCGGTCGCTGTAGGCTTGGTGTCCGCCGTCGTGCTGGATGTTGAGGCCGATCGCCGCGGTCGCGAAGCCGAGCGCGATCACCAGCGGCACGCTCTGCCACCAGGTGTGCGCGGCGAACACCAGCAGCGCATACACGGTGAAGAAGGTGCCGAGCACGATCGCCGTCTTGACGTACATCGCCGGCACGTCGCGGCGGCGCTTGCCGGTCTCGGCGAAGAAGGCGTCGACTTGCTGCTTCAGACGGGCCTGGAACGCCGCGTCCTTGGCGAAGCTGATATGAGCCGGCGCGGCAGGCGCCATCGGCCGGGTCGGGGAGTGAGAGGTCATACCGCGCACGATAGCAGAGTGGCGGCGGCGGTGGGCGACTGTCTGCGAGGCGGGCGTGCGGCCACGGGCCCGCCGTTACCCCATCTGCCCGCTGAGTTGCCGTCCGCCAAGCACATGCACGTGCAGGTGCGCCACCGACTGTCCGCCTTCGCGGCCGCTGTTGCTGACGATGCGGAAGCCGGACTCGGCGCGGCCGTCCGCGCGAGCCACTTCCGCCGCCACCACGAGCAAATGCCCGGCGAGTTCCGCGTCGGCGTCGGTCAACTCCGCCACCGAGGCGATGTGGCGCCGCGGCACCACCAAGACGTGTGTCGGCGCCTGCGGCTGGATGTCGCGGAAGGCCACCGCGCGGTCGTCCTCGTAGACGCGGGTCGAGGGGATCTCGCCCGCCACGATCTTGCAGAAGAGACAGTCCATGTCGCGCAGTTTACCAAACAGCGGCGAAGGTGTCGCGCTGCCGCCTGGGGCAGCCGCCGCGCCGCCCGGACCGCCCTGCGCGAGCCAGGTGACGGCGCGGGCCGGCGCCCGATATCATAGACACCAGACGACGCGACCAGACGATCCGGAGAACCACATGCGGTCCACCTTCGTGCCTTTTGCAACCTGTGCGTTCCTCGCGGCCCTGAGCGCCACCGCCGCCGACGCGACACAGCCCGGCATCGCCTCGAGCATCCACACGATCTACCTCATCCAGGAGGCGCACCTCGACATCGGCTTCACCGCGCCGCAGGACGCCGTCGCCGCCAGCGAGAAGACGACGATCGACACTGCGCTCAACCTTGCGGACGCCAACGCGGACTACATCTGGAACGTCGAGAATCTCTGGCAGCTCGAGCAGTGGATGATCCGCAGCACGCCAACGCAGATCCAGCACTTGGTCGACGTCGCGCACCGCGGGCAGATCAATCTGTGCGCCGGCTACGCGAACCAGCACAGCGACGCGATGTCGCCAGAGGAAACCGCGCGCTTCTTCACCTACGCGGACTCGCTGCGCCGCGCGTGGTCGCTGCCGCTCACCACCTGCGTGCAGGACGACGTTCCCGGCTTCACCTGGGGCTATCCGACCGCGATGGCGCAGAGCGGCGTGAAGTACTTGCTCACCGGCTGCAACACCGGCCTCGCCGGCGGCACCACGCTCCCGCGCCGCGACTATCCGTTCTACTGGGTCGGCCCCGAAGGCGACAGCGTCCTCACCTGGCCGACCATGCACAACTATCTCGAGGCAACGTTCTTCTACGGCCTCTACAACACCACCGCCGCGTTCGACTCGCTGACCAAGCGGTTGGCCGAGTGGCAGGCGGACGGCTATCCGTACGACGCGATCCTCGTCTTCGCCGCCACCGGCGACAACGGCAGCGCCAGCATCTCGCAGACGCAGGTCGCGCGTGATTGGAACGCGGCGTACGACAACCCGAAGATCGTGGTCGCCACGCCGGAGCAGTTCTTCCAGCACCTGCACGACACCTATGGCGACGCGCACCCGGTGTATCGTGGCGATTGGGGCGGCTTCTGGGACAGCGGCGCGCTCAACACGCCGCACTCGCTGCTCGCCGCCCGCCACGCGCACGACGCCTCGCGCGAAGCGCACTCGCTGGCCAGCGTCGCGGACGTGCTCGGTGCCGCGAGCTATCCGGCCTCCACCGATCGCTACGTGCGCGAGCAGATGCTGCTGTTCGATGAACACAGCGGCGGCGGCGCGCCATGGCCGAACTACTTCACGCCGGGGCAGGCGAAGCGCACCAGCACGATCGCCATGAGCTACGGCTTCGGCGCCGATAGCGCGTCGGCCAAGATGCGCGACGACGCGATCGCGCAACTCTCGGCGCAGGTCGCGGCGACGAGCGCGTCGGTGCTGGTGTGGAACACGCTCTCGTGGCCGCGCACCGGCGCGGTGCGCCTCGCGCTCAGCGACTGGGCGACGGTGCAGCTCTACGATCCGGCGCATGACGAGTATCCGGTGCTGGAACGCATCGCGGGCACCGGCGAAGTCGCCTTCGTCGCGCGCGACGTGCCGGCGATGGGCTACGCGGTGTATCAGCGCGTCAGTGGCCCGGCCGGCCCGGTGGCCACCACGAGCGCCGGCACGACGATCGAGAACGACGCGTTGCGCGTGACCGTCGACGCCACCAACGGTGTCATCACGTCGTTCTACGACAAGCTCGCGCAACGCGAACTCGTCGAGGCCGCGCGGCCCTACGCGTTCAACGGCCTCATCCGCGCGTCGAACCAGCAGGCGACCTTCGCGCTGTGGAACGAGATGGCGCTCGGCGCCGCGACCATCACGGTGACCGACGCGGCACCCGAGCACACGCTCACCATCACGCGCGCCGGCTCGATGATGCCGAGCACCATTCTCACGCTCTTCGACGGCGTGCCGTCGCTGCGCATCACCGACACCATCGACCGCAGCGCGATGCGCACCGCGACCTACGATCTCGGCTTCGACTTCTACGACATTCCGCTGCCGCTGGCGCTCGGCTCGTACACCGCGTACGTCGACTGGCAGGGCCGCCCCGGCGTGCCGGTGAGCGACAACTTGCCGGGCGTGCAGATCCCGTACTTCATCACGCACCACGGCGGCGAGATGAACGAAGGCGCGTACGGCGTGCGCTGGGCATCGCCCGACATCATGTTGTGGGAGTGGAACCAGGTGAACAACTTCGGGCAGACCTTCGCGCCGGGCACGGCGCGGCTGCTCGGCCGCCTGCTCAAGAAGGAAGACGAGGCGAAGTACAAGGGCGGCAGCATCGGGGCGCTCGAGGTCGAGCCGGGCCAGAGTCCGCAGGTGACGTTCTCGTTCGCGCTGGCGCCGCATGCCTCCGGCTTCGACGCGGGCGCGTCGTCGCGCTTCGGGTGGGAGACCGCGACGCCGTTGCGCGCCGTGGCTCTCGAGGCACCGCAGGGCGGCGCACTGCCAGGCGTCGCGTCGCGGCTGTTGTCCTCGACGTCACCGGACGTGCAACTCAGCGTGTTGCGTCCGTCGGATGTCACGCCGGGATTCTTCATCGCGCGGCTCGCCAACACGACGAACGCGCCGGCCACCACGACGCTGGCGGGCGATGCGCTCATGGTGACGAGCGCCGAGCGCACCAACTTCGTCGAGAGCGCGACGACGCCGTTGACGGTGAGCGGGGGCGCGGTGAGCGTGACGCTCGCGCCGTACGAGATCGCCAGCGTGCGCGTCGGGTTGGCGCTGCATCCGACGGCGGCACCGGCGCCGCGGCCGCTGTCGCAGCCGCTCCTCGCACGCGCCGCACTCCGGCGCGGCGATGCCGTGCTCGCGCTGACGCTGGCGCGTCGCGGTGCGGTGCGGGCGCGGCTGTTCGATGCACGCGGTCGCGAGGTGGCGCGCTACGCTGCGTCTCCGCGCGATGCCGGTGCCATCACGCTCGCGCCGGTGACTCCGACGCGTCTCGGCGCCGGGCTCTACTTCCTCCGCGTCGACGGCGACGCCACCCGGCGCCTCCTCGCGCTCTAGTCGATCCGCAACGCGCGGGCGACATCCTCGCGCCCGCCCGCGCGCAGCCGCAGCCAATACACGCCCGCCGCGACCGGCGCGCCGGCACCTGTGCGCGGCGTCCATCGCACGTGCCCGGCGCCCGCCGGCGCGAACCACACCAGCGGATCACCCACGCGCCTGCCCACTACGTCGAACGCCTCGAGCCGCGCGCTGCCGGGCCGCGGCAGCACGAACGACACCGCGACCGCGCCGGGCGACTCCGACAGCACGCGCAGCGCCAACCCGCCGCGCGGTGCTTTCGCCGGCTCGGCCACCGGCGTCGCCAAGATGCGATCCCATCGCCCGACGTTGGCCGCCGCGAACCCGCCGGTGGACCCGAACGAGCCGCCGACCCACAGCGACGAATCCGCGTCATCGAGCAGTGCGCCGACCGCCGCGGGGGAGGCGCCGCACAAGCCCGCGACGCCGCTGCCGAAGGTGTTCCAGCGCCCGCCGTCCCACCAGCAGACGCCGCGCAGCGGCAGGCCGCCGACCTGCGTGAAGGCGCCGCCCATCACCAGGAAGCCGTTCATGGTGGTGAGCGCGAGCGCGCTGCCGTTGGGGCCGGGGAGCGGATGCCACGTCGTGCCGTCCCAGCGGGCGATGCGCGTCGCGGTCGAGTCGCCGGCGGTGGTGAAGTCGCCGCCGACTACCAGCGTGTCGCCGAACGGCAGGAGCGCCAACACGCGTCCGTCGGTGCCGCCTCCCACCGCGCTCCACACCGCGCCATCCCAACGCGCCACGTGGGCTACCGAGTCCATGCCGCTGTGGACGAATGAGCCGCCGGCGTACACCGTGTCGTTCCACACCGTGACCGCGGCCACCGTGCTGTCGAAGCCGGCGCCCAGCGGCGCCCACGTCACGCCGTTCCACGAGGCCACGCGATTCGCCGCGATGGTGCCGGCGTGCGTGAAGGCGCCGCCGGCCACCAGCGATGCGTTCCATGGCGCAAGCGCCGTCACCAGGCTGTCCGCCCCCTTGCCGAGCGGCCGCCACGCGGAGCCGTCCCACGCCGCGATGTGATTGGCCGGCGTCGCGCCGGATGCCGTGAACGCTCCCCCGGCGATCAACTGCGAACCGTACGTCGACAGCGCGAACACCGGCCCGTTGAGCCCGGCGCCCATCGCCGTCCACCGCGCGCCGTCCCACCGTGCGACGAAGGAGATCGACTCGGCGCTCGCTTCGGTGAACCATCCGCCCGCCACCACCTGCCCGCCGGACGTCGCGAGCGCCAACACCTGGCCGTTGAGACCGTGCCCCGCCAGCGGCGCCCACGTGGCACCGTCGTAGGTCGCGATGCGACTCGCCGGGTGGCCGCCCGCCGCGCTGAAATCGCCCGCCGCCACCAGCACCGAGTCATGCACGTCGAGGATGTGGACCTGCGCATTGCAGCCGGCGCCGAGCGAATCCCACGCGGTGCCGTTCCATGCCGCGATGTGCGCCGCGGCGATGGTGCCCGCTTGCGTGAAGTCGCCGCCGACGATCAGGCGGTCCTGGAACACCACGCTGGTCTCCGGCTTGTCGTTGAGGCCGTTGCCGCATGTCGCCCAGCGCGTGCCGTTCCACCGCGCGATGTTGCGGGCCGAGACACCGCCCGCCGCCACGAATTGTCCGCCGACGTACAACTCGTTGTGATAGACGGTGAGGTCGATCACCGCGTAGCCGTTGATGCCGCCCGCGAGTTGCGCCCAGGTCGTGCCGTTCCACACCGCCAGCCGCGACGCCGACACGCTGCCGGCGGTCGAGAAGCGTCCGCCCGCCACCAGTCCGCCGTTCCACTCGACCACATCGACCACGTTGTCGTCGCACCCGACGCCGAGCGTCGACCACGCGCTGCCGTTCCACGCCGCGATGTGTCCGCACGACAGCCCGCCGGCGGTGGTGAAGTGCCCGTGGACGATGAGCTGATCGTTCCACACGTAGAGGCCGTTGTCGGGGGCGTTGAGGCCGCTGCCGAGCGGCGTCCAGCGCACGCCGTCCCACGCGGCGATGCGGGTGGCGGCCACGCCGCCGATGTGCAGGAAGGCGCCGGCGGCGATCAACGTGCCGTGGTAGACCGCGAGGTCGTGGATCAAGCTGTCGGCGTTCGCCCCGAAATCGCTCCAGGCGGCGCCGTCCCAGCGGCCGAGACGTCCGACGCACAGGCCGCCGGCATGGAGGAAGTCGCCGCCCACCAGCAAGTCGCCGTTCCACTCGCTCATGCCGTAGACGGGCGAATAGGTGTCGCTGCCGCTGCCGGTGAGCGCGCCGTCGCTCATGCCGTCGCCACCGAAGTCGCGCGACCACTCGCTGTCGCCCACCGCGGCGATGAGCGGCGCGCCATCGCCGGGCGCCAGATGCACGCGGGCGCCCCGCAGATCGAGCGGACCTTCGTAGCCGGAGGCGCGCAAGGCCGCCACGTCGAGCCGCCCGCGCGCGTCGGTGAAATCGCGCACCGACGGCGCCGCGCCCGCGCGCGATGCGGCGGCGACGGCGAAGACGGCGAGCAGACAGGTGGCGAAGCGCCGCGCTCTCACTCGGGCAACGTGCATACGGATGCGGAGGCTCCGGTCGAAGTGGCAGGTCGGTGGCAGGAGAGGACGGCGGTGCGCCGAACCCCAGCGTACCACGCGGCGCGCCGGACGCGCCTCAGTCGGCGCGCGCCGCCTGCTCCCACACCGGCGCCAACGCCGCCTCCGCCGCCGCGGCGTCTTCCGCCACCGCCAACATCGCCAGATGCGCGTCGGGCACCAGTCCGCTCTCGCGCAGGTGCGCCACGAACGGGTGCCAGTGCTCTCCGAGCAGCACGATCGGGCGCGGCGGAATCTCGTGCAGCATCGCCAGATTCCAGGTCAGGAAGAGCTCGGTGAGGGTGCCGAGATTGCCGGCCGCCACCACGTAGGCGTCCGGGCCCTCGGTGAGCGTCCGCAAGCGTGTCCACAAGTCGGGCGACGGCACCTCGTCGGTGAGCCAGCGGTTCGGGCTGCGGTCGGTGAAGCGGGCGAGGGTCACGCCCACCACCGCGCCGCCGGCGGCGCGTGCGCCTTCGCTGACGGCGCCCATGATGCCGGCGTAGCCGCCGCTCACCACCACCGCGCCGCGGGCCGCGAGGGCGCCGCCGAGTGCCCGGACCGCGTCACAGGCCGGCGCGTCGGGCGGCAAGGTGCTGCTGCCGAACACCGCGATGACGGGCGATGCGGCGCTGTCGTGGCGAAGGGGCGTGTCGTGCGGCATGGCGAAATCTCCCGAACGGTGGGACAGGGCGAGCCGCGACCCTACCACAGCCGGGCCTGCACCCGTGGGCGCAGCTTCCATGCTGCCGATAGCTACCATTGGCCACCCCTTTCGGCGCGCCGCCGGGGGTGCGCCGCACGGCGGGATGGCGTATCCTGTGCGGCAACCACAGGCCGGCCGCGCCGGCGACGGAGGAGGAGCTTTCACCATGACGACGTTGCAGCGTGACTGGCAGGACATCTTCCAGGAGTGGCAGGGCGACATCGACCTCGACCCCCGCGTCCTGGACGGCTACACGTTCGAAGCCAAGTTCGACGAGTTCGGGGACGACGGCACCGAGATCCCGTTCGGCCACTACAAGGGCCAGCAGCGCTGGGAGACCTTGTCGCAGGTACCGCACGCGGTCCGCGACCAGCTCTTCGACCTCATCGTCGTGCAGGGCGACACCGAATTCGCGTCCGTCGAACAGCAGAAGCTCCTCGTCTACAGCGCGCCGTCCGAGTACGACCTGTACTCGCTGATCCGCGTCATGCGCGAGGAGATGCGCCACGGTTACCAGATGTGCCACCTGCTCAACGCGCACTTCGGCGTCTCGGGCGAGAAGGCGGCGCGCGCGCAGCTCGAGCGCCGCAGCGGCATGGAAGGCAACCAGCGCCTGCTCGGCGCCTTCAATGCGCCGGTCGACAACTGGCTCGACTTCTACACCTACACGATGTTCGTCGACCGCGACGGCAAGTACCAGCTGCTTTGCCTCTCGCACTCCGGCTTCGCGCCGCTCGGCCGCTCGACGCGCTACATGCTGCGCGAGGAGTCGTTCCACCTCGGCACCGGCATGACCGGTCTCAGCCGCGTGCTCAAGGCCGGCAAGGTGCCGGTGGACACCATGCAGCGCTACTTCAACAAGTGGATTCCGGTCGCGCTCGACCTGTTCGGCAACGATCAGTCGACGTCGGCGAACTGGTCGTACGAGCGCAGCCTCAAGGGCCGGCCGTACGAGATGGACGAACTGCGCGCCGGTCGCGAGGCGGACCGCGGCACGCTCAACGAACACGCGCGTCAGTGCTACTACGACGACATCGTGAAGCAGATCGAGCGCCTCAACGCGCTGCTGCCCGAGGGCTCGCAGAAGCTGGTGACGCCGTCGCCGAAGTTCAACCGCGGCGTCGGCCTCCACAAGCAGCAGTCCTTCACCGTCGACGGGACGCCGATCGCCAGCGCCGACGAGTACGCCGCCTACCTCGCCACCCACACGCCGACCGCCGCCGACAAGGCGATGATTCTGGATTTCCAGAACGACCCCAAGGCGAACTGGGTTCAGGCGCGCGAGATGGCGGAGAAGTAAGCAGCGCGGCGATGCGACGCCTCCGCCTCTCGCGTTTTGTCGGGAGGCCGTGCTAGACTTATGGCACGTATGGAAAGGAGGTGGTCCATTGCATAAATCGCTGCACATGACCTACGAGGTGGCTGTCCGCTAACCCGTGGTCCGCTGGGGCCGCGGCAGCAGTGCGGAAACCCAACAGTCCACCGAACCCAACGGCCTCTGGGGTTGGTCTCCCGGAGCGACGGGGACGCCGCGAGGCGTGAACGTCGGAGAACCGCTGGGCCTCTTTTCGAGAGGGATGACCGCGTGGCGTACGATCGTTGCGCGGTCATCCTGCCTCCCCAGTCCAATCCGAAGCAGCGTCCTCCTCTCCGCATGCGTCTCACCACTGTGTCGTCCACGGACGGCCGCGAGACGCGGAGAACGGCAAGTCTCGCTCCCGCATCCCTTCAGGATCGGTCCCCACCGGTCAGGCTTTCCACACGAGACGGACGTCGGAACATGAACCTGGTGCGCACGCTGCGCGACTGGCTCGCGCGGCAGATGACAGCGATGCGCGGTCCCGCCTATTGGGCGGCGCGTGTCGCGCGCCTGGAACGCGGCTCGGCCCCCGCCATCGAAGCCAATCTGCGCGCCGTCCCCGGCGTGTTGAGCGCCTGGGTGACGCCGGCCATCGACGGGCGCGGCCTCATCTCGGTCAGCTACGACCCCAAGCTCGTCACGCCCGAGACCATCGCCCACGCCTGCACGCCGATGGCGCATGGCTTGGCGCCGGTCGCCCACGCCGAACACCGGATGGCGTCGCCGGACGATTCGTGCGTCTGCTGAGCACCGCGCTGGCGGGGCTCGCGCTGGTTGCTTGCTTCGCCGCGCCGCGCGCCGAGGCCGCGCCACGGACGTTCTCCTACGCGCGCTACGGGGCCTTGCTGCAGGCCGTCGTGAATCCGGCGGGGCATGTCTCCTACGGCAAGCTCAAGACGGACCCGCGGCTCCCGGTCGTGCTCGCCGAGTTCGCCGCCACCAGCCCGCAGTCCGCGCCCGCACTGTTTCCCACCCGCGCCGATCGTCTCGCCTACTGGATCAATGCGTACAACCTCTTCGTGCTGGCCGGCGTGGCGAAGACGTGGCCGGCGCGCAGCGTCCGCGACGACGGCAGCGACGCGTTCTTCACGAAGACGCAGTTCGTGGCGGGCGGGAAGAGCTACACCTTGAACCAGATCGAAGGCGACATCATCCGCAAGGGCTTTGGCGAACCGCGTATCCACTTCACGATCAACTGCGGCGCGGCGAGTTGCCCGGCGCTCAAGCCGGCGCCTTACACTGGTGCGGATCTCGAGGCGCGGCTCGACCAGGCGGCGCGGCTCTTCGTCAACGATTCGCGCAACGTGCGGGTGGATGCCGAGGCGCGTGTCCTGTGGCTCAACGAGATCTTCGACTGGTACGCGGCCGACTTCCTGGCCGCACCGCAAGCGAAGGCCGCGACCGGAGCGGCCTCGGTCCAGCAGTACGTTTCGCACTTCCTGACGACCCCCGACGCAGTGGCGGCCTTGCGCGGCAAGCCGTTCACCCTCAAGTACCTCGACTACGACTGGACGCTCAACGCGGACGTGTTGCCGGTGCGCTAGGCGGCGCCCGCCTGCTGCGGTGGACCCCAACCTTGAGCTCTTCCGTAAGACCGCCTTCGTGGACACCCCGCCGTCTCCTGCGGTACGCTCCGCCGTCAAATAGCTGCCATCACCACCGTCCTCAAGGAGACCCTGCGTGAACCGCAAGGCCACCCCTGCGGCGCGCCTGGAGCGCGCCGCGCAGCTCGGGTTGTCGCCCGAGCGCCTCATCGCCTTCTACCGCAACATGGTGTTGTCGCGGAAGCTCGACGACGAGGAAATCCGGCTCAAGAAGCAGGACCTCATCTACTTCCAGATTTCGGGCGCCGGGCACGAGGCGATCCTCACCGCCTGCGGCCAGCAGATGAAGGGCGGGTACGACTGGTTCTACCCCTACTATCGCGACCGCGCCCTGTGCACCGCGCTCGGCATGACCGCCGCCGAAGTGCTGATGGAAGCCACCGGCGCCGCGGACGACCCGAACTCGGGCGGCCGTCAGATGCCGTCGCACTGGGGCCACAAGGCGCTCAACATCGTCTCGCAGTCGAGCCCGACCGGCACGCAGCTCCTGCAGGCCGTCGGCTGCGCCGAGGCCGGCCGCTACAAGCTCGCCGACGATGAACTCGACGGCGCGGGCGACGCCTTCGCCGACGAAGTCACCTATGTCAGCGTCGGCGACGGCACCACGTCGCAGGGAGAGTTCTGGGAGGCGCTCACCACCGCCTGCGTGAACAAGCTGCCGGTGCTGTTCCTCGTCGAGGACAATGGCTACGCGATCAGCACGCCGATCGAAGTGCAGACGCCGGGCGGCAGCATCTCGAAGGCGGTCGGCTCGATGCCCGGCCTCACGACGATCAAGTGCGACGGCCGCGACGCGCTCGACGCGTGGGACGCCGTGCAGCGCGCGCTGAAGGTGTTGCGCGGCCGCGAAGCCGGCCCGGTGCTCCTCCATGCCAAGGTGACGCGTCCCTACGCGCACTCGATGTCCGACGACGAAACCAGCTACAAGACGAAGGCCGAACGCGAGCGTGAGCAGGCGGAAGACTGCATCCGCGTGATGGGCGAGTGGCTGGTCGAGGACGGCGTGCTGAGCGCCCAGCAGCTCACCGAGCTGCACGCCAGCGTCGATGCCGAAGTCGCCGCCGCCTCACGCGTCGCGCAGGACGCCGCGAAGCCGGCCGGCAGCACCGCATGGGACTTCGTGTACTCGCCCGACGTGGACCCGACGTCTGCCGCCTTCGCCAGCCCCGCGCCCGACGGTGCGGTCACCGGCCAGGGCGAGACGATGGTCACGCTCATCAACAACTGCCTGCGCGACGAGATGGCGCGCAACCCGCGCATCCTCGTCTTCGGCGAGGACGTCGCCGACGCGACGCGCGAGGACGCACTCGCCGAAGTCAGCGGCAAGGGCGGCGTGTTCAAGCTCACGCACGGCCTGCAGAAGCGCTACGGTGGCCGTCGCGTGTTCAACTCGCCGCTCGCGGAAGCCAACATCGTCGGCCGCGCCATCGGGATGGCGACGCGTGGTTTGAAGCCGGTCGTCGAGATCCAGTTCTTCGACTACATCTGGCCGGCGTTCATGCAGATCCGCAACGAACTCGGCTACATGCGCTGGCGGTCGAACAACAACTTCGCCTCGCCGGTGGTGATCCGCGTCGCGTATGGCGGCTATCTGAAGGGCGGCGCGCCGTACCACAGCCAGTGCGGCGAGAGCATCTTCACGCACTGCCCGGGCCTGCGCGTGGTAATCCCGTCGAACGCGCTCGACGCCAACGGACTCCTGCGCACCGCGATCCGCAGCGAGGATCCGGTGCTCTTCCTCGAGCACAAGCACCTGTATCGCCAGCCGTACGCGAAGGGCATGTACCCGGGCGCCGACTACACGGTGCCGTTCGGCAAGGCGAACGTGGTGCGCGAGGGCACCGACCTCACGCTCATCACGTGGGGCGCGACGGTGCGCCGGAGCGTGCTCGCGGCGACCGAAGCCGCCGACCTCGGCATCGAGTGCGAGATCCTCGACCTGCGCACGGTGGCGCCGTGCGACTACGAGGCGATTTACGCCTCGGTGAAGAAGACCGGCAAGGCGCTCATCGTGCACGAGGACGTGCTGACCTCGGGCTTCGGCGCCGAAATCGCGGCGCGGATCAGCAACGAGGTCTTCGAGTACCTCGACGGGCCGGTGCGGCGCGTCGCCGCGCTCGACACGCCGGTGGGCTACCACCCGCAACTCGAGGAAGCGATCCTGCCGCAGGTGCCGGGCATCCTCGCGGCCATCCGCGAGCTCGCCGAGTACTAGTCGTTCGCCGCAGACGGCAGACGAGAAGGGCGGCGAGGAATGCATGTTCCTCGCCGCCTCGCGCAGACCCTTCTACCGTACCACCGGCAAGCGGACCGAGGCGCGCGACCCGTCGCGACACTCAATCACGAGTATGTAGAGCCCGACGGAATCCGACTGCGGCCTGGCATGCGGTTCAATGGGATGCGGAGGATCCGCCCCTCGATCTCGGCCGGCTCGACCGAGTGCGAATAAAGCGCTCTCCCACTTACATCAAGGAGCCGGGCGAAGCGGGGCGGACTTTGGCTCGGCTCCCACGTGATGGCGCCACTGCGACTGTCCCGCGCTTGATGGACCTGGAAGCCGTGACTGCCCCACACATGCTGCGGCTCGTAAATCGAGTTGGGGAACTCGCCAACCGGAATGATGCCGTTTCGCGCGCCTTCGACGATATAGGCGTTGGAGTTAATCTCGAGGGTGGCTTCGGACATTGCAGAAAGAGCGGTACAATCACATGCGAGAGTCGCGAATAACATGTTGGAAATACTTGTGCCCATAGTGCGCGATTCGGGAGGCTGTGGCATGTGTCGACGTACACGGGGCAAGGACGGATCTATGCGCGAAGAACTCCGCGGCATTCTGAGCGCGCGCAAGCTGTCAGGGGCCCGTCACCAGGAGAACCGGCGGGCGTGGAACGTAGCGCTGTTCGTCGTATTGAGTCTGATCCTGCTCGGCCTTGAGCGCCCGTGTCCCGTCGTCGCCGCTATCCGCGACCGATCAGAGAGGTCGCGGCCTGAACTGAGCGTGGACCCACGCGGGATCTCACCGGAACTTTCGCGAGCTTGGCTGATCTCCCGAGGTCCCAAACCCGGCGCTTCGCTAGAAACTTGGCTCGGCGTCAACTATTGGATCAACACGACCGCTGTTTGGCGCGGGTTCCTGATCATCGGCGGAGATTTTGAGCAGGCTGGCTCTGCCCAGGCCGACCAAATCGCGATGTGGGATGGCGTTCAGTGGTCAAGTCTCGGCGGTCACTTGTCCTGGGATGGACAGGTCTACGCACTCGCAGTCCTCGGCGACAAGCTCATCGTCGGAGGTAACTTCACCCACATCGGCGATCTGCCGTGCAACGGGTTGGCAGTGTGGGACGGCGCGGTCTGGGATTCCCTGGGCAGCGGGCGCTCCGGCGCCGTCAACGCCCTCCTGGTCTCAGGCGACACGCTTTTCGCCGCAGGCGACGCCATGGCGCCCGGCGATTCGACATCGCACATCGAGGAATACGCGAACGGCGCGTGGCACACGATGGGAGCCGGACTCAACGGCACGGTATACGCCTTGGCGCAGTACCAGGGACAACTCATTGCCGGCGGGCAGTTCACGCGCAGCGGCCCCACGACGGTGCGCTCGATCGCCGCGTGGACAGGTGCTACGTGGGACTCACTTGCTGCCGGCGTCGATTCTTTTCCTGGGCAGCCGTACATCCTGGAGCAGCCGATCGTGTATTCGCTCGCGGCTCTCGGCGATTCTCTCGTGGTCGGAGGCCGATTCGGCAGAGCCGGCGGATTGCCGGCCAGTTGTCTCGCCGTGTGGCAGGGCGGACGCTGGCGCGCGTTCCCCACGCAACTCACCGAAGACCCCACGTGGATCTACGCCGTGGCGGCGTACGGGTCCAGCGTGATTGTCGGCGGGTCATTCACGAACTACGTGTACTCGACCCCCGACTTCATCGCGCAATGGGACGGCACGGCGTGGACGGGGGTTGGCGGCGGCGTGAATTGCCTGTACCCGTGCGGATTGGATGGCAGAGTTCTGACGCTAGGACACTGGGACGGCCAACTCCTGGCCGGCGGGGAATTCAACACCGCCGGAGGTCTCGCAGTCGGACGCCTCGCGCAGTGGGACGGCACGAGCTGGTCGGCACCCGATCAGCCGCCGCCTGTCCCCGAGGATGCACTCTGGCACACGTTTGCCTCTCCCGCGCGCGCTGTCGATGGCGCGGTGTCCACCGCGTGCTGGTGGAACGGACGGCTGGTCGCCACGGGGTACTTCACGACGGCAGGCGGCACGCCGTGCGCCCACATCGCGCAGTGGGATGGCGTCGCCTGGTCGCCGCTCGGCGCCGGTCTCTCGGCGACCGCGTACACGCTGACCACCTATCACGGCAATCTCGTTGCCGGCGGTTGGTTCACGCAGGCGGGAGGTCAGGCGATTCCCTACCTCGCGCAGTGGGACGGCACGACGTGGTCCGCGGTCGGCACCGGCGTCAACGCGCCCGTCGCCTGCGTCGCCGTCGTGCACGACACGCTCTTCGCCGGCGGCGATCTGCGCATCGCCGGCCCAGACGGCGTGTCCTCGCTCGCCTACCTTGATGGCACGACGTGGACGGGAATGGGTGGCATCGACGCGCCCGTCTTGTCGGTGTGCACGTATCGCGACGAACTCGTGGTGGGCGGACAATTCCTGCGGGTCGCCGGTAGCCCAGTGAATGGACTTGCCATTCGACACGCCGGGGCCTGGAGCGAACTCGGCGGTGGCGTCACAGGGACGGGATGCATTGGGCCCTGGGATCTGACGGGCGTCTACGAGCTGCTCGAGTGGCACGACATGCTCGCGGTCGGCGGTACATTCAACTATCCGGGGATCGACATTGTCCTGTGGAACGGCACGTCGTGGGTGAACATCCCGAGCCCCGACCTGTATCCGAGCTACGTCGAACAGCGGTCGTACGTCTTTGCCCTTGCCGCCGTAGGCGATCGGCTGTTCATGGGCGGCACGTTCAACGCGCTCGGCGGCCAGAGCGCGAACTACGTTGCAGCCTGGGATGGCGTCGCGTGGCACCCGCTGGGGTCAGGCCTGGCCGGACGCACGCAGTTCAATACGTGGGTGGGTGCCATAGTCCCCGGCGATTCCAGCCTGTTCGTCGTCGGCGATCTGGTAACCGCGGGCCAGCAATCGTCGCCCAACATCGCAGAGTGGTTGCTGGCAACGACCGGCGTGGGGAGGATCGGGTCCTCTTCCGGCGACGCGGCGCCACCGCCCCTGCACGCGGAACTGCGAATGGGAACCGATGAGCGCATTCGCTTCGTGTTACCGCGCCCTGGCGATGTGTCGGTGACCCTGTTCGACGTGGCGGGACGACGACTCTCGCGGCTGGCGCCGCGCCGCTTCACGTCAGGCGCACACGAGATCCGCATGTCGTCGATCCCCGGCCCGCACAGCTCCGGCATCGTCTACGTGGAAGTGCGGGCCGGGTCGGACGTGGCACGCTGCCGCGGCGTGCTCCTCCGCTAACACCGTGTAGAATCGCCCCAGTTCAGCCGGCGAATGCGGTACACTTGTCCGCTCCACGCCACAGCCGCTGCGGTCGCTCGGCGTGGCGCGTCCCTCATTCACGCTATCGGTCAGGAGGTTCTGCACAGTGGCGCGCTTCACCATCGCGTGTCTGCCGGGCGACGGTGTCGGTCCGGATGTCATGGAAGCCGCGGAGATCGTCCTCAAGGCGCTCAAGTTCGACCACGAGCGCGTGTACGGCGACGTCGGCTGGGAGTTCTGGTGCAAGGAAGGCGACGCGCTGCCGCAGCGCACCATCGACCTGTGCAAGAACTCGCACGCGGCGCTGTTCGGCGCCGTGGTGTCGAAGCCGCGTCCGGAGGCGATGCGCGAGCTCGCGCCGGCGCTGCAGGGCCAGGGCCACGTCTATCACCATCCGCTCGTGCGTTTGCGCCAGGAGTTCGGCCTGCACACGAATGTCCGGCCGTGTAAGGGCTATCCCGGCGCGCGCAACTACGCCGAAGGCCTCGACATCGTCATCTTCCGCGAGAACAGCGAAGGCCTGTACAGCGGCATCGAATTCCACCCGGTGCCCGAGGACGTGTTCGCGGCGATGACGGCGCACTCGAAGGGCGCGCAGCGTTTCGCCAACGCGCCGCGCGAGTCCATGGCGATGACGGTGCGCGTGGTGACCGAAGCGGCGGCGCACCGCATCGTGACCAAGGCGTTCGAATTCGCGCAGGCGAACGGCCGCAAGCGCGTCACGCTGATCGACAAGGCGAACGTGCTGCGCGAGACCGGTGGCATGATGGTGCACGTGGCCGAGCAGGTGGCGGCGCAGTATCCCGACATCGCCTTCGAGGTGCGCAACATCGACCAGGCCTGCATGCACTTGATGCGCAACCCGCTGCACTTCGACGTCATCGTCGCCGCCAACGAGTACGGCGACATCGTGAGCGACATCTGCGCGCAGATGGTCGGCGGCATGGGCTTCGCGCCGAGTGCCAACCTCGGTGAGACGTGGGGTTTGTTCGAGCCGGTGCATGGGCCGGCGCCCGAGATCGGCGGGCAGAAGATCGTCAATCCGATTGCCACGTTGCTTAGCATCAAGCTGATGCTCGACTTCCTCGGCGAGCCGCGTCAGGGACGCCGTCTCGAGGATGCGGTGGAATCGGTGATTCGCGTCGGCACCGTGCGCACGCACGACATGGGCGGCTCGGCGACGACCAAGCAACTCGCCGAAGAGGTCGTGCGCAAGTTGTAGAACCGCGGGTGGGAGCAGGCCGGGCGCCCGCTCCTGCCACGCCCTACCGCACCACCACGAGTCGCGTGCGCCAGCGCGCGCCCTCGTCGCTCACCACCTCGGCGAAGTAGATCCCCGCGGGCACCGCGCGTCCGGTGGCGTCGCGGCCGTCCCAGCGCAATGACGACCAGCCGCTGTCGACGCGTTGCCCGTTCGCCACGCGCCGCACTTCGCGACCCCGCACGTCCAGCACGCGCACGGTCACCGTGGCCGCACGCGGGGTGGCGAACGCCAGCGTCACCGCGCCGTCGCGCGACGGCTGCGGCCAGGCGCGCAACGTCGAGAGCGCCGGAAGCGGCGGCCGTTCGACTCCCGTCACCAACTCGAACGCGCCCACCTGTTGAGGCGTCGACCCGGTCACGATCACCGGATCGATCAACTGGGTTTCGACCGCCGACTGGAAGAATTGCACGCGCACCGAGTCGCCGGTCTGCGCGCGCAGCGCGGCGCCGGTCACCGGATCGCGACAGCCGCCGAGATCGACCGACCACAAACCGGTCACCGGACTGGATGCGTAGATCGGGAAGGCTTTGGTGCCGCCGCGGTTGAGCGTCGCGATGACCGCGACGCCTCCAACCCCGACGCCCTCCTGCGTCACCAAGCCGCGCAGACGGTAGATCTGCCCGGTGACCTTTTGCGCCGACGTGAACGTGAAGAACGCGCCACCGTTGTCGTTGGTCTCGCCGGTCGAGCGCACCCGGAAAAAGTAGGTGTGCTGCGCCTGCAAACCGTGCAGCGTCACCGCGTGCAGCGTGCCCGGCGTGCCGCTCGACTGCACGAACGTGGTGCCGAGCGCGGTGGTCGGGCCGATGTCCACCGCGCCATCGGCCGGCGCGACGGTGGTCCAGAAAATCAGCGCGGTGGTGTCGGTGACGTTGCACACGCTGACGTTGCCGATCGAGATCGGCTGCACCGTCAGGCTGCCCGCGTTGTGATCGCAGCAGGTGACGCCGGCCGGGAGGCGCCCGACGATCTTGAAGCGCAGCAGGCTCGTCGGCTGCACGTCGATCGTCCAGGTGAACGAGGTGTCGCCGGGCGCCGCGGTGCCGAGGAGCCGCGGATACGTTGCCCCGGCGTCGAGCGACAGGTACACGCTGACCGCGGTGCCGGGTGGCGCATTCGTCAGCTGCCAGCGGATGGTGACCGCCGTATTCGCCGTGAGCGTGGTGCCCGACAGTGGCGCGGTGAGGGTGAGCAGCGGGGTCGCCACCGGCGGACTCGGCGACTCGACCTCGCGGATCTCGTCGCAGTTGATGTGGCCCCACGTGCCGGTCGCGCGATCGCTGATGCGGAGATACGCGCGCTGGCCGCGCAGCGCGGCGAGCGGCCACGAGACTGGCTGCATGCTCTCGCTGTTGGCGCCGGTGGCGCGATAGAGCACCGAATCCGTGCACACGTCGCACAGCGCCACGTAGGCGGAGTCCGGCTTGTTGCCGCCGCCGACCAGCAGTGTCATCGAGTCCCCCGCCACCACGAAGCTGGGCGAGGTCATGTCGCCGGTGAGCGTGTTGCTCTGCGTCAGGCCGGGCTGGCCGCCGACCAATGGCCCGGGATAGTTCTCGCCGGTGCCGATCCAGCCGTTGCCGACCGCGTTGCTGTGGCCGGCGCCGCGCAGCCACGGATTGTCGCCGAACGTCGGCTGCGAGGCGAAGGCGGTGCCGGAGAGCGCCCACGCCTTGGGCAGCAGACGGTCGCTCACCACGATCGGCGTCGCGCCGCTCACCGTCACCGGATCGAAGCGCACCGCGGTGCGCATGGTGTCGAGATCCGACCACGACGTGTGGCGATGCAGGAACAGGCTGTCGCCGCAGGTCAGCAACTCCGCGGACGCGCCGTTGTCGAGTAGCGCCGGCGCGCTGAGATCCCACGGGCCGTGGAGAGTCGGCGCCGCCACCCAGCGGATGCCGGGGCGATCGGTCTCGCCGTAGTAGATCTGGTAGTAGCCGCCGAACTGCGTCAGCATCGGCGCCTCGAGCTGGTGCCACGAGGTCGGCCCGGACGGCATCTGCGCGATCGGCCCTTGGTCGATCCAGGTCACGAGATCCGTGCTCGCGGCCAGGTCGAGCGTCCCTTGGCCGTAGCCGCTGACCGTGGTAGTCAGCATGCGCAGCGTGTCCCCGTCGACCCAGACGAACGGATCGCGGCAGTTGCCGTAGGCGGTGGGCCGCCAGTCGGACCACGTGGTGTCGGGATGGAACACCGGATTGGCGGGCGACGGTGTCCACGTGTACAGGTCGGTCGAGGTCGCAAGCCCGATTTGCTGCACACCGACCGAATCGACGCCGGTGTAGAACATGTTGTACGTGCCGGCGGGGCGCTCGAGGATCATCGGCGCCCAGTGCGCTTGCGACTCCCAGGTGCCCGGCACCGCCGGCAGGACGTCGGGCTGGTTCGTCCAATGCACGAGGTCGCGGCTGGTGGAATGGCCGAAGCTCGTCTGCAGCGTCGCCGAGAAGTTGCCCACCGGCCCCTGCGTGTAGAACAGGTGGTAGGTGGAGTCGCGCTGAACCATGCAGCGGTCCGCCACGGTGTGAGGCCGGTCGGTGAAGAACCGTTCCTCGAAGTCGTAGCGCACCAATGCGGTAGCGGAGGCGCTCCAGGCGGCGCACAGCGCCGAGGCCAGGACGAGGCCGGCGCGGATTCGCTTCATCGGGTGGACGTTGAGCTCTCGGGGTCGATGTTCGGCTGCGGCGAGCCGCCCGGAGGCGGCGGCCGGCGATCTGTCTGCGGTCCAAGGAGGGGAGCGCGCAGCGGACCGCGATGGGGGGACACGATCTCTGGGGGAGGCGGTGATGTCCCCGGTCCTTGCTGTCGATACATAAGTCTAGCAAGCGCAAAACGGTAGGGTCAAGGAAGCCGCCCCGCTCTGGGGGGAGCCACCCGGTCCGCCCGCCGCGGTGGACGCCACCGAAGCCGCCTCGCTATGATGCCCGCTCTTCGCCCGCCTCGCTCCCCAACCGGAGGATCGCCTCGATGTCCACCGCATCGCCCGCTGCGTCGCGCGGGCGTGTCCCGGTTACCCTCGCCTGCGAGCAGTACCGCCTGGCGAACGGCCTCACCGTCGTCCTGTCGGAAGATCACAGCGTGCCGCTGGTGGCGGTCAACGTCACCTATCACGTCGGTTCGAAGGACGAAGTGCCGGGGCGCACCGGCTTCGCGCACCTGTTCGAGCACATGCTCTTCCAGGGCAGCGAGCACGTCGGCGACGAGCAACACTTCGCCTACATCGAGCAGGCCGGCGGCAGCGCCAACGGGTCGACCTGGTTCGACAAGACGAACTATTACGAGACGGTGCCGGCGCGGTATCTCGAGATGGCGCTGTGGCTGGAGTCGGACCGCATGGGTTTCCTGCTGCCGGCGCTCACGCAAGAGGCGTTCGACGGGCAGCGCGACGTGGTGAAGAACGAGCGGCGCTGGCGGGTGGACAATCAGCCGTACGGGGTGTGGCTCGAGAAGCTCCTCGCGCTGAGTTTCCCGCCGTCGTTCTGCTATCACTGGCCGGTGATCGGCTTCATGCCGGACCTCGACGCGGCGACGCTCGAGGACGTGCGCGGCTTCTACGCGCAGTACTATGGGCCGCAGAACGCGGTGCTGACGATCGTCGGCGATTTCGCGCCGGAGGAGGCGCGGCGCTTGGTGGAGCGCTACTTCGGCGAGTTGACGGGCGCGCCGGCCAAGCCGCGCGGCTCGTGGACGCTGCCGCCGCTCGCGGCGACGGTGCGCGAAACGGTCGAAGACCGCGTGCCGGCCGAGCGCATCTACCTCGCGTACCGCGCGCCCGGACTCGACGCGCCGGACGCTTACGCGCTCGACATGCTCTCGGATTTGCTCGGCAGCGGGCGCACGTCGCGCTTCTACCGCGCGTTGGTGCGGCAGCAGCGCGTCGCGCAGGACGTCTTCAGCTGGTATCTCAGCGGCGAAGCCACCGGACTCTTCGTGCTCGGCGCCACCGCGATGCCCGGCCGCACCGCCGCGGAATGCGCCGCGGCAATCGACGCCGAGATCGCGCGGTTGCTCGGCGACGGCATCGACGACGCCGAAATGGAACGCGCGCAAATGTCGACCTATGCGCGCGTGGTGCGCGATGTCGAGACCTTCGACGACCGCGCCGATCACCTCGCGCACTTCGCGACGTTCTTCGGCGAGGCCGCGTTGATCAACCGCGAGGCCGAGCGCTACGCAGCGGTGGACGCCGCCGCGCTGGTGGCCGGCGCGCGCGCCGTGCTGGACGGCCGGCCGCGCGTCGAACTCACCTTCGTGCCGGCCGCCGGCGAGGAGGCCGCAGAATGAGCGCGACGCTCGATCGTTCGACCGCGCCGGTGCCGCCGGCGCCCACGCCGTTGCAGTTGCCGGAGATTCACAGTTTCGCGCTCGCCAACGGCATGCAGGTGCGCGTGGTGGAGAACGCGCGCTTGCCGGTGGCGTCGGTCTCGCTGGTGTGGCGTGCCGGTGCCGGCAGCGACGCCGCGGGCGCGGAAGGCGCGGCGCAGTTCGCCGTGCAGTTGCTCGAGGAAGGCACGCGGCAGCACAGCTCCGACGAGATCGCCGATTTGTTCGAGACGTGGGGCGCGCGGGTGGCGACGTGGGCATCGTGGGACGCCAGCCGCATCTCGCTGAGCGCGTTGAGCGCGACGCTGCCCGAGGCGATGCCGATGCTCGCCGCGATGGCGCAGGAGCCGTCGTATCCCGGCGACGAGTGGGACCGCACGCGCGACGAGCGCCTCGCCGAGATCGATCAGGAAAAGGCGGAGCCGGGCTCGTTCGCCGCGATGCAATTCGCGCGTCTGCTCGCCGGGGCGCATCGCTTCGGCGCGCCGCAGGCGGGCACCGAGGCGTCGGTGCGCGCGTTGTCGCTCGACGCGTTGCGCGCCACCCACGCGCGTGTGCACCAGCCGTCGCGCGCCTGTCTCGCGGTGGTGGGTGACGTGCGCGTCGACGCCGTGCGCGCGATGGCCGAGGCGTCCTTCGGCGCGTGGCGCGACGACACGAGCGCGGGCCGCGCCGACGATCCGCCGGCGCCGCCGGCGCCGAGTGCGACGCGCATCCATCTCGTGCATCGCCCCGGCGCGGTGCAGAGCGAGGTGCGGCTCGGCCACGCCGCGCCGCCGCGCTCGACGCCGGACTTCTTCGCCCTGTACGTGATGAACGCGGTGCTCGGCGGCTGCTTCAATTCGCGGCTGATGCTCAATCTGCGCGAGGACAAGAGCTACACGTACGGCGCGTCGTCACGCTTCGATCTGCGCCGCACCGGCGGCTTCTTCAGCGCTGGCGCCGCGGTGCACAGCGAGGTCACCGCGCCGGCGCTCGGCGAGTTCCTCACCGAGATTCGCCGCATGGTCGCCGACGGTGTCAGCGATGCCGAACTGCAGTACGCGCGCGACTACCTCTCCGGCATCTTCCCGCTCACGCTCGAAACCGCGAGCGATGTCGCCAATCAACTCTTGGTGCGCGAAATCTACGAACTGCCGGCCGACTACCTGCACACCTATCAGGCGCGGATCCAGGCCGTGACACGGGAGGACGCATTGCGCGCGGCGCGGACGTACATTCAGCCGGACGCGCTGACGATCCTGGTGCTCGGCGATCGCGCGAGGATCGGCGAGAGCGTGCGCGCGCTCGGCCTGCCGGTGAG
>JBGATO010000030.1:0-44806 GCA_044229145.1 Candidatus Eiseniibacteriota bacterium | reverse complement strand
GGCTCGATCACCGGCGCGCCGAAGCTGCGCGCGATGGAGATCATCGAGGCGCTCGAGCCGGTGCGCCGCGGCGTCTACACCGGCGCGATCGGCTGGTTCGGCTGGGGTGGCGACTGCGATCTCAACATCGCCATCCGCACGCTCGTGGTGCAGGACGATGTCGCGCACTTGTGGGTGGGCGGCGGCATCGTCGCCGACTCACGCGCCGACGAAGAGTACGAAGAGACGCTCGTGAAGGGCCGCGCGCTCGCCCGCGCGCTCGGTGCCTCGCTGGACGACGCGGCGCGCGACGCCGCCGCCACGGAGGCCGCGCCGCGATGAGCCAGGTGTGGTGGATCGACGGCCTGGTCGCGGCGGAGGACGCGCGGCTCGCGGTGCATGCCCGCGGCGTGCAGTACGGGCTCGGCTGCTACGAGACGGTGCGCGTCTACGAGGGCGGCGCCTTCCGCCTGGCGGCGCACCTCGAACGCTTCGCGGCGTCGGCGCGCACGTTGGGGCTGGCACCGTGCGACGCGGCGGTCGCCGAAGCCGCCGTCGCCGCCACCTGCGCGGCGAACCATCTGCGCGACGCCGCGGTGCGCCTGTCGCTCTACGCCAGCGGCGAGGTCGCGGCGCCGCCGCTCGGCGCCGGCGGCACGGAGCGCGCCGGCGGCGAAGCCAGCGCGCTCCATGTCGCGGCCCACGCCCCGGCCGACTGGTCGCAGTTCCACGCGGTGGGCGCGATTGCCATCACGGTGCCGGAAGTGCGCCGCGATCCGCGCTCGCCACTCAGCGGCGTGAAGGTGACGGCGGCACCGCTCTCCCTGGCAGCCCGCGCGGCCGCGGCGCGCGCCGGCGCCGACGAAGCGCTCCTCTGCACGGTCGACGGCCGATTGTCCGAGTTCTCGGCCGCCAACTTGTTCTTCGTGCGGGGCGGCGTCTTGTGCACGCCGTCGCTCGACTGCGGTTGCCTCGGCGGTGTGACGCGCACCGTCGTGCTCGAATGCGCACAGGCCCTCGGACTGCCGGTGCAGGAGGGGCACTTCGAGCTGGCCACGCTCCGCGACGCCGACGAGTGCTTGATGACCGGCAGCGTGCGCGAGGTCGTGCCGATCATCCAGCTCGACGGCGCGGCCATCGGTCGCGGCACGCCGGGCCCGGTGACGCGTGAGTTGCAGGTGGCCTATGCCGCGCGAGTCGCCGCCGAGACGCGCTAGAGGTCGAAGCCGCGCAGTTCTCCCCGCCCCACGGCTGACCTCCCAATTCCGCTAGGTCGGCACGGGAAAATCTGCGACAATTCTTGCTTAGCTTCCCCGCAATTCCCTAACTGCCGCCGTACGGCCGCGTCCACCCGGCTTTCGTGGCGATCCAATTCCCGTGACTCTTGGGCGACTCCTCTCCGTCCGCGCGCCTCGTGCGACCTGCATGATCTTGGAGGTTCCATGATGTTCCGCACTCGAATTGCCTCACCGCGCCGCGCCTCGACCGGATGGCGCTCGCTGGGTTTGTGGGCAGTGCTCGTCCTGATGGCCTTCCCGGCGCTTGCCGGGGCGGCGGACCGCGACCGCGACCGCGATCGCGATCGCAACCGCACGGCTGCGACACCACAGACCACCGACCTCACCGTCAACGGCACGACGCTTCTGTCGCTGGCGAGCGGTCGCATGAATTTCGACGAGATGGCGCGCAAGGAAGCTGCGGGTGCGTTCCGCGGTCTCGTCCCGGCACGTCCGCGCTGGGTCGAAGGCAACGAGTCCGGCGAGGAGTCCGGCGGTCCGGACCAGCCGGGCGGCCCGGTGAACAACGCGGTGACACCGCCGCCGTTCGTGCCGTTCGCGGCGTCGCCGGCGCCGTCGCTCGCGTTCGCCGGCCTCGACGACATCGCGATGGTGGACTCGAACTATATCGTCATCCCGCCGGACGTCTCCGGCGCGATCGGCCCGACCAAGGTCATGCAGGGCTCGAACAACAACTACCGCATCCTCGACAAGGCCACCGGGGCCGTCTTGCAGACGTTGGGCACGGCGACGTTCTGGGCGGCGGTGACGCTGGTCAGCGAGCGTGCCGCGCTTACCGACCCGCGTATGGCCTACGACCCGTACAACAACTGCTTCATCGCCGTGATGCAGACGATCGGCGTCGGTGGCAAGGTGCTGGTCGCGGTGTCGCAGACCAGCGACCCGCAGGGCGCCTGGTACCAGTACGCCTTCCAGCCGTCCGCGACGTCGCAGCTCGACTACCCGATCCTCGGCTTCAACAAGAACTGGATCGGCGTGACGATCAACCGCTACAGCTCGTCAGGCGTCGGCCAGGGCGTCTACGCGCTGGCGGTCAATTACGCGGCGGCGCGCACCGGCACCGGCTCGTCGCAGAACTTCGCCCTCAGCACGTCGCGCTTCTGCACTTCGCCGTGCCTCACGTACTCGACGACGCAGGACACGCTGTACCTGGTGCAGCACATCAGCAGCAGCGGCGGCACCTACGCCGTCGACTTCATCGCCGGCACCGTGGGATCCGCGGTGTACACCTCGGGCGCGACGCTCACCCGTCCGGGCGGCGGCTGGACGCAGCCGAGCGGCAACATCCAGCCGCAGAGCGCGCCGAACTCCGGCACCAGCGCGTGCGCCGGATCGCCGTGCCCCGCCGAGACGCAGGATGCCTACGCGCGCTCGGCGCCGGTGTGGCGCAGCAACGCAATCTGGTACTCGCAGACTGTCGGATTGCCGTCGGGCACGTTGACGCACACCGGCGTGCAGTGGACGAAGGTGAACTCGGTCGGCGTGGCGCGTGGCGCCTACCTCGACGGCGGCCGTCTCGAGGACCCGACGGCGACGTCGACCAACGGTGGCAAGTGGTACGACAACGTGCACATCGCGGTGAACGGCGCCGGCGACATGATGCTCGCCTTCACGCAGTTCTCGTCGGCGCAGCACCCGTCGGCCGGCTACGCGATCAAGTACGCCAGCGACGCGCCAGGCACCATCCGCGACGCGTACATCTACAAGTCCGGCGAGGACTACTACCACAAGACCTTCAGCACGGCGACCGGCCGCAACCGCTGGGGTGACTTCTCGACCGCGCAAGTGGACCCGAGCGACGACAACTCGCTGTGGGCCCTGCAGGAGTACGCCAAGAACCGCACCGGCACCGACGACGGCAACACCGGCTCGAACTCGAGCCGCTGGGCCACGTACTGGGCGAAGGTGCCGACGGTCACCACGTTCTCGATCACCGCGTCGGCGGTGGGCGGCGGCACCATCAGCCCGAGCGGCGTGGTGTCGGTGGTGCAGGGCGCCAACCAGACCTTCACCATGGCGGCGCTCGCCGGTTCGCACCTGAGCGACGTCACCGTCGACGGCGGCAGCGTCGGCACACCGGCCACCTACACGTTCACCAACGTGCAGGCGAACCACACGATCACCGCGACGTACGCGATCAACACGTACACGATCACCGCGTCGGCGGGCGCCGGTGGGTCGATCTCGCCGAACGGCGCGACCGTGGTGAACTACGGCGGCGGCCAGGCGTACAGCATCGCCGCCGATCCCGGCTACCACATCGCCGACGTGCTGGTCGACGGCGTGAGCGTCGGCGCGGTGTCGAACTACCTGTTCACCAACGTGCAGGCGAACCACACGATCAGCGCGTCGTTCGCGATCGACACGTTCACGATCACCGCGAGCGCCGATCCCAACGGCACCATCACGCCGAACGGCGCGGTGGTGGTGAACTCGGGCGGCTCGCAGGGCTTCGCGATCGCCGCCAACGCCAACTACCACATCGCGGACGTCCTGGTGGACGGCGTGAGCGTCGGCGCGGTGACGTCGTACACGTTCTCGAACGTGACCGCCAACCACACCATCGCGGCGTCGTTCGCCATCGACGTGTTGACCATCACGGCGACGGCGGGCGCGGGCGGCTCGATCAGCCCGAGCGGCGCGGTGAACGTGACCAGCGGCGCTGACCAGAGCTTCAGCATCGCGGCGGACGCCGGCTACCACATCGCCGACGTGCTCGTCGACGGCGTGAGCGTGGGTGCCGTGACGTCGTACACCTTCCTCGGCGTCACCACGAACCACACCATCGATGCGTCGTTCGCCATCGACACGTGGACAATCGTGGCGACGGCGGGCGCCGGCGGCAGCATCGCGCCGAGCGGCAGCGTCGTCGTGAACAACGGCGACTCGCAGATGTTCACCATCATCGGTAACGTGGGCTACGTCATCGCGGATGTGCTCGTCGACGGCGTGAGCGTCGGCGCGGTGGGCGTTTACACGTTCTCGAACGTGACCGCCAACCACACCATCGACGCGACGTTCGCGCCGGTGGGCCACACCATCACGGCGACGGCGGGCGCGGGCGGTTCAATCAGCCCGAGCGGCGCGGTGGCGGTGGCGGATGGCGCGGACCAGGCGTTCGCCATCACGCCGGACGCCGGCTACCACATCGTCGACGTGGTGGTGGACGGCGGCAGCGTGGGCGCCGTCGCGTCGTACACGTTCTTCGGTGTCACCACCGACCACACGATCGACGCGACGTTCGCGATCGACACGTGGACGATCACGGCGACGGCGGGCGCGGGCGGCAGCATCGCGCCAAGCGGCGCGGTGGTGGTCAACAATGGCGACAACGCCGTCTTCACCATCACGCCGGACGGTGGCTACCACATCCTCGATGTGCTCGTGGACGGTGGCAGCGTCGGCGCGGTGAGCAGCTACACGTTCAACGGCGTGGTGGCGAACCACACCATCGACGCGTCGTTCGAGGCCGACCCGGTCGCGGTCTTCACTGCGGGTCTGCCAGCGCCGACGAAGCTCGCGGTGGCCGGCGTGCTGCCGAACCCGTTCGCGCACCGCGCGGAACTGGTCATCGGTTCGCCGAAGGCCCAGACGCTGCAGGTCAGCGTGTGGGACACCAAGGGCCGTCGCGTTGCGTCGTTGCCGGCGCAGTCGGTGCAACCGGGCTACTCCAGCATCCGCTGGGACGGTCACGGTGACGGCGGTGCCGCGCTCGCGGCCGGCGTGTACGTCGTGCGCATCGATGGCACGCGCGAGCACACCAGCGCGCGGGTGACGTACCTGCCGTAAGGCGTAGCGCGCCACGCGCGCTTCGTGACACGACAGCCGAAGGGCGGGAGATCAACTCCCGCCCTTCGTGCATGTGCGGTGCGCTTGACCGGCCCCGCCGGCCTTCCCTACAGTGAAGGGGCTCCAGACTCTCCCACTCTCATTCCTCAGCGAGGCCTCGCGCCAACCGTCCACGTGATGCCTCGCACACCAGGAGCCCCGTCATGCGCCCTCTCCGCGTCTCCGCCTGCGTCCTGCTCCTCGTCGCTCTCCTCCATCACGTGCCCGCCGTCGCCGACATCGGCGTCGCCACCTCCGGACAGATCTCGATCATGAGCGGCTCCTGTGGCTGCGTGTCGACCAATGCGTCCGCGACCACGTCCAGCACCGAAGGGCAGTACAGCGACGTCACCCACAACGCCCACCTCACGACGCAAGCGGTCGCTGCGGCCGGACTCCTTTCCCTGGGAACGAGCGCGTCGTACAGCCAGGGATCCGATGGCGACTGGAACGGCATCTACTGGAGTTCCGTCGCCAACGGCAGCCTGCAGGAGCCCATCGCGCCCGACTGGGAGACCTGGAACGCACGCTACGACCAATGGAACTCCACGCACGTGGTGTTCGACTTCGTGATTGGGGTCGCGGGCAGCGTCACCGCATCCAAGGGCGGTCCGGCACTTCCGTCGGCGCAGGCCTCGCTCAGCTACTTCTACACGATCGCCGATGCCAGCGGAGAGGGCAGCAAGTCGGACGACGTGGATGCGCAGACTCAGTCGGGCGCCTGGGAACCGATTGCCGGCGGCCTACGCTCCCCAACCAGAACACATACGACCTGCTCTTCCAGGCGAGCGCGTCCACGATGGTGTCGAAGTTCTACATGCCGTTCGCCGCCGCGCATGCCTCCGCCACCGCGGACTTCCTGCACACCCTGAAGTGGCTCGGCATCACGGGGCATGCTACCTACGACGCGAACAATCAGGAGATCCCGCTGCCGCCGGTGCGTACATCGACCTGATCGGCGGTGCGACGGGATTCAACTACTGGCACGGTCGACGTACCCGTTGCGGTGTCGCCGGGTGAATCCGAGCGGCGGTGCAGGTCGGGCTGGCATGCGCGCCCAACCCGGTGCGCAGCGTGGTACGACGGTCCAGTTCCGCGTCCCGGGACGACACGTCAGTCACTTTGCGGGCCTACGAGATGCCGCCCGCCGCGCGGCGCGCACGCTGCTCGCCGGCGCGCGGCTGCGGGGCGCCCAGGCGCTGCAACTGCGGTGGGACGGCCGCGACGATGCGGCCGCGCGCTGCCGCGCGGCGTCTACGCGCTGCGGCTGGAGGGACGGGGCATCGCCGCGACCACGCGAGTCGTGTTCACACGGTAGAGGCTCGACGCCGCGCGCGCAGTCGGACGGGCCGGGCGAATCGTCGCCCGGCCCGTCGCGCATCCGGCCGCGGCGGGCACCTGGCACCAAGGTGCTACACCCGTCCACGGTCGTTGACCCAGCCGACCGGCGGCCGGTACCCTTGAAGGAACATCGGTGGCCTGAAGCCTCGCCACCCTGCGGCGCGCCAGTGTCCGCGGCCGAATCCCATCCCCACGTGCTCCATCGCGAGTCCGACGCGCCCCTCGACTGCCGTCGCGCCTTCCTCGCTTGCCGCACACGCCACAGCCGTATTCGGAGGTTCGTTCATGTTCGCGTGCCCGATCGCACGTTCGTCCCGTCGCGCCCTGCGCGCCGTTCTGACTCTTGCGCTGGTGGCGTCGTGCCTGGCCGTCACCGGCGTCTCCGCCGCGCCCCGCGAACGCGACGAGGAGCGCGAGCGGGAAGCCGCGCGCCGCGTCACTGCGTCGCCTGCCGCCATGCAAGCGCAGCTCGCGCTGCAGTCGCAGGACCGCACCGGCACACCGGTGATGGGATCGGGCGGCGTCAACCGCACCACCGCCGACATCATGCGCGAGGACGCCGCGCGCGGCACGGCCAACGACGGCCTGGTGTTCCCGCCGGAGCACGAACTCGACCGGCACAACCTGCCGCAGAACCCGGCATCGCCACATGTCGCGTCGATTCCGCCGATGGCGCCGCAGGACATGGTCTATCGGCGTCCTGGCTCCACCGCACCGCAGACGGTGGGCGTCAACGTGCTCACCGCAACGCTGTCGGGCGGTTCGTATTCGACCGGCGCTTACCCGCCGGACACCGATGGCGCGATCGGGCCGACGCAGTTCGTGGTCGCGGTGAACAACCGCATCGCCACCTTCAACAAGTGGACGGGCGCCGGCGACGGCGCGCTCAACTCGTCCACCAACACGTTCTTCTCCAGCGTGCGCAACTCGTCGTCCACCAGCGATCCGATGGTGCGCTACGACCGCCTGTCGAACCGCTGGTTCGTGTCCATCATCAACGTGTCGACGCCGAACCGCTGGCTGCTCGCGGTGAGCGACGCGGCGAGCAACGGCATCATCAGCGCGTCGACGGTGTGGACCTACTATTACTTCGTGCCGGCCACCGTCAGCCCGTCGATTTCGAACGGCTCGACGTGTCTCTCCGACTATCCCTCGCTCGGCATCGACAACAACGCGCTGTACATGGGCGTGAGCGAATTCTGCGGCGCCGGCCAGTCGTTTCAGCAGACCGACGTGTTCGTGATCAAGAAGTCGTCGGTGCTCTCGGGCGGGCCGATCGTGGTGACTGCGTTCCGCGCGTTGATGACCGCGGGCGGCGGCTACGTCGGGCCCTACACCGCACGCGGCGTCGACAACTACGACACCGGCGCCACCGAGGGCTACTTCATCTCGAGCGACGGCGCGGTCTACGGCAAGTTGTGGCTGAACCGCGTCGTGAATCCGGGCGGCACGCCGACGCTGAACGCCGCGGTCGCGATCACCGTGCCCGCCACCAACGCGCCGCTCACCGAACCGCACTTGGGCAACACTGGCGGCACCAGCGGCTATCTCGACGCCATCGATGACCGGCTGTTCACCGCTCACATCCGCAATCACCAGTTGTGGACGGCGCACAACATCGGCGTCGACAACACCGGCAACGCCGCCGGCACCGTGACGCGCAACGGCGCGCGCTGGTACCAGTTCGACGTGCCGGTGGGCAGCGGCACGCCGACGCTGGTGCAGTCCGGCACGGTGTTCACCGCCACCGGCACCAACCTCACCACCGAGCGCCACTACTCGATGCCGTCGATCATGGTCAGCGGCCAGGGCCACGTCGCGATGGGCTTCACCACCGCGGGCAGCAACGAATACGCCAACGCGGCGACGGTCGGCCGTCTCTCGGGTGATCCGCTCGGGACGATGGAAACCGTCACCATGCTGACGTCCGCGACCTCCGCCTACAACCCGTCGGGCGACCCGGGCGGCAGCGGCGGCCGCCGCTGGGGCGACTACAGCATCACCAGCGTCGACCCGCTCGATGACATGTCGATGTGGACGGTCCAGGAGTACACCAGTTCGTCGAACGTCTACGGCGTGCGCATGGCGAAGTTGATCGCGCCGCCGCCGGCGACGCCGACGACACTGGCCGATGTCCCGGCCGGCGTGGCGACGGTCAACGTCACGCTCACCGGCGTGTCGAGTGCGGGCTCCGGCTACTTCGACCCGGGCACCGATTTGCCGTCGCCGGCGCGTCCGTACCGGCACCTCGCCGCCACCATCACCAACGGCGGCGCCACCGGGACGCCGCCCACCGTCGTCAGCGCGACCTACGTCAACCCGACGACCGTGAATCTCGTGCTCAATGCCTCGAGCGCGACGCCGAACATCGGCGCGGAGAAGTACACGCTCACCATCGTCAATCCGGACAGCCAGCAGGTGAGCGCAGCGATCGTGCACGTCACCGGCGGCACCGTCTACACGATCACCGCGAGTGCCGGCGCCAACGGCACCATTTCGCCGAGCGGCGCGGTGGGCGTCTCGCAGGGCGGCACGCAGGCGTTCACCATCACGCCGAGCACCGGCTACCACGTCGCCGATGTGCTGGTGGATGGCGCGAGCGTCGGTGCGGTGACCTCGTACACCTTCACCAACGTGCAGGCGAACCACACGATCAGCGCCTCGTTCGCCATCAACACCTACACGCTGACGGCGAGCGCCGGCGCCGGCGGCACCATCGCGCCGAACGGCGTCACCACCGTCAACTACGGCGGGTCGCAGGGCTACACCATCACTCCGAGCACCGGCTATCACGTGGTGAGTGTGGTGGTGGACGGCAGCAGCGTCGGCGCGGTGACCTCGTACACGTTCACCAACGTCACCGCGAACCACACGATCAGCGCCACCTTCGCGATCAACACCTACACGCTGACGGCGAGCGCTGGCGCCGGCGGCACGATCGCGCCGAATGGCGTCACCACCGTCAACCATGGCGCGTCGCAGGGCTACACCATCACGCCGAACGCCGGCTATCACGTCGTCGACGTCCTGGTGGACGGCGGCTCAGTCGGCTCGGTGGGTGCCTACACATTCGCGAACGTCACCGCGAACCACACCATCGGCGCGTCGTTCGCGATCGACACCTTCACCATCACCGCGAGCGCGAATGCCGGCGGCACCATCACGCCGAGCGGCGTGACGACCCTCAACTACGGCGGCGCGCAGAGCTACAGCATCGCCGCCTCCTTCGGCTTCCACATCGCCGATGTGTTGGTGGATGGCGCGAGCGTCGGCGCGGTGACCGCGTACAGCTTCACCAATGTCCAGGCGAATCACACCATCGCCGTGACGTTCGTGAGCGACGGGTGGGTCATCACCGCGTCCGCGGGAACGCACGGCAGCATCGCGCCGAGCGGCAGCGTCTTGGTGCCGGAGGGCGGGTCGCAGACCTTCACGCTCACGCCGGATGCCGGCTATCACGTCGCCGACGTGCTGGTCGACGCCGTGAGCGTCGGCTCTGTCACGTCGTACACCTTCAGCAACGTGACGGCGAGCCACACCATCAGCGTGACGTTCGCGATCGACACCTACACGATCACCGCGAGCGCCGGCGAGGGCGGCGGCATCGCCCCGAATGGCGTGGTGACGGTGACGGCGGGCGCGACGCAGGGCTTCTTCATCACGCCCGACGCTGGCTACCACATCACGGACGTGCTGGTCGATGGCGTGAGCGTCGGCGCGGTGACGGTCTACGCGTTCACCGACGTCCTCGCCTCCCACACCATCGAGGCACGGTTCGCGCTCGACGGCTTCACCATCACGGCGGACGCCGACGCCAATGGCAGCATCGTGCCGAGCGGAGCGGTGTTCGTGGCGGCGGGGACCGACCAGGGCTTCGCGATCGCGCCGGCCAGCGGCTGGCACATCGCCGACGTCCTGGTGGACGGGGCCAGCGTCGGCGCGGTGGCGGCGTACACGTTCTTCGCCGTAGGCGCCGACCACACGATTCACGCCAGCTTCGCGCCGGACGTGTGGACGATCACGGCAACCGCCGGCAGCGGCGGCAGCATCACGCCGAACGGCGCCGTCCCGGTCACCACCGGCAGCGACCAGGCGTTCGCCATCGCGCCGGACAGCGGCTATCACATTCTCGACGTGTTGGTCGATGGCGCGAGCGTCGGCGCGTTGGCCGCGTACACCTTCACCGCGGTGCAGGCGAACCACACCATCGACGCGTCGTTCGAGGCGGATCCTGTCGCGGTGTTCACAGCCGGCCTGCCGGCGCCGGTGAAGCTGGCGATTGCCGCGGCGGTGCCGAATCCGTTTGCCCGTCAGACCGAACTCGTCATCGGCTCTCCGGTGATCCAGACCGTGCGCGTCACCGTGTGGGACACGCAGGGCCGCCGCGTCGCGACGTTGGCGCCGCAGTCGGTGCGCGCCGGCTTCAGCAGCGTGCGTTGGAACGGGCGTGGCGACGCGGGCATGTCGCTGGCCGCCGGTGTCTACGTGATCCGGCTCGACGGCGCGACGCAGCACGCGACGAAGCGGGTCACCTACCTCCCGTAGTCTCGCGCAGGGAAACACCGAAGGGCCGGATGCCGCGATGGCGTCCGGCCCTTCGTGTGTGCGGGACGCGGCTCAGTCGCCGCGCGTCAACGGATGCGGCGGCGCGATCGGCAGGAGGCCGGAGCCGGAGGCCAGCGGGCGCGCGGCGACGCGCACGGCGGCGCCGTCCGCGAGACGCACCGACGCGGCTCCAGGCTCCGCCACCGCGCGACGCGCGCGTAGCAGCGCCACCGGTGCGCCAAGTCGCGGCGAGAAGGCCGCGCTGGTCACGCGCGCCACCGCATCGTCGCCGCTGAACACCTCCTCGCCCATCGCGGGCACCCGCGCGCCGTCGATCGTCGCCGCCGCGAGCAGCCACTGCACCCGTCCGACGAACGTCGAGCGCGCGACCGCTTCCTGCCCGGCGTAGCAGCCTTTGTCGTAGTCGATCGCGTCCTCGAGCCGCGCCTCCACCGGCAGCGTCTTCTCCCCGAGGTCGGCGCCCCACCGCGGCAGACCGGTTTCGATGCGGGCGATGTCGTACGCCTCCTCGCCCACCGGCGCGAGGCCGCACGGTCCGCCGGCGCGCAGGAGTTCGTTGAGCAGCGTGTCCGCGTCGGCCGCATCGACCCACAGGTCGTAGCCGGTTTCGCCGACCCGGTCGCGGCGCACGATGCGCGGATGCACGGTTTCGGCATTCACGACGGCGTGCGCGTAGAGCGCGTCGAGTCCCTCGGGCAACAGCCGTGCGGCGCGCAACACGTCGGCGGCGCGCGGCCCTTGCAGGGAGAACTGCGCCGTGCGTGCGCTCGCATCGTCGAAGTGCACGTCGTCCATGATGACGAAGCGCTCGAGCAGCGGGATCACGGCATCGCGCTGCGCGGCGTCGCACTCGAGCCAGGCGCCGTCCGCATCGCGGTACACGTGCAGGTCGAGACGCATCTGTCCAAGATCGCTGAGAAACAACGCGTGACAGCCGGCGCCCGACGCGCGGGACGCGATCTCGTTCGACAGCATGCGTTGCAGGAACGCGAGGGCGTCGCGGCCGGTGACGTGGATGCGGCCGCGGCCGCTGCAGTCGAGCAAGCCGACCGCTTCCCGGATCGCCCGGTGCTCGCCGGGGACATCGCCGTAGGAGAGAATGCATGGGGCGCCGTACAACTCGCCGCTCACCGCGCGCAGGGCCGCGTGGGTGTCGCCGACCGGCGTCCAATCGAGGGTCGCGTGGGGCATCAGGGCAGAAGCACCTTCGTAGTGGCGAATGTGCGCGACCCGTCGGTGAGTCGCGCGAGGTAGAGTCCGCGAGAACGCTCGTGCGTCCAGTCGACGGAGCCGGCGTGCGCGGCGAGCGCGAGCGACGCGATCTGACGGCCGCTCACGTCGACGATGTCGATGCGCCGCGCGGGCGTCGCCGGCGTGGCCGCGAAACGGACGTGGTGCCCGCCACGCACATGCGCGGTGAGGCCGTCCAGCCGCGGGCGTGGCGCCGGTTCTTCGACCGCCGTCACGCTCGCCGGCGGCGCTTGATAGAGGAGTCCGCCGTTCTGGAGCATCGTCGTGCTGGTGGCACCGCCCCACACCATCGTCCAGCGCTGCGCGAGGCTGTACGCCATGCCGTGACCGGCGCGCGCGCCCGGCGTCTCCCCATTCGCGCCAGGCGACACCCACAAGTTGCCGCCCGGAAAGTACGCGTTGAGTTCCGCCGACAGCGTGTTGTTGAGTCCCCCGAAGATCACCAAGCGGCGCGAGGCGCGGTCCATCGCGCTGGAGAGGTTGCTCCAGCCGAGCGGCGGATTCGAGGGCGCGAGCTTCGCCCACAACAAGGTCGTGTAGTTGAAGCCCCACGTGTCGTGCAGGACCGCCGTGTTGTTGCCGCCCATGGCGATGAGCATGCCGCCACCGACGTCATCGGAGCCGGCCGCGCACGCCGATCGCGGCGACGGCGCGCTGTCGCCGGCAGCCTGCGTCCACACGTTCTCGGCGATGTCGTATAGCCACGTGTCGTTGACCGCGTTGCCGGATTGAATGATGCCGCCGAACACCACCATGCGGCGATTCACGGCATCGAGCACTGCCACGTGACTATTGCGCACCACCGGCCCAACGTTCACCGGGGTCAGCGACGTCCACTGTAGCGTCGAGAGATTCAGCGACCACAGATCGTTCGCATAGTCACTGGTGTTGGTCGCCCCGCCGAAGACCAGCAGCTGATTGCCGACGGTATCGACCACGCCGACGGTCGCGTGGCGGCCGGGTATCGCGCCGCTGGTGGTCAGCGCCTGCCAGCGCGGCGACGGATTGAGCGAGTCGGGATAGAGCAGCGCGGTGAGATCCGCGAGGTTCGAGCCGGCGGTTTGTGTCCAGCCGCCGAACACCAGGAAGCGTTGGTGGGCGTCGTCGGCCACCACCAACGCGCCCGTGCGTGCCGACGGCGGCGCGCCGTAGGTGGCGGGCACGGCGGTCCAGGTCGTCTTGGCCGGCGAGAGGAGCCACGTGTCGGCGCTCACGCCGCCCGCCGTGGTGCCGCCGAACAGCACGCATTGATCGTGCGCGGCGTCGGCGATCATCACCGCCTTCGCCCGCGCCGTGGTGGACGGCGAGGTCGCGATCGCGCCCCACTGGTTGTTGTAGCCGCTCAGCAAGTACAGGTCGCCGAACATCGCGCCGCCGGAGGTTTGGCCGCCGGACACCCAGTAGCCGTTGCGCGCCGCGTCGTAGACCATGACGTGCTGCGAACGCGCCGCCGGTTTGGCGCCGCGCGTGGTCACCGCTGTCCAGGTCACCGTCGCGAGGTCGAGCGACCACAGATCGTTGAGGTCGCCGGAGGTCGCGCCGCTCCCGCCCATGATGGCGAGGTGCGTACGCGGACCGTCGAGGGCCGCCGCCGCACCGGACCGCGCCTCCGGCAGCGTGCCGCCGGCGATCAGCTTCGTCCAGTTGAGTGTCGTCAGGTCGAGTGCGTAGAGATCGTTGGTCGGCGCCGTGCCGTTGGTGCCGCCGAACACCAGCATGCGATCGCGCACGCGGTCGTACACCGCGACGTGATCGCTGCGCACCGTCGGCGTGGTGCCGCCGGGAAACAGATGCGACCACGTAAAGGTGGCGAGATCGAGCGACCACAGATCGTTCTGGCGCACGGTACCGATGGCGCCGCCGAACACCAGCATGCGGTTGCGCAGCGGGTCCCAGATCGCGCTCGCGTCGGTTCGCGCATTCGGCGCCACCCCTATCGTGGTGGGCTCGAACCACACGCGCGTCGTGAGATCCATCGCGCTCACGGTGTTGAGCGTGCCGGACACGCCTTGTCCGCCGTAGACCACGAGACGGTTGTCGAGCGAGTCGAAAATCGCCGTCATCGCGGAGCGCGCGATCGCGCCGGCCGACAACGGTGTCGGCGAAAACGTATCGGCGTGCGCCGACACGGCGGTGCAACCACACACCGCCGCCGCGAGGGCGAGCCGTCGGAAGCGTGCGAGGATCAGAACAGCACCACCTTCGCGGTGGCCCGCGCCGCACCAGACTGCGCTTCGACGAGGTACACACCACGAGCCGGCGCCGCGCCATCCGCGGTGCGCGGCGACCACAGACGCGCCGCCCCGCCGCGCACCGTGGTCCGCGCCACCGCACGGCCATCGGCCCGCAGCAAGGTCACCGTGGCATCGCCGTGCCACGCCGCGGGCAATGCCAGATGCAGCATCCCGCTGCCCACTGCGCGTGCCGTCATGGTCGTGCGCGCGTGCAGCGGCTCGGTCACCGCCACCGGGCCTGGCGCGTCGAACGTGTAGAACACGCCGCCGGAGCCGAGCACCTTGGGCCCATTGTTGCCGGCCCACATGACCGCCCAGTTGCGTTCGGGGTTGTACGTCATCTGGTGCGACGCGCGCGCCTCCGGCGTCACGCCGAGCGGCGACAGTTGCGTCCACGCGTTGGTCACCAGATCGAGCGCCCACGTCTGGTTCGAATACACGCCGTTCTGGAAGCCGCCGAAGATCACCACGCGGTCGTGCACGAGATCCTTCACGCCGGACACGCTCTGCCAGCCGGGGCTGAAGGTGCCGGTGGTGTTGACCTGCGACCACGTCAGCGTGCCGTAGTCGAGCGCCCACGTATCGTTGTAAAACGTCGACCCATTCGAGCCCGAGCCGACCAGCATGCGGCCGCGCGCGGCGTCGTCGGTGTACCAGTGCCCGGCGCGGGCAGCAGGCTTCGGGGTGCCGGTCGCGACCTGCGTCCAGGTGTTGGCGACGCAGTCGTAGACCCACGTGTCGTTGTACGAGGTCGACGCTGTCTGCGATCCGCCGTGGATGATCATGCGCTGGCGCGGCGCGTCGTAGACGATCGCGTAGTTGTTGCGCGCCGGCGGCGGCCCGCCGATCGGGGTGAGCTGCGTCCACACGCGGGTGGTGAGATCCATCGCCCACAGATCGTTGCTGGTGAAGTTGACCTGGTTGGCGCCGCCGAACAGCAGCAGGCGATTGCGGGGCGCGTCGATGGCCGAGCCGATGCCGTAGCGGGGCTGCGGCGGGTTGGTCTGCGTCAGCTGCGTCCACTGCATGCCGGGCGACGCGGCGCTCGGATAGGTGAGTTGGTAGAGATCGTTCATCGCCGTCGACTTGTTCGTGCCGAGCCAGCCGCCGAACAGCAAGATGCGCTGGTTGGTGTCGTCGGAGGTGAAGAAGTAGTCGAGGCGGTTCGAGGGCACGGTGCCCTGCGACGGCCACTGCGTCCACGCACGGTCGGCGTTGGTCATGAGCCACGCATCGCTCAACGTGCCGCTGCCGTTGGTGCCGCCGGCGATCAGGAACCGGTCGTCGCCGCGGGTGAGGACACCGGCGGCATTGGCGCGGCCGAGCACGCTGGCGCTCGCGGTGACTTGGGTCCAGTGGTGGTTGTAGAGATTGAGCACCCACGCGTCGGTGGCATAGCTCGACGTGCCGGTGCGGCCGCCAACCACCACGAGTTGCAGACGCAGCGGATCGAGATCGCCGGCGCAATCCACGCGCGCGGCCGGCGCCGCGGTCCCGGACTCCGGCGTGACGATTTGGCTCCACGCGAGCGTCGCGAGGTCGAGCGACCACACATCGCCGAGGTACGGCGTGCTGCTGCCGGCGCCGCCGAATACGACCAGCGCGCGATGCACCGGATCGTACACGCCGAGCGCGCCTTGCCGCGCTTCCGGAGCCGTACCGCTCGCGCCGAGCGCGCTCCAGGTGTTGCTCGTGAGGTCGAGCGCATACAGATCGTTGAGCGCCGTCGTGCCGTTGAAGCCGCCGAACACCACCAGGCGATTCCCCGCCGCATCGTAGATCGCCACGTGACCGGAGCGCGCGGACGGCGCGCTGCCCGAGGTGGTGACCTGCGTCCACGCCATCGTCGACGGATCGAGCGACCAGGTATCGGCGAACCGCATGGTGCCGTTGAAGCCGCCAAAGACGAGGAGTTTCCCCGCGGCGCCGTTCCAGACAGCCGCATGGTCGTAGCGCGCCGAGGGCGGCGCGCTGGTGGCCACCGAGTCCTGCCACGCGTGCGTCGCCAAGTCCATCACGGCGGTGGAGGCCAGCGCCACCGAGCCGGCGGACAAGCCTCCGTACATGATGACGCGATTGCGGGTGGAATCGAGGACGACGGTCTGCGCACTGCGGGCCAGCGGCAACACGGCGGACGGCGTCGGAGACCACACGTCCGCGCCGTGCGCGGAGGGGGCGATGGCGCACCACAGGGCAGCACTCGCGCCGGCGACGGCGAAGCCGCGAAGTCGTCTCACAGGTGCTCCTTGCTCGAGGCGAAAACCCGAAAGCCCCACGACGCCGGGTCTGGCGCCCACGGGGCGGCTGGCAGGAGGTACGGGTGGTCCGGGGACGCCGTCTAGTGTAACAGAACGCCCTTGGCGCGCGCAGACCCGTCCGCCGTCGTCAGGCGGATGAGGTAGATTCCGCCCGGCGCGCGCTCGCCGGAGGGCAGCCGGCCATCCCAGCGCAGGGTCGACGCCCGGCCGGCCGCCAGGGACACCGGCGTCGACCACATCCGTCGCCCGTCCGCGGCGAACACCTCGAGACGACCGCGGCCGTCACGCGGGGCGCGCATCGCAAACTCCGCTCCGCCCGCCGTTTGGCCGCGCACCGCGAGGCCGAGCCCGTCACCCGGTGGCGGCGCCAGCGGCGGCCGCGCCGCCGGTCCCACCGGACTGCTCGGCGGCGTGTACGGCACCTGGTACAACAACCCGCCGTCGTTCAACAATTGATCGCCGTTGGTGCCGCCAAACGGAATCAGCCAGCGCCGCGTCTGGTCCCACACCATGGTGTAGCCGTTGCGCGGGCCGGGCGGCGTCCCCTGCGGCACCTCGAGCGTCCACTGGTTGGTTTCGAGGTCGAGCGAATAGAGGTCGTTCGAATCGCCGTCGAATCCCGCCACCGCACCGCCGAACATGACGAAGCGGTTCTGGTCGTCGATCACCTCGCCGTGGAGGTCGAACCGCGGCGGCGGGTCGCCGGCGGTCGGCACCGGCGTCCACTCGAACGTGTTGTAGTCGAGCGCCCAGGTGTCGTTGAACATCGTGTTGCGCGGATCGCCGATGCCGAAGAAGTCAGCGATGCCGCACGAGATCAGCATGCGGTTGCGCGCCGGATCGTCGGCGTACGCCATGCGAAAGCGGCCGGTGGGTTTGAGCGCGTTGGGATCGCTCGCCACTTGCGTCCAGGTGAGCGTCGCGAGGTCGAGCACCCACGTGTCGTTGAGCTTCACGTTGTTCGTCGTCAGCCCGCCGAACATCACGATGCGATGGTGCGCGCTGTCGTAGACGCACGCCGGCCCGGTGCGTACCGGCGGTGTTTGCCCAAACGGCTGCAGCTGTCCCCACTGCAATGTCGTGAGGTTGAGGGCCCACACATCGTTCGAATACGCCGTGTTGGCGAGCCCGCCGCAGAGCACGATGAAGCGCTCGTTGACGGGATCGTAGATGTCGCCGGCGCCGTAGCGAGCCGGAGTGTTGCCGATGGTCGCCAGCGACGACCAGGTCAGCGCCGGCGCGCCGGGCGGCCCGAAGCGCAGCTGGTAGCTGTCGTTGAAGAAGTCGCCGACGCCCGTCCAGCCGCCGAAGAGAATCATGCGCGACTGCGCGGTGTCGTTGATCGCCATGCACGCCATGCGCAGGTTCGGCACCTTCCCGCTGTCCGGCACCGCCTCGTAGGCCGGCGTGGTCAGGTCGAGCGCCCAGGTGTCGTTGTAGAGCGTGTTCGACACGTCGACGCCGCCGAAGAAGAAGTAGCGGTTGTCGATCACCGCAGGCGGCACCGCGTAGGAGCCACGCGCGAACGGTGTCGTGCCGGCGGGGCGCAACACCGTCCACGTTTGTGGCGCGCCAATCGACAACGTGAACGCATCGGCGTACGACGCCGTGAAACTCGAGCCGCCGAACATCACCAGACGATTGTTGAGCGAGTCGTAGCTCGCCGCCACGTCGAAGCGCGGGGACGGCCCTTGTCCAGTCGGATTGATCTCGGCCCAGGTGTTGTTGGTGATCGAGTAGATCCACACGTCGCGCAGTTCGCCGTCGTACTGACCGTTGCCGCCGAACAGCACGAGCCGATCCTTGTCGGGCTGGATGATGAGCGCGGCGGCCTGGCGCGGCTCCGGCAACGCGCCAACCGGCACGATCTGCGACCACGCCAACGTCGACAGGTCGAGCGCGTAGAGACTGTCGCTCGGCACCGCGCCCTCGAGCCCGCCGAAGACGAGCATGCGGTTGCGCTTGCCATCGTAGACCGCGTTGTGGCGCGCGCGCGCCGCCGGCAACCGGCCGCTCAGCGTGAGTTTGGTCCACGCATTGGTGGCGAGGTTCAGCGACCACACATCGTTGTTGATGCCGTTGGGCGTGAAGCCGCCGTACATGATCATGCGGTCGTGCGCCGCGTCGTAGATGGCGGTGTGGCGATTCCGGTTCAGCGTTTCGTCGCCGCCCGAGGTCGGCACCACGTCCCAGGTGCGCGTGCCGAGGTCGAACGCCCACACGTCGGCCAAATAGGTGAGCGCGACGGTTTGCCCGCCGAACATGACCAAGCGGTTGCGCGCGGTGTCGTGGATCCAGGAGGCACCGGACCTTGGCGCCGGCGGCGTGCCGGCAAGCGGCGCCCAGCGGTCGACGGTGGTGACGAGATCGGCACGCGCGCTCCCGCCAGGGATGAGAGATCCGATGGCACAGACGAGTACCACAAGGAGGGGCACGGAGACCCGAAGGAGCACGCGGAACATCTCCCGGCGAACCACACGACTCACTCGCGATCGACGGCGGCACGGCACAGCTTGCGCGAAGGCCACGCCCCGGATCGCGAAGACAGCGGAATCGATAGCATGCCTGGGGCGCGGGCCTCTCGTCAACCGCACCCGCGGCGTGACCGTTCCCGGCTTGTGCACCGGGGCACCGGCGGGAGCGTTGACCGAGCCGCGGACGCGGGCGATACTCCGCGATCCGTCATGCTGGCGCGGCCCTCGTGCCAGCGTCTCCCGTCTTCGAGGACCGTCGTATGTCCCTCCTCCCGTTCCGCTCGGCCCGCCGGTTGGCGGCGGCCACCGCCGCCTGCGTCCTGATCGGCCTCCCCGCCTTCGCGCAGCACGACAATCCGCACGCTCTGCCGCCGGCGGCCCCATCCTGGCGCGCGCACGCCGAGGCCGGCCGCGACATCACGCCGGCCGAGCTGCGCACCGACATCGGCGTCCTCGCCTCGGACGATTACGAGGGGCGCATGACCGGCGAACCGGGTGGCGAGAAGGGGCGCGCGTACGTCGAGGCGCGGTACACCGCACTCGGCCTGACGCCGGCTGGGGACGGCAGCGGCTTCTCGCAGTGGTTCGACGCGACGGTCGGCGTGCATCTGGCGGGGCAGAACCTCTTGCAGGTGCGCGCCGGGGGCGCCGACTCGAGCTTCGTGGTGGACGACGCGTTCATGCCGTTCGCGTTCTCCGACACCGGCACGGTGGACGCCGGCGTCGTGTTCGCCGGCTACGGCATCAGCGCGCCGGACCTCCACTACGACGACTACGCCGGCCTCGACGTGAAGGACAAGATCGTCCTGTTGTTGCGTCACGAACCGCGCGAGCGCGACTCGACCAGCGTGTTCAATGGCCGCAAGGCGTCGCAGTACTCGGACTTCCGCCTCAAGCTCATGACCGCGCGGCAGCACGGCGCGGCGGGCGTGCTGATCGCGCTCGATCCGCTGAACCACGCGGGCGAGGACGACGATCTGGTGTCACTCGGCAGTGCCGAGGGGTTCGGCGGCGGCGACATTCCGGCTTTGTACATGAAGCAGCGCATCGCCGCGTGGATGGCGCGCGGCGCCGGCGGCGATCTCGCCGCGTGGCAAGCCGCCATCGACAGCGCGATGACGCCGCAGTCGAAGGCGCTCGACGGCGTCCACGTCCGGCTGCACGTCGGCCTGGCGAAAGACCGCCGCCACGTCGCCAACGTCGTCGCGGTGTTGCCCGGCAGCGATCCCGTGTTGAAGGACGAATTCGTCGCGGTCGGCGCGCACTACGATCACCTGGGACGCGGCGGCGCCAACTCGCTGGCACGCGACAACGAGCGTCACGACATCCACCACGGCGCCGACGACAACGCCTCCGGCACCGCCGGCGTGATGGCGCTCGCGCGCTCGTTCGCCGCGGCGGCGAAGGCCGGCCACGGTCCGAAGCGCTCGATGCTGTTCCTCAACTTCGTCGGCGAGGAAGAAGGGCTGCTCGGCTCGTCGTGGTACGTCAACCACCCGACGCGCCCGCTCGCCAAGACGGTCGCCATGATCAACATGGACATGATCGGCCGCATGAAGGACGGCAAGGTGACGGTGAGCGGCGTCGGTTCGTCGCCGGAGTTCCACGGCTTGGTGGACTCGATGGCGGTCGGCCTCGACCTCAAGATCGCGCACGGCGAAAGCGGCTACGGGCCGAGCGACCACTCCTCGTTCTACACCCAGAAGGTGCCGGTGCTGTTCCTGTTCACCGGCGCGCACGAGGACTACCACCGCCCCACCGACACCGCCGACAAGATCAACTACGACGGCGAAGCGCGCATCCTGCAGTTCGCCGCACGCACCCTAGAACAGATCGCCAACCAGAACGAGCCGGTGGCGTTCACGCGCGCCAAGGCCGACAGCGGCACCGGCTCGAGCGAAGGCGCGGGCGCGAGCGGCTACGGTCCGGCGTACATGGGCAGCATCCCCGACTTCGGCGAATACGAAGGCGGCGTCAAGATCTCGGGCACCCGCGAAGGGTCGCCGGCCGAGAAGGCGGGGCTGCTCGGCGGCGACGTCATCGTGGAGTTCGCCGGCAAGCCCGTGAAGTCGCTCTACGACTACACCTACGTGCTGCGCGCGCAGAAGCCGGGCGATGTCGTGCAGGTGGTGGTGCTGCGCGGCACCGAGAAGAAGACGCTCACCGTCACGCTCGGCAAGCGGCCGAAGGGGTAGCGGCGGTCGTGCGGACGCGCGGGCGTTCGGCGCTCGCTGTCGTGGCGATCGCGCTGGCGTGCGCCACGCCAGCGCAGGCCGCGGCGCGGCGCGCGGCGGAGACGCCGCGCTGGGCAGTGGAGCGGCACGCGCGCTCCTCGTGGATCCGGCGATCCTCGCCGATTCCGCCGTGGCGCTCGCGGCGTCGGTGTCGGACTCCCTGCATCCCGCCACCGCGTCCGATTCGCTGGTGTGGGCGGCGGCGCGCGACATCGAGGCCGAAGTCGCCTGGCGCCACGGCGACCGGGCCACCGCCGATTCGCTCGCGCGGGAGTTGCTGGCGCTCCGCGCCGCATGTACCCAACACGATTCCACCGGTTTGGCCCGCACGCGGCTGACGCTCGCCTACGTCTCCGGCGACAGCGCGGCATTCGCGCAGACCTTTGCGGTGCTCGATGCGCAGGCGCGACCGGACAGCTACGATGTCGCGATGGCGCGCCATCTGCACGGCGCGGTGCTCTACAACCAAGGCTACTATGCCGAGGCGCGCGAGGAGTTTCGCCGCGCCTTCGACGTGCGGCACGCGACACTGCCGGACACCCACATCTCGACGCTCGCGTCGCGGCGCAACTACGCCATCTGCACACTCGCGTGCGGACAACCCGAGGCGGCCCGCCCGCTCCTGCTCGAGTGCGTGCCGTTCTATCGCCAAATCGATCCGCGCGTCGCGCACGGTCCGTTGGAGCAACTCTTCGCGAATCTGGTGACTGCCGACGAACGGCTCGGCCTGTTCGCCGCCGCGGGAGCGGATGCGGAGAGTGCGCTGGTGCACGCCGCGGCGCGCCGTGACTCGCTGAGCCTCGACGCACTCAACGCGCGCGTCTACTCCGCCTACGCCCCGCTGGTCCGCGGCGATGTCGCGGGGGCCACCACTCGATTGCGCGATGCCGCGCGCCTCGCGGCGATCGCCCGCGACGCCCGGCCGCTGTCGCTCGCCTGGCTCTATCTCGGCCACGTCGAATGGCTGCGTGGCCATCTCGCGGCAGCCGACAGCGCCTATCGTCAGGCGTACGATGCGGTGAAGGACGACGCCGCGCGCTTGCACGACGTCCGCGCCACCGAGTATCCGCTCCGCGTCGCCGCCCTCGCGGGATTCCGCGGCGATCTCACCACCGCGCTGCGCTTCTACGACATCGCGCTCGCCAGTTGCTCGCAGCCCACGGCGCTCGACACGCTGATCCAAGCCGACATCCGCGGCCAGCGCGCGCAGAGCCGCTTGTTCTGCGGCGACACCACGGGCGTCCTCGCCGATGCGGTGTTCGCGCACGACACCGCGACGCGCTACATCAGCGGTGTCATCCGGACGCTTTCCGAGGATGCCGCCTTGAGCTTCCGCGCGCTCCAAGTCGATGGCACCGACGCGCTGTGCTCGCGCGCCGAACATGCGTTGCGGCCGGCGGAACGACGCCAGCTGTGGGACGCCTTGGCACGCCGGCGCGGGCTGGTGCTCGAAGAGTTCGCGCAGCGGCATCGCCTCGGCGCGTCCACCGCCGACGCGCGTACCCGCGCGATCGCCGAATCACTGACCACCTTGCTTGCCGAAGGCGCCGCCGGCCTCGATGCCCGCGACGGTGCCGGCGACACGTCGCGGACCTCGCGGCTCGTGCAGCTGCAGCGCGCCTTGCTCGCCCGCGATCCGGTCTACGCACGCGATCGCGCGCTCGCCGCCACCACGCTCGATTCGTTGCGTGCCGCATTGCCGCCCGGTGCCGCATTGATCGCGTTCCAGGAGTACCGCCATCTCGGGCCGGACGCGACCGGCGGTGCGACGCGCGAGCCCACCGCGTTTCCGCCTCCGATCACCCGCGGCCCGCGACGCTACTTAGCGATGGTGCTGCGCGCCGACGGCGCGGCGCCGCGCACGATTCCGCTCGGCGATGCCGCCACGCTCGATCGCGCGATTGCCACATGGCGCCAATTGCTTTCCCCCGCGGGCCGGCCGGCCGCGCTCGGCCTGCGCGAGTGGGAGGCGCGCACGCGCCGCGCCGGCGCCGTGGTGGCGCAGCGCCTCTGGGCTCCGCTGCGTGACGCCACGCGCGGCGCGCGGTTGCTGTTCCTGGTGCCCGACGGTGCGGTGACGTTGGTCGACTTCGATGCACTTCCGGTGGGCGCGTCCGGCTACCGCGTCGATGACGCGAGCGACGTGCACTACCTGTCGACGGAACGCGACTTGGTGCGCTGGCGCCACGGTGGCGCCCGCGGCGAGCGGCTCCTCGTGGTGGACGATCCCGCCTACGATGCCCCGCGAGAGGACGCCGCGTGCCCCGCCGACAGCGCCCCGGCGCCGTGCGCGTGGACCGCGCTGCGCTTCCCGCCACTCGCCGCCGCGCGCGCGGAGGCTCGCGACATCCTCGCCCTGTGGTCGCAGGGCACACCCCGGCGCCCGGCGACACGTCTCGATGGCAAAGCGGCCACCGAACCTGCCACCGTCGCCGCACTGCGCGTTGCCGACGTATGCCATCTCGCGACGCACGGCTACTTCACCGCGGCCTGCGCGGACGACGACACCTCGCCGCTGTCGATCGCGACGCCGGGGACCCGCGCGGTCGCCGCGCTGCGCGGCTCGGGCGTCGCGTTGGCCAGCGCGAATCGCCTCACCGCCGGCGCTCCCGCCACCCGCTGCGACGGCCTGCTCACCGCCGACGAACTGTCGGACCTCGATCTCTCGCACATGTGCTGGGCGGTGTTGTCGGCGTGCGAAACCGGCGTCGGCACACCGTGGAGCGGCGAAGGGGTGTTCGGCATGCGGCGCGCTCTCGATGTCGCCGGTGTGCACACGACGCTCATGAGTCTGTGGGATGTCCCCGACGAGACGACGCGCGCGTGGATGGCCCGCGTCTACCGCGCGCGCTTCGTCGAAGGTGCCTCGACCGCTGGCGCGGTGCATCGCGCGATGCGCGACGAACTCACGGCGCGCCGGCGTGCCGGCGGCTGCACGCATCCGGCATTGTGGGCCGGATTCGTCGCCGCCGGCGACTGGCACTAGCGGACGATCACCATCTGCCGCGCCACGCGGGCGCGGCCCTGCGTCAACTCCGCGAAATACACACCGGGGTGCACGTGGCGCGCATCCCACACCGCCTGGTGCGCGCCGGCGGCACGCGGCCCGTCCACGAGCGTCTCCCGCAGCCGCCCAGCGGCGTCGTAGATACGCAGCGTCACCGGTCCCGGCTCCGCCACCGTGAACTCCAACGGCACCGTTGCCCCCTGCACCGGCAACGGATTCACCACCCGCAGCGCGACCTCGGACCCCGCGAAGGCCGGCATCTGCGCGGCGACCAGATCGAGGTTCGTGAAGCAGCCGGTGAAGCATGATCCCAGCGCCTTGGCGGACCAGTTCGTCACATTGGCGTTGTTGTTCACGCCGCCGTACGTCACGCCCGACTGCCGCAATTGCTCGAGCGACCAGCAGTCGTTTTGCGTGCGGAAGTTGTAGCTGCCGGAACTCGCCGTCTGCTGCACGCTGGCGTACCAAGTGCCGGAGGCGTCGGGATATTTGAAGTTCTCCACTGCCACACCGTACAGTCCGCCGCCCGTGTACTTCGTCACGTACGCATACGAGCGGCGCTGCGGGCACCAGTTGCCGCGCAGCGCGTAGTTCAGACCGCTGGTGCAATCGGGCCCGAGGCCGGTCAGGTTCACTCCCCACGCCGTGTTCTTGTCGCGATACTGCGGACCACTGTACGTGGTGCCCAACACGGTGTTGAGGAAGGTGAGGCGATTGCCGGTGGCGTTGAGGAAGCGCGAGTTGCCGTCGCCGCTGACCCACAGGTATTTGCCGGTCGACGTGGTGACCAGCCAGTCTTGTAGCAAGCCGATCGCATTGCCGGCGTCGGCGCCGCTGGCTGTCGACCCGCGGGAGAAGTTGGTGCTGTTGAGCGCGCCGGTCTGCCACAAGATCGCCGAGTACACCTCATTCACCAGCGACGGCAGCGGACCCGGCGCGTGGCCGAGCGGATAGTTGGCCGGCGTGTAGCGCGATCCGAGATCGTTGCCCATCGACGACGTCGACGCGCGCACATCGTAGCGATCCCACGCGATCGAGAGATTCCGGAACGCATTTTCGATCGAGTACTGCGGCCCGCGCTGATCGGTCTTGTCGACGTAGAGGAAGCAGTGCGCCGCCTGCGCCGACGCGCATCCGGACGTGTTGCCGTCTTGCGTGGTGAGCGGCAACACCTGATAGAGCTCGGCGTGCACCGCGCACGGATCGTAGGTGCCGCCGGCGCTGAACCAGCGCTGATTACCCGTCTGATCGCCGAGGCGGTCGTCGTCCCCGTTGCCGTGAACGAGGTCGGGCAGATAGTAGTCGCCGTTCGTCTTCACCGGGATGTACGTCGAATGCACCAGCCACCAGATTTGCGTGCCGGGCGTGAAGAGATCGTCGGGGAAGATGCTCACACCCTGCACGCCGCCGGTGTACGCCGACCAGTTGCCGTGCGCCGCGTAACTGGTGCCCGCCGCCGGCGCGAGCTCATTGAAGCAGCTCATGAACGTGGCGAATCCCGCAGAGGCCGAGTTGGCGCCTGTCGAAGTGCGGGCGGTGTCGGCGCGCGCCACCGCGAATCCGGCGAGTGACCCGCTCGGGATCTTCGGCTGCGCCTGGTACGCGACCCACCACGGATGGGCGGTATTCATGCACGGGCCCGGCGAAACCTTGAAGATGTAGTCGACTTCGACCTTCTGATCGCTGTTGCACGAGAGCGCAACCGAGCAGACAGTCGAATCGCCGAGCCGAGTGTGGATGCGGTTGGGCGAGTAGGTGTTGAGTCCAGCGTCGGCAGAGGCCGCGGTGCTCTTGGCGGTTGCGAAGCTCGACGCGTCGGGATACGCGGATTGCAGGTAGTCCCACGGCCCCATCACCACCGCCGGCGCCGACACCTTGGCGGCCCGCAGCGAGATGTTGTCGAAGTACGGCGACTGATTGCCGCCAGGCACCGACACGTAGATCGGATAGTTGATCACCCCGACTGCCATCTGCAGCTTGGTCGCGTGTCCGGGAATCTTCGCCGAGACATCGAACTGCGCCGCGGTCGTGCACACCGGCACGCCGCCGCCATAGTAGATCGTGTTCTCGTCGAGCCAGGACGACCAGTCCGCCGCGTCCTGACACGAGCAGTCGCTGATCTCCACCGGTGAGTAGCGCACGTGCCAGAAATAGAAGTTGCCGTTCGCCAGCGGCAGGTTGGCGTACACGTCGAATTGCATGACGTACGATCCCACCGGATGCGCGGGGTTCTGCGTGAGAAGGATGCTGGGCGACTGCACCAGCTCGTTCTGGCCGGCGCGGTGGAAGTTGGGATCGCCGGAATCGTAGATCGTGATGCACTTGCCGGTGATGCCGCAGAACGTCGGGCACGGGTCCGAGTTCGGCAGACTAGTAGACACCTCGAGCGTGGCGAACGAGCCGACGCCCGAGACGCGGCCGAAGGTCCAGCCACCGTTCCCCGACTCGAAGGTGGCCGGGGACTCCGCCCCAACCGCGAGATTGTCGATCTCGAACAAACCGTCGAGCGAGTTGTAGTTGCAGTCGCCATCCGAGTAGCCGCCGTCCGACTGCGACAGGAAGTAGACGGTGACGGCGTTTCCCGCATACGCCGAGAGGTCGAGGCTTTCGAGGCCGTCGGCATACGACGTGTACGAGGTCAGCGTGTCTCCGGCGCTGAAGGTCGGGAGCATCCAGGATCCGTCGCCTTGCAGCGTCGGCGCGCCCGCGGTGGTCACGATCACATGCGTGAAGTCGTAGCCCGGCTCGGCGTCGGTGCGATAGGCGTAGGAGAGGAAGTCGCCGGGACTCACCGACGCATACGATTTGAACATGACTTGGTTGGTGTTGTTGTCGTAGCCGGGGAAGCACGCCTTCGGCCCGCAGGCATTGGTGCCGAGTGTGCCGGTCCACGCCACCTTGCCGCTGAATACGGTGCCGTTGCCGCGGCTGCCCGAGAAGTCGAGCAGGCGCGCATTGCCGAGCGTGCTGGGGTTGACGGTAAGGTCGACGGCAGTCCAACCCGTCCACCCGGTCTCGAAATCGTAGGGCCCCCAGACGAAGGTGTCGGTGGGTGCCGAGGTGCCCGAGCCTGGCGCCTGCTTCGTACCGCCGCCACAGGAACCGGTGTACGCATAGGCGCGAATCCGCGTGGTGCCGTCGCTCTCGCCGGCTGCAGCGCCGTCCGCCTGCACGTCGGGCTGCATCACGCGCGGCAACTGCGTGACGCGTGCAACGGCGAATCCGGGAAGCATCATGACGACAAGCGCCATGCCGTGGAGTGCAGCGCGACGGAGACGACGAATGGGGCGCAAGGGGACACCTCCTGCGGTCGGGGAAGCGCGGCCGGAGTGCGTGCAGACAGGTTCACACAGGATACGATGCAATCGCACGGACGCGCAATCGTGCGTGACGGGGCGCGACCTCTCTACACACCCGCGGGCCTCGTGTTAGTTTCGTCACATGCACACGTGTCCACCTGTCACCACCATTCGCGCGTGGCGCGCCGAGCGCCACCGGCTCGTCGGCGCCTCGACTCCGCTCTCTCCTGCCGCGATTCTCGCTGCGACCGGATGGGCGCGCTCGGTCGGCGGCGCCAATCCGTACCTCGCACTCGCCGCGCGCGGCTGCGATGGTCGCGCCGCTATCGATGCCGCGGTGGCCGCCGGCGACATCTGCGAGCTACCGAGTGCACGCGGCTGCACCTACGTCGTTCCCGCGGCGGACTACGCGCTCGCCCTGCGCACCGGGCAAGGGCATGGCGACGATGCCGCGATCTCCACCGCCACACGCTTCCTCGACTTCACCGAGAAGGAACTGCGCGTCCTGTGCGACGCGATCGAGCGCGTGCTGCGTGACGGACCTCTCGATCCCCAGGCGATCAGGCTCGCCGCGGGCACAGCGGTTCGGCATCTGGGCGACGCGGGCAAGAGGCGCGGCATGACGACGACGTTGTCGCTCGGGCTCGGATGGCTGCAATCGCACGGCCGCATCCGTCGCGTGCCGGCAAATGGCCGGCTGGACGGGCAGCGATACGCCTATGCCTTGTGGGATCCGTCGCCACTCGACGGCGCCCCGCTGGACGACGTCGCCCTCGCGACCGTGCTGGCGCGGCGCTACTTCCGATGGGCGGCACCGGCCGCCGCCAAGGCGTTCGCCGCGTGGTCGGGATTCGGCGTGAAGGTGGCACGCGCCGCGTGCGACGCCGCCAGCGTGGTACCGCTCGCCGCTGGCGACGACCGCCTGCTGTTCGCGGACGATCGCGACGCGCTGCTCGCGTACCAACCGCCGCGCGAGGCGCACTATGCGCTCGTCGGTTCGCTCGACAACGTCGCGCACCTGCGCTGGACGCTGGACGACATCGTGGACGACGCCAATCGCGCCGTGCGTGTCTACGCGTCGGAGAAACACGCCGAGGTCACCACCCTGCAAACGTCACCGCATCACATGATCGTCGACCGCGGGCGGCTGGTGGGCTTCTGGGAATACGACGCGGCGGCAGAGGCGATCGTCTACGCCACCTTCGTCAAGCCCACGGCGGCATTGCGCGAGGCGGTTCGCACGACCGAACGCTTCGTGCGCGAGGAGTTGGGCGATGCGCGAACGTTCAGTCTCGACGCGCCGGGATCGCGCGGCGAACGCCTCGCGGCCCTGCGCTCAGCGGCTTGGTAGAACGTCGCCGACGCGCCGCGCTACCGTCGAATCCAACGCCACCGCGACCGCGCGCGCCGAATCCGCAATCTCTCGCTCCCCACGCCGCTCCGCCTCGCGCGCAAAACGCAGACAGGCGACCGCGCTGATCGCATCGGTGCGCCGCGTCCACTGTGCCGCGAGCGAGAGCGAATCGCCGGGCGCCAGCGCCTGCGCCCACGCCGCGCTGCGCGCCGCGGCGAGCGTGCGCTGCCGCATCGCCACCCGCGCTGGCGACCATTCGCGCCAGCGACCGCGGGCCGCCGCGTCCCACGCGACCACATAGACGTCCCCCGCGGCCGGGACCTCCTCTTGGTGCTGCATCGCCAGCCGCAACGACGGGTCGCCATACCACAGGCGCGCGGCATCGGCTCCGTGCAACGCGTCGGCCGCGTGTTCGGGCACTCCCTCGAGCACGAAAGTACTGCCGGGCGCCACGTGCGGATGGTGCGCGGCGAGCGAATCGTGCAGGCCGCCGACGAAACCACTCCATCCGCGCAAGTGGGCGAGCGACGTGACGAGCTGCGGGTCGGGCGCGCCGCGCACCGGCCGCGCATCGGCGAGGGGCCCGGTTGCGATCAAGGCGCCGATGACCACCGAGGCGGCGAAGCGCCGCCGCGCGAACAATCCCGCCAGCAGGATCGCAAAGCCGCACGCGAGCGGCAGCGAGTGATAGGCGTTGGGCCGGTGCCCGACCGCGAGCACGAACGGCAGCGCGCAGACGATCCACCACAGGCCGAGGGCCACTAACCCTTCGTCGCCGTCGCGCAACGGATGCGGCCGCGCCCCGACGATTTGCCGCCACCCGCGCGACAGTTGACCCGCCGCCGCAAGGCCGAACGCGGCACATATCGTCGCGCCGATCATGCGTAGCGCATCGAGTCCTGCCACGCGCGCCCCGAGGCCATTCTCCGCGTTGATCAGCGAGGCCCCCGCGAAGGCGAAGCCGCGCGCGATGGCGTCCGGCGTCCACGACACATCCACCGTCGCGGCATGCGGCGGGGTGCCCGGCAGATGGCGAAACACCAGCGCGTAGAGCAGGGCCCACACCGTGACCACTGCCACCGACGGCCACGCCAGCGCCGCGTGCCGCGCCCGCGCGCGCCAATCCGCTGCCGGCGCGTGCACGTCGGCCCACTGCCACGCCGCCGCCACGACCAATCCCGCGGCAATCGCCCCCGTCTCCTTGCACAACACCGCGAGGGCGACGTACAGCGCTGCCCGGCGATACCGCGCGCGCCGCGCAGCGTGGAGTGCGCACAACGTGGCCGCGAGCGCGAGGAGATCTTGCGCGCACGACGCCCATCCGGTCGCCACGCTCAGCCCATGTTGCGCGAGGAACGCGAGCGCCGCCGTCGTTCCCGCCACCGGCCCCGCCTCGAGAAATGCGAACGCGAACAGCAAACTGGCGATGCCAAGCGTGAGTCCGGCGTTGACCACGTGATACGGCAGCGGCGACGCGCCAAACAGCGCCCCCATCGTCTCGAAATACACTTGCCGCGAGAGCGGGCGGAAGAACGGCGCGCCGCCGGTGGTCGGCAGCCATTCACGGAGATCCTGCGTGAACGCGTGATGCGCGAAACCGAAATCGTCGCCGAGCAACGGCAACCGCAGATTGCCGGCGTAGAGGCACGCGGCAGCGGCCCAGCACGCGGCCAGCGGCACCATCCACGACAAGTGCGCGAGACGCGGCGGCCGCGTCCGCGCACCGGACGACATCACTGCGCGCAGCACGCGCCCAGCATCCGCGCGGCGGCTACTTCACCCACTCGGCGAGGAAGACGTTGGTGTCGTGCGTGCCGCCGTTGTGGCGGTTGCCGCACCACACCAGCGTCTTGCCGTCCGGGCTGAACATCGGGAAGGCGTCGAATTGCGGGTCGGTGGTGATGCGCTCCAAGTGCGTGCCGTCGAGATCCACCGCGTAGACGTCGAAGTTGCGCCCGCGCGGGTCGCCGCAATTCGACGCGAACAGCAGGCGCTTACCGTCGGGGAAGAAGTACGGACAGAAACTCGCGGCGTTGAGGTGCGTTACCTGACGCTGCGCGCTGCCGTCCGCCTTCATGACGAACAACTCGAGCGTCGTCGGGCGGATCTTGTTCTGCGCGATGAGACCGTCCCAGTCCGTGGTCTGCTCGGGCGTCTCGGGGTGGAAGGCGCGATAGCAGATCCACTTGCCGTCGCGCGACCACCACGGCCCGCCGTCGTAGCCCTTCGCATTGGTGAGCCGGCGGACGTTCGAGCCGTCGATGTTCATGACGTAGATCTCGGGGTCGCCAGTGCGCATCGAGGTGAAGACCACCTGCTTGCCGTCGGGAGACACCACGGCCTCCGCATCGTAGCCCGGCGAGTGCGTGAGTTGCTGCACATCGCTGCCGTCGGTCTTCGCGCTGTAGATCTCGAAGTCCGGGTAGAGCGCCCACACGTAGCCCTGCGAGAAGTCGGGCACCGGCGGGCAGTCCTTCGAGCCGTCGTGCGTCGAGGCGAAGAGCACGCGGGTGCCGTCCTTGTAGAAGTAGCCGCAGGTGGTGCGGCCGGTGCCGGTGCTGACGCGGCGCAGGTCGCTGCCGTCGGCGCGCATCACGAACTGCTGGTCGCACGGATAGCCATCGCGCGTCGACTGGAATGACAGCCACTGCCCGTCGAACGACCAGTAGGCCTCGGCGTTCTCGCCGCCGAAGGTGATCTGGCGCACGTGGCGCAAATGGGCTTCGTCAGGGTGACGGAGCGAGTCGCTCTGCGCCAGGCGCGCAGCCTCCTCGCGCAAACCCGGCACCTCCGACAGAGTGCCCTCCGCCACCGCCCACGCCGCCGTCGTCACCAGCGCGATCGCGATCGCGCTCCACATCGTCCGTGAGTGCATGTTCGTCCTCGGGAGATACGCCACCGTGCGGGGCGCTTAGCCGACTTCCGCGGCCACCGCCGGTTCCCACGCCACGATCTTGCCGGCGAGGGCCGAAGCGGCCACCGTGTACGGGCTCCCGAGCCACAGCTGTCCAGGACCGCTGCGGCCGGGGAAATTTCGGTTCTGCGCGCTGATGCCCACCTGTTCCTTCGACGTGCTGGCGCCCGGCCCGGCATTGATGCAGGCGCCGCACGACGGATCGACGAGCGTGACTCCCGCCTGCGCGAACACGTCCAGGTACCCCTTGGCGCGACAGTATTCCTTCACCTCTTGCGCGCCGAACTGGATGAAGAACTGCGTGCCCTCGGCGACGCGCTGTCCACGCGCCACGCCCTCGGCGAGCACGGCCGCATACATGTCCATATCCTCGCGCTTGCCGGCGGTGCACGAACCGCCGTACGCGATGTCGATGCGCACGTCCTCGCCGATCTCGTCCACCGCCACACCGAATCCCGGGTCGCCCGGACGCGCCACCAGCGGCTTGAGCGTCGTCGCGTCGAACTCGAGCACCATCTCGTACTCGGCGCCGGCGTCCGGCTGCCAGCGGTCGCAGAGCGCCTGCGCCTCCGCCGCGTCCATGCCGCGCTGCGCGACCAGGAACGCCGCGGTCTTGGCGTCCGGCGCGACGATGCCGGTGAAGCCGCCGACCTCCGCCGCCATGTTGGTCATCGTCGCGCGCTCGTCGATGTCGAGGGCGCGCACCGCCTCGCCGGTGTATTCGATGATCTTGCCGATGGCCTGGCCGCTCTTGACGTACGGATGCGCGAGGATGGCGAGCATGAAGTCCTTCGCCGTCACATTGCGCGGCCGCGTGCCGTTGACGCGGAACTGCACCGTGCCCGGCACCTTCACGCGGACGTCCTTGGTGATCCACGAGTTGAAGACATCGGTGGTGCCGATCCCGAACGCCACGCAGCCCACCGCGCCGGAATGCGGTGTGTGCGAGTCGGAGCCGACGATGATCTGGCCCGGCAGCGCGTAGTCCTGGTAGATCTTCGAGTGGCAGATTGCCTCGCTGCCGCCGCTCGCGACTTCGCCGTGCAGCCGGATGTTCTGGCGCTTCGCGAAGTCCGCCTGGAAATCCCGCAGGTCGAACGCGAGGTCGAGCAGGCCCGCCTTCTTGCGTTCCTCCGGCATCACGTCGGCGAGGAACGTCAGGTGGTCGCGGAAGAAGTAGATCGAGTCCTTGTCGGTGACCGTGCCGTCCTTGCCGACGAGTTCGTCGAACATGATGGCCGCCATCGGCGTGACGTACTCGTGGCTGAAACGAATGTCGGTGCGCACGAAGCCGGCGTCGCCCGGCTTCACGGCCGGCACGCCCACCGCGCCGGTCGACAAGTCGGTGACGAAGTGCGCGGCGAAGATCTTCTCGGCCAGCGTCATCGCGCGCTGCGCGGTCTGCGGCAGCGGAATCGACACCTTGCCTTGCAAGCGCGCGACGTTGAACGGGAACAATCCGCCGAAGGCGATGATCTCACGCGTGATCGCATCCGCATCTGCCATGAACTCGGCGAGCGGAATCTCCTCGCCGCGCTGCACCTTCTCGATCAGCGCGAAATTCGACGAGGTGAGCAGCCCGAGGTTCTGGCAGTTCTGGCGGTAAATGCGTTCGAAGTTCTCGGCGAACACCACGCGGATGCCGGCGTGCAATTCGGCGTACGGCGACGCCTCCCGGCTCGAGCCCTTGCCACGGCGCTTGCCGGCGACGCTCGCCACGAAGCCGCCGTTCTTCACCGCGTTGCGGGTGATCGGCGCCTCGCCCCGGCAGGTCAGGCCGAGGTAGGGAAATTCGCCGAGGCGCTGGTCGTAGTAGTAGCAGATGTAGGCCGGCGTGATCTCGTCGGTGCTGATGTCGTCGCGCAGCTTGTGCTCGGGATCGGCCGCGTTCCACGCGAGGTCCTCGCCGGCCAGCTGGCGACGCACGAAGTCCGGATTCTCGGTGAGGTAGAGCGTGCGGCCGGTGAAGCGGACGCTCTCCGGCAGCCGGTCGACGGACCGGGTCAGCAACAGTTCGATCATCGCGATGGGATCCTTGGGACGAAGGTGATGCGTGCGATGCGCGGCGCCAGGCTCGGCGCGGCAGGCGAGAATGGCGGCGATCTTAGCACCGGCGCGCCACGCGTCGAAAGGTCCCACGCCCCGCGGGCCAATTGCACGGCAGCGGCGTGGCGAATCGCATCGACGCCGGATCGGCCGCCGTCTTCGTCTCCGCGCCGCACTGGACGCGCCGCTTTCGGCAGAAGGATTCAACTCGCACGGACGATAACGGTTAGCGGTGCGGACGGTGCCCGCCCGAGCCGCGGCCCGGCGGCCAGCCGGCAGGCGGCACGCGGCGTGCAGCCCTCCCGGATGTCCGTCGTCATCCACTAAGGGAGGGCACGCTCATGACCGACCGCGGAGCCGGACCCTATCCGTCGCACAACAGCCGCGCGGGGATCAATGCCCGGGACGCCGGGCCGCCGCAGTAGGCGGTCAGCCGCCCGGGAGGCCGCCGGCGGAGGACGCTTTCGGGGTTGTCGGATGCCCCTGGAGCTTCCATACTCCGGGCCACCAGTTCGCTGCTGCCGCGGCGAACGCTGTCTCCGCAAGTCCGGTCATTCCCCAGTTCACGGTCCACGCACGCCATTTGTCGATTCGCGTCAGCCATATCCGAGCCCCCGCTCGGTGCCTGGTCATGAGAGAAGACATGCCGTTTGCGTTCCACCGTCGTCGACACTCCTCGCAGTGGGTCGTTCGCGCCGCCGGGCTGCTCCTGGCCGTGGTGTGTGCCGCTGGCATGGCCGCGCCCGCGCCCGCCCAGACGCTCGGACCGTTCGGCATCTTCCGCAATAAGGCCGCCTCTCCCGACACCCAGAACATGCAGTACCTCGGCGTCCAGTGGTCGACCCGGCTTCTGCGGCCGCTCGAGCCGAGCTGGTGGGTGGACGCGGACAACACGTTGTCCCTGCAGTGCAGCGCCGGCGTGCAGCAGATCTTCACGCTGTCCACCGCCCCCGACACCACGCTCGACGCGCACTTCCCCACCGATCTCCCGGCGTGGGCCGACTCGGTGAACCGCGTGGTGGAGCGTTACGATGGCGACGGCTTCATGGACATGGCCGGTCTCGCTTGCCCGACGCACTACTGGCACATCGAGGCCGAGGACACCTTTTGGAAGGACTCGATCGACGAGTACCTGACTTACTTGGCGATCACCCGGGCCGCCATCCTGGCCGCCGACCCCTCGGCGAAGATCATCACGATGGGGCTCTCTAGTTCGCAGACCTGGAACGCCGCGTGGTACGCCGGCACCGTCGACCTGTTCCCGCCGACGCAGGGGATTCCCTACGACCAGCTCCAAGGCTGGATGATCCGCACGCAGCGCCTGATCAACGAGGGCGCATACGACATCATCGACATCCACTGTTATGAGACGCACAACGTGCTGGCCGGCAAGATGGCGTGGCTGCGCTCGATCATGCCGCCGGACAAGGAGGTGTGGGCGCTCGAGAGCGGTGCGCCGTTCTGGTCGCGGCGCCAGGGCTACACGGACACCCTGAACTCGCAGGCGACGGTCGAGCTCTACGCCGAAGCGCTGTGCAACGGCGTCAAGGCGGTGGCGTGCGGCTACCTGACACCGTCGCCGGGCAACTACGACTACACCGATCAATTCATCAACGTCGCGCTGACGCGCTGGACGACCTACCCGAACTTGCAGACCAAGCCGGCGTACGAGGCCTACAGCCAGCTGACAGAAAAGCTCGGCGGCTTCACCGCCGCCGTCGACATGAGCGACCGCACCGGCAGCGACGAGACCAAGTATCTCTACGACATGCGCTTCACCACACCGCGCGGCGTGGTGGACATCGTGTGGTCGCCGTCGAGTTCGCGCAGCATCACGCTGCCGATCGCCGGCTCGCGGGCCAAGATCACGTATCTCATCGAGCGCGCGGGGCAGACAAAATCACAGGCCCAGGTGAGCTACGTCACGGTCACCAACGGCTTCGCCACGATCACCGTGACCTCGGATCCGGTGTTCATCGAAGCGGACGCCCCACTGGCGGCTGGCGCCGACGGTCCGGGAAGCGTGGTCGGACTCGCGCCCCTCCGCCTGACGTCTTCCCGCGAAGGCTCCAGCGTCGACTTCGCGCTGCGTGGCGCGGAGGGACAGGTGCTGCTCGAGGTGTTCGACGTGACGGGCGCGCGGCGCGCGGCGCTGACGGAAACGGCGGCGACGGATGGCACCCTGCACGTGACTTGGGATCTCGCCGGCCGAGACGGCGCCCCCACGGCGCCCGGCGTATACTTCGTCGCGGCCACCGACGCGCGGGCGCGCCGGGTGCACTCCCGCGTCCTGGTGTTGCGCTAATTAGACTTTCTTGACCATGCGGGCGGCCGGGGAGCCGCCGGTCATCAGCAAGCCGATCTCGCGTTCGTCGGTGTCGGCGGCGTCGAGGACGTCCACCAGCCGGCCGCCGTACATCACGCCGACACGGTCGGCGAGGCTGAGAAGTTCGCCGAGGTCGGCGCTGATCAGGAGCACGGCGCGTCCCGCGTCGCGCTGCGCGACGATGCGCCGGTGGATGAATTCGATGGCGCCGACATCCACGCCGCGCGTCGGCTGAGCGCACACCAACAGCACCGCGTCGCCCTCGAACTCGCGCGCCACCACGACCTTCTGCTGATTGCCGCCGCTCAAGGCGCGCGCCGCCACACCGCCTGCCGGCGGCCGGATGTCGAACCGCTCGATGAGCCCAGCGGCGTGTGCCCGCAACCCGGCATGATCGAGCAACACGCCGCGCGCTGCCGGGGCACGCCGGTGACGGCCCAGCACCAGGTTCTCGTCGACGCTGAAGTCCAGCACGAGGCCGCGCCGGTGACGATCCTCCGGCACGTGCGCCACCCCGCGCGCCGTCAGCGTGCGCGCCGACGCGTTCTCCACGCGCTGCGACAGCAGCGTCACCTGCCCGCTCGCCACACGCCGCAAGCCGGTCAGCGCTTCGACGAGTTCGGTCTGTCCGTTGCCCTCGACGCCGGCGATCCCGAAGATCTCCCCCGCCGCGACGTCGAACGACACGTTCTTGACCGCGGTCACGCCGCGCGCGTCCTTCACTGAGAGGTTCTGCACGCGCAGCACCGCGCCGCCCGGCGTCGCCGGCGTCTTGCCGACTTCGAGCAGCACCGGCCGCCCCACCATCAAGTGCGCGAGTTCCTCGCGGGAGGTCGATGCGGTCTCCACCACACCCTGCACGCGGCCGGCGCGCATCACGGTCACGCGATCGCAGATGGCCAGCACTTCGGTGAGACGGTGCGTGATGAGAACGATGGTGCGTCCCTCGGCGCGCAACGTGCGGAGGACGCGGAACAGTTCGTCGGATTCCTGCGGCGCGAGCACGGCGGTGGGTTCGTCGAGGATGAGGATCGAGGCGTCGCGGTAGAGCGCCTTCAGAATCTCGACACGTTGCTGTTGGCCGACGCTGAGGTCGGCGACGCGCGCCAGCGGATCGACGTGGAGCCCGAGCTGCTCGGCCATCGTCGCGATGCGCGCGGCGGCGCGCTTCGGCGACACCGGGCCGACGGCGCCCACGCCTTCCGCGCCGAGGATGACGTTTTCCGCCACGGTGAGCGGCGGGATCAACATGAAGTGCTGGTGCACCATGCCGACGCCGTGACGCAACGCGTCCCGTGGAGACTTGAGCGCGACCTCGCGCCCGTGCAACGCGATGGTGCCGCCGTCGGCGCGGTGGTAGCCGGCCAGCACCTTCATCAACGTCGACTTGCCGGCGCCGTTCTCGCCGACCAAGCCGTGGATCTCGCCGGCGTGCACCGTGAAGTCCACCGCGTCGTTGGCCACCACGCGCGCGAAGCGCTTGGTGACGCCGCGCATGGCGACGGCGGCGGCGGCGGACGGCGCGGCGGCGCTCATGCGGCGGAGACGGCGCCCTAGAACGTCGGCGCCGTGAACGACTCGAGCTCGGCGCGCGTCGACGGCACCGCGATCGTCCCGTCGACGATCATGCCGCGCAGCTTCTCGACCTTGGCATGCACGTCGTCGGGAATGAGCGCCTTGTTGTGGTCGTCGTAGACGTAGTCGACGCCCTTCTCCTTGAGCCCGAGTTCCTCGTGCCCGCCCTGGAAGGTGCCGCCCTTGACCTCTTGCACGACGCCGAACACCGCTTCCGACACACCCTTCACCATCGACGTGAGGATGTGGCCCGGCATGTCGTCGTACTGGTCGCGGTCCACGCCGATGGCGAGGAAGTTCTTCTCCTTCGCCGCCTCGAACACGCCGAGGCCGGTACTGCCGGAGGCGTGGTAGATGACGTCGGCGCCCTTGGCGTTCTGGGCGAGCGCGAGTTCCTTGCCCTTGGTCGGGTTCTTGAACGCCTCCCCCGTGACGCCGGCGTAGTTGACGATCACCTGGCACTTCGGGTCCACGGTGAGCGCGCCGGCGCGGAAGCCCGACTCGAACTTCTGGATGAGCGGCGAGTCCATCCCGCCAACGAATCCGATGGTATGCGTCTTCGACGTCAACGCCGCCAGCGCGCCGACCAAGAACGAGCCTTCGTTCTCCTTGAACGTCAACGCGGCGAGATTCGCGGGCAGCGGCTTCGCCGGGTCGAACGAGTAGTCTACGCAGGCGAACGACTGCTGCGGGAACTCGCGCGCGATCGCCGTGATGTCGTCGGTGAACATGAAACCGATGCCGAAGACGACCGTGTTGCCCGCCACCGCGAGTTGGCGCAGCGAGGCTTCGCGGTCCATCGACTCGCCCGGCTCGACGTACGACGTGCTGACGCCCAGTTCGTTCTTGGCGCGCTCGAGGCCGGCGTAGGCCGCGTCGTTGAAGCTCTTGTCGCCGCGTCCGCCGATGTCGAACACCAGACCGACGGTGAGCGCGCCCTTGGCAGCGCCGGCGCCGCCGTCCGGCTTCTTCGCGCCGCCGCACGCGGCGAACATCCCGGTGACCGCCAGCGCCGCCAGGGCGACGATGAGACGACTGCGCATGCGAGACTCCTTCAGCGGGGCGGCCGCGGCCGCCGTGTTAGTGGCCGTCGCCGTGCGGCGCGCCGGCGCCGGCGAACAACTGCTGCTGCAACGACGCCAGGATGTCCGGCGGGGGCGTCGGCGCGTCGAACGGCGGCTTGAAGCACTGCCGGCAGCGCGCCTCGTACTTGTCGGTGGCGCCCACCGCGACGCGGCCTTCGACCGCCACCGTGCGCTGCGTGCGGCTCGCCGGTTCGCCGCAGATCACACAGATCGCTAGCGTCTTCGTGATGTACTCGGCGATGGCCAGCAGTTGCGGAATCGGCTCGAACGGCTTGCCGAGGTAGTCCATGTCGAGCCCGGCGACGATCACGCGCACGCCGCGGTTCGCCAGCTCTTCGCACACCGCCGGCAGCTCCGGCCCGAGGAACTGCGCCTCGTCGATGCCGAGCACATCGGCTTCCTTGGCGCGCTCCAGGCACTCGGCCGCGTTCGCCACCATGACGCTCGGAATCGACTGCGCCGAGTGCGACACGATGTGGTTCGCGCTGTAGCGCTTGTCGATGGCGGGCTTGAGGATTTCGACGCGCTGGCGGGCGATCTGCGCGCGGCGCAGGCGGCGGATCAACTCCTCCGTCTTGCCGCTGAACATCGGTCCGCAGACGACTTCGATCCAGCCTCGGCCGTCACTCTCCCGGCGGCGTACTTCCGACATGCGTGTCGTTCCCTCGATGCGTGGGTGGGGGTCTAGCGGGCGATGGCCGGCGGCGCGCCGGCGGCGGCGCCGCCCGATGCCTCGGCGAACAGCGTCGGCGACTTGCGCCGCGCCTCGTCCGCCGCGTCGTCGGCGGCGCGCTGATCCAGCAGCGCGCGCACCTTCGTCTTGAGCAGGTCGATGGCGACCAGATTGTGGCCGCCCTCGGGAATGATGACGTCGGCGTGGCGCTTGGAGGGCTCCACGAAGGTCATGTGCATCGGCCGCACGGTGATTTCGTACTGCGTGATGACCGACTCCGGCGTGCGGCCGCGCTCGGCGACGTCGCGGCGCAAGCGGCGCAGCAGACGGATGTCGGCGTCCGCGTCGACGTACAGCTTGATGTCCATCAGCGCCCGCAGCATCTCGTCGTAGAGCACCAGCGTGCCTTCGAGGATGATGACGTGGTGCGGCCCGGCGATGGTGGCCGACCCGGCGCGGCTGTGCGTGCTGAAGTCGTAGACCGGCTGCTCGATGGGACGGCCTTCGAGCAGTTCGGCGCAGTGTTCGTGGAGCAGCTCGAGGTCCAGCGCATCCGGATGGTCGAAGTTGGGGACCGGCTCCCCGGGGCGGCGGACGGCGTCGATGTTCTTGTAGTAGCTGTCCTGGCGAAGGATGACGACGCGGTCGGACCCCAAATCCTTGACGAGCGTTTCCGCGACCGAGCTCTTGCCCGAGCCGGACCCGCCTGCGATGCCGATGAGGATGCCCCGCTTGCTCATGACTGCCCCGTCGTGTCCGTGCCGGCCCGGCGGCCGCGCTCGGCCCGGGACGTCTGTCGCTCCCCGGCTCGTGCCGGTGAGGAGATCCGCGCGCATCCTACACGGAGGGTCCGACACTGGACAATGGCGCGCGATCCGGTGGACGGGGCATTTCCCGCAGTTTTCGCCTCGCGGCTTACCACCTTGGGCGATCCGGCCCGCGCGGGAGCGATGCCTTCCCGCCGCGTCCACCGATATCACGAGGTGAAGGACGCGGCGCTCGCGCGCTGTCCTGGTAGTCGTGGAGGGTGCCGCCTCCGCCTCGCCTGCCCTCTGACCGCCCCCATGCGGTCCGGCGCGCGAGCCGCCCGCGCCCCGCCTTCAGAACTCCCCCATGACGGAGAATGTCACAGTGTTCCCACAGGATGTGATCGCGTCCCGCGGCATTCGCTGGACGCTGTTCGCGAGTTTCACGATCGTCGTCTCGATGACGATGCTGGTCGGCGGCCTCGCGATTTGGCGCTTCTCGTCGACGGCGGCCCGTGAGGAGTTCACGATCCAGCACGTCGAACATCCGATCGCCGCGCTTTCGGAAATGCGGGCGCTCGTCTACGAAGACCGCATCGCCTTGCGGGACGGATTGTTGACGTCCAGCACCGCCGAGCGGCAAGCAGATGTGGCGAAGGCCGCGCAACTCGGATTGCGGATCGACAGCATGGGCACGGTGCTCAGCGGCGCGATCTCGGATCCTCACCTCCAGCAGCAGCTGCAAGCCTTCACGACGGCCTGGGAGGCGTACCAGCGCTACCAGGAAGAAATCGGCCAACTCGAAACGTCGCAGCGTGATACCGAGGCGCGCGCGATGCTGGCCGGTCCGGCGCGTCAGGCGTATGGCTCCGTCGCGGCACAGCTCGAATCGCTGGTGACCGGCCTCGACCACTACGGCGAGAAGATGGCCGCCGAGTCGCGCCGCGCGACGCATGCCGCCACCGTCATCATCATCGTCTGCACATTGATCGCGATCGGGCTCGGCAGTTTGATCGCGGTGCGCATCACCAGCAGCATCGCCGGACCGCTGACGCAAGCGGTGAACGTGCTCAAGCGCGTCGAAGCCGGCGATCTCACCGCGCGCCTCGCCTACACCGCGCGCAACGAAGTCGGCCAGATGGCGACGGCGCTCAACACCAGCCTCGACGCCATCTGCGCGGCGATGAACTCGATGCGGGAGAGCAGTGAAGGCCTTTCCGCGGCGGCGGTCGAATTGACCGCGGTGAGCCGCTCGCTCGACTCCAACGCCACGTCCACCTCGCACGAGGCCACCGAGGCGTCCAACTCCTCGGACCAAGTGAGCGAGAACATCAACACCATCGCCTCGGCGACACACGAGTTCAGCTCCAGCATCAAGGAGATCGCGCGCTCGTCGGCGGAGGCGGCGCGCGTGGCCAGCGGCGCCGTGGCCACGGCCGCGCACTCGAGCGCGGTGGTGACGCGCCTCGGCACCTCGAGCACCGAAATCGAGGCGGTGTCGCGCCTCATCAACACCATCGCGCAGCAGACCAACCTGCTCGCCCTCAATGCCACCATCGAGGCGGCGCGCGCCGGCGACGCCGGCAAGGGTTTCGCGGTGGTCGCGCACGAGGTGAAGGAACTCGCCGAGAAGACGTCGCAGGCCACCGCCGAAATCGCCCGATCCATCGGCCAGATCCAGACCGACTCGCGCGAAGCGGTGGCGGCGCTGGGCGAAATCAGCACGGTGATCGGCCAGATCAACGACATCCAGAGCTCGATCGCCAGCGCGGTCGAGGAGCAGACGGCCACCACCAGCGAGATCAGCCGCCACATCTCCGACGCGGCGCGCGGCGGCGAGGGCATCGCCGAGAGCGTGCGGCGGGTCGCGCAGACCGCGGAAACCACGGCGGCCGGCGCCAGCCAGACGCAGGCGGCCTCGGCCGAACTGTCGCGCCTGGCGCAGTCGCTCAACGAGGCCGTGCGGCGCTTCCAGGTGGACGTGCCGCACCGGTCGGTGCCGGCGCATCTGGCGTCGGCCAGCCAGTCTGCGGAGTACCTCGCGAGAGCGGCCTAAGGGTTCCGTACACCCAGTGGCCTCCTTGACCGCCTCGGGTGCCGATGATGAGATGAGTACGGTGACGAGACGCGTCCGGCGTGGACGCGTCTCGCGCCGTACCGTCTCTGAGTCGCACAGTCGAGGACGTGATGAATTACACCGTCGAATGCGATGAGCGTGCCGGCATCATCGTGGTTCGCGTGCAGGGCGAACTCACGACCGCCATGGCGGCGGAATACTCGATGGCCGCCCAGGCCATGGGCACCGAGCGCGGCATCTCGCGCTTCCTCATCGACGTGCGCCAGGCGCGCAACGTCGAAACCACGCTCAGCAACTACCAGTTCGCCTACGAGACGCTGCCCGAAACCCACGTGGCGCGCTCCAATCGGGTCGCCGTGCTGCATGAGCCCGGCGACCATTCCCACGACTTCGTCGAAACCGTGAGCCGCAACGCCGGATTCAACGTCCGCATGTTCACGCGCTACGACCTGGCGATGGGCTGGCTGCTCGCCCCGCCGCTCGGCACCGTGCCCGACGCCGCCCTGCCGCACACCCGCGAACACGAGTAGGCCTCGCGCACCTCGATTGACGCCGCGCGGCGGCGGTTGGTAGCGTCAGCCGTTCCGCGCATGCGGCCTGCGTGCCGCGCCAGCGTTTCGTCCGGAGGTGCACCCATGTCCCGCATTGTCCGCGCCGGGTTGATCCAGGCGCGCTGCGAGTCCGGCGGCGAAGGATCGCTGCCCGAGATCAAGCAGGCGATGATCGACAAGCACGTGAAGTTGATCGCCGAGGCCGCCGCCAAGGGCGCCAAGGTCGTCTGCTTGCAAGAGATCTTCTACGGCCCGTACTTCTGCGCCGAGCAGGACCCCAAGTGGTACGCCAGCGTCGAGCGCGTGCCAGACGGCCCGACCACCGAGCTCATGTGCGAACTGGCGCGCCAGCACGGGATGGTCTTGGTGGTGCCCGTGTACGAAGAGGAGCAACCGGGCGTCTACTACAACACCGCCGCGGTGATCGACGCGGACGGGACGTACCTCGGCAAGTACCGCAAGAACCACATCCCGCACGTCGCGCCCGGCTTCTGGGAAAAGTACTATTTCAAGCCGGGCAACACGGGCTATCCGGTGTTCGACACCGCGGTGGGCCGCATCGGCGTGTACATCTGCTACGACCGGCACTTCCCCGAGGGCGCGCGCGCGCTCGGCTTGGCGGGCGCCGAGATCGTCTTCAACCCGTCGGCGACGGTGGCCGGGCTCTCCGAGTACCTATGGGAACTCGAGCAGCCGGCGCACGCGGTGGCCAACGGCTACTTCGTCGGAGCGATCAACCGCGTCGGCGTCGAGAAGCCGTGGAACATGGGCGAGTTCTACGGCAAGAGCTACTTCGTCAACCCGCGCGGCCAGATCATCGCCCAGGGCACGCGCGACACCGACGACGTGATCGTGACCGATCTCGACATGGACATGATTCGCGAAGTCCGCAACGTGTGGCAGTTCTACCGCGACCGCCGGCCGGAGACCTATGGTGACCTCGTCGATCTTCTCCCGTAACGCCGTTCCCGCGAACGGTTCGTTCTTGCACCGCAGTGCGCTCGGCCGCAGCAGTGCGCGGCGGGTGCGGGCGCGGCGCTCCACGCAGCTGATGGCGTGGACGCTGCTCGCCACCGGCATCGCCGTCGGCGCCGCGTGCGCCGGCTGGGTCGCGGTGGCGAAGGCGGGCCCTGGCACCGACGCCGCCGCGGACGCGCCGGTCGCGCTCAAGGCCGAGCTGACGCCCACCGTCGCGCGGCCCGGCCGCACCGTGCGGGCCGTCGTGAAGGTGCACGTCGCCGACGGCTTCCACATCCAGGCGCACAAGCCGGGCGACCCGTCGATGATCCCGACGGTGCTGACCTGGAACGCCGCGCCGGCGCTGCGCGTCGGCAAGACGGTCTACCCGGTGCCGCAGACGGAGAAGCTGGCGTTCAGCGACGCGCCGCTGCTGGTGTACGGAGAGACGGCGATCCTGCGCACCCCGGTGACCGTGAAGCCGGGCACCAAGCCGGGCGCCTACAAGCTGACCGGTACGCTGCGCTACCAGGCATGCAGCGCCGAGGCCTGCCAGGCTCCGGCGAAGCTGCCGGTGGAGCTGACGGTCATCGTCAAGAGGTAGGCCCGCCGTCCAGGCGGCACCCGATGACGGACAAGGTCTCCGGGCCTTGTCCGTTTTCCATGCGAGGGTGGGAGCCACTCTTGCCCAAACGTGCAGTTTCCACTATCGTCGCGGAAGTTGCACACGCCC
>JBGATO010000147.1:2092-5526 GCA_044229145.1 Candidatus Eiseniibacteriota bacterium | reverse complement strand
TGAACGAGATGCAGCAGAAGTACGGCGCGCGCGGGCTCGTGATCGTCGGCGTGAACGTCGACAAGAAGCGCAGCGACGCCGACCGCTTCCTCGCGCAGATCCCGGCCAGTTTCACGATCGTGTACGACGAGACCGGCGCCGCGCCGACCGCGTATGGCGTCAAGGGCATGCCGAGCTCGTACGTGATCGACGCGCGCGGCAACGTCACGTTCGTCGAGCGCGGATTCCTGGACGAGAGCCGCGCCGTCCTCGAGCAAAAAATCGCCGACGCGCTCAGTGCCGCGAAGATCTGAACCGAAAGGCCCCGGCATGCGTACCGCGATCCTCACCTTGCTGGCCATGGCGCTCGCCGGATGCGCGACGTTCGACCCGCCCAAGCCGTGGGAGCGGGGCAACCTCGCGCGGCCCGAGATGCAGTTCGACTTCGACCGGCTGGACGCGAAGACGCAGCAGCACATCTACACGAGCAAGGAAGGGGCGGCGGGCGGCTACGGCGTCGGCGGAGGCGGCTGTGGCTGCAACTGACGGCAGGCGCGGGCGGAAGTCGACGCGCGACCGCGGCGACGCCGCGCAGGCCGGCGCGCTGCTCGCGGCCGCACTTGCGTTGCCGGGCGTCATGCCGGCGGAGGCGTTCGCGCAATCCGCGCCCGACAAGGGCATTCTCGAGCTGCAGTACCTGAGCTACCGCGACTGGCAGCCGGGCCGCAACCGGATGACCGTCGACGCGCCCGCGTTCTACGCGCTCATCCCGGTCAACGATACGCTGGTAGTCGAGGGTGGTATGGTCTACGACGCGATGTCGGGCGCGTCGCCGCTGTACTTCAACGTGCTGTCTGGCGCGTCGGTCGGCGATTATCGCACCGCGGGTGACGTCAAGGTCACGAAGTACTTCGGCAACTATTCGGTAAGCGGCAGCGCCTACGTGTCGTCGGAACAGGATTTCCTGTCGCGCGGTGCCGCCCTGCAAGTGCAGATTTACAGCGATGACCGCAACCGTACGTACACCTTGGGTGTTGCGGGAACGAATGACCGCATCAACGCGACGAATGATGTTGCGCCCAACTCTCGGCGAAACTCGGTCGAGTTCGTCATTGGTGTTACGCAGGCGCTCAACGCCAATGCGATCATTCAGTCAAATTTGACGTATTACACGGGCCACGGGTATTACTCCGACCCGTACAAGCCACTCGACACGCGGCCCACGACGCGCAATACGTTTGCATGGCTTACGCGCTACAGCCAGTATTTCGCCCAGCCGGACGCCACGCTGAAGCTGGGATACCGGCTGCTGCTCGACTCGTGGGGCATCACGTCGAACATGTTCGAGGTCGCGTGGGTGCAGGCATTGCCCTGGGGCTTTACCGTCACGCCAGGCGTGCGCTACTACACGCAGAGCGCCGCGGACTTCTACATGAATCCGCCGTTTCCCAAGGGCTTTAGAGAGGGCGAGGATTACAGCGCAGACACGCGCCTCGCCGCGTTCGGCGCGCTCACGGCGGGGGTCATCGTCGGGAAGTCGTTGTCCGATGGATGGAGCGTCGCGTTGCGCGCCGACATGTACCGCCAGGACCCGGACTGGCGTCTGGGCGGCACCGGCAGTCCCGGGATACAGACCTTTTCCGCGCGCTGGTTCCAGGTCGACCTCACCAAGACGTTCTGACCCCGCAGGTTCGGCGTCTGCCAGAATCGGGCTCCCGGCACCGGGAGGCCGGCTTCGCGATGAAACAGTTCCGCCAGACTTTCCGCGCGATGGCGTCGGTGCACGAGATCCTGCTCGCGGCCGCCGACATGGACGTCGCGCGGCGCGCGGCCGAGGCGGCAATCGCGGACGTGCGCCGCATCGAGGCGAAGTATTCGCGCTACCGCGACGACAGTGTCACGACGCGCATCAACCGCGCCGCGGGCGACGCGCCGGTGCCGGTGGATGCGGAGACCGCGGCGCTGCTGCGCTACGCCGACCAGTGCTACGCGCTCTCGGGCGGACTCTTCGACATCACGTCCGGCGTGCTGCGCCGCGTGTGGGACTTCCGGCGCGAGCCGCCCGCGCTGCCCGCGCAGGCCGAGCTCGAAGCGGCCGTCGCGGACATCGGGTGGTCCGGCGTCGAGTGGAACGCCAAGTCCGTGCGCCTGCCGCGTGCGGGCATGGAGATCGACTTCGGCGGCATCGGCAAGGAATACGCGGCGGACCGCGTCGCGACGATCCTCCTCGAGCGCGGCCTTCGCCATGGGCTGGTGAACCTGGGCGGGGACGTCCGCGCGATCGGGCCGCAGGCGGACGGCACGCCGTGGCGCGTCGGCATCCGCCATCCGCGGCGCGAGGACGCGGCGGTCGCGGGGTTCGATCTCGCGGCCGGCGCGCTCGCGACGAGCGGCGACTACGAGCGGTACTTCGAAATCGGCGGCCGGCGGTATTGCCACATCATGAATCCGCGCACCGGCATGCCCGTCTCGCACTGGCAGTCGATCAGCGTGGTGTCGCCGCTGTGCGTGGTCGCCGGCAGCTGCGCGACCATCGCGATGCTTCTCGAGTCCGGCGCCGAGGCGTTCCTCGAAACGCAGGGCGTGCAATGGCTGGGCGTGGCGGCCGACGGCACGGTGCGCGGTCCGGCGACCGACGACTAGAAGCTGCGTCGCAACCGGCGGTGCGCACGGTGCCGAGACCTCGCGGCGTCACTCCTCGGGCTTCGGCACGCACATCGAGATGCCGACGCCCTGCCCTTCCGGCACCCAGCCGTCGTTCACCATCTCCACTTGCTGCGTGAGATCCGTCGTCAAGCGGTGGTTGGGCGCGGCGCCCTTGCCGTCGTTGTACACGCGGTACACAGGCAGCGTGCCGGTGGCGCACGTGCCATCCTCGGTGGGCGTCAGGACGAAGAACACCTCACCTTCGAACGTCCAGCTCGCGTTCGCTTTGACCGTCGCGCATTCGGCGGCCGACGCAGTGTAGAAGTGCGAGCTCTTGGGCGCGAACGCCGTGCTGAAGAAACGGCACACTGCGGACGCGCCCTGCAGCGGTGCCTTGTACACGTCGAACTGGAGTCCGGTGCGCATCCAGCCGGCGAACGTGCCGTTGTCGAGCTTCGCAATCTCGTCGGCGACCGTCGTGACGAAGTAGTGGTCGAACGCCGTGTGGTAATACTCGATTGCCGCCGCGGTCTGCGGCACCGGCGTCACGTTGAACTTCACCGCGAGATACGCGGCGAGGTCGACGACGTCCGACGGCGACAGAAGCGTCTCGAACTGCTCCATCTCGAGCACCGTGCGGAATGTGATGACGAGCACGGACGGGTCGCCCGCGCCCTTCATGATGAAGTCGGGTCCCGGATTGGCGCCCGGGCTGTGGCAGGCGGCGCAGTACGTCGTGTAGACGGTCTGGCCGCGCGCGACGTCCGCGGCAGCGACGGGCGCGGTGCAGGCGGCGCCGACGAGGAGCG
>JBGATO010000147.1:0-2079 GCA_044229145.1 Candidatus Eiseniibacteriota bacterium | reverse complement strand
CAGGAGACTCCGGGAAACCTCGATCGGGCGCGGTCTTTTGCGCTTCTCGCGAACACTCGCGGGTGTTTGATATTCCATGGCCGCCTTCGTTCCCTTCGCCGCGACTCCCCTTGCAGCGCGGCGAAAGGGGCGGTCCCTTCCCGGGACAGGCGCGCAGCCCGTGCGGGCTCCGCGCGCCTGTTTGCTGCGGCACGCTAACCTGTCATTGCGGCGAGCACATGATGACGCCGATCGTTCCGGCACCTTCGGCGATCCAGCCTAGCGCCAGCATTGCGTTGCGCACGGCCATGTCGGTCGTGTAGCGATGGTTCGGCGCACCGCCCTGGCCGTCGTTGTACATGCGGTAGACCGGGATTGTGTCCGCCGGGCACGATCCGTCGAACTCCGGATACAGGACGTGGAACACCTCGGCCTCGAACGTCCAGGCCGGGCTCGCCTTGACCACGCCGCACTCCGGCGCGTTGGGCGTGTAGAAGTGCGAGCTCTTCGCGCCGAATGCCGTGCTGAAGAACCGGCACACGGCGCTCAACCCGGCCGCGGCGCTCGTATGGACCTTGAACGACTTGCCCGTGCGCGTCCAGCCGACGAACGTGCCGTTGTCGAGCTTGGTGATCTCGTCGGCGATGTGCGTCATGAAGTAGTGGTCGAATCCCGCGTGGTAGTACTCGATCGCCGTCGCCGTCGTCCCTGCCGGCGGCGGCGGAGGGGCGGAGCCGACGCCGGTGCCGGTCGCGGTCAGCGTCTGCGGGCTGCCGACGCCGTTGCTCGCGATCGTGATCGTCGCGCTGCGGCCTCCGGCAGCGGACGGCGTGAACGTGAGCGTGAACGAGCACGCGGCTCCCGCGTTCACGGTGCCGCAATTCGAGGCGCTCACGGTGAACTCGCCCGGGTTGCTGCTCGTGATGCCGGACACGACCACCGCGGCACCGCCGATGTTGCTGACGGCGATCGTATGGCCGGCGCTCGACGTCCCGGCGTTCTGGTCGGCGAACGTGTCCGCCGCCGGGAACGAAAGCTGGCCGGCTCCGGCTGGCGGCGTTGTACCCGCCACGCCCGTGCCGGACAGCGCAATCGACAGCGCGCCGCCGCCCGCGTAGGTGAACGTCAGCGTCGCGTTGTCCGCGCCCGCGGCGCCCGGTGCGTACGCCACCTTGAGCGTGCACGATCCGCCGTTGCCGATCGTCGCGCCGCACGTGTTGCTGCTGACGATGAACTCGGCGGCGTTGCTGTTGGCCAACGCGACCGTCGTCGCGGGAGCGCCGCCGCTGTTGTTGATCGTGATCGTCGTCGCCGCGCTGGTCTGGCCGACCGTCACGTTGCCGAACGCCACGGTGGCGGGCGTGGCCTGCAGGTTGGACGTGGGCGCGGCGGTGCCGGTGCCGGTCAGCCCGACCGTGAGGTTCGACCCACCCGTGTAGCTGATCGTCAGCGTGTCGTTGTCGGCGCCGGCGGCGCCTGGCGCGTATGCGACGCTGAGCGTGCATGACGCACCCGCGGCGATCGCCGTGCCGCAGGTGTTGCCGCTGACCGGGAACTCGGCCGCGTTGCTGTTGGCGAACGCGACGCCGTTCGCGGCGGCGCCGCCGCTGTTCGTCACGGTCACCGACTTCGCCGGCGCGGTGGTGCCGAGCGTGACGGTGCCGAACGCGAGCGTGGTCGGGCTCACGGTGAGATTGACGGTCGCTGCGGCGGTGCCGGTGCCGGAGAGCGCGAGCGAGACCGGCGCGGCACTGGAATTGATCGTCAGCGTGGCGTTGTCGCTGCCCGCCGCGGACGGCTTGTACGCGACGTCGAATCCGCACGACGCCCCGGCGGCGAGCGTCGCGCCGCAGGTGTTGCCGCTGACCAGGAATTCGGCCGCATTGGAGTTGGCGAGCCCGACGCCCGTAGCCGCCGTGCCTCCGGTATTGGTGACGGTGACCGATTGCGTCGGGCTCGTCGCGCCGGACGCTACGTTGCCGAACGCGAGCGATGCCGGTGACGCCGAGAGGCTGGCCGCCCCGGCATTGACCCCGGCGCCGGACAGTGCAATCGGAATGCTCGCGCCGCCGCCGGTGATCGTGTAGGTCGCGTTGTCGG
>JBGATO010000029.1:0-44861 GCA_044229145.1 Candidatus Eiseniibacteriota bacterium | reverse complement strand
GCGCCTCGAGCACGCGGCGGCGCGCCATGGCGCCCGCCTGTCGCGCGGCGCGCAGCAACGCCTGGCGGCAGTGGCCGCCGCGGACCCCGCCGACCTCGACCGCACGCTTGCCGCGGTCGCCCTGTACGCCGGGGATGCCGAGGTCACCGAGGACGACGTCGAGACGGTACGCCGCGCCGCCCGCACCGACAGCGGCCAGTTGCTGCGCGACTGGAGCGACGCCGTGCGGGCCAACGATGCCGCCCGTGCCCTGCGTCTGTGGGCGGCTGCAGGCGACGATCGCGGCGATCCGATCCCGACCATCGCCTGGATTGCCGGAGGCCTCCTGGCGGGCCTGGAGCGCGGATTTGGGGTGCGGGACGCCCGTACCGCGCGTGCCCTGATCGCCGATGCTCGCCGCCTCGACGACATGCTCAAGTCGAGTATCGGGGACCGCGACACGCTCGGCGTGCTGGTCCTCGCGCACCTGAGCGGCATGGAACCGCATCTGACGGAAGACAACCGGGCGGCGCGTTGACGGCGCTTCAGCCGCCCCCTAGACTAGCCGATCTCTCAGCGGAATCTCCGGCCCGCCGCGTGTCTCCCACATGCGAGGGCCGATCGATGGACGGCCGACGCAGTTCCAAGGAGGTGTGACGTGGACCACAAGACGATTGCGGTGACCGACGCGAACTTCGACCAGCAAGTGCTGAACTCGCCGGTGCCGGTTATCGTCGACTTCTGGGCCGAGTGGTGCGGGCCGTGCAAGCAGCTGGCGCCGACGATCGAGGAGTTGGCAGGCGAGTACGACGGCAAGGCGCTGTTCGTGAAGGTGGATGTCGACGACAACCCGGACGTCGCCACGCGCTATGCCATCCGCAGCATCCCGTCGCTGATGTTCTTCCATGGCGGCCAGCTCGCGGACCGCTTGGTGGGCGTGCAGCCGAAGCGCGAGATCGCCTCGCGGGTGGACCGCTTGCTGGCATCGTCCGCCGCCTAGGCATGGGCGAGCACCACGTGCCACGACTCTCGCGAACCCTCGCTGGCGCCTGCGCGCTGGCGGGGGTTCTCGCGTGGTCGCCGGTGCACGCCGCCAGCGAGGCTCTGGACTGGCTGCACAACTTGCAGGACGCGCAAGCGCGCGCCGCCGTCGAACACGCGCCGGTCATGATCGACTTCTACGCCGATTGGTGCGGCTGGTGCAAAGTCCTTGACCGCCGCACCTACACCGACCCGCGGGTGCTGCAGCTCACCGAGCGGGTGATTCCGGTGAAGGTCAACACCGACCTCAATCCCGCGCTGGCGCGTCTGTACCGCGTGAACGGTCTGCCGACCGTCGTCTTCCTCGATACCAACGGGCAGGAAATCTCGCGCGTCAACGGCTACCGCGATGCTCCGGCCTTCGCCTCGGTGATGCAGAACGTCCTTGCGCCGCAGTCGGACATCGGTCTCTTGCAGGCGGCGGCCCGCACGGCGCCCCGTGAATCGGAGGCGGCGTACCGCCTCGGCGATTCCTTGCTCGACGCCGCGCTTTACGACGATGCCATCCACGTCCTGCAGCCGCTCGCCGCGCGGGCCGCGCACGACCGCGACCCCGTCGTCGAAGATGCGGCCCTCGACCTCGCGCACGCGTACTACCTCAACACGCAGTATCCGCAGGCCGCCGATGCCTACGCGGCCTTCCTCAAGCACTACCCGAAGAGCGGACGCACGCTCGAAGCCCAGTTGTACCTCGCGCACAGCCTGGCCACCAGCGGCAAGCCGAAGGATGCGGCGTCGCTCTATCGCAAGATCCGCAAGGCGGCACCCAAGACCTGGCAGGGCCACGAAGCCGGTCGCGCGCTGACCGCCCTCAGCGCCGGCGCTTCCCAGGGCTGATCCCGCGATCGGCCGTTGCCACTCCGTAGAGCACCGACTATCCTGCCTCCGTGGTTTTCTCCGCGCGCCCCGGTGCCGTGCCGCCGTCGCGTGCCACCCCTTCCGTGACACACGAAGGAGCCGTCCCGTGCCCGATGCCTCCGCGACCGCCGCGTCCATGCGGCCCCGCGTGAATCCCTTCCGTTTCTCGGTCGACGAATTGGCGACCATGGCGCTCAACGTGCGCCGCGACATCATCACGATGAACACGACGGCGAAGAGCGGCCACACCGGCGGCCCGCTGTCGTGCGCCGACTACGCCACCGCGCTGTTCTTCCACGAACTCGTCTACGACCCGAAGAACCCGCAGTGGCTCGACCGTGACCGTTTCATGTGGTCGATCGGACACGTCACGCCGGTGATCTACTCGGTGATGGCGGAAGCGGGTTACTGGCCGAAGGCGGACCTGCTGCATTTCCGTCAGTGGACCGGCCACCTGCAAGGTCACCCGGCGCACAGCGACACGCCCGGCATCGACGTGTCGAGCGGCTCGCTCGGCCAGGGCTTGTCGGTCGGTGTCGGCATGGCGCTCGCCTTCAAGCTCGATGGCAGCGACCAGCGCGTCTACGTGCAGATGGGCGACGGCGAGCAGCAGGAAGGCCAGGTGTGGGAAGCGGCGATGAGCGCCGGCCATTACAAGCTCGACAACCTCTGCGCCTTCGTCGACTACAACGAGAAGCAGATCGACGGCGATGTCGAGGACATCATGGGCATCGCGCCGCTCGCCGACAAATACCGCGCCTTCCGCTTCCACGTCATCGAGATCGACGGACACGACTTCGGCCAGATCCTCGCGGCGTTCGACGAAGCGCGCGCCACCAAGGGCAAGCCGACCGTCATCCTCGCGCACACCGTGATGGGCCAAGGCGTCTCGTTCATGGCCGGCGACTACACCTGGCACGGCAAGCCGCCGAAGCCGGACGAGGCCGAGCGCGCGCTCGTCGAACTCGGCACCTCGTTCGCCGAGTGGACGGCGCGGCTCGCGGCGGACGGCCCGGCGACCACGCCGGAGTGGGTGCACGGCGTGTACGGGACGACGAACGGGGGAGGGCGATAACGATGGCCTGGCCGATGCGCAAGACTCGTGAAGGCTGGGGCCACGCCCTGGTGGAACTGGGCAAGCGCGACCCGCGCACCGTGGTGCTGGTGGGCGACTTGTCCGAGTCGACGATGGTGCACTTCTTCGCGCACGAATTCCCCGATCGCTTCTTCCAGTGCGGCATCGCCGAGCAGAACATGATGTGCATCGCGGCTGGACTCGCGGCCGCCGGCAAGATTCCGTATCTCGCGACCTACGGGGCGTTCGCCGCATTCCGTGCGGCGGACCAGATCCGCGTCACGGTGTGCTACTCGAACTTGCCGGTGCGGATCGGCGGCGCGCACGGCGGCATCAGCGTCGGGCAGGACGGCGCTACGCACCAGGTCATGGAGGAGATGGCGTACATGCGGGCGCTGCCCAACATGACGCTCATCGTCCCGGCCGACTACTGGGAGACCAAGAAGGCGACCATCGCCGCGCACGATCTCGCGGGCCCGGCCTACATCCGCTTCGGCCGCGAAGACGTCCCGGTGGTGACGGACGAGTCGACGCCGTTCGAGATCGGTAAGGGGCTCGTGATGCGCGACGGCGGCGATGTGACGCTCGTCGCCTGCGGCATCATGGTCGCCGAGGCGCTCGACGCCGCGACCGCGCTCGCGGCCGAGGGCATCGATGCCCGCGTCATCAACATGGCCACCCTCAAGCCGCTCGACCACGCGCTGCTCGAGAAGGCCGCGCGCGAGACTGGCGCGCTGGTCACCGCCGAGGAGCACCAAGTGCACGGCGGACTCGCCGGTGCGGTGGCCGAGTCCTTGGTGCGCCACTACCCGGCGCCGGTCGAGTTCGTGGCGACCATGGATCGCTTTGGCCAGAGCGGCAAGCCGCGCGAGTTGATGGAGGCGTTCGGCCTCACGTCGAAGGAGATCATCGCGGCGGCGCACCGTGTCCTGGCGCGCAAGCAGGCGGGGGTGACGTAGCCGCGGGGAGCCGCGCCTCGGTCGCCGGAAACAACGAGACGCCGCTCCCGCGCGGGGGCGGCGTCTTTCGCGTCACGCTTTAACCGTGCCGCCCAAGAGACTGCGGCGGCTAGAGTTGTCGCTGCTACGGCTCGCGAATGCCGATGTTGTCGATCTCGAGCACGCCGCTCGGCGACCGATCGAATTCCAAGGCGATGCGCGACAGCCGTGAGATATCGAGCGCGGGATTCGCCTCGGTGAACTGCCGCAGCGGGAATTCGAAGCGCTGGAACGTCGGTTCGTGGGGCAGGCCGTCGCTCGACTTGAGCATCCGCGCCTTGAGCGGATAGTACTCGAGCTGCGGTTGCAGCAGCGAGAAGGTGTCGAGCGGAACGCGCGCCTGATGGCCGTCCCGGTCCTCGATCACCACCGTGAGGTCGAGCGGATCGCCCGTTCCCGGGCGGTCGCGTTCGGCCGGCGCGGTCGGCGTGTTCGCCGGCGTCCCCGCGAAGGACAAGCGGATGTCCGCGAGACTGAACACCACCGCATCCTCGAGCCGCGGCGCGCGCCAGGCGTCGCGCAACAACACTTCGTAACGCGGCGTGCCGCCTCCGGGGAGATGGTCCCATCCAAGATACGCCGCGTGCGTGTTGGCATCGCCGTACTTGAGCGCCACGCGTCCTTCACGCCACACCGACAGTCCGACGCCGCGCAACGCGGCCCCGTCTTCGCTCGCCGTGAACGGATTCGCATCCTCCTCGAAGTTGGCGATCGTCCGCGTCTTGGTGTCGGAGTAGCGCGAGAGGTACACGGTGCTCGGCAGCCAGCGCGCACCGGCGCGCGCGTCGCGGAACAATGGCAGATAGCGTGTGTCGTCGCGCAACGAACTCTCGAGGAACGCCGAGATGTACACCTTGGCGATTTGTTGCTGCGCTTCCTGCGGCAGGATCGACGACAAGTTGAGCAGTCCCTTGTCGGGGAACCCGCTGCGATCCGCGCGTCCCCACGTCGAGTTGAATTGCCCGTGGTTCGCGCGATCGACGTAGATCGCCGTCTTGAAGTGGAAGCGCTCGTGCGACAGCGGAATGCGGTTGTACTGGCGGATGCCGGCGAAGGGCGTGACATCGCCGTCGTAGCCGCCTTGGATCGTCATGTAGTCGAGACTGTCGACCGCGGCATCGTGCCCGGCCGGCGTGTAGATGCCGTCGGACGGCGCGATCGCGACGATCGACCGGATGTGGAAGCCGAAGTCGAAGGGATGCCGCGCGTCTTCCGGATAGCAGGGGAGCCAATTGAGTTCGGCGGCGACCACCGCCGCCTCGCCGCCACGCGAGTGTCCGATCAAGCCGATGCGATCGAGATCGACCTTGCCGGTGAAGGGCGTGTTCGGCGAATCGTTCCAGCGTCGGAATTCTTCGAGATTCTTGAGCAGGATCCAGCCGCGCGCCGCTTCTTCGTCCACCAGACCGCGGATCCCGAACATGCGGATGTCGGTCCAACTCATGTTGAGGAAATTCTCACCGACCGACGCGGCGATGATGCCGCGGCTCGCGAGCAGTTCGCAGAGGTATTCGTAGCCGGGATCCGAGAAGTCCATCATGTGGTGGTTGCCGTGTACCACCAGCACCAGCGGGAACGGTCCTGGCCCCTCGGGATACCAGACGCGGCCGTTGATCGGCAGGCGGTCCGGCCCGAATCCCCAGAACTGCGAGCGCAGCCAGCCGGTCAAGCCCTGCCAGCTCGGGAGCAGGAAGCTGCCGTCCACCGGCTGGGTGCGCAGGCCGACCTTCGCGCCATACTCGGGACGATAGCGATCGGTGCCGGCGCCATAGGTGATCATGCGCACCTTGTAGGGTCCGGGCGCGGACGGGTCCTCGGCACTCACGCTGTCCACCGGCGCGCCGCTGGTCATCGCCGCGTTGATCGGCTGCATGACATGCGGCCCCGGCCACAGATACCACGTGATGCCCGCGAGCAACGAGCCCAACCCGACGACCACCGAGACGACTCCGACGATCCGCCGGACGCGGTAACCGCGGCTGCGCGGTCCCGGTCCCAGCAGCGACAGCACGCCCGCGCCGAGCACCATCGTCGGGATCAGGGATCCGAGGACGAGAACGCTGACCACCTGGGGATTGCGCCGCCCGAAGACCAGCGTGGACAGCACGATGACGCAGCCGGTGATGGTGCCCAGCGCGAACCGCGGGATCCGCGAGGCGACGGTGTTCGCGAGAACGATACCCAGCCCGGACGCCACGCCGAATCCCACGCCGAGACTGACGACCACCGCGATCGTGAGAGCGGTCCACGCGCCCGCCGTCAATTCGTGGGCAAAGGAGAACAACAGGACGAGCGTGACGCAGGCGGCGCCACCGGCGGCGCCGCGCCACTCGGGCTCCGACGGCGAGAACAACCTCCACGCGCGCATCCACCACTACGGCGGCGCGTCAGACGAGAGGAGTGGACGATTGGGCATCGACGTGAACAATCCTCGAATGGGGCGGGGAATCATTCCGACACTACCAGCATGGACCCGCTGGCGGGGAGCACAATCGTGCGGACGGAGCAGATCGGCTCACCCGAATCGATTGGCACGCTATCCCACGAACGGCGACGCCGGGTTTGGCCGCGGCGCCCGCTCGTCGTGCCAGTTCTCGTCCGGGGAGACATCGCCCGTCCATGGCGGCAGTGCGAGCACGAGGTGCGACGCCAACGCGTGCACGTACGGTTCGTACATCGCGCGCAGCGCCGCGAGCGCTGCCGAGGCGTCGTCGCGCGTCGCGGGCACGCCCTCGGCCGCCGGTTGCACGGCGTCCCAGAGGCGTGCCCGTTCCGCGTCCGGCAGGCGGTCAGGCGCCCCAACGGTCGGCTCCACGTTCAAGGTATCGGCCAAATCCACGACGGCATGTCGTGTCATTGCGAAGGTCAGGCGACATTGCCACGCCGGCAGCCCCGGCACGCCGACGATCCCGAGCGCACAGGTATCCAGGATCGCGGTGAGCGCCGCAAGCCACGACTGATTATCGTGTTGCGAGCGGTAGTAACAGAGCACCGGATAGCTGAGGTGAGACTCGAGAAGCTCGGCGGACCACGCCTCCCACTGGCGCAGGAAATCGCGGACGCCTTCCGGCGATTCGGCACGGGTCAAACGCCGCACCAGCTCCGCCGCGTGCGGCGGCGATCCGGCCCGCGCATCGAGCGTCGACACCGCCACTTCGCGGCGAGAGAAGCTCTGATAGATCACCGGCAAATATCCGATCACGATCGCCAAGAAGCCGAATCCCAGGCCGGCCTCGCCGACCACGATGGCCCGCGCCAGCGCGGTATTGGGCACGACATCGCCGTAGCCGAGCGTGAAGAAGGTCACGCCGCTCGCGTACACCAGGGAGGCCGACGTCATCGGGCCGTGCGGATCGCTCATCGGCGCGCCCAGACTCCACAACACCACGGCGAACGAGACGATGATGCCGGCGGCCCACAGGGCCAGCAAGACGATGAGACTGATGGGGCCGTAGATGCTTAAGAATGCATCGCGTTGCGCCGCCGATTTGATGCGACACGCGAAGGCGCGCCACGGCGTCCACATGGCGCGGTGCAGGATCTGCGTGACCCGCAGGGTACTGGTGACCCGGCGCGGCAAAATGATCACCTCGAAAGCATCCCAGAGGATGCAGGCAATCATCGCGACCGCCAGCACGCCGGCGGTCACGCGATCCCACGTCATGCGCGCTCCGGCTCGCGGAGCGGCCGCCGGGCGTTACTTGCCAACGCTCGTAGTGTCGACCGGGACGGAAACGAACAGCACTTTGGTCCCGCCGCGCTCGCTGAGAGCGCCCTCGACGGTGACCGTCTTGCCGAGCGACGGCAGAAATGCGGCGCGGATGTCGGCCTGGCCATCGCGGCGCGGGTGGTGCTGTTCGGCCATGAGCAGATACACGGTTCCTTGCGCATCCACCACGCCGATCGGCTCGCCGTGCTGGATGCACTTGGTGCCGCAGGGGATGTGGCCCGCGCCGCGCTTGCCGAGTTGCACGAAGCAGCTGACGTCGATCACTTCGCCTTCGACCTGCGCCATGTGGCCGTCCTGCAGCGCCGCCTGGTTTTCCGGCGTCGCGGCGGCCTCGATCGTGGTGGAACTCCAGGTGGCCGGCCGCGTGCGCTGCACGACCTTATGACCGGGCTGTGAGACGGCCGGCGACACCAACAGCATGAGACTCGCAACCGCACAGACGACGTGCACGGAACGACGCACGGAACCCTCCTTGACGTTCGGCGTGGATCGAAAGACGGGACCGAGGACTGGCTCGGCGTGGGGTGCGCGGATGCTGCGGCGGCGTCGCCCGGATGTCAACGGGGCGAGCGCACGCGCCGGCGCAGGGTTGAACTGCGCAGGAGGGGCGTGACGCTTCCGGCATCCTGCCGTTCCATTCGTAGGTTTACATAATGCATCTTATCGGCACTGTGGAAAAGCGCGGGGGACAACTCGGGACGCGGGTCTGCTTCTGGTTCGCGATGATATCACCGCGACTCCGTGGGATGCCGGCGCGGATCCCCCTGCCAGAGACGACGACGCCGGAGGTCCCGTGCGTGGGACCTCCGGCGCGTATGTGCGGCGAGCGTGACAGTCCGCGATTGCCTACTGCACCTCCGCCATCATGCGGAGCGCGTCCACCTTGCGCGAACTCTCCGGCGACATGTCGATGAGCGTCTGAAGAGCCTTCTTGGCGCCGGCGGTGTCCTTGGCGGCCATGTATGCGCGCGCGGCGGCGATCAGATCGTCCGAAGCGGCATCGCCCTTCTGGCTGCTGGCCAGCGCGTCGAACTCCTTCGCGGCGTCCGCCGGCTTGCCGCTGTCCTCGAGGGCGGCGGCGTGGCCACGCTTGGCGGCGGCGGACACGAGCTCGTCCCGTGAACCGGTTGCCGCCGCGAACGCCTTGAGCGCGTCGGCGGGCTTGCCCTGCATGAGAGCCGAACGGCCGAGACCGATCTGGGCCAGGTCGGCGCTGACGGTGCCACTGTAGCCGCTCACGACGTCCTGATAGTAGGTGGTCGCGGCGGCGACGTTACCGCTGTAGAACTCCTGCTCTGCCCGCGCCAGCTTGGCCTGGGCGTCACTCTCGGCTGCGGAGCGCTGGTGCATGTAGAAAATAGTGCCGGCCGGGATCAACACGACCGCCGCCAGCACTCCCAACACGAGCGCGCGCTTCTCCTGGTACATGTCGACCAGGTTCGCCGCCCAGCCTGGTGTTTCCGGCTCCATGGTGCGCTGTGCGTAACTCGACATCCGCAACTTCTCCTCACGACATCGGGACGACGGCCGGGCGCCGGGCGCCGCAGCCAAAGGACAGAGCAGTGTAGCGGAACCGGCGTCCGAGGGAAAGCTCAGTCCGCGCCGGCTTCCAGACGCGCGCAGCGGGCGCATACGAAGCCGCCCCGCGGGACGCGGCGCACCAGGAGGTGCCGGACGGTGCACCGCCGGCAGGTCACCTTGAGCGCCACGCCGGCCGCGTGATCCCACAGCGCGACCCGGCCGGCCGGGTCGTCGGCCACCCGGAGCAGGCTACGGGGCGTCCACAGTTCCTCGACTGCCGTCAGCCGCAACGATCCGCGCGGGGCCAAACGCTCGCGTTCGGTGGAGATCTTGCGCTCCCACTCCAGCTTCAGGCGGGTGGCGCGTTCCCCGTCGCCGGAGGTGCGCGCGCGTCCCTTGCGGTCCCCTTCTTCCGCGAGTAATTCCCGGTAGTACGCAGCCAGCGCGGCCAGACGGCGATCCAACTGTTCGTCGGCACTCGCGTGCAGCCGCTTCACCGTCTTCCGCAGGCGCGTCTCGATCACGGTCTGCGCGTGCTCGAGCGCGACACGCAGTTCGCTGCCGGTGTTGGCGGGTGCGGCGGAGCGGCCGCGAGTCGCGGAGAATGTCGCGTCGCCGTGCGGCAATTCGGCGCCGTCGAGGAGGGCGTGCGTCTGCGGATCCCACACCACGGTGACCAGACTCTGCGCGTGTTCGACTGCATGCACCGCGGCGACGATATGCAGCCGGTAGAGGCGCACCCATGTGCGGCGGTTCTCGGGCTCGACGGCATCGCCGGTCGGCAATCGTGCCGGCGCCGGCGTGCGTGGGTCGAAGCGCCACCGCGTCAGGGTGCCGCCGTGGCGCGCGATCGCGATCAGGGTGCCGAGTAACGGTGAGCCGGTCGCCACCATGTGGGCGGCCTCGTGTCGCGCCAAGCCCGTGCGGTCGAATGCCAGGACGATCGGTGCGCGTCCGAGCTGCGCGGCCAGCGGGCCCGGCGTCACCCGGAGGCAGCCGTGCTCGATCTCCTCGAGGGCGGCACCGTGTGCGCGCAGCGTACGAGCCGCGAAGCGCCGTAGCATGACGTCACGCGCTTCGCCCGCGGTGCGCTTACGCGCCGGCACGCTCGCCTCCGCGAGGCGCGGCGGGCCGCGCGTCCGGTTGCACCGCATCGAGGATCGACTGGTCGATGTCCTTCATCGATTCGTACTGACGGCGCGCGAACAGCACCTCTTCGCCGAGGTCATCGAAGCGCGTCGCGACTTCCTTCTCGTCGCGCGCGGTGGCCCAAATGCGGAACACCATGTCGTCGAACGAGCGCTCTGTCTTCATCGCGCCGAGCACCATCTCCATCTCGCCGATCACCAGCTCGAACATGCGGATCTTCTTGTGCAGCAGATCGAGCACGTGCTCTTCGAGCGTGCCGGCGGCGGCGAAGTTGTAGATGCGGACCGGTCTCGTCTGCCCCAGGCGGTAGACGCGGCCGATCCGCTGCTCGAGACGCATCGGATTCCACGGCAAGTCGTAGTTGATGACGGTACGGCAGAACTGCAAATTGCGGCCTTCGCCTCCTGCTTCGGTGCTCACCAGCACGATGTGGTGGCCGTTGCGGAATCGATGGATGGCCTGGTCCTTTTCGTGCGCGCTCATCGCCCCGTGGAATGTCTCGACGGTGCGCCCGGTGTCGCGCAGGGCCGCGACCAAGTCGCGTTGGGTGGCGCGGAATTGCGTGAACACGATGACCGGCTCGCGCAGGGTCTCGCACAGACGCACCAGTGCCTCGCGCTTGCGGCTTGCGGTGACGGCGCGGGCCAACGCCGCAAGTTCCGCGAGTTCGTCCGCGGTGTCGGCATAGCGCGCGCTGCGGCTCATCGCGTCGAGCGTCTCCCCCGCCGCCGCGGCGGAACTGCCGACCTCCTTCTGCAGCGTGAGCAAGGTGAAATACCACGCACGCTGCTTGGCCGCGCTCTCTCCGGTCATGATGCGGCGCACCAGCCGCGAGATGGCGTCGTAGAGATGACGCTCGGCAGGCGCCAGCGTGAAACGAATCGTTTCGACCGAGCGTTGCAGCAGGGCGATGCCGGTGGTCGCCCGCGTGTTGCGGATCATCACCGTCGACAGCAGGCGACCGAGCGAATCCGCATTCCGCGGCACGCGCTTGTCCCCGCGCATGGTGTAGGTTCGGCGGAAGGCGGCATAGGTGCCGAGGGTGCCGGGCCGGATCAGCGTGATGAGGTTGTAGAGTTCTCGCAAATCGTTCTGCACCGGCGTCGCGGTGAGGAGCAGAAGATACGGCGCCCGCACGTGATTCAGGAAACTCCAGCCCACCGTGCGGTGATTCTTGAGCCGGTGCGCTTCGTCCACCACCACGAGGTCGAAATTGCGCGCGAGGACCTGCTGGATGTTGCGGCGCGTCTTCGCGGTTTCGAGTGAGGCGATCAGCAGCGGCTCACTCTCCCACCCTTCGCGCCGGCCGTGCAGGACGAACGGGAGGTCGAATTTCGCAGCGAGTTCTTCCTGCCACTGCACCTGCAGCGACACCGGCGCCAGTACGAGCGCCGAACGGATCAGGCCGCGCAGCAGGCATTCCTTCATGATCAGCCCGGCTTCGACGGTCTTGCCGAGCCCCACTTCGTCGGCGAGCAACGCGCGCCCTGCATGTCGCGCAACACACGGCGAGTGGCGTCGATTTGGTGCGCGTAGCGTGCCACGTCGCGGATCGCGTCGAGCGCGACCAGGCGCTCAAAGCCGCGCACCAGACCGAGCGCTTCCGCCTCGAGCCGCAAGGCGACGTGCTCCGGCGGGGCGACCGCGGCGTCGAGCACGGCCTGCACCACGGCTTCGCTCTCCGGTTCCCACTCCCAACTGCATTCGCCGGAGGATTCGCCGCCGGCGAATGCGGGCGACACCATACGCGTCAACAACGGGTGGCGCGCATCCAAGCTGCGCACTTGGTCGCTGAACACCACCTCGAGGATCTCGCGCCCGTCGCGCACGCGCACCTCGACCACCAGCCCCGCACCGAAACGCGCGTGCTGCACGTGGTCGCCGGCGACGAAGGCTGCAGTCGGCGGCGCGGCGGTCGGGGCATCGTCGTCTGGTGGCCGAGGCGCCGGCCGATGCACCGGCCGCACGCGACGTGGAGACGGGGGACGTGTCATCGGGGCGCGATCAGGGCTCCATGTAGTGATTCCAGCCGATCGTCACTTGCGCGGTGATGCCGGTCTGACTGGCCACGATGTGAGGGTAGATGCGTACCGCCATGTCGATGCCGTCGGCACGGGTGCCCTTGAGGATCTCGCGTCCTGCGCCCAGCACGAGGCCGTACCCGTCTCCGTGCGCCGGCTGGGTGAGAGACGCGCCGATGTTGCCGTAGACGGTCGGCAGGAGCGCGACCCCCGCCACCACGTAGGTCGAGCGCGAGGACGCGCGCTTGAAATAGCGCGTATACTCCAGCGTCCAGATCGTCATCCGCAGCGACTTCGGCGAGAGAGAATCGGCCCGCGCGCCGGTCACCGAGAAGTTCTGCGCTTCCACCGACGTGCCGAGCGCGGCCGGGCCGCGCAGCTTGTAGTGCAGACGGATCCCGTAATCGAACCCGAAGTCGAACTTCGAGGTGTCGAGCACCGAGGTGTCCTCGTTCTCGCGCGTGCTGGCGAAAATGCCACCGTACCCCGCAAACGCGCCGAAGCTGATCGACCCGCGGCGCTCTGCGTGCGCGGCGGGCGTCAGGGCCGTCAGGGCCACCCACACCATCGCCACTCCGGCGCCGGCGCGGCGGAGCCGGCTACGCACGCGGATGGAACTGGCGGTAGACAGCGAGCAGCCGGCGACGGCCGACCTGGGTGTAGATTTGCGTGGTCGTGATAGACGCATGTCCGAGCATCTCCTGGACGATGCGGAGGTCGGCGCCTCCGTCGATGAGGTGGGTCGCGAACGAATGGCGGAGCGTGTGCGGGTGAACGCGGTCGCCGAGTCCCGCGGTCGTGGCCCACTTGCGGAGGATCTTCCAAAAAGCCATGCGGGTGAGTGCGCCGCCGCGCGGCGACGGAAACAAATAGCGCGAGCGGGCCGCGCCGGGGAGCCGCGGGCGCGCATCGGCGAGATACCGGCGCACGACATCCACGGCAAGCCGCCCCAGCGGCACCACGCGCTCGCGGCCTCCCTTGCCGAGTACGACGACGAACCCGTCGTCGAGGCGCACGCCGCCCAGTCCGAGATGCGTCAGCTCCGACACGCGCAACCCGGCACCGTACATCAGTTCGAACATCGCGCGATCGCGCAAGCCGCGCGGCGTCGCGGTATCCGGCACCGCGAGCAAACGCTCCGCTTCCGCGATCGAGAGCACGCGTGGCAACGGACGCACCCCACGCGGCCGGCTGGCCGCCCGCACCGGGTCTTCGCGCAACAGTTCCTCGAGCAAGAGGAACCGCACCAACGAACGCACCGCAGCCGAGGCGCGCGCCACACTGGCCGGCGCCAAGCCTTGCCGCGACAAGTCGGCGAGAAATCCTTCGATGTCTTGCGTCGCGATGTCGCCGAAGCTGGCGGCGCCCCGGGCGCTGAGACGCTGCGTGAAACGCCGAATGTCGCCCGCGTAGGCTTCCAGCGTCGCGTGCGCGAGCCCGCGCTCCGCACCGAGATACGTCAAGTAGCGCTCCACCGTTGGGGCGAAATGCGTCGCGCCGCTCATGCGCCGCCTCGCATCAACCACTCGCGCACGAATGGATTGCGCGCCCGCTCCTCCGCCAGCGTGGTGGCGGGGCCGTGACCGGGAAACACCCGCGCGGCGGCCGGCAACGGCAATAGCCGCGACTCGATCGACTGCATCTCCTGGTCCCACGATCCTCCCGGCAGATCGACGCGGCCGACGGAACCGGCGAACAAGGTGTCGCCGCTGAAGATGAGCGGCGCCGCGTCGTCTCCCGTGACCAGGCAGATGCCCCCTGGCGTGTGTCCAGGCGTATGCACGACGCGCAGCCGGATGCCGGGTACTGCAAGCTCCTCGCCATCGGTCAGCGTCCGCGTGGCCGGCGGCGACGCGACCTCGTCGCCCAAGAAGGCAGAGAGATTGCGCATCGGGTCGGTGAGCATCGCCGCGTCCGCCGCGTGGATGAGCAACTCTCCCCCGCCGGCGTCGATCACCGCGGCATTGCCGCCAATGTGGTCCGCGTGGCCGTGGGTGTTGATGACCAGACGCGCCGTCAGTCCTTCGTCTCGCAGCCCGTCGAGAATGGTGTCCGCCTCGTCGCCTGGATCGATGACGACGACATCGCCGCCGGCCACGGAGGCGAGCACGTAGCAGTTCTCCTGGAACACGCCGACCACCAGGCGCCACACACGGATCCCTGACGCGACATCGGCGATGTGCTCCCAGCGCGGACCGTTCACGCGGCGCCCTCCGTGGCAGGGCGCGCGTGCACGGCGGCGGTGACCTTCGACGCGAGTGCCGGGCCGAAGCCGGGCAACGCGGCGATGGCGTCCTCGCTCGCCCCCCGCACGCCTTCGAGCGACCCGAAGGCAGAGAGCAGGGCGCGCACGCGGCGCGGTCCGAGTCCGGGCACATCCTCGAGCGCGGAACGCTGGACGGTCGGGCGGCGCAGCGTCCGGTTGTAGCCGACGGCGCGCCGGTGCGCTTCGTCACGGATCCGCTGCAGTAGCGTGAGTCCGGCGGATCGCCGCGACAAGCGCACGGGTGGTGCGACGCCTGCACCCGGCCGCCACACGTACACTTCCTCCTCGCGCTTCGCCAGACCGAGCAACGGCACCTGCGCCTTGCCGAGGGCGGCGAGTGCATCGGCCGCCGCGTGTACTTGTCCGGCGCCTCCGTCCACCAGCACGAGATCGGGGTCTGGCAGTTGCTCGGCGAGGCGGCCGGTAAAGCGGCGGGTCAGCGCCTGCTGCAACATCGCGAAGTCGTTTTGCCCTTCGATGTCGCGGATCCGGAAGGTGCGGTACGCCGAGCGCTTGGCCTCACCGTGGGCGAAGGTCACGAGCGAGACGCAGGCGAAGCGGCCGCCCAGATTCGAAACGTCATAGCCTTCGATGCGGCGCGGAATCACCGGCAGGCCCAGTGTCGAGGCAAGCTGCTGCGCCGGGAGATCGCCGACCCACGAATTCGTGCCGGCGCCCCGGGTGCCCTCCAGGAGGTGCAGCGCGTTGCGCGCGGCCATGCGGACCAGAGCCGCACCCCGCCCGCGCTCCGGCACGCGCAAGGTGACGTGACGGCCGGCCCGCTGCGAGAGCCACTGTGCGAGCAACTCATGTCCGGACGGCAGTGCCGGCATCAACACTTGCGGCGGCACCGTCGGCGTGCGCGCGTAGTGCTGGGCGAGCACCGATTCGAGCACTTCGTCATCGCTGCGGTCGCCGACTCCGGCGAGCCGTGACTGCTCGCTGCCCACCACGTGTCCGTCGCGCACCTTCAACACGACCAGGATGGCGAGATCCCCGTCGCGCGTGAAGCCAAGGGCGTCCGCCTCGTAGTCGCCGAGCACGGCGACGTTCTGCGGCGCCAACAACCCGCGAAGGCCGCGCATCTGATCGCGTACCCGCGCCGCCTCCTCGTAGCGGCGCGCGGCGGCATGTTCCTCCATGCGCGTGCGCAGCGTCTGCAATAGGTCGCGGCCGTGCCCCGAGAGAAAGGCGACGAGATCGTCGACCAGCGCGCGGTGTTCGGCGTGCGTCGCGTGCCCGTCGCACGGCGCGACACAACGGCCGATGTGATAGTTGAAGCACGCACGTTCCGGCAGTTGCGCGCAGGTCCGCACCGGGAACGCGGTCCGCAACACCCGCAACGTCTGACGCAGTCGCTTGACCTCGGTAAACGGTCCGAAGTACCGCGCGCCATCCGGAGATGGCCGTCTCACGATCGACAACAGCGGCACCGGGTCCTGCACGCTGACACGCAGGAACGGATACGACTTGTTGTCCTTGAGATTGATGTTGTAGGGCGGCTGGTGCTGCTGGATCAGGGTGATCTCGAGCAGCAGCGCTTCCATTTCGGATTCGGTGACGATGGTGTCGAGGTCACGAACACACTCGACCAAGGCGCGGGTCTTCGGATGTTCGGGCTCGCCGGTAAAGTACGAGCCAACCCGGGCGTTCAGACGCTTCGCTTTGCCGACGTACAGCACCTCGCCGGCGGCGCCCTTGAACAGGTAGACGCCGGGCAGCGACGGCAGAAGCCGCAGCTTCGCCTCCAGTCGCTCGCGCGCGTCCGTCCTGTCTGCCATCTCCCGCGTGCCCTCCTGTGAATCGAATAACGCTAGCATCATCCCAAAGGGGCAGCAAGGGCGCTCCGGTCCTCCTGGTGGCGCTTGCGGAGCGCCGCCGCCTCCGCGAGACTCCCGCCGGGCGTCCACCGACGCCGTGGTCGTGTGCGTGGGAGACTGGTGAGCGATGAAACGCCGTTTCGGGATTCCCGCCGCGCTGTTCGGCTTCGCGGCAGTGGCGATGGGCGCCTTCGGGGCGCACGCGATGAAGACACGCCTCTCCCCCGACATGCTGGCGATTTGGGAGACCGCCTCCCGGTACATGATGTACCACGCGCTGGCGCTGATGGTGCTGTCGGGGGTCGCGCGGCGGTCGAAGTCCCGCACCATCCCCATCGCCGCCTGGTGTTTCATCGCCGGCGTCTGCGTGTTCGCGGGCAGCCTCTACGCCCTGGCGCTCACCGGCATCCGCGTCCTCGGGGCGATCACCCCGATCGGCGGGGCGCTGCTCCTGGCGGGCTGGCTCAGCCTGGCTCTGGGGGCGGCGTTCAGCCGGCACACGATGGAGCCCTGAGGCCGTCCAGGCCCTCCCGCGGGCGGTGGACCCGCGCTGCGAGGCAGGGGTTGACCGCCGGGGCCCCTAACTGGTAGAGTGCCCGGCAATTGTCCTCACAGCAGGAACGTTGTCAGTACAGGAGACGAGACGGAATGCCGCACCACAAGTCAGCCGAGAAGCGGGTTCGCACCTCGGAGAAGCGCCGTGTCCGGAACATGGCGGTGAAGTCGAACGTGCGCAAGGTCGTCCGTGACGTGCGGGCGAAGAACGATGCCACGGCCGAGGACCTCAAGAAGGCGTACTCCGCGCTGGACGTGGCGGCCAAGAAGGGCGTGATCGCGGTGGCGCAGGCCGACCGCCTCAAGTCGCGCCTGGCGCTGAAGGTCAATCGCACGCAGGGCTCCGCCTAGCGTCCGCAGCGCACCAGCGAACCGAAACGCCGAAGGAGGCCCGGGTCATTCACCCGGGCCTCCTTCGCGTGTTCGTCGCCAGCCGCCGCTCCCCCTATGGCATGAGTGACAGCCGCGTGGCGTCGAGCGCAGCCCGCACCGCCGCGACGATGCCGTCGACCGGCACGTTCGCCACCTCGCCGGTGCGCCGGTCGCGCACTTCGGCGGCGCCGTTCTTCACCGCGCGGTCGCCGATGGTGACGCGCACTGGCAGGCCGAGCAGATCGGCATCCTTGAACTTGACGCCGGCGCGCTCATCGCGGTCGTCCTCGAGGACGCTGAAGCCGGCGTCCCGGAGCGCATCGCGGTATTGCGCGGTGAGCGCGCGGACCGCCTCGTCGGCGACGTTGACCGGCAGCAGGTGGACGTCGTAGGGCGCCAGATCGGCGGGCCAGCGGATGCCGTGGACGTCATGGTGCTGCTCGATGGCCGCCGCCACGGTCCGCGTCACCCCGATGCCGTAGCAGCCCATGATGAACGGCTTCTGCGCGCCTTCGGCGTCGAGGTAGGTTGCGCTCATCGCCACGCTGTACTTGGTGCCGAGCTGGAAGATTTGCCCGACCTCGATCCCGCGCGTGAGCGTCAAGCCGGCGCCGCACTTCGGGCACGGGTCGCCGGCGCGCACCGCGATGAGATCGGCGAACTCGTCCACCTGGACGTCGCGTGCGAGCGACACGCCGGTGAGGTGGTGATCCGCTTCGTTCGCTCCGACGATGACGTTCACGCGGCCCTGGAGGCGGCCGTCAGCGATGATGCGCGCGCCCTTCAACCCCACGGGGCCGGCGAAACCGACCGGGGCACCGGTGACGCGCTCGACGGTGGCGGCGGACGCGAGATCGAAGTCCGCGCGGCCGGCCGCGCTCTTGACCTTCTCTTCGTTGACGTCGCGGTCCCCCGGCACGAGCACGGCGACGACCTCGCCTTCGGCTTCGAAGAGCAGCGTCTTCACCAGACGCGAGGTGTCGACGCCGAGGAAGGCGGCGACGTCTTCGACCTTGGCGGCGTTCGGCGTGTGGACCTTGACGATCGCGGCCGGCTCCTCGACCGCTGGCGCGGGCGAGGCCGCCATCTCGGCGCGTTCGGTGTTCGCGGCGTAGCCGCAGGCGCACGAAAGGATCTCCGATTCGCCGTTCTCGGCAAGCGCAGTGAATTCGTGCGTCACGCTGCCGCCGATCGCGCCACCTGCCGCTTCGACCGGCACACACTCGATGCCGCAACGCTGGAAGATACGCGTGTAGGCGCGGTGCAGAATCGCATACGTCTCCTCGAGCGATTCCTGCGAGGTGTGGAACGAGTACGCGTCCTTCATCAGGAACTCGCGCCCGCGCATGACGCCGAACCGCGGCCGCACTTCGTCGCGGAACTTGGTTTGGATCTGATAGAGCGTCACCGGACACTGGCGGTACGACTTGACCTCGCCGCGCACCAACGCGGTGATGACTTCCTCGTGCGTCGGGCCGAGCGCGTACTGGCGGTCGTGGCGGTCCACCAGGCGCATCATCTCCTTGCCGTACACCGTCCAGCGCCCCGATTCCTGCCACAGTTCCGCGGGCGACAACACCGGCAGCAGCACTTCCAGACATCCGGCGTCGTTCAGTTCTTCGCGGATGATGCGTTCGACCTTGTGGATGACACGCACGCCGAGCGGCAAGTAGTCGAAGATGCCGCGCGCCACCTGACGCATGAGGCCGGCACGCAGCATGAGCCGATGACTCGGCAACTCGGCGTCCGACGGTTCCTCGCGCAGCGTGGTGACGAACGCCTTCGACCAGTAGTGATGCTCGCCCTTCATGCGGGTCCTCCTTGCGGGTGCGGCGATGCGCGGGCCGTCAGGCGCCGCGGATGACGTCGTGCATGCCGTAGGCGCCGGCAGGTTTCCCGGCCAGCCAGGCGGCGGCGTCCAGCGCGCCGGCCGCGAAGCAGTCGCGGCTCTCGGCACGATGGGTGATTTCGATGTGCTCTCCCGCGCCGCCGAAGAACACCGTGTGAATGCCGGGCACCGAGCCCGCACGCAGCGAGGCGTACTCGACAGCCTCGCGCTCGAGTGCGCGCCCGAGCGCGAGCGCAGTGCCACTCGGCGCGTCCTTCTTCGCAGTGTGATGCACTTCGACGATGCGCGCATCGAAGCCGCGCAGCGCGGCCGACAGCGCACCGAGGTGCGCAAGCAATGCGGTGACACCCGTGCTCATGTTGGCGGCGTGCAGCACCGGAATCGACTGCGCGGCGGCAGCGAGGGCGGCGCGTCCCGCATCGTCGTGCCCCGTGGTGCCCACGACCACCGCGGCCCCGCAGCGCTCCGCGGCCTGCAGCGTCGCGGCGGTTGCGGCGGCGAGCGCGAATTCGATGATGACCGGTTGCGCGGCGCCCGCGCACGCGGAAGCGACATCCTCGTGCACCACCGGCGACGCAGTGCCGTGCAGCCGCGTGCCGACGGTCGCGCCGCGGTCCACCAGTCCGTGCAGCACGAAGCGCGGATCGCCCAGTGCGCGCGCGGCAATCAGGCGGCCCATGCGGCCGCCCGCTCCGACCAGGACGAGGGGAATCGCGCTCATGCGGTCGCGGGTTGCGAACCGATGCCCGCCGCAGCCAACTGCGCGGCGATCGCGTCGTGCGTCGCACCGCTCACCCCGACCAACGGCAAACGCACCTCGGCGCCGCAGATACCGATCTGCGCCAACGCATCCTTGACCGGGGACGGGTTCGACTCCAGGAACATGACACGCATGAGCGGGAACAAGCGGCGATGCCATGCCGCGGCCTCGTCGGTGCGCCCGGCCGCAGCCGCCGCTACCATCTGCGTCATCTCCTTGGTGGCGACGTGGCCGACCACCGAGATCACGCCCTTCGCCCCGATCGCCATGAGCGGCACGGTCAGCGAGTCGTCGCCGCTCAGCACCGTGAGGTGCGGATCGCCGCACAGAATCGCACTCGCCTGGTCGACCGACCCGCTGGCCTCCTTGACCGCCTTGACGCCGGGAATGCGCGCGAGGGCGAGCACCGTCTCCGGCAGCGTGTTGGTGCCGGTGCGTCCCGGCACGTTGTAGGTGATGTAGTCGAACGGCACCGCTTCGGCAATCGCGCGCAGGTGGGCGATCTGACCGGCAGGCGTCGGCTTGTTGTAGAACGGCGTCACCACCATCGCACCGTGCGCGCCTTCCTGCTTCGCCATGCGCGTCAGTTCGATCGACTCGGCGGTGTCGTTGGTGCCGGTGCCGGCCACCACCCAGACGCGGCCATGCGCCACGCGCAGGATCTCCCGCAGCACGGTGCGCCGTTCGCCGGGCGATTGCGTCGCGGCCTCGCCGGTGGAGCCGAGCGCGACGATGCCGTCGACACCGCCTTCGATGAGGTGCGTGACGAGCCGTTCGATGCCGGCGAGATCGAGCGCGCCGTCGCGAAACGGCGTCACCATGGCGACCGAGAATCCCTCGAACATCGCGAACCTCCTAACCGGTGGCAGACTGCGCGGTGGCGAGCCACGCGTCGCGCAGCGGATAGCGTCCTTCGAAGACCACGCGTGCTTCCCCTTCGAGCTGCACGTCGCGGAAACTCTCGCCGTCGCGCGCGAAGTAGACGCGCAGGTCGAGGCCGCTCTGCGCCCGCAATGTGACCGGGCTTGCGAGATCCCAGCGGCGCGCCGCCGCGAGCGCGCTGGCGGTGAGACCGGTGCCGCACGCCAACGTTTCGTCTTCGACACCGCGTTCGTAGGTGCGGACACGCAACCCATCGCCGAGGCGTTGGACGAAGTCGACGTTGGCGCCTGCCGGCGCGAACGCCGGGTCGAAGCGCAGCGCTCGCCCCCAGCCGCGCACATCGGCACTGTCGACAGCATCCTGCCAGACGACGTAGTGCGGCACGCCGGTGTTGAGATACGTCCCCTCGAACGCCACATCGCCCACCTGCGTGGCGACACCGTCGCGGAGATCGGTGGGCGGGAGCATGTTCACGCGAATGTCGGCGCCTGCCAGCGCACCGCTGTACGGCCCCGCCTGCGTGGCGAAACGGACGCGGCCGTCGTGGCCGAGACCGAGGCCGAGCGCAAAGCGGCTGATGCACCGAGCCCCGTTGCCGCACATCTCCGCTTCGCCACCGTCGGCGTTGAAATAGCGCATGCGGAAGTCGTCGCCGCTGCCCGCATCGGGAGACTGCACGAGCAGGACACCGTCGGCACCGATGCCGAACTGGCGGTGACAGACCTCGCGCACGAACGCGTGTACGTCCCCGTGCAATAGCGCGGCGCCGAGGCCGTCGCGTGCGTCGGCGACCACGAAATCGTTCCCGGCACCGCTCATTTTCGTGAAGGAGAGTTCGCGCATCCTGCCTCCGCGGATAGGTCGAAGCGCCCATGGTACCTGCTCGCGGCGGACGGCGCCACGCAGCGGCCGGGGACCACGCGCACCGCTCAGCGCGTCCGGCGGGGGCGGCGCTTCGGGGCGGGTGGCACGGGAGGCGGCTCGGGCGGCGGGACCACAGGCTGAACCCGCGGCGGCGGGAAGCCGAGGCTCACCCCTGCGACGTCGGCGCCCCAGCCGAGGCACACGACGACACTGTCGGTCGCCGGCTCGTGTCCGGCGGTCCACGCGGAGTCTCCATCGAGATCACGGAACGCGCGCACGCGATAGCGGCCGGGCGCCACGTCGGCCACCCGGAACACACCGAGCGAGTCGACGCGCACGGTCCGCGCGGAGTCGCCGTCGAGCAGCACCCAGAGTGGTGTGCGTCGCAGCGAATCGGCGGCCGTCGAGTCGCGCGCCGCGCGCGCGGCAGCCCAGGCGGAATCGGTCACGGTGCCGCGCAGCGTCGGACGCTCGTCGCTATCCCCCACCCACAACTGGATCGCGGCCACCGGTTCGCCGCCCCGCACGCTCACCGGATCGCACGCGACGCCGAGCAGATCGCGGTCCGGGTCGAATGCGCGATTACCGTTGCGATCGGCGAACGCCGCGATGGTGAACCCGCCATCCGGCAATCCGTCGAACGCGAACCCGCCGCTCGGATCCACCGGCGTGACGAAGTCTCCGAGTTCCGCCAGCGAGGCCCCGGCCAGGGGCCCCGTGGCATCCTGGCCGGTCTGCGCACGCACGACGAGCCGGGCGGCCTCCGCCAGGGTCGTGCTGTCGCGACGCAGCAGGACATAGAGCCCAGGACCGCGCGTCCGCCGCCCACCCACGGTACCGTGGACCGACCCCGAATCGAGGGCCGCGCCGGTGCTGAAGCGCACCGCCGCCGCCTGGGTCAGATGGTTCGCCTTGAGGTCCGTCATCGTCGACGCCAGCGTGACGGTGTAGGTGGTGACGGGCGCAAGTGGTTGGGCGAACAGGATGCGTGCCTCCCGCCCGGACCACTCCCACTGCACCGGGCCGGGCGATGGCGAGATCAGCGTGTTGCCGCGCACGCTCCGGCGATCCATCGATTCGCTGAACTCGACGTGCACCGCGCGCAACGTGTCCTGGTGCGTCGTGCGGTCGGCCGGAAGTGTGCGCACGACGCGTGGCGGCGTGGTATCCACCGGGCCGCCCGGCGGCGGCATGGGCTTGGCGCAGCCGGCGGCGAGGATCGCCACCAGCTGCGCCGCGACGACCAGGCGCGCCGAAGCGCGCCCCTCGCGGAACGGCTCGATCACGTGGCGGTCGGGGCCATGACCATCGCCAGCACCGCGCGCTGCACGTGCAGGCGGTTCTCCGCCTGGTTGAACACGACGGACTGCGGGCCTTCCATCACCTCGTCGGTGATTTCCTCGCCGCGGTGCGCCGGCAAGCAGTGCATGACCACTGCATCCGGGGCCGCCACGCCGAGCAGGGCGTTGTCGATGGTGAAGCCCTGGAAGCGCTGCGCGCGCGCGGCCTTTTCGGCCTCCTGGCCCATGCTTGCCCACACGTCGGTGTAGAGGACCTGCGCGCCGTCGGCGGCTTCGCGGGGATCGTGGACGACCCGCACCGCCGCGCCGGCGGCACGGGCGCGCGCCAGGGTCGCCTCGTCCGGCTGGTCACCTGCCGGGCAGGCGATCCGCAAGTCGAGCGCGAAACGAGCGCTCGCCTCCACCCACGAATTCGCCACGTTGTTGCCGTCGCCGATGAACGCGACCTTGAGGCCGTCGAGTGCGAATCCACTTTCGACGACGGTGAGCAGGTCGCCGAGGATCTGGCACGGATGCGACAAATCGGTGAGCGCATTGATCACCGGCACGCTGGACCATCGCGCGAGATCGACGACGTTCTGGTGCGCGAAGGTCCGGATGACGATCGCGTCGACGTATCGCGCCAGCACGCGGCCGACGTCCTGCACCGGCTCGCGGCTGTTGATGCCGATTTCGCCATCGGTGAGGTAGATGCCCTTGGCACCGAGCTGGGCCAGCGCGACTTCGAATGACACACGGGTGCGCAGACTCGGCTTGTGAAACACCAGCGCGACCGACTGGCCGGCGTGGGAGCGCCGCACGACGCCACGGTGCGCTTCGGCCTTCAGGGTCTGCGCGAGGTTCAGCGCGTCGGCGAGGCGTGCGCGGTCCCAGTCGTCGACGCACAGGAAATGCGGGGCGGTCGCGACGGCGGCCGCGGTGTCGGTGCTCACGAAATCCTCCCTCCTCGGGCGAGCGCGATCGCTCCCCCGTCGGCGAGCAGTCTAGCGCGGCGTCGGGCGACCGCCAACATGCGCCCACGGTCGTGCTGGACCACCTCCCTGCGACCCATGCCAGGCACTACAGGATGAACCGGCTCATGTCCTCGTCGCCCGCCAGCGAGTCGAGCGCCGCGTGCACGCGCGTCGCGTCGATGTGGATGGTGCGTTCGGCGCGATCCGGCACGTCGAACAGGACGTCCTCGAGCAGCGCGTTGAGCACGGTGTGGAGGCGACGGGCGCCGATGTTCTCCTGGCGCTCGTTGACCCGCGCCGCGACATCGGCAATGGCTTCGACCGCCGCGTCTTCGAATGTCAGTTCATAGCCCTCGGTGGCCATCAGAGCGCGATACTGCGTGAGCAGGGCCGAGCGCGGTTCACGCAAGATGCGCGCGAAATCCTCGCGCGTCAGTGACTCGAGTTCGACGCGGATCGGAAATCGCCCCTGCAATTCTGGGATGAGGTCGGAAGGCTTGCTGTGATGGAACGCACCGGCGGCGATGAACAGGATGTGATCGGTCGAGACCATGCCGTGCTTGGTGGTGACGGTGGACCCTTCGACGATCGGCAGCAAGTCGCGCTGCACGCCCTCGCGCGACACGTCGGCTCCGCGCCGTTCGTCGCTGCCGCAGATCTTGTCGATCTCGTCGAGGAAGATGATGCCGAGTTCCTGCGTGCGGCGCAGCGCCTCCGCAGTAACGCTATCCATGTCGACGAGCTTCTCGCTCTCTTCGGCTTCGAGCACCGCGCGCGCCTCGCCCACCGTCATCGTCTTGCGCACGCTGCGCGGCGGGAACAATCGCGACAGCGAGTCGCCGAGGGCGTTGCCGCCGTGCTCCATGCCGGGCGTGGCGAGGAACGGCACTACAGGCTTTTCCGTGATCTCGAACTCGACGGGACGTGCGTCGAGCGCGCCGCGGCGCAGTTCGTCGCGCACGCGGTCGCGCGAACGCGCGTAGCTGTCCGGCTCCGCGGTCTCGTCGTGGGCGGGACGGCGCGGCGGCGCCGGCAGGAGCAGATCGAGCAGGCGCTCTTCGGCCTGCCGCTTGGCGCGCGCCTCGGTGTCGCCCCGGCGCTCCGCGCGCACCAGGCCGATCGCCACCTCCACGAGATCGCGCACCATCGACTCGACATCACGCCCGACGTAGCCGACCTCGGTGAACTTCGACGCTTCGACCTTCAGGAACGGCGCGCCCGCGAGTTTGGCGAGTCGCCGCGCGATCTCCGTCTTCCCCACGCCGGTCGGGCCGATGAGCAGAATGTTGTGCGGCATGATGTCGTCGCGCAGCGCGTCGTCGACGCGTTGCCGGCGCCAGCGATTGCGCAGCGCGATGGCGACGAGTCGCTTCGCCTTCGCTTGGCCGATCACGTGCTGGTCGAGTTCGTGCACGATCTCGCGTGGTGTGAGCTCGTGCAGCGTCGCGGCGACGCCGCTCATCGCTGCACCTCCTCGACCACGACCTGCGTGTTGGTGTAGAGGCACATCTCGCCGGCCAACGTGAGACTCGCACGCACGATGTCGGCCGGGGCAAGATCGCTGTGGCGCACCAGCGCGCGGGCAGCACCGAGGGCATACGGCGCGCCGGAGCCGATCGCCACCACGCCGTCGTCGACTTCGACGAGGTCGCCGGTGCCCGAGAGGATGAGGCAATTCTCGGTGTCCATCACCGCGAGCTGCGCTTCGAGACGCCGCAGCATCCGATCGCCGCGCCACGCCCGTGCCAGCGCGACCGCAGCGCGCGGCAGGTTTCCGTGCGATGCGTCGAGTGCTGCCTCGAATTTGTCGAACAGGGTGAACGCGTCGGCCGCCGCACCGGCGAATCCCGCGAGCACGGTGTCCTTGTACAGCCGCCGCACCTTGCGCGCATTGTGCTTCAGGATCATGTCGCCGAAGGTCACTTGGCCGTCACCGCCCATCGCGGCGCGCCCGTTGTGACGCACACCGAGGATGGTGGTGGCGTGCATGCGATGACGGGCGAATCCCGGGCCGCCGGCGTAGTCACTGGATTGGAACATGCATTCTCCGATGCGGCGAGGGGGCCGCGTTCATCCGCCGCGCGGATGCGCGGCATCGTAGCTGGCCCGCAAGCGCTCCACTGTCACGTGCGTGTAGATTTGCGTGGTGGCGATCGAGGCGTGGCCGAGGAGTTCCTGCACGGTGCGGATATCGGCGCCGCGGTCGAGCAGGTGGGTGGCGAACGAGTGCCGCAGCGCGTGCGGCGACATGCGCGCGCGGTCCGCAATGCGGCGCAGCGCGCGGCTGACGATGAGGCGCGCCATGCGCGGCGACAGCCGCTGTCCGGCGCGGCCGACGAACAGCGCGGTGGAGCCGGCGGCGGGACGTGGCCGATGCGTCAGGTAGAACGCGAGCGCATCCAGGGCTGGCGTCCCGAGCGGAACGATGCGCTCCTTGCGCCCCTTGCCGAGCACGCGCACCAACGACTGCGCGCGGTCGACATCCGCGAGATCGAGTCCCAGGAGTTCGGAGAGGCGCAGACCACCGCCATAGAGCAACTCGAGGATCGCGCGGTCGCGCGCCCAGCGTCCAAGTGCCGCGGCATCGCCGTCGGGGCGCGTATCCGCGGCGAACGCCGCGAACACTTCGCCGGTTTCCCGCTCGGACAGAAACGCCGGCAGGCGCTTGTGCACGCGCGGCGGGCGCACGGCTCGCGCCGGGTTCACCGCGATGACGCCGCGCTCGAGCGCGAGATCGAGCCCGGCGCGCAGCGCCGCCAGCTTGCGGCCGATGCTACGGGGGCTGAGCTGGCGCTCCGCGAGGTGCTGCACCCACGCCCGGACATCGCGCACCGTGACCTCGCCGAGTTGCGACCGGCCGCGGACGGCGAAGAACGCCGCCGCCTCCGTGAGGTCTTTGCCGTACGCGAGCACCGTATGCGGTGAAGCGCGCCGCACGTCACGCAGGTGCCCTTCGACCATTCCGGGCCACGCGAGCAGATCGCCCGCCGCGGCGGGTGGGGCCGCCGGAGTCGCGGCCGAGCGCCGCGCCGACAGAGGCCCCTTCGGACTCACTCGGCCTCCGCCTCCAGGACCGACTTACACGACGGGCACCGGAGCGACGCGCCCCCGCGTTGCGAATACTTCTCGACCACGAAGGCGTGGTTGCACACCGGGCACGGGGTCGGCACCGGCTTGTCCCAGATCGCGTAGTCGCACTCGGGATAGCGCTCGCATCCGTAGAAGTTCTTGCCGCGCTTGCTGCGCTTCTCGCACAACTGTCCTTGCGCGCACTTCGGGCACGTCACGCCGACCTTCACCGGCTGCGTGTGCTTGCAATCCGGATAGCTGCTGCACGCCACGAAGCGTCCATAGCGTCCGGTGCGCAACAGCAGCGACGAGCCGCACTTCGGACACGACCCGTCGACCTCGAATTTCTCGCCTTCGTCGCCGAGGTTCTTCGCGTTGCGGCACTCCGGATAGCCCGGACACGCGAGGAATGGTCCGTTGCGGCCGAACTTCTTCACCATCTCCTTGCCGCACTTCTCGCAGATCACGCCGCTGGGCGTCTGCAGCGAGGCGCGCAATTCCTCGGTCTTGCCTTCCGCGGTGGTCAGCGTGTCGACGAACGGCGTGTAGAACTCGTGCAACACTTGGATCCAGTCGCTGCTGCCGTCTTCGACTTTGTCGAGATCGCCTTCCATCCGCGCGGTGAATTGCACGTCGAAGAGCGCCGGGAACGTGGCGAGCAGGAGCTTCGCCACCGCGCGGCCCAGTTCGGTCGGCTTGAGCGCCGAGCCGCTGCGCTCGACGTAGGCGCGCTGCTGGATGGTCGAGACGATGGTCGCGTACGTCGACGGCCGGCCGATGCCCTTGTCTTCGAGCGCGCGGATGAGGGATGCCTCGGTGAAGCGTGGCGGCGGCTCCGTGAAGTGCTGCGCCGGACGCACGCCGTCGCAGGTCAGCGCCTCGCCTTCCTTGAGGTCCGGCATCGGGTCGTCGCCGTCGCGGCTCGGGTCGCCGGCGACGCGGCTGAAGCCATCGAACACCGTCACGGTGCCGCTGACTCGCAAACCAATGCGGCCTGCGGTGATCTCGGCGGTCGTCACCTTCACGCGCTCGTCGGTCATCTGGCATGAGACGAAGCGGTTCCAGATCAGCGTGTACAGCTTGAAGAGGTCGTCGCGCAGGAACGGTTTCACCGACTCCGGCGTGCGCAGCACCGACGACGGGCGGATCGCCTCGTGCGCGCCCTGTGCTGTGGCGCGCGACTTGTAGAAGCGCGGCGCGTCCGGCAGATAGGGCGCGCCGTAGGCCTCCACGATGTGTCCGCGCACTTCCGCGATCGCATCGTCGCTGATGCGCGTCGAGTCGGTACGCATGTAGGTGATGAGACCGACGGGACCTTCGGCGCCAAGCTCGATGCCTTCGTACAATTGCTGCGCCAGCGTCATGGTGCGCGACGCGCTGTACCGCAGGCGGCGGAACGCATCCTGCTGCAGGGTCGATGTAATGTACGGCGGCAGCGGGCGGCGCTTCTTCTCCTGGAAGCGCATCTGCGCGACGCTGTAGGACGCCCCCTGCAGTTCGGCGACCAGCGCGTGCGCCGCCTCGCCGGTGACGATCTTGAACTTCTCGCCGTCGACGCTGACGACGCGCGCCACCACCGCTTCCCCGGTCGCGCGGCGCAGATCCGCCTCGATCGACCAGTACTCCTCTGGCACGAAGGCGTCGATCTCGTCCTCGCGCTCGGTGATCAAGCGCAGGGCAACCGTCTGCACGCGTCCGGCGGACAAGCCTCGGCGCAGGGTCCGCCACAAGAACGGACTCACCTTGTAGCCGACGATGCGGTCGAGTACGCGACGCGCCTGCTGCGCGTTGACGCGCGGCGCGTCGATTTCGCGCGGCCGCTCCATCGCCTCGGTGATGCCCTTCTTGGTGATCTCGTAGAAGTCCAGCCGCTTGAGCGGGACGCCCTTCAGGATCTCCGCCAAGTGCCAGGCAATCGCCTCGCCCTCGCGGTCGGGGTCGGGCGCCAGGTACACGACATCCGCCTTCTTGGCTTCCGCCTTGAGGTCTTGGATGATCTTGGCCTTGCCGCGGATCTGCACGTACTTGGGGGCGAAGTTCTGCTCGAGGTCGACCCCGAGTTCGCTCTTCGGCAGATCGCGCAGGTGACCGCCCGACGCACGCACCGTGACGTTGCGACCGAGATACTTCGAAATGGTCTTGGCCTTGGTGGGCGACTCGACGATCACGAGGGACTTAGGCATCCGGCAACTCCATTGGACTGACGTGTGTGCCGCGCCCCCGCGAACGGGTGGCGCGGCAATCGGTGAGCGGTCGCGGGCGGGTCACCCAGTCCACGCGTCGGCGGGCGGCGTCGAGCAGGACTAGTGCCGCTCCTCCGGAGGATCGTGGACCGTGCGATTGGCTTCGAACGGCTGCAGCACGACTTCCGACGCGAGCGCGCTGATGTCGTCGAGCTGGGCCGCCTGTCCGCGCCCGAGCACCACCTGTTCGAGGATCGCCTCCACCTGCGCATCCGACAGCACGCCCTGTTCCTTCAGGCGCAACACGTATCCGTAGGCCTCGGGCGACAGCGCGCGCCGCTCGGAATCGTTGAGCACGCGCAGGCCGGGTGCCCCCGGCTGCCGTTCGGCGTATGTTTCACGCGTCACCGGGTCGAGGGCCTGGAAGATGAAGTCGAACGCCGCGTCCACTTCGTCGGTGTCGTAGTCGCTCAGGTCGAGCGCGTCGGACAGGTCGGAGAGCGCGAGCTCATCGCCCTCGACGAAGGCACGTAGTTGTTCGAGGATCATCGCCACGACTTCGGGGACGCGATCGTTCACTGGGTGGCTCCGTGGCACTTCTTGAACTTCTTGCCCGAGCCACAATAGCACGGGTCGTTGCGGCCGACCTTCGGCTCATTGCGCACCACCGGCGCGGCGGGCGCTTCGGCCTGGGCTCCAGCGGCGGCTCCGGCTCCCGCGTTCGCGGCAGCGAAACCGCTGAGCGCGGCATGGGTGGCAGAGAACGCGCCGGAGCGCGGCGCACTGCGCGCCAACGCGGGGGCCACGATCTTCGCCGCTGCGGCAGGAGATGCGGCCTCGGGCGCCACCGGTGCAACTGGCGGCGGCACCGCGGCTCCGGCCGCGAGCGAAACAGCCTCCTCCACCACCTGTCCGCCGCGCGGCACGGGCATGCGCGGGGCCGGCGCGGGCGCCGCCGGGCGCGACGCCATCTCCGGCTTGAGCTCTTGCAATTGCCGCGGCGGCGCGGCGGCCGGAATCGGCCGTTCGACGCGCACGCGGAACAGGTTCTTCACCAGTTCGCTCTTCACGTCGACGAGCAACTCGGTGAACATCGCGAAGGCGCCCTTCTTGTACTCGAGGAGCGGATCCTTCTGCCCGTAGCCCACGAGCCCGACGCCGGTCTTCAGCTGGTCGATCTCGTAGAGGTGATCCTTCCACTTGTCGTCGATGATGGCGATGAGCAGACGGCGCTCCACCTCGCGCATCACGTCCGGCGTGAGTTCCTCCTCGCGCGCCTCGTAATAGCGCATCAGCTGCGCGGTGAACTCTTCGGTGAGCGCATCGACGTTGCCGGCGCGCTCCGGCGCCTGCACCGGTTGCACGACCACGGTGGAGAGTTCCGCCGCCAGGCCCTTCACGTTCCAGTCTTCGACCGGCTCGCTCGGGTCGATGGTCGCGTCGACGTGCTTCTCGACCACCTCGCGGATGTACGTCCGCATGTCCTGCGACAGATCCGCGCCCTCGAGCGCGTGCAGGCGGAGGTCGTAGATGACCTCGCGCTGCTGGTTCATGACGTCGTCGTACTCGAGCAGGTGCTTGCGGATGTCGAAGTTGTACTGCTCGACCCGCTTCTGCGCGCGTTCGATCGCGCCGGTGACCATCGAGTGCTCGATGGCTTCGCCTTCCTGCACGCCGAGCTTGGTCATGATGCCGGCGATGCGATCCGAGCCGAACAACCGCATCAGATCGTCTTCGAGGCTGAGGAAGAACCGCGTCGAGCCCGGGTCGCCCTGGCGGCCAGACCGTCCGCGCAGCTGCCGGTCGATGCGCCGCGATTCATGCCGTTCGGTGCCGATGATGTGCAGACCGCACGGCGTGTTCTCGTAGCAGCTCTTCTTGTCGAAGGCGTCGCACGAGCCGTTGTCGTCCACCAGCCGGCACTTGGCGCCCTTGACCACGCCCGGCCCGAGCTTGATGTCGGTGCCACGGCCGGCCATGTTGGTGGCAATGGTCACCGCGCCCGCGATACCGGCGCGCGACACGATCTCGGCTTCTTGCGCATGGAACTTCGCGTTGAGCACCTTGTGCGGAATGCCGGTGCGCTTGAGCAATCGAGACAGCGTCTCGCTGACTTCGACCGACACCGTGCCGACCAGCACCGGGCGGCCGGCTTTGTGCATCGTCTCGATTTCTTCGATGATCGCGTTGTACTTCTCGCGCTTGGTGCGGAAGATCACGTCGTTGTAGTCCTGACGCCGCACCGGCTGGTTGGTCGGGATCACCGACACGTCCAGCTTGTAGATGTTCCAGAACTCGCCCGCTTCGGTCTCCGCGGTGCCGGTCATGCCGGCGAGCTTCTTGTAGAGACGGAAGTAGTTCTGCAGCGTGATCGTGGCCATCGTCTGGGTGTCGCCCTCGACCACCAGACCTTCCTTCGCCTCGATCGCCGAGTGCAGACCGTCGCTGTAGCGGCGACCGGACATCAGACGGCCGGTGAATTCGTCGACGATGACGACCTTGCCGTCCTGCACGACGTACTCCACGTCCTTCTCGAACAGGGCGTACGCCTTGAGCAACTGCAGCACCTGGTGGATGCGCTCGGTGCGGCGCGCGTAGAGCTGGTGGATTTCCTCGCGCTTGGCGACGCGATCCTCGACGCTCAGCGACTCGTCGGCGTCGATGCGTGCGACTTCCTCACTGAGGTCCGGCAACAGGAAGAAGTCGCGTTCGAAGAAGTCGCGACCCTTCTCGCTGACCTCGACGTTATGGCCCTTCTCGTCGATCGAGTAGAACATCTCGTCGTCGAGTTCGCTCATCCGCTTGTCGCGGATGTAGTCGTTCTCGACGCGCATGACCAGCTTCTTCAGCCGGCCGTCGGTCATCAGCTTCGAGAAGCGCTTGTTCTTCGGCGCGCCGCGCTTGACCTTGAGCAGCTTGATGCCGAGTTCGTAATCGTCGGTCTCCGCGTCGGCGCCGGAGTCCTTCTCTGCCTCGGCCAGCACCGCGTTGACTAGGCGCATCTGTTCGCGCACCAGCTTGTCGACCGCGGGCTTCATCACCTCGAAGGTGTTGGTCTCGCGCTCCACCGGTCCGCTGATGATGAGCGGCGTCCGCGCTTCGTCGATGAGCACCGAGTCCACTTCGTCGACGATCGCGTAGTGGTGCCCGCGCTGCACGCGCGAGTCGAGATCGCGCGCCATGTTGTCGCGCAGATAGTCGAAGCCGAACTCGTTGTTGGTGCCGTAGGTGATGTCGCACTCGTACTGCTGGCGGCGCACGTGCGGCGCCTGGTCGTGCTGGATGCAGCCGACCGTCAGGCCGAGGAAGCGGAAGATCTGCCCCATCCACTGCGAGTCACGCAACGCCAGGTAGTCGTTGACGGTGACCAGGTGGACACCCTTGCCCTCGAGCGCGTTCAAGTAGAGCGGCAACGTGGCGACGAGGGTCTTGCCTTCGCCGGTCGCCATTTCGGCGATCTTGCCTTCGTGCAGGCAGACACCACCGTGCAACTGCACGTCGTAGGGCACCATCTCCCACGCCAGCGGATGACCCACGACGTCGAACGACTGACCGCAGAGTCGGCGGCAGGCGTCTTTCACCACGGCGAACGCTTCCGGCAGGATGTCGTCGAGCGTCTCCCCGGCGGCCAAGCGCTCGCGGAACTCGACGGTCTTGTGGCGCAGGTCGTCGTCGGAGAGGCCCGCCAACTCTTCATAGATGGCGTTGATTTCGTCGACGACGGGAGCGATGCGCTTGATTTCGCGATCGCCCTTGGTCCCAAACAGCTTCCCGATCAGTCCAAGCATTGCGTAGGGGTGACCCCTCCTCGGTATGCAGGTCGCCCGGACCGGCCGGGAGACAGGCTGCGCCGCCCCGGCGACCGTCGTCCATGACCTGTCGGATCCGGGGTTCCACTGGTTGTTCGGGGGAGCCTAGCAGCCGGACTTCCGGCGGAGCAAGCGATTCGGCAGCGGCCGGTGCCGCGCCGGGGCCGGCGCCCCACCCGCGGTGGGGCACGTCTCCCCCTGTGGGACAATGAGTTAGCCGGGTGTGCCGAGCAGCGTCATCATGGCGATTCCCGCCGCCAACGGGACGCTGAAGTTGTCATCGAGCGGTATCGGCAAGGCCTCGAAGACGGTGGCGAAGAAGGCGCCGGCCAGCATCACCGGCCACGTGAGCGCCGGAATCGCATGTTCCGCCGGCGGCGGCAGTTGCAGCACGATCGCGCCGGCGGCGACGCACGAGATGAAGAACGCGGTGCTCCCCTCCAAGCTCTTGCCGAAGAACCTCGTCCGTCCCCAGCGGCGGCCCACCAGCGCGGCGGCCGTGTCTCCCACCACCATGAATGCCAGCGCGCAAATCGCCGCCTGCTTCTGCGGGACGATATAGAGGGTGAGCAACGAGGCAAGGATGAGGTACGTCGACGCGAGCAGGTCGCGCGACTCGTGCCCGCGCAGAATGTCGCCGAGGAACTGCCGCACCAGCCACCGATAGCGCGGTGTCTGCAGGCGGATCAGGTCGATGATCAGCAGAACCAGGAAGACACCGAGCAGAATGCGCGTGGACGCCGTGCGCGGGACGAAATAGTACGCGATCGGAATACCGATCGAGGCGAGGTGGATCGACTTGCGGCGGAGTTCGTCGGCGAGCGTAATCGTCCCGCCGTGCTTGGAACGCGCGCGCGCCGCCGCCCGGCCGCGCGGAGGCGCGGACGTGAGCGGCGGCGATGTCCGCGAGGGGTGGTCGGACATCTCGCCCGTCATCGCACCACCGGCAACTTCGCCATGTACCGCTTTCCTCCTGCCTGGATTGCGATGAAGTAGACGCCGCTGGCCACTTTGTCGCCGGCTGGCCCGCGCGTGTCGGTCGCGACGCCCTTGCGGCCGTCCCACGACAACACCTGCGGGCCCGGATACCGCGGACCGTCGGCGAGCGTGGCGATCCTCCGCCCTTGCACATCCACCACGTCGACCCGCACCGGGACGCTGCCGCCGCTCGACGACCCGACTTGGAAGCGGATGGTCGCCACGCCGCGCCCGATCTGCAACAGGATGGGCGAGACGCTGAAACGAACCGCCGCCTGACTCGAGCTGAAGGTGTAGAGGCGCGCCGGCCGGCCTGCCGCCGAATCCGCCAGGACGTAGCCGCCTCCTTCGAGCGCCGGCAGCAGCGCGCTGCGCAGATCCGCCGAGGTCGCGATCGTCCCGACCCGCGTCAGCGTCGCCAGCGTGCGTTGCAGTGTGCCGGCGACGGCGGAGACTTCGGACGGTGACGCGTAGAGCGCGAACCCGGAGCCGGCGTACGCGCTGCGGCCTTCGACGACGCGCCACGCCAGTGCCGTTCCGCCCGCGTCGGTGGACGGATCGTGCGGCAGCACCGCGTACGGCTGCGTGTCGGTGTCGACCAGCACGTCATCGATCGTCCAGCCGTCGTAGCCGACGGAGGCGTCGCTCACGAAGCGGAAGCGCAGTCGCGCCACGCCGGTGAGGCCCGCGAGCGATGCGGTGAATCGATGCGCCGCGCTGTCGTGTCCGCCGAGCGCGCCGCGTCCGAGGAGTTCCGCCGCGATGCCGCCTTGAGGCGCGCGCAGACTGTACGGGTACCCGCCATCGAGTTCCAGCGGATTCCACGGCCCATCGCCCACCGCGATTTCCACCAGGCCCCCATCGTAGGTGACGCCCGGCGGCCCGCTTTCCGCATCCATGTAGCTCCAGAACGACAGCGCGCCGGTGCCATCGAGTTGGAACGGCTGGCTCTCGAGCGTCATGTCCAAACGCGCGTCGTAGGCCCCGCTGGGGATGTCGCTCCCGCACCGCCAGGCGTAGCTGCCGCCGGGCGTCATGTTGCGATCGGCGCTGCGGCGCCAGCGCGCATGGACGCCGGTCGCGGTGCCGGTGTCGCGGAAGCGCGGCAGGCTGCTCTCCGCATCGTCGGCGAAGGAGAAGCAGCTCCCGCTCGCCACCCACACGGTGTCCCGCGAACTGAACGCCGCGGGCGGGGCGCCTCCGGTTCCCGTGAGGTCGAAGATCACCGGAACGACATACGGATCCGCCGGCAACGCGCTCCCGAGCGCGAGTTGCACGTTCCCGGCCACCGCGGCGATCGTCGTGTCGGCCGGCACTGCACCGACCGTCACCGCACTGCCCGCGATCGAGGCGAACGGATCGGCAACCGAGAGCGCGGCGCTCACCGAGGTGGCCGCGAGCCCGCGATTGCGCACCCGCGGCGCCACCGCCACCTGGCGACCGGCGTAGAGGAGCCCGTCGCTGACACCGCTCACCGCGAGCCCGTCCCCGCGCAACGCCGGAGCGTTGGCGACTTCGACATCCGCGATCGCCGTGGTGCCGGAAAGATGCATGCCCCTCAACGCGACCTGGGTATCGCGCCGTCCGTAGTCGCGCGACGACGGCACCGTGCCACGCTCCCACGTCGTGATATTGCGCGGTGCCACGCCGAACACATCCGACGCCGTGCCCCAGTCGCCCGCCACCGAGTTGATCGTGCCCTTGCCGAGCGTGTCGCCGTCCGCCTCGACGAGCGCCACCTGCAAGTGCGGAAAGGTGTCTTGTCCAGCCGGCTGCAAATTGCCGGGAACGGCGTCGTCGATGTGGTACAGCACGAAGCCCGCGTTCGGAAGGCCGCGCAGTTGCGTCGTCGGGTGGACGTCATCCTGTCCGACGTACTGGCGGTTCTCGGCCAGGAAATACTCGTGGGCCGGCGCGCCGAGGGTCCACAACTTCCACGCCGTCGGCGACATTTCCACCGGTGGGAGTGCTTGCGCGGTGGCATTGCGCGACACCACCGTGGGCCGCAGGAAGCCGAGGCGCGCTTTGCACCATGCATCGAGCTGCGTCGGATGATCGCCCTCGACCACGCGGCCGCCCCAGGCGCCTGTCGCCATCAAGGAGAACAAGCCGATGCCGGCGCCACTCGCGGTGTACAGGTCTGGCAGTCCCAGTTGATGCCCGAACTCGTGCGTGCAGACGCCGATCTGCCCGTCCTCCGGCACCGTCGAGTACGTCGACACGCGCACGCCATCGACGGTGACGTCGTGGAACGTCGTCCAGGTGTGCGAATGGATATCGAGCGCGCCGTTCGTCTGCTCCTTGCCGCGGCCGCTGTGGACGACGATCAGGTAGTCGACGTAGCCGTCGCCGTTGCCGTCGTATTGCGCGAAGTCGACGTAGTTGGCGGCGCCGAGCACCGCCTCCTCCACGAGGTATTGCGCGTTGCGCGGATAGGTGCCGAACAGGCCGCCGGACCCGTTCGCGTAGTAGTCGCGCGGATGCGACAGATGGATCCACGGCCCTTCGACCTTGCCGGTGACGTCGAGCGCGCCGTAGGAGTTCTCCCGATAGTACTGGCGCATGCTTCCGGCAGGGCGCGAGGCGGAGAACAGCAACGAATCGTACGTCGTGGCAGACGTCGTGGCCGCGACGTCCGAGAATTCGGCGAGGATGACCAGCACCTTGAGGGTCGTGGTCGCGCTCGTTGCGGTGTCCAGATGGAGCAGCGTGCGCGCGGCCGCCGCACCCATTCCCGGTACGGTCAACGCCGCACGCGCGTTGACGCCGACCCGCGGTGCGTGCTTCTCGGCGGTGGGACTGAGCGGCATCAACGCCATGGCCGCCTGCGCCCACCCCGCCACCGCGCACGCGATTGCCGCGCGTGCGATGCGTCGTGCCCTGTGTTGCATGCCGGCCTTGCCTCCCCTGCGCACCGCCTCCCGCGGGGGGACGCGAAGCCGGCGCTGGATGTCTATTCCCATTCGATCGTGGACGGGGGCTTGGAGCTGATATCGTACACAACCCGGTTCACGCCCGGCACCTCGTTGACGATGCGGTTGGCGATGCGCCGCAGCACCGCGTGCGGCATGTCGAACCAATCCGCCGTCATGCCGTCGGTCGACGTCACCGCGCGCAACGCGAGCACGCGGTCGTACGTCCGCACATCGCCCATGACGCCGACGGTGCGCACTGGGAGCAACACCGCGAACGCCTGCCAGATGCTGTCGTAGAGCCCGGCCTGACGAATCTCATCGATGTACACGGCGTCGGCCTGGCGGAGTGTGTCGAGCGCCTCGTCCGTGATCTCTCCCAACACGCGAACCGCGAGTCCGGGTCCGGGAAACGGATGCCGGCCAAGGATCGACGCCGGCAGGCCGAGATGGCGGCCGAGTTCGCGCACCTCGTCCTTGAACAGTTCGCGCAGCGGTTCGATGAGCGACAACCGCATCGCGTCCGGCAAGCCGCCGACATTGTGATGCGACTTGATGGTGGCCGACGGACCACGCACCGACACGCTCTCGATGACGTCGGGATACAGTGTGCCCTGCACCAGCGAGGTGATGCCGCCGATGGCGTCCGCTTCCTCCTCGAAGACCGCGATGAACTCGCGCCCGATGATCTTGCGCTTCTGCTCGGGGTCGGTCACGCCGGCCAGCGCGTGCAGGAAGCGCGCGCGCGCATCGACCACACGCACCGCGAGGCCGGCCTGCTCGGTGAGGAAGCGCACCACGGCTTCCGGTTCGGCGAGGCGATTGAGACCGTGATCGACGAAGATCGATACCAGGCGCTCGCCGATCGCGCGGTGCACGAGCGAGGCCGCGACGGTGGAGTCGACACCGCCGGAGAGCGCGCAGATGACCTTGCCGCTACCCTCGCCCGCTTGTGCCCGAATCTGCGCAATCGCCTCGTCGACGTAGTGTGGGATCGACCACTCGCCGCGCGCCCCGCACACCGCGAACAGGAAGTTGTGCAGGATTTGGCCGCCATGCGCGGTGTGCAGCACCTCAGGATGGAACTGCAATCCGGCGATGCGGCCGTCGGCCGACGCCGCGGCGGCGAATTCCGTGCTGCCCGTACGCGCCAGAGCGCGCCATCCCGGCGGCAGCGCGGTGACGGTATCCCAGTGCGACATCCATGCAGTCGAGGCAGGCGGCACGCCGGCGAAGAGCGGCGCGTCGCCGACGATCTCGAGCTGGCTCATGCCGTATTCGCCGCGATCGCCGTGCTCGACACGACCGCCCAGCATGTGCGCCATCGCCTGCAAGCCATAACAGATGCCGAGCACCGGCACCCCGAGGGCGAACACTGCAGGATCCGGAAGCGGGCCGTCGTCGGCGTGCACGCTTGCCGGGCCGCCGCTCAGCACGATGCCGCGCGGCGCGCGGGCCGCGATCGTCGCCGCGGGCGTGTCGTACGGCAGGATCTCGCAGTACACCTGCTGTTCGCGCACGCGGCGTGCGATCAGTTGCGTGTATTGCGAGCCGAAGTCGAGCACGACCACGCGCTCGCCGTGCACCATGCTCCCAGGGACGTCCCGCGTCGCGCGCGCCGCCTCGTCGATCGCCGTTGGCTCAGTGGACAAAACAGCGCACTCCCGTCAAGACCATTGCCATGCCGGCGGCGTTCGCCGCCGCGATCACTTCCTCATCGCGAATCGAGCCGCCGGGCTGAATCGCCGCGGTGACACCGGCGCGCGCGGCGGCCTCGAGACCGTCCGCCATCGGAAAGAACGCATCGGAGGCGATCACCGCGCCGGCGGCGCGGTCTCCCGCGGTCCGCAGCGCGGCGTGCACCGCCTCGACGCGGCTGGTGGTGCCGGCGCCGATGCCCACCGTCGCGCCGTCGCGCGCCAAGACGATCGCGTTGGACCGCGCGTGCCGCACGACCTGCCACGCGAATACGAGTGCCGCCTGTTCCCCCTCGCTGGGCGCGCGGGCAGTCACCACGCGCAGGCTCGCCGCGTCCAGCGTATGCAGCTCGGGATCCTGCACCAGGACTCCGCCGCGGACCGGGCGCACCCACGGCTCGCTCCACGCCGTGGCGTCGAACATCGCCGCCGGGAGTTCGACGAACCGGCGCGTCTTGGTGTTCTTCAACCGCGCGAATCCCTCCGGCGTGAACGCCGGCGCGGCGAGCACCTCGAGAAACGGCGTGTCGTTGATCGCCGCGGCAAGCTCTTCATCGACGGGACGGTTCACCGCGGCGACGCACCCATAGGCCGACACCGGATCGCCGGCGAGCGCGCGAGCGTAGGCACGCGATGGGCTTTCATCCTCGGCGACGCCACACGGTGTCGCATGCTTGACGATGACGGCGGCCGGCCGCGTGAAGCTGGCCACCGCGCGCGTCGCGAGTTCCACATCGAGGATGTTGGTGTACGAGAGTTCCTTCCCGGAGAGCACGCGGGCCGCGCCCCAGCCGTCGCCGCCACGCACCGGATCGAGGTAGAGCGCGCCGCGTTGGTGTGGGTTCTCGCCATAACGCAGCGTGCGCGGCTCGACACCCAGCGCCGCGACCACCGGTGGCGGCCACGCCTCTCCGGCGGGCAGCAATCGCTCGGCGAGGCCTCGCGCCACCGTCGCGTCGTAGGCCGCGGTTCGCGCGAAGGCCTCGACGGCGAGACGCCGCGCGGTCTCGCGTCGCACACCACCGTGCGCTGCCAGGTCGGCCAGGATGCCGGCATACTGTGCGCGATCGCTCACCACGACGACGTCGGCATGATTCTTCGCCGCGGCGCGCAGCATGGCGGGGCCGCCGACATCGATCATCTCGACGAGTTCGTCGTCGTCCGCGCCGCGCGCCAGCGTTTCGGCGAACGGGTAGAGCGCCACGCACACCAAGTCGATCTCGCCGATCGCATGCGTGGCGAGGACCGCGCGATCGCCGCCGTGCGCGCGGCGCGCGAGGATGCCGGCATGGATCGCTGGATGCAGTGTCTTGACGCGGCCATCGAGGATCTCCGGAAATCCGGTGACCTCGGAGACATCGCGCAATGTCACGCCCTCGCGGCGCAGCAGGGCAGCCGTGCCGCCGGTCGACAGGATCTCGACGCCGCACGCGGCCAGTGCGCGCGCAAAATCGACGACCCCCGTCTTGTCCCAGGCGGAGAGCAGCGCGCGACGAATGGCGATCGGTGCCGTGGCCGGCGTCAAGGGATCTGCTGTCATCGCCTCCCCGCTCATCGCCCCGCCTCCTGCACCATGCCATCGAGATGCACCGGGCCTGCCGTGAGTGTCCGGTAGGCATGGAGGTAGGCGGCGCGGGTCGCCGTCACCACACCGTCGGGCAGCGCGGGAGCGGGCGGCGTGTGATCCCATCCGCTCGCGTCGAGCCAGTCGCGCACGATCTGCTTGTCGAAGCTGGGCGACGGGCGGCCAGGCTCCCAGCGGTCGGCGGGCCAGAAGCGCGACGAATCCGGCGTCAGGACCTCGTCGATGAGCACGATGCGTTCGGCGCCAGGCGGGCCTTCGAGCGCGAACTCGAATTTCGTGTCGGCGATCAGGATGCCGTGGGCCGCCGCGTGGCGCGCGGCGGCGGCGTAGAGCGCGAGGCTGAGGTCGCGCAGTGCCTCGGCGTGACGCGCGCCGGCAATTGTCCGGAAACGCGCGAAGTCGATGTTCTCGTCATGGCCCGCGTCGGCCTTCGTCGCTGGGGTGAACAGCGGCTCCGGCAAGCGCTCCGATTCGCGCAGCCCGCGCGGCAGCATGTGACCGCAGATGGATCCGGATTCGCGGTACTCCCGCCATCCTGATCCTGCGAGGTAGCCGCGCACCACGCACTCGGCGTCGATGCGGCGCAACTTGCGCACGCGCATGGTCCTGCCACCGAACATCGCCGGATCCGCCTGCGCCTCCGGCGGGAAATCGGCCAGCGCGAGACTGCGAATGTGATGCGGCACCAGCGGCGCGAACGCCTCGCACCAGAACGCGCTGAGTTGCGTCAACAACACGCCACGCCCGGCGATTCCAGTCGGCAAGATGCTGTCGTAGGCCGAGAGCCGGTCGGTAGCGACGATCAGGAGATCGTCGCCGAGGTCGTACACGTCCCGCACTTTGCCGCGGTAGTCGGGCGCGCGGTCCCCGAGCTGCGTCTCACGCACCGCGACGTCCGGCAATGTCAGATCCATCACGCCTCCTGCTCGATGCCGGCGATGCGCACGCGCCGGCCTTCGCGCCGCACGCGGCCCTGCGCCATCGCGCACACCGCCGCCGGCAACACGCGATGCTCCGCCTCGAGGATTCGCATGCTGAGCGACTCCACTGTATCTCCCTCGTGCACCGGGACCGCTTCCTGGCACAGGATCGGCCCGGTATCGACGCCCGCGTCGACCACATGCGCCGTGCACCCGGTGACGCGCACGCCGTACTCCCACGCTTGCCGCTGCGCGTGCAGTCCCGGAAACGCGGGCAATAACGAGGGATGGATATTGATGACGCGATCCGGAAACGCCGCGAGGAAGTCCGCGGACACGATGCGCAGGAAGCCGGCAAGCACGACGATGTCCACCGCCGCCGCGCGCAATGCGTCGACGTAGTGTTGCGCCGCCTCGCCTGCCAGCCGCGTGCGCCCCGGCCCCGCCGCGAGGTAGCGCGCCGCCACCCCGCGCGATGCCGCCATCGCCAGCCCTTCCGCGCGTTCGACATCGGAGAGCACGAGCACGACGCGAGCGCCCAGCGTGCCGGCCGCCTCCGCGTCGAGCACGGCACGCGCGTTCGACCCACGCCCCGACAGCAGAATGCCGACGCGTGCGGTCACGGCCGTGCGTTCTCCGCGTCGAGCGCATACGCGGTGTAGCGCACCGGCTCAGGTCGTGTGACGCCCAGATTCGGCATGTCGACCGCGAAGAGCGAACGCGCCCGCCGGCCGCCGAAACTGCGCCCCGCCAAGCTGTCGCTGCCTGCCCCGCGCACCAGCATGTAGTCGGGCACCGCGATCGCCGTGAAGGCACCCGAGCGCAGCAGAGCGTCGTCGCTCATGCGCCGGCGCAGCGGCGTGATCTCCGGCGTCACCAATCCGCCGAGATCGAGCACCGGACGTTCGCCGTAGTAGCCGACCGCGCCGATGTCGTGAAGCGCCACCACGCTGCCCGCCGGCGTGTGATCGCGGAACCACAACGCCGCCGGGATCAGCGCCGTCTCCATCCCCCGCGAGAAGCTGCGCACTTGCGGCAACACATAGCGCGTCAGCACGAAGGCGTTCTGCGCGACCGCGAGCATCGTCATCAGCACCAGCACGGCGCCCCGGCGCGGGGACTTCGCCCACACCGCGCACGCTGCCGTGACTCCCGCGACCGCCAGCACCGGCAGCACGGGCACGAGATAGCGCGAGACGATCTCGTAGCCGAGCACCGCATAGCCGAGCAGCACGGCGCCGGCCCACAACAGTGCGAGGGTCAGCGAGGAATTCAAGTACGTATCGAGCCAGCGGCGCAGCCCGCGCGGATGGACGACGCAGATCGCGCACGCCACGAGCGCCACAGCCTCCGTGGCTACGACGACGCGTCCTTCGCGCAGCAAGTCGCCCCAGATCTGCGCCGGGACGCCGATCAAACCCGACGATTTCGCTGTCGACGTCGTCGGCGTGAGACTGCCGAAGGTGTGCCACGCATACGTCCACCAAGCGATCAACGGGCCGAGCGCGCAGAGCGCGCGCGTGACGGCGGCGCCCAGACGCATACTGCCGGTGAGCACACCCCAGGCGGCCGCCAGCAGCGCGAGGCCCACCAGCACCGTCACCTCGGGACGTACCAAGGCGGCGCCCGCGAGCAGCAGCCCGATCGCCGCTTCGCGCGCCGGGCGCGGCCGGCCGCCGTGCAGCAGGGCCAGCGCCCCGATGACGCCGAGCGTGCCGCACACGGTTTCCATTCCCGACGCGCCCCACCGCGCCACGGAGACTTCGGTGGCCACCAGGACGGTGGCGCAAGCGATCGCCGCGCCGGGCAAGGCCATGCGGCGGCACCACCCCGCGATCACGACCGGTAGAAGGATCGCGGCGGATGCGGACAAGACTTTCGCCACTGCGACGGGATCGAGACCCAATCGGTGTCCGCCGGCCAGCACGAGCACCCAGAGCGGACTGGTGTCGCCATAGACGGCTTCGCCGGGATTGAAGCCGAAGATCCCCTGCGTCGCCAGCTGACGGGCGAAGACGCAGTGGATGAAAGTGTCGTCCGTGACGTAGGCGCGCAACACAACCTGCAGCAGGGCGGCCACCACGGTTGCCAACAGAAGCGCGGGGGCCGAGAGCCGTGAGGGAATCGCGCCTCGGGGTCCGATCGGACCGCGCTCTCGCATCCCGGCATGCTAGGGTCCGGCGGCACCGGTGTCAATCGAGCCGGCGCTTCCCGCGCCGTGCGGTCCCCGCGGCGGCACCCGGCGCCAGCGCGGCTGCCGTGCCGTTCGGAGCCACAGACCATCGGGACGTGCCTCGCATTCGACTTCGCCGTCGAGGTCGGTGCGAAACACCGCCACTCCGTGCCGCGCCAGGCGACCGAGCACCTCAGCCGACGGGTGACCGTAACGGTTGCCCGCCCCTACCGAGATGATCGCAACCAGCGGACGCGCGCGTTCGAGAAACGCATCCGTGGTCGCCCATCGACTGCCATGATGTCCGACCTTCAGTACATCGCACGCGACCGGCACACCTTCGGCACACCACAGCGATTCGGACCGAGCGCCCGCATCGCCCGGCAGCAAGAAACAGCCGGTTGGCCGCGCGATCCGCAGAACCAACGAGCGCTCGTTGCAGCCAGTGCTCGACTCGTCGGTATCCCGCAGCAGGCGCGCGGCGGTCGGCGAGAGCAGCGTCGCGTGGAACGCGCGCCCGTCCGTCCATTCGCACGGAGCTGCGACCGGACGCCAGACCACTGTGCGCCGCCGCGCGAGGTCGCGCGCTCTGACCCACGCGGCATCGACACTGTGCACCGCCGGCGCGACGACGCTGCCGACCCGCCCCTCGCGCACCAAAGTCGCAAGGCCCCCGACGTGATCCGCGTGCGGGTGGGTGACGACCGCGACTACCCGCCGCCACGCGCCGCGCGCGAGCAGGGCTGGCGCAATGACGCGATCTCCCGCATCCCACCGCCCGCGTGCGTTGCCACTGTCCACGAGCCAGGTTGTGCCGCCACCGCCCTCCAGCACGAGCGCATCGCCCTGCCCGACATCGAGCACGCTAAGGCGCACCGTGCCGACGGCCGGCGGCCGAACCGCCGGCCACCAGAGAGGCCGCAGCACTGCGGCGGCAACCAGGATGCACAGCGCCACGCGCCCGCGCTGCTTGCGCGATGTCGAGCACGCCACACACACGGCCACCGCGTACGCCAGGGTCCACCATGGCCCGCACGGCACGACGCGCACCGAGGCGAACGGCAATGCGGCTGCCCACAGCACGATCTGTCGCATTGCGGCCAGGCAGGCTCCTGTCGCCGCCCAGGCTGCCGGTGCGAGCCACGGGGCCACGACATCGCATGCCGTTCCGCACAGGATGCCGATCAGGCTCAGCTCGGACGCCGGTACCACGAGCGGATTCGCTAGCCCGCCCACAACCGGCACGCGCCCGACCGACTGGATCAGACACGGCATCACGATGATCGACACCGCCACCGTGGTTCGCCATGGCTGCACCAGGCAACGATCCAGCACACCGCGCCAGCGATGGGTCTTATCCTCCACGTGCGGCGTGGTGATCCAGAGCACGTTCGCCATGCTTAGGCCGGCAGTCGCCAGCACCGACAATTGGAAGCCGAGGTCGCTGGCCAATCGCGGGTTGATCCACAACACCAGCGTCGCCGACCGCGCGAGCGTCTCGCGGCTCGACATCGGGACATGACGGCAACGCGCCAGCCAGG
>JBGATO010000146.1:0-6901 GCA_044229145.1 Candidatus Eiseniibacteriota bacterium | reverse complement strand
GTCGCGAAGCCCTCGGTGTAGCCGGTGTGGATCTCGTCGCCGAAGCCGGCCGGCGCGATCAGCGACAGCGACGCCACGCGCCGGGGATGCGCCAGCGCCATCTGCGCGGCGATCGCGCCGCCCATCGAGTGGCCGACGAGGTGCGCGCGCTCCACGTCGATCGCGTCCAGGAAGCGGGCGACGAAGTCCGCCAGCGCGCCGACGCGGGTGCCCGGCAGCGTCGGCGTCGACTGGCCGTGCCCGGGCAGGTCGAGCGCGATCACCGGGCGCTTCTCGCCCACCGCGTCGAGGTTGAACAGCCAGTTGTCGAGGTCGCCGCCGTAGCCGTGGATGAACAGCACCGGCGTGCCCTCGGCGGCGCCGCGCCGCGCGTGGCGGATCTGCAGCCCGTCGACCGTGACCGTGCGGTAGGCCGGCTCGGCGTCGGCACCCTCGCTCTCGTCGGCCGGCGTCACCCAGGCGGCGACGTAGGCGTCGATGTCCGCGTCGCTCACGTCGCTGCCGCCCATCACGCCCAGCAGCGCCTTCACCGGCAGCAGCTCGCCCTCGGCCGCCACCTTGCGCCGCAGCACGCCCGGGTCGGGCGCCTCGACGGCGTTGGCGATCTTGTCGGTCTCGACCTCGAGGATCGGCTGGCCGATGCGGATCTCCGCACCTTCGTCGACCAGCCACGACATCACCGTGCCTTCCTTCATCGACAGCCCCCACTTGGGCATGACGATCGGCGTGATCCCGGCCATCAGTGCTTCCCTCCGCTGCGGGTCATCGTGCGGCGCACGGCGTCGGCGATGGTTGCCGCGCTCGGGATGTACAGGTCTTCCAGCGGCGGCGAGAACGGCACCGGCACGTGCGGCGGCGTCACCATCTCGATCTGCGCCTTCAGCGCGCCGAAGGCCTGCATCGCGACCTGCGCCGAGATGTCGCAGGCGATGCTGCAGCGCGGGTTGGCCTCGTCCACGCAGACCAGCCGGCCGGTGCGCGTGACGCTGTCGAGCACGGTGTCCAGGTCCAGCGGCGAGAGCGTGCGCAGGTCGACCACCTCGACCTCGACGCCTTCCTTGGCCAGCGCCGCGGCCGCGTCGAGCGAGCGGTGCACCATCAGGCCGTAGGTGACGATCGTCGCGTCACGGCCGTCGCGCACGACGTTCGCCTCGCCGAACGGGATCGCGTAGCTCGCCTCGGGCACCTCGCCCTCGAAGCCGTACAGGTTCTTGTGCTCGCAGAAGATCACCGGGTCGTTGTCGCGGATCGACTGGATCAGCAGCCCCTTGGTGTCGTAGGGCGTGCTCGGGCACACCACCTTCAGGCCCGGGATGTGCGTGAAGAGCGGCGTGAGCATCTGCGAATGCTGCGCCGCCGCGCGAAAGCCCGCGCCGACCATCGCGCGGATGACGACCGGCGTCTCGGCCTTGCCGCCGAACATGTACTTGAACTTCGCCGCCTGGTTGAAGATCTGGTCGAAGCACACGCCCATGAAGTCGATGAACATCAGTTCCGCGACCGGGCGCATGCCGCACGCCGCGGCGCCGATCGCCGCGCCGACGTACGCGCTCTCGGAGAGCGGCGTATCCATCAGCCGGTCGCCGTGCTTGGCATAGAGGCCCTTGGTGACGCCGAGCACGCCGCCCCAGGCATCGCGCTCGCCGTCGGCGCCGGCGCCGCCGACGATGTCCTCGCCCATCACGATCACCGACGGGTCGCGCGCCATCTCCTGGTCGAGCGCCTCGTTGATCGCCTGCTTCATGCTGATCTTGCGAGCCATGTTCGTTCTCCTCGTTCAGTACGCGACGTAGACGTCGGTGGTCAGGTCGGCCAGGGTCGGCAGCGGCGCGGCCTTGGCTTCGGTGACGGCGCGCTCGATCAGGCCGAGCACCTCGTGGTCGATCTTCCTCAGTTCGTCGGCGGCGATGACGCCGGCGCCGGTGACGGCCGCGGCGAACTTCTTCAGGCAGTCCTTGTTGGCGCGGTTGTCTTCCGTCTCGCCGGGCGCGCGATAGGTCTGCGCGTCGCCCTCGAAGTGGCCGTGGAAGCGCACCATCTTGCACTCCAGCAGCGCCGGCCCACCGCCCTTGCGCGCGCGGCCGATGATCTCGCCGGCCGCCTCGTGCACGGCGAAGAAGTCGGTGCCGTCCACCGTCACGCCCGGCAGCCCGAAGCCGGCCGCGCGGTCGACGTAGCTGTCCACCGCGACGCCATAGTCGCGCGAGGTGCTCTCGGCGTAGCCGTTGTTCTCGACGACGAAGATCACCGGCAGGTTCCACACCGCCGACAGGTTCAGGCTCTCGAGGAAGGTGCCCTGGTTGCTCGCACCGTCGCCGACGAAGGTGATCGCGACCTCACCCTTGCCGCGGAACTTGGCCGCGAGCGCGGCACCGCAAGCGAGCGGCGCACCGGCGCCGAGGATGCCGTTGGCGCCCATCATTCCCTTGTGCAGGTCGGCGATGTGCATCGAGCCGCCCTTGCCTTCGCACGAGCCGCCCTTCTTGCCGTAGATCTCCTTCATCATCGAGACGACGTCCACGCCCTTGGCGATGCAGTGGCCGTGGCCGCGGTGCGTGCTGGCGATGCGGTCGCCGTCGCCCAGGTGCATCATGATCCCGGTGCCCGCGGCCTCCTCGCCCGCGTACAGGTGCACGAAGCCGGGGATGTCGCCGCGGCCGAAGTCGATGTGCAGCCGCTCCTCGAACTCGCGGATCGTGCGCATCGTGCGGTAGGCCTGGAGCAGTTGCTCCTTCGATTGTGGGAACGGGTTGCCTGCCATGGCGTGTCTCCTTGTCAGCGGGTGGGTGAAGGATCGGAACGGAGCAGCCCGTCCCGCGCGGCGGCTGCCATGCAGGCGGCGACGTCGACCGTGAGAAAGGCGTTTTCGCGCAGCGTCAGGTGCACCGGCTGGCCGGGCTCGAAGCCGAGCTCGCGCTCGCCGTCGAGTGCGACCGTGCCGGCGCTCGCGGCGGCCGCGAGCGCGGTCGGCGACCATGCGCTGCCAGCTCGCGATCGGCACCGGGCACACCATGCCCGGCGCGATCGGCGCGTGCAGCGTCAGCAGCGCGTGGCGAGCGTCGTGCGCGAGCTGCACCGCGAGGCCGCCCGGCTCGCGCCGGCCGACCGGCTGCAGCAGGCCGCCGATCGCCGACAGGCCGATCGCCTGCGGGTCGGCAAAGGCGAGGTAGGCGGCGTCCAGCGACTGCGTCTTCCACACGCGCGCGCGCCAATGCTGCGGTCGTGCGTGATGACGGCGTCGACGATCGCCACGTCGCGCCGGCCCGGCCCGCCGTCGGCGTCGGGGATGTGGACCTCGATCAGCTTGTTCGGCGCCAGCGCCTCGGCCGCGGCGATGCGCCCGCTCGCGTAGAGGCCGACCGCAATGCCGGTGATCGTCGGCTCGCGCATCTCGGGAAGGCGTTGTTCGTGCCGGTGGATAGGCCGGCGATCGGCAGCGCGCGGCGGCCCACGGCAAGTTCGCGCACCACCGCGCGGTGCGTGCCATCGCCGCCGAGGACGACGATCGCCGCCACGCCGGCGCGCTGCAGCAGGCGCGTCGCGGTGAAGGTGTCCTCGACGCCCGACGTCGGCTCCATGTCGAGGAACTCGATTTCCGGCAGCGCCGCGTCGGCGCCGCGTTTGAGGTGGCGCTCGAGCAGTGCACGAATGCCGCCGCGGTCGGGCATCACGAGGGCCCGCTTCACGCCGCAGGCGGCGGCGGCCGTGAGCACGCGCAGCACGATGTTCACGCGGTCGGTGATCTGCAGGTTGCCGGCGTTGGCGACGATGCGCCGGATGTCGCGCGCCGACACCGGGTTGGCGACGACACCGATGGTGGCGGTCGCGCGCGATGCCGCAGCGGCGTGCGTGGCGGGCTGATGTGGACCGGAAGCGTGCATGACGGGCCTCAGATGCATGGGGCGTGCCAGGCACGCGCTGCGCTAGGCGCCGCGCGGGGTGGCGGGCGCCCTGGCCGGGCGAACCCGCGGGAGCGGCGGCGTCACAGTGGGACAGGTGTCACAGGGGAAGGTGTGACGGTGGGGTCGAGCGCATGCGGCCGGGTCGATCGCGCGCTCGACGACAGCCTGCTCCTGCACCAGGCAATGCGGATGAACGTCGAGATTGCCCGCGGGCCGAAAGCGTTCGATCAGCGTGACTGCGCAGTTGTCGGCATGCGCCGGCTTTCATGCCCGGCGTGAAAACGGAGCCACGGCTCCGTCGATGAAATGCCGTTCGCGTCGGTCAGGCGGGTGCCCGCCGGATGCGCCTTGCGCCGCGCCAATGCACCTATCACTCCGAGGCCTGCCAGCAGCATGGCATAGGTTGCAGGCTCCGGAACGGGGACGAGGTTTGCGGCGACGTCCGGCCCGACGGTTCCCATGGTTCCCGAATAAAGAAGGGTCGAGCCGTCGCCGAACCGAACTGACGCCGTGATCTTGGTACCGGCCAGTTCGGCGACCACCGCGCCGTAGCCACCATTGCTCGCAACATCCGGATCCCAGGAAAACGCGAATACATCCAGCGGATCGTTGCCGGTGTAGTTGAAGCCGAAAACGGTGGCGCCCACCGCGCCAAACGACGCAGACGTTCCGTTCGCGGCCGGATCGTAGATGAAACTACCGCCGCCCGAACCGCCGAATACCAGTGACTCGCCCAGTGTGCATGAGCCGCCATCCAGGCAGTGCGTCCCGGACAGATCGAAGGTCAGGCTGTCGATCTGGCCGCTCGTGCCGTTGAACACGGCGGTGTTGATCGAAAAGGAATTGAGCGGGCCCGGGTTCGTGACGGTGATCGAACCGGAGGACGCGTAAGCGACGCCGCCGAACAGCACGGAGAAACCGAGGGTGGCAACCACCTGCTTCACCAATACGATGAGCCGCATTGCTGTTCTCCCGGGTGAGTAGATGACTGAAGACACGATTGAAAAACACTCGCCGAGCTTGTTCTCCCGGCGCGAGGGGGATGCCCACCTGTTGGGCGAGCCTCCCGGTGCAGGCAAACGGATATCTGCCAGCTAGCCCAAAGCCAGGGTAATGGACCCGATCCCGCGAGTCAATCCCGCGAGTCAGCGTCGAGTCTTCGTTCACGATACCCCTCGGTAGCTGCACGTGTTCTTAGGCGAAGACCCGGTCCGGTGTCGCGCCGGTCGCCGAAGGGGGCCGTCAGGGGAAGACGAAGCTCGCCTCGTCGTCGGCAGCACGCACGTCCACGTCCGACAGCTTGGGTGCGAACGTCGGCGCGTTCCCCTCGACCGTGTAGAAGCCGGCACGCGCGACGTCGGCGGTCCACGCGATCGTCGTCAGGTTCGGCGTGTAGGCGGCCCTCACCGGCGCGCCGTTGGGCAGCGTGATGCCGTATTCGCCGGTCGTCGCGTCGGCCCCCGCGTAGCCGGCCTCGAACGTGGGACCGCCGGTGAACGACTGCAGCGCGCGTGCGTAGCCCTCGGTGTTCGCGAAGCTGCCATTGACCTTGATCGTGCCGAACGCGTCGAAGCTCGCCGGCGAGACCGGCGGCACGATGCGCGCGCCCGCGCTGCCGATCAGCGTCTCGGACTCGAGCACCACCGGCACGCCCGTCATCACCGCGTTCGCGCGGCCGGGCGCGGTGACGACGACGTCGTAGGTGCCCGGGACGACCGGCGCGAGCGTGAATTTGCCGGTCGCGTCCGGCGGCGTGGCGCGCACCGGCACACCGCCAACCTGCGCTGACACGATGGTGTCCGCGCCGACCAGCGTCGGGTCGACGAAGCCGACGATGCGCTGGCCCGCGTCGTTCAGGATCGGGATCACCGCAAGCACCGGCTTGAGCATGATCTTGCCGCTGTGCCCGGCCTTCACGAACGACTTGCAGCCATCGAAATCGATCGCGAAGTCGGCCGTCTTGCCGGCCGGCACCTCCATGTCGGCATTCATCTTCAGGCCGGACTGCTCGCCGCTCGGCGTGGTCAGAGCGACGATCTCCTTCGAGTTGCTGAGCTGCACCGCGTTGGCCAGCGGGTCGGCGCCGGCGTTGCTGGCGAGGACCAGGCGCAGCTGCTGGTAGGTGCCGGCCGGCAGCTCGGTCTGGCCGAGCTCGTGGCGGTGGCCGTTGGTCAGCTCGAGCAGGTCGATCTTCAGCGGCGCGGCCAGAACGATCTCGTGCCAGTCGCTGTCGTTCTCGCCTGCGGTCGCGCTGCTGTGCACGCGCACCTTCTCGACGGTGACCCAGGCATGGTCGTAGCCGCAGGCCGGCGCGTCGGTGATCGACACGCTGAGCAGGCCCGTCGGGTCCATCGTCGCGCCGGCGTCTCCCCCGCCCCCGCCGCATGCGGCGACGAGCGTGGCTGCGAAAGCGGCAGCAAGGCCGAGGCGGGTCTTCGAGTCCATCGCTTTCCTCGCGGTTCCGGAGATCATGGAACCCGCTTCTACACGACGCCGGACCTGCCCGGTGTACCGAAACGTAAAGGCCGCGTCCCCTGATCCAGGGAACTTGGCGCCCCGCTATCCCCGCGCCTGCGGCACGTCACGCCCGACCCGAGACGGAACGGTGCGGCGGGCGCGAGCTGTCGACCTACAGCCTGCAGTGGCAGGCCGAGGCCCATCTTCGCCACTGCGACACGGCTGCCCGTGGTGCGGATGCGTCCGCTGCAGGTCGTCACGACGGCTCGCGCTCCAGGTCGTGCCGGAGCGCGTCGGGGTCCTGCGACTTGGCCTGCCCGCACGAACGCTCACTTGCCGTAACGACTGGGGGAACCGACCCTGAGCGGTCCTGTGTCGCGTTGGACTTACCCCCTCAGAGCGGACCTCCGATTGCGTTGCATCTCCTGACAGTGACGTTCCCCCGGAAGCCGGACAGTTCTGAGCTAGAGTTTGGCCGCTTCCTTGGGTTGCCCTGACCGCATTGTGGCGAACTCGCTCGGGGTCAGGTGGCCGAGCGATCC
>JBGATO010000145.1:0-5857 GCA_044229145.1 Candidatus Eiseniibacteriota bacterium | reverse complement strand
GCCGCCGCGCAGGATGCGGTGCGCGCGCACGTCGCCGACTATCATGCGGTGTCGCGACACCCGCATCGCCGTCACCGCCATCTCGTGCATCACACCGCGCGCCTCACCGATGGGGCTCGCGCTGGCGTGCCTCTCGCGCCGCTGCCGGCGCGACCCGAGGCGCCGCGTCGGTCCGAGCACATCGCGACGGTGCCGCACGCGCCGGTCGCCGGTCGCACGTCGTCGCATGGCCGCGAGTTGCACACGGCCGCCGTTCTCCGCGCCCGCGGCGACTCCATGCCGCCACGCATCGCGCGCGCCGACGCACTCACGAGTGCAGAGCGTCCGTCGTCGCGTGCGCTCGACATGCGCCGCGGTCGCGCGCCTCCGGCCGCGCGCCTGCGTGCACGCGGTTCGTCCCTCCTGTGTGTCGCCGGGCGCCTTGGCACTGCGACGTGGCCCGCGACCTTCCGTTGTCCCTCCGATCGCAGACGTAGTCCACCACCCGCGGACGGTGATGCGCATTCTCGCGCCTCACGGCCCGCAATCGTCGTTGTCCGTCAGGGTCTCGTCACGCAGCAGGGCGCCGCGCGGCGAACTCATCTCATCGAAGGAGGAATCCTCACATGAAGCGTCTCTCCGCTGCTCTTGCCGTGCTCGCGTTGGTCGTCGCCGTGAACGCGTTCGCGCAAGACAACTCGTCGACCACGCCATCGTCGACCACCACCACCGCGCCTGCCAAGCCGGCCAAGAAGCACATGGCGAAGAAGCACGCGGCCAAGAAGGCGAAGATGAAGAAGGACAGCGCCGCGACCGGCACGCCGTCGACCAGCGAGAAGAAGTAGCGTCACGCCTCGCCGGCGCGGCCGCCGGCGACGGCAACACGAAGGGGCGCGGCCCTCGCGGGTCGCGCCCCTCGCGTACGTCGACGATCGTGGGCCTACTGCTTCACGCCCGCGTTCAACCACGCCTCGAACGCCGCCGTGCTGTAGTCGCGGCCGAGGAAGTCGTGCACCAACTCCGCCGACGGCTTCGAGCCGCCCGGCGCGAGCACCAGCTTGCGGTACTTCATCGACGTCGGCGAGCCGAGCAGGTTGGTGCCGCCGAACGCGCTCCACAAATCCTTGGCGATCACCAGCGACCACATGTACGTGTAGTAGTTCGCCGAGTAGCCGTTCAGGTGCCCGAACGACGCCGCCATGTGCGAGCCGTCGACGAACGGGAACGGCGTGTACGACGTCATGATGTCGCGCGTCGTCTTGTCGATGTCGAGCTGCGCCGGGTCGTTGCGGTACAAGTTGAGCGACAGCCGCGCGTAGAACATCTGCTGGCGCACCCACAGTCCCTTGCCGTACTCGTCGGCGGCCTTCATCTTCGCCACCAAGTCGCTCGGGATCGGCGTGCCCTTGTCATCGGTGGCGAACGACTGCAACACCTCGGGACGCCACGCCCACTCCTCGAGCAACTGCGACGGCGCCTCGACGAAGTCGTGCTGCACCGAGGTTCCCGCGTTGTCCACCCAACGCTGCGCCGCGAACATCGCGTGCATCAAGTGGCCGAACTCGTGGAAGAACGTGGTGACGTCGCCGTGCTCCATGAGGTCGGACTCGCCCGGCGTGCCACCCGGCAGGTTGCACACCAGCGCGCTCTGCGGCAGCCGCACACCCTTGACGCCGCGCATGATGCCGAAGTGCGCCGCGTGCTTGTACTTGTTCGCCCGCGGGTGCATGTCGAGGAAGAAGCGGCCGATCGGCTTGCCGGCTTCGACGACATCGTAGACCTCGACGTCCGGGTGCCACGTCTGCACGGTGCCGGCCGGCACGCGGCGGAACGTCACGCCGAACACGCCCTCGTAGACGTGCAGGATGCCGTCCTTGACCTTCTTGTACGAGTAGTAGGGCCGCACGCTCTGCCCGTCGAACGCATACTGCTCGCGCTTGACCAAGTTGTCGTAGTAGGTCTTCTGCCACGGCTGCACCGCGGTGGCCGTCGGGTCGTCCTTCTGCAGACGCGCGAGCAACGTCGCGTAGTCGGCCTGCGTGCGTGCCGCGCTCGCCGCCACCACGCGGTCGATGAACGCCGACGCCGCATCGTCCGTCCCGATCATCTGGTCTTCGGTGTTGTACTGCGCCCAGCTCTTGTACCCGAGCGTCTTGGCGAACGTGTCACGCAGCTGCACCAACGTGTCGAGCTTGGCGAAGTTGTCCGGGTACGCGCGGTTCTGGTACGCCATGTAGATGTCGCGGCGCACCTTGTCGTCCTTGGCGTAGGTCTGGATCGGGATGTAGTCCGGATAGTCGGTGGTGAGTGTGATCTTGCCGTCGGCGTCCGGCTTGTGGCGGTCGATGAAGTCCTGCGGCAGGCCGTCGAGTTGCGCCGCCGTGCAGGTGACGCTGCGTGTGCCGCCGGCGATGTTCATGTCGAACGCCTGGCCGACGCGCGTGATCTGCGCGGAGAGGTCGCGGATCTTCTGGCGCGTCGCCTCGTCACGGTCGACACCGCTGCGGCGGAAGTCGCGCAGCGCCTTGAACAGCAGGTACTGCGTGTCCTTGGTGTCCTTGCTGGCATCCACCGCTGCCATCGCGTCGTAGAGGTCGCGGTTGAGCGACAGGTCGGTGCCGAAGCTCGAGATCACCTGGATCGCCAGCGCTGCCGTCTCGCGCACCGACTCGTCCGGGTGGACTTCCTCGAACAGCCCGGCCCAACCGGCCGCTTCATCGAGCTTCATCGACATCTGGTTGTAGAGCGTCACGGTGTTGGCCACCGTGCGCGTGCCCTTGAAGGAGAGCAACTTGGCGAGATCCGCCTCGGCGCCGGCAATCGCCTGGCGCTCTTTCTGGGCGAAGACGAGCGCGGTGCGGCTCGCGTTCTTCGGGGCCTTGATCTGCTTGGCGTAGGTGGTCGCGGCGATGTTCAGCGCGGCGCCCTTCGGCCGCGCGGCGGCGTGCGCGGTGCAGGCGAGCGACAGGCCGGCGGCGCACACGAACGCCCAGCGGGCGGCGCGGCAGCGGACGGTAGCGTATCGGGACATCGGGTCCTCACGGCGGGTCAGGGTGGAACGCGTCGCGCCGGGCGCGTCGCGCGGGGGGAGACCGGAACACTAGCGCACGGGCGCGGGGCTGTCAGCCGCCGCGCCCGCGGGTGCCGGGACCGCCCTGCCAGAGGCAGCGCCCCCGGCCGGGTGGACGGAGGGGGTCAGTTCACCGCGCTCTCGTGCGGCATGGCCGGGAGCCGCGGCATCGTCTGGGCCGGGAACTCGCCGGTCAGCGCGTCGAGGAAGGCGACGATGTCCGCCACCTCGGCCCTCGACAAGTCGCGGTTCAGCTGCGTCTTGCCCATGACGCGGACGGCGTCCGCCAGCGTCGGGACGCTGCCGTTGTGGAAGTACGGCGCGGTGATCGCCACATTGCGCCACATCGGCACGCGCCAGACGTTTTTGTCGGCGTCGTCGTGGGTGACGGTGTAGCGGCCGAGGTCGTCGGTCAGCTTGTACGTCGTCTCGTAGGTGCTGCCGGCGTAGAGCGGGAACTTCATGAAGAAGCCGGTGCCCTCCGCCATCGGCGGGCCGGCGAACACCGGGCCGTTGTGGCAGGACGTGCAGCCGATCGTGTTGACCAGTGTCATGCCGCGCTTGGCCGCCGGCGTCATCGCGGCCGTCTCGCCGGCCTGGGCGCGGTCGAAGGCGCTGCGCGGGGTGACCAGCGTGCGTTCGTACGCGGCGATCGCCTCGGCGATGTGGTCGATGGTGACCGGCGCGCTGCCGCCGAACGCGCGGCGGAACGCCTTCTGGTACCCCGGAATCGCCGCGATGCGATCGACGACCGCGGTGTGATCGGCCATGCCCATCTCGAGCGGATTGACCATCGGGCCCTTGGCCTGCTCCTCGAGGCTGGCGGCCCGGCCGTCCCAGAACTGCACCGAGAGGTACGCGGCGTTCCACACCGTCGGCGCGGAGCGGCCGCCCTTCTTGCCGTCGACGCCGATGGCGGTCGGGCGATCGTCCTCGCCGGCTTCCATCACGTTGTGGCAGGAGTTACACGACACGGTGCCCGAGCGCGAGATGCGCGGGTCGAAGAACAGCTGCTTGCCGAGCGAGACTTTCGCCGGGGTGAGCGCCTTGCCGGGCGGAACCGGCGGCGATTTCGGCAGCGTATCCATGGCGGAGACCGCCGCCGCGGCGATCAGGCCGCAGGTCAGCAGTCCGGCGATCACGTGTGCGCGACGCATGCACGACCTCTCCTTGGGGGATTCCAATGGCGAGGCATCGGACGGTGCGCTGGGGGGACGCGGAGAGCGGCTCACCGCTCGCGACGCCAGACGCGGCTCCGGGCGGAGGCCGCGTCCCCTGATGGAGCGCGCACGCCGCGGGAGCGGCAAGGGCGGCTTTGGTGGAGCGGCGACCCGCCCGAACGACGAACGGCGCGGCCCCGCGTGGGAGCCGCGCCGCGTCAGTGTGAAGATGCCGCCAGACTAGTGCCGGTGGTCGTGCTCCTCGTCGTCCTCGTCTTCGTCCTCGTCGTCGTAGAGCCAGTCCATGTCGTAGATCAGCTCGTGCCACGGCGTGAGCGACTCGAAGCGCAGCACCGCCGTGTGGTTCGGCACCAAGGCGGTGAGTTCGACGCGCGAGACGTGCCCGATGAACTGCTTGCACTCCTCGATCGCGGTGACGATGTCCTCGTGATCGTCGTTGGCGCGCGAGTCCTCGAGGCGGCTGTCCCAGTCCTCTTCCTCGAGACGGTTGAAGACGGCGGCCACCAGCTTGACGCCGAGCGTCTTGCAGGCGGTGAAGAACTCGTCGACGCCCTCGGTGCCATCCTTCGTCACGTGCAGGATGGTGAGCGTCTCTTCCTCTTCGAGGATGCCCTCGATCACCGTGACGCCGGCCTTGGCGGCCTGGTCGACGGTGTACTTCTCGAGGTCGTCCAGAATGTCGATCGTGTTGAGCACGGGCGATTCCCTCCGGTCGCGTGATGTGAACGGCGCGAGGGTGGCCGGGCGCCGCCGCCGCTGTCAACTCCACGCAGGGCGGCGGGGGACCATCGCTCAGCCGAGCGGATCGTGGAGGAACATCAGGTAGGCGAAGGCGGTGGCGCAGGCCAGCCAGGCCGCCATGCCGGCCTCGACGATCGGCGCGTGCTGCGCGGCGCGCCACAGGTGCGCCCAGATGGCGGCGCCGGCGCCCCACTGGACGAGGTTGGCGAGCGCCAGGGGCCGCCCGTAGATGCCGCCGACCTTGGTGCCCCGTGCCGCCCAGTTCTGCATCGCCACGCCGAACAGCGCCGCGCCGTAGAGCTGGGCGACCGCGCTGGCCGGCGCCGCCGCGCCCGGCGCGCCGAGGACGCGCAGGGCGTCGTCCGGGAGGAACAGCAGCGTGAGGCCGGCGGCACCGGCCACCGCCGCGCTGGCGAGCAGAATCGTCCGCGAGATCTTCATCGCCCGCCCCGCGCGTCTTCGTAGACCGCAATGAACTTCTTCACCGTGTACATCTTCACCAGCCGGGCGACCACGTCGAGCGGTAGGTCCTCGAGCTTCTTGAAGCGGATGCACGACTTGCCCATGTCGAGTTTCTTGCCGCGTTTCGCGAAGCCCTCGCGGAGCGCCGCCTCCGCCTCGGAGTTTTCGTACACGCTCATCATGTAGAGCGAGTAGGCGTTCTTCTGCGCGGCGAGCGCGATGTAGCTCAGAGGCTGGCCGGTGTAGGTGTCGGGATAGGTGGCGAGCGGCACGACGTACCCGAGCATCCCGTAGGCGACGCACTCCTCGTAGCCTTTCGGCAGGTGCTTCAGGATCACGTCGCGCACCGCGGCGACGACGGCGCGGCGGTCGGCGGGGAGTTCCGCGAGATACGCGGCGGGGGTGGTGGCGGTGGAGCGAGCCA
>JBGATO010000144.1:0-5859 GCA_044229145.1 Candidatus Eiseniibacteriota bacterium | reverse complement strand
GGACGTGTTCCTGCGGATCATGCGGAATCCCGAGACCGGGATGCGCACGCGATGATTCCTCTCGCCGGCCACGGTTGGGTCACGCTCCTGTACAAGGAGGTGCTGCGGTTCTGGAAGGTGAGTTTCCAGACCATCGCTGCGCCGATCCTCACGGCGCTCCTGTACCTCCTCATCTTCTCGCACGTGCTCGAGGGCCGCGTGTCGGTGTTCGACGGCCGCGTCACCTATACGGCGTTCCTGGTGCCCGGCCTCGTGATGATGTCGGTGCTGCAGAACGCGTTCGCGAACTCGTCGTCGTCGCTGATGCAGTCGAAGATGTCGGGCAACCTCATCTTCGTGCTGCTGCCGCCGCTGTCGGCCGGCAATCTCTTCGCCGCCTACGTGCTGGGCGCGATGGTGCGGGGGCTCGTCGTCGGCGCCGGCGTCTTCGCGGTCACGCTGCTGTATGCGCCGTCGCTGCTGCTGATGCCCCATCCGCTGTGGGCGCTCGCGTTCGCGTTCGCCGGCAGCGCGATCCTCGGCATGCTCGGCCTGCTCGCGGGCCTGTGGGCCGAGAAGTTCGACCAGGTCGCGGCGTTCCAGAACTTCATCATCGTGCCGCTGACGTTCCTGTCCGGCGTGTTCTACTCGATCCACTCGCTGCCGCCGTTCTGGCAGACACTGTCGCACTTCAACCCCTTCTTTTATATGATCGACGGTTTCCGGTACGGCTTCTTCGGCGTGTCGGACGTCGCTCCTGCGGCGAGCCTCGCGATCGTGGCCGGCGCGGGAGGCGCGCTCGCCGCAGTCATGCTCAGGCTGCTGGCGAGCGGCTGGAAACTCCGCGCATAGAGGACTGCAGGCACCCCATGGCCACACCCGACTCCATCCGCCGCGCCATCGAAAGCGGCCTCGCCTGCGACCACGTCGAAGTCGGCGGCGACGGCCACCACTGGGAGGCGGTCATCGTTTCGGCCGCGTTCGCCGGACTCTCGCGCGTCAAGCAGCACCAGCTCGTGTACGCGGCGCTCGGCGACCGCATGCGCGAGGAGATCCACGCGCTGTCGATGCAGACGCTGACGCCCGAGCAGTGGGCGGAGCGCCGGCGTGGATAAGCTCGCGATCGAGGGCGGCCATCGCCTCGAAGGCGAGGTCCGCGCGTCGGGCGCCAAGAACGCGGCGCTGCCGATCCTCTGCGCCGCGCTCCTGACCGAGGAGGCGCTGACGCTCACCAACGTGCCGGTGCTGAACGACGTGCGCACGATGGAGACGCTGCTCGCGCAAATGGGCGTCTCGCTCGACATGCGCACGCCCGGCACGGTCACGCTCGAGGCCGGCCGCATCGGCTGGCCGCTCGCGCCATACGAGCTCGTGAAGACGATGCGCGCGTCTATCCTCGCGCTCGGGCCGCTGGTGGCGCGCTGCGGCGAGGCGCGCGTGTCGCTGCCCGGGGGCTGCGCGATCGGGCTGCGGCCGGTCGACCAGCACGTGAAGGGCCTGCAGGCGATGGGCGCCGCGATCGACCTGGAGCACGGCTACATCAGCGCCACCGGGCGGCTCAAGGGCACGCGGTTCGTGTTCGACATGGCGACCGTCACCGGCACCGAGAACCTGCTGATGGCGGCCACGCTCGCAGACGGGACCACGGTCCTCGAGAACGCCGCGCGCGAGCCCGAGGTCGTCGACCTCGCGCGCTGCCTGACGGCGATGGGCGCGCGCATCGTCGGCGCCGGCACCGACCGCATCACCGTCGAGGGCGTGCGCGCGCTGCACGGGGCCGCGCACGCGGTCATGCCTGACCGCATCGAGACCGGCACCTTCCTGGCTGCGGTGGCCGCGACCGGAGGGCGCGCGGCGGTCACCGGCACGGAGCCGGACGCGCTCGATGCGGTCATCACCAAGTTGCGCGAGGCGGGCGCCGCCATCGAAGTCGAGGGCGACGTCATCCGCGTCGAGCGCAGCGGACCGCTCGTCGCGGCGAACGTGCGCACGGCGCCGCATCCCGGATTCCCGACCGACATGCAGGCGCAGTTCATGGCGCTCGCGACCCGCGCCGTAGGCACGTCGGTCGTCACCGAGACGATCTTCGAGAACCGCATGATGCACGTGCAGGAGCTGAAGCGGCTCGGCGCCGACATCGAGGTCGAGGGCAACACCGCGATCGTGCGGGGGGTGGCCAAGCTGACGGGGGCCGACGTGATGGCGACCGACCTGCGCGCGTCGGCGTGCCTCGTGATCGCCGGCCTCGTCGCCGAAGGAACGACGACGATCGACCGCATCTACCACCTCGACCGCGGCTACGAACGCATCGAGGAAAAACTGTCGGGCCTCGGTGCGCGCATCGCGCGCGTGAAGTGACCAGCGCACCGACGCCGATGACCGCGCTCTCCGACGAACTCCGCGCGGCGCCGCTCGGGCACGCGACCGGGTATCCCGACACCTACGACGCGGCGCTGCTGTTCCCGGTGCCGCGCGCGCCGCAGCGCGGGGAGATCGGCATCGGCGGCGCGCTTCCCTTCGCCGGGGCCGACGTCTGGACGGCGTTCGAGCTGACGTGGCTCGATCCGAAGGGCAAGCCCGCCGTGGCGATCGCGTCGTTCGAGGTCCCCGCGACGTCGCCCGCGATCGTCGAGTCGAAGTCGGTGAAGCTCTATCTGGGCTCCTTCGCGCAAACGCGCTACGCCGACGCGGCGGCGGTATCGGGCGTCATCGTCCGGGACCTGTCGGCGGCGGTGGGCGCGCCGGTGACGCTGGGGCTCGTGGCGCCGGCCGCGTTCCACACCATGCGCATCGCCGAGCTGCCGGGCGAGAGCCTCGACGACGCGCCGATCGCGACGGACCGCTACGAGGTCGATCCCGCGCTGCTCGCCGCCGCCGGGCCGGCGGTCGCCGAGACCCTGCGCACCGACCTCTTCCGCTCGGTGTGCCCGATCACGGGGCAGCCGGACTACGCGTCCGTCGCCATCGGATACCGCGGGCCGCGCATCGACCGCGCGGCGCTGCTGCGCTACCTCGTTTCGTATCGCACGCATCCGGGGTTCCACGAGCACTGCGTCGAGCGCATCTTCGTCGACGTGGCCGCCGCCTGCCGCTGCGAGGCGCTGACCGTGCATGCGCGCTTCACGCGCCGCGGCGGCATCGACATCAATCCGTTTCGCACGAACGCGAGGGAGCCCGTCCCCGCGCCGATGCGCGCGCCCCGGCAATGAGTAACCGTCGTCCGAGTCAAGCGTTATGAAGCGAGTTGTCCCAAGGTTTGTTGGTTCTGGCCATGGCGTTGAGGGTGGTCAGCAATTTGCGCATGCATGCGACCAGCGCGACCTTGGGAAACTTGCCCGCCGCGATCAGGCGGTCATAGAACGCCTTGATCGAAGGATTGTGTCGGGCTGCGCTGAGGGTTGCCATGTACAGCACGCGCCGGATCTCGAAGCGTCCACCTTGCACATGACGCCGGCCACGGGACGTACCGGAATCATTGGCGGTGGGAGCCACGCCCACCAAAGCGGCGATCTCGCGGCGGTTGAGTCGCCCGAGTTCAGGCAGTTCGGCCAGGATGGTCGCGCTGGCCACGGGGCCGATACCGCTGGCCGACTGCAGCAAGCGGTCAAGTTCGGCGAAGTGTTCCTTGACGTGGGCGACCATCTGCGCCTCCACGTCGTCGAGCTGGGCACGGATGGCTTGGATCATGGCCTCAATGCTCGGGCGCACCAGTGCCATGGCCAGCTGCAGTCGCTGGCGCTCGCCCAGCAGCATGGTCAGCAATTGGCGCCGTCGGGTGACAAGCGCGGCCAGCGCCTGCTGGTCGGAATTGGCCAGCGGACGGATGAAATGCGCGAGGTCGTTGCGGCGGACCAGCACCGCTGCGAAATCGGCCAGCAGGCGCGCGTCGATGCGGTCGGTCTTGGCGAACTTGCCCATGGATTTGGCGAAGTCGCGCGCCTGTTTGGGATTGACCACCGCCACCGCCAAACCGGCTGCCTGCAGCGCGCAGGCCAGCGTCGCTTCGTAACCGCCGGTGGCCTCCATGACCACCAAGGCGACCCCCAGCGGTGCCAGCGCCGCCGCCAGCGCCGAGTGTCCCTCGGCCTCGTTGTCGAACCGCTGGGCTTCCAGCGTCGCGCCCAACACCGCGACATCGACCTGCGCTTTGGCCACGTCGATGCCCACCACCACTGAGGTTGCAGGCATGGTCTTCGGCTCCCCTGCTTGTGCATGCGCGCTCGGTGACCGCGCGCGTAACCGTTCGGGCTTCATGAAGACCAGTGCGGCAACCGTGCGTCTTCTACTCATTGTCGGGCTCGATCGCCCCAGCGCCTACCAAACTGCACGGGCCGGCCAGGTCGCCTCAACGACAACCAAACTCTACCGCACCGGTCATGGCTAAACATACAAGCGCCGCGGCGGCGAGGAGGGCGCAAAGGCCGTTGAAAAGCGAGCGTCGTGTGCGTGCCGGTGCCATTGGATTGCTTCCTTGTCGGTTCGAAACGGGTCCGTAGCCTAGCAGGTTCGCGCAGGGGCGCCTTGACGCGGGTCGCACGACGCGCGTGGCGCCGGTGGCGACCGGCGCCGTGGGGCCGGTCAGGGCTCCAGCGCGGAGCTCGGCCGCGGGACCGGGGCTAACGGAGCGTGCTGATCACGACGATGCCCGCGACGACCAGCACCATCCCCCAGATTTCGCGCGGCGTGACGCGCTCCGCGAAGAACCGCCGCGACATCGCGTAGCTGTAGATCACCTCGATGAGCCCCACGATGCGCACGTCGACGGCGCTGCGCATCGCGAACGCGGTGAGCCAGCCCATCGACGCCAGCGCGCCCATGAATCCGGCGAGCGTGGACACGCGCCACTGGACGAGCACCTGCAGGAGCCGCGCCGGTTCGCGCAACGCGAGGTAGCCGCCGAGCAGCACCGTCTGGATGCACTGCGCCCACACCAGCGCGTACACGCCGGCGGCCCAAGGCAACGGATGGTCGAGCGTCAGCGCCGCCGCGCGGTAGCCGACGGCGGAGAGCGCAAACCCGGCGCCGGAAGCCAGGCCGAGCGCGGCGGCCGGCGAAAGCCACGACGCCGGCGCGCTCCCGCGCTCCGTGCCGGGCTTGACGGACAGCAGCACGACGCCGGCGCTCGCGAGCGCGATGGCGCTCACCGCCGGCAGCGACAGCGGCTCGCCGAGCAGCACGATCGAGTACAGGCCGATCTGCACGATCTCGGTCTTCGAGTACGTGACGGCGACGACGAAGCTGCGTTCCTCCATCGCGGCGATGAGGAACGCGGTCGCGGCGAGCTGCGCGACGGCGCCGAGCGTCACCCACGCGACGAACGGAACTGACGCGGCGGGCAGCGGCCCCGGAATCGTCGCGGCGATCGCGACCAGCGCGCCCGCCGCGAACGGCAGCCCGTAGACGAAGCGGACGAGCGTGGCCGCAAGCGTGCCGACGGACTTGACGAGGCTGCGCTGCGCAGCGTTGCGCACGGTCTGCGCGGCCGCTGCCGCGAGGACGATCGGGATCCAGATCCAGCCGTTGTCGATCATCGCGGGTCAGCGCGGCGCGGCGGGCGCCGCGAAGGACTTCGCGAAGAAGTCGACGAATGCGCGCACGCGTGCCGACCCCTGGTGGCGCTGCGGATAGACGGCGTAGATGTCGGCGGCGGGGGTGGCGTAATCGGGCAGCACCTGCACCAGCCGGCCGCTGCGCAGGTAGCGCGCGACGTCCCACTCGGCGCGCTGCAGGATGCCGTGGCCGTCCAGCGCCCAGTTCACCGCGATCTCGCCGTCGTTCGTCGCGAGCGTGCCGCGCGTCCTGATCGCGACTGCCTTGCGGTCGCCCGCCCGCGTGCCGGCCAGGCGCCACAGGCCGTAGGCTTCGTCGCCCTGGCGAATG
>JBGATO010000143.1:0-5914 GCA_044229145.1 Candidatus Eiseniibacteriota bacterium | reverse complement strand
TGGGCCTCGCTCGGAGGAGGGCTGACTGAGCGAACGTCGGATCCGCCAGTTGTCTATTCCATGATTCGTTCCGGCCTCAACTTGGTTGCTGGTGGCGAGTTCTATGATGCCGGCACGGTCGTGGCGAATGGGATTGCTCAGTGGGATGGGGCGATGTGGCACCCCTTTGGCCAATGGGGAACGTATCGGGTCAGGACACTTGCGCTCCTTGGTGGAGACCTAATTGCGTCTGGACTGTTCGGAACCGTTGGAGACCTCACCAACGCCAACAACATCGCCCGCTGGGACGGCACGACCTGGCAACCCCTGGGCACCGGCCTCTACGATCACGAACCCTACGGCGTGTGGTGGGATGACATCGGGTACGCCCTCGCGGTGCACCAAGGCGTCCTCTACGCCGGCGGCCATTACACCGTGGCCGGCGAGCTCGCCGCGCCACACCTCGCGCGCTGGGATGGCGCGGCGTGGTCTCCCGCGGCCGACGGCGCAGGTGTCTCGTTCGACGTGACCTGTTTCTTGTCGACGCCAGATTCTCTCCTTGCCGGTGGCCTGTTCTTCAGCGCTGGCTCCATCGTGGCGCACGGCATCGGCGTGTGGGACGGCGCGGCGTGGCGCACGCTGGGACAGGGTTTCAGTGGCGCCCCCGAAGCGCTCGTCCACTATCGGGGCGACCTGTACGCCGGCGGCGAGTACACGCTCGCCGACGGCAAGGTCGCTAATGGCATCGCGCGGTGGGATGGCGCGCAGTGGCAACCTGTCGGGCCGCCCGCCACACCGGGCGCCAACGCGCCGATCCTTGGGCTGTACGTCTGGCACGACACACTGCTCGCGGGTGGCGAGTTCACGACGATTGGCGGGAAGCCCGCACGTCACCTCGCATGCTGGGACGGCACGCAGTGGGCCGAATACGCGGGTGGCACAGATAAGTGGGTCATCGAGTTTGGCGAGTGGCAAGGCAAGCTCGTCGTCGGGGGAACCTTCACGGAAGCAGGTGGCGTCCCCGCAAGTCTGATCGCCACGTGGGACGGTGCACAGTGGGACAATCTCGGCGGTGGCGTCACGACCTACGACTGGGACGATCCTCGCGTCTACGCGATCGCGGTGTACCAGGACGAGTTGGTGATCGGCGGCGAGTTCGACGTGAGCGACACCTTCGGCGACTTGCGCCACATCGCATCGTGGAACGGCACGCGCTGGCGCGAACTCGGCGCGGGCGGCCTGAGCTCGCGCTACCACGCGGTGCCCGCCGCCGTGCAAGCACTCCTCGTCGACGGCCCCTTTCTCACCGCCAGCGGACAGATCACGCAATTCGGGAGCACGCGCACCAACTACATCGCGCGCTGGGACGGCAGCCTGTGGCGCGACATGAATGGTGGGCTCCGTTTGTACTATTACGACGTCGGCGGCGTGTGGGCGCTGGCGAAGTGGCGTGACAGTCTCTACGTCGGGGGCAACATGGTCGCGGCCGGAGGCGTGAAGTCAGACTACTGGGCGCAATGGGACGAATCTGACATCGTGCCCGCGGCCGTGCGCGCACCGGCCGACACGGTGGAATCGAATGCCCCTGCGACACTGAGGCTTAACGTACACACTCATGTCGGAGGATGGGAGATCCGCGTCAACGCACCGGAAGCCGCCCACGCCCATCTGCGAGTGCTCGATGTGCGCGGGCGCGTGGTGAGATCAGCACCCATGCTTTCCACGCAGGCCTGCACGCATTTCGATGGCGGAAGCGACGGCCCGGTCCGCGCGGCGGCGGGCATCTATGTGCTCGAGGCAAAGCGGAGCGATCTCCCGCCGGTGCGGCAACGTGCGGTGTTCGTGCCCTAACGCCCCCGCACCACGATCAACTTGCGCTCGGCCGTGAAGCTCCCCGACACCACGCGGACGATGTAGACACCGCTCACCGCGTCTTGGCCACTGCGCGTGCGGAGATCCCAATACGTGCCGCCATTGCCGTCGCCGCCGTCGTGTTCCAACGTTTGTACGAGGTCGCCGAACAGCGTGTAGATCTTGATCGTCGAATGTCCGCGCGGCAGGCCGAAGAAGCCGATCTTGGTGCCGGTGGGATCGCTGGCGTTCGGCGTGAGATCCCAGCCGGCGGCGCCGCGATACGGATTCGGCACGATGGTGAATTTCGCCAGATCGCTACGCGCCGGTGGGTCCAGAATCACCATGTCGTCCTGTGTCGCCACCGGCGGCCGCGCCACCTTCACCGTGGTGAACTGATTCGGCACGATGCGATACGGCGTGACCGCGTAGAAGTACGGCACGCCAGGCAGGACGTGCGTGTCGACGTAGCGATAGCGGCCCACCGGATAATAGGCGCGGCCGAATAACTCGCCGCTCGGCTGCACCGTGTCGTCGCGCACCGCGGCGATCGGCGTCGCGGTGGAGTCGCGCGGGTCGAGCGCAATGTCGGCCACCAGCATCCACAAGTCCGAGGACGGCCCGCGCGACCCTTGCGGACGCGTCCAGTTCGCCGCCTTCCACACGCGATAGCCGGCCACGAGCGAGTAGCCCGTGTTGGGGTCCGGCACGATCTCCGGCAGGTTGTCCCACGCGATCGTGACGTTCTGGCTGGCGGCGTCCGGCTTCACCCCGATGGTGCCTGGTCCGCCCGCACTCTGTCCCGGGAGCGGCGGATTGAGCGGCGCTGCCCAGTGCAACGGTGTCTCCGCGCCGTTGACCGCCGGCGAGCACGGATCGCAGTCAAGGTTGATGTAGTTCTCCGGCTTGCAGATCGTGCCGGCGATCGCGATGCGGCGTGTCGACGGATCGCAGTCGTCGTCGACCAAGACTTGTGCGCCCGGCGTGAAGCAGGTTTCCTTGCCGTTGGCGCCGGTGGCGGAGTTGCGGTCAGCGTTTACCCAGCGTCCTTCGTAGGCGAGCGACGCCGTGGCGGTTTGCGTCATCAACTCTTCATGCGTCGGCGCGCAGACGATCGCGCCGGCCAGCACCAGCTTCTCGCCCGGACGCAACACCGGGAACGGTCCGACGCTCATCAGGTAGCGATAGTCGCCGGTCACTGTGTCCTTCGGCACTTCGGTGGCGCTGCGCATCAGCAGGTACTTGTCGGCGTCGGAGTTGGCGTCCTGTTCGCGGCGCAGCGCGTGGAAGGTGACGCGCGTCGAGGCGCCGGTGCTGACGTCGAGCACGTGCGTGAACAACGACAGGCCGACGTAGCCTGGTGTCGTCGGCGTCTGGCGCAGCGAGCCGGGATCGCCGTGCACGCTCGGCGGCGGATCGGTGTGATCGCGCAGCCAGCCGACGCTGATCGGCACCTCACGATTCTCGCATTCGGGGCGAATCTTGCCGATGTCGTTGAGCGCGTCGCGCTCCACCGACGTCGACGTGTACCCGACGATGTCGTCGGCCCAGAACGCGGTCGCCTTGCGCGGGCCGACGTCGGCATCGAGGAAGAAGCCGAGGTACACGTTGGTGAGCGGCTTGGTGCCGGTGTGCTGGATCGTGTATTCGAAACCGACGAAGTCGTCGAGCCCCGGCGTCGACCACTGGAACGTGCGCTGCGTCACCGCGAGGCCGAGCGGCGTGTGCTCGGGATTCTGCGTCAGCGCGGCGCGTGTGGTGTCGCTGAATTGGCAGGTGAACATCTGATCGGCCGCCGCGGCGAAGTCCTCGTCCACCAAGCCATCGCCATCGTCGTCGAGACCGTTTTGCACTTCCTCGTCGATGAAGCCGTCGCCGTCATCGTCGGGATCGAGCAGCGAGCCGACGCGCACGCCGCCGGCGATGCCTTCGTAGCTGCGATAGATCGTCGCGCGGGCATCGTCCTCGGGGCGGAACTCGGTTTCCTTCTGGTCGCTGAAACCGGTGGACACGTGCACGACGCCGCTGGCGTCCCGCGCGCCGACCCACAACGCGCCGTAGTTCATGTGCTCGACGCCGGTGCCGGCCGGCCATTCGGCGGCGTTCTCGTCGCCGAAGAACGGATACCACGGGTTGCCGAGGATGCCGAGATTGGTGACCGGCATCCACAGCCGTCCGGCGTTATGCATGAACCGCCCGGACTGCTCGTACGACGCGATGCGCGGCCGCGGCGACGGCGACAGCCGCGGCGAGGTGGTGGCGGCGTGGGCCGCGCTCCCCACGACGGCGACGCACGCGACGCCACCGGCGAGGCCGCGAAGCGCGCGTCTCGATCGGGCGAAATTCCGTGGTGTGGGACTCGGGCGCATGTCGGGGAGTGGGCGGTGGTGTCCGCGGCCGGAAACGCGAGCGCGCGGCGAACCGCGGCGCGACGGGACAGCGTGGAGGAGTCGGGGGAGGCCGCACGGCGCCAAACGGGCGCGGGCGGCGGACGAGCAGCCTAGTGCGGGCTGGGTCGCCGGGTCAAGCGCGCGGCGGCCTCAGCCGACGCCGACCGGCGTCCTCTTCGGCGGCGTGCGCAAGCCCGACGACCAGCCGCCGGCATCGTCGTCATCGTCGTGCGGCTCGTCCGGCGCGTCGCCGCCGCGCGGCGGTGGCATGTCGGGCGGTGTGCTCGGCGGAGGCGGCGTCGCCGTCGTGCCGCCGTTGCCGCCGCCGGCGCCCCACGCCTGCGGCAGCCGCAACCGTTCGGCTTCGACCAGCAGGTAGCCCGGCACCGTGCCGCCCAGCCCGTCGACGATCCGCGTCCACGCGGCAAAGAGCGACGCGTGCAGCGCGATGTCGACGATCGCCGGATCGGCGAACCCCGCGGCGTGAAGATCGGCGATGTCCATCGGCGTCACCGCGTACGGATGCAAGGCGAGCTTGCCGGCGTAGCGCAGCATGACGGTTTCCGCGGTCGGCAGGCCGGCGTGCGCGAGGTCGCCGAGCATGAGGCGGTCGGCGAGGTCGCTGCGCCGCGACAGTGCGTGCACCGCGCGGCCGTGGGTCAGCGTCCACAGCAGGCAGCGGCTGAGCGCCGAGACGTACGTGGCGATCATCTCGCGCTGCAGGCGGGTGAGATCGGAGGCGCCGTAGCGCAGGGTGCGTTGCAACTCGTGGAAGGCGATGAGCGCCTGGGGGTTGAGCGACATCTCGTCGTACGGGCTGCCCGGCGAGGTCCCGGGTGGCACACCCATCGACTCGTAGAATTCGTCCAGCACACCGCCGCTGTCGCCCGCTTTGGCGACGCGCACCCAGGCCATGTTCCGCCTCCACACACCAGACGGGGGCGGATCCAGCCCCCGAGCCGTCCCCGCCAGAGTACGCTACCGCCGCGCCGGAGGAAAGACGCCGAATCGCGGCCGTAGTAAGCTCGGCCCCGCGCCCCCACGAAGGAGATCCCGCCCGTGTTCGACGACGACAGCTGTCCGAACTGCGACGCCCCGCTCGCCCCCGGCCACGTCTGCGCCACGCTGGCGCCCGGCGTCCGCGTTCTGCCCACCGCCCCGACCGAGGCCGCCACCGGCCACCGCTGGGTCAAGCTCCGCGAATGCGCCGACATGCTCGAGGCCGAGCTGGTCGCCGGCTTCCTCGACAGTGGCGGCCTGCACGTCGCGGTCGAGAGCCGCACCTTCCGCCAGGAACCGATGCCGCTCCAGCGCTCGTTCTCGCGCGTCGTCCTCTGGGTGCCGGAGCAGGAGGAGGGCGAAGCGCTCCGCGTGCTCGCCGAGAACGAGGCGAATGGCGAGGCCGCCGCGACCTGCACGGTCTGCGGCGGCCCGATGGACGATGCCGTGTGTCCGGCGTGCGCGGAGGCGGCGCCGCCGGTGACGGAGTTGTGAGAGTGCACCCATGGTAGTATAGGTGGAGAGGCCTGTTCCGGTTAGGGTATGAGTCTCTTGTCGGACAACTGCTGCATTATTCACTTCCATGTGACACGAAATCGCCAGTCGAATGCCTACCAGCCACAGCAAGTGGCAGCGGACTGTCAATGTTGAGGCCTCGAATGAAGACAAGACTGCACGTGCCAGCTGTCTCTCTG
>JBGATO010000142.1:0-5998 GCA_044229145.1 Candidatus Eiseniibacteriota bacterium | reverse complement strand
CGAGGTGCTGCAGATCCACGCAGTGGACGCCGGACTCGGCATTGAACAGCGGCTCGCTCAACCAGTCGACGCCGTCACCCGGTCCGCCGATCGTCCAGCCGACGATCGTGGCGCCGTCACCAGGGACCAGCCCCATGTATCCGGGACCCGCCGCATAGGGAATTCCACCCCCGTCGACATAGGCGCCGAGTTCGAAACTCCCTGCCCCGGCGCCATGGGTGACGTCGATGATGTTCGCGAACGCCGGACGAGAGGCCAGCACGAGAAGCGCTGCAACGGAAACCAAGCCAAGAGGGTGGCGCATGACACGTGTCCTTTCATCGGATGCCGAGATCGAGGTGGAATGGCGCACCCCATCAGCATGCACGCCTCCAGGTGGCGGAGTCCATTGCGAAGCCCCCGTTTCGCCCAAATTTTACATGCGGACCGCATGCGAAGGTCGTGCCACTTAACGCTCAGTCGTAACGCGCGGTGATGAGAGCCGCGCGGCGGCAGGACCGCGTCGAGGCGGGCAGTGAGGAGCACCTCGTCGCTCCCTGCCGCTGTCCCGGGAGTCCGCTCTCTCCGCGCGCATTAGCGGATGGTGGTTCCCCGGAGCCCCGTGACGCGCACCGGCACGTCGGACGACAGCGCGATTGCGTGGTAGGCCTGTTGCCGCGCGCCTGCCGCCCGCCCAAGACGGCCTATCAGACTCACCGTATTCTCCCCGCGGCGGTCGAGGCGCACATCCACCAGCGTGTCGCGCGTGCCGTTCTCGGTGACCAGCGCGACGTGGAGCGCATCCGCCCGGCGGCTGTCGCCGGGGCGGGCAAACTCAAATCGGAGGTCGCATGCCGGACCGAACCCCTCGAGCGGCGAATGCAGTGGGATCACGCTGACCGCCGAGTGCAGGGAGACGGGGGCGCGGAGCAGTTGCGGCTCCCGCGCACAACCAGACAGCCAGGGCAGCGCGAGCGCGACTGCGACCGACGCCGCCAGGTGGAAGCGGAGACGCCCTGCCGCGCCTCTCCCGCTACTCGCTGTCGTAACGCACCAGTGCATGAACCGTCTGGCCGGCGAGGCGGGCACGGCCGCCCAGGAACGCCAGTTCGACCAGGAACAACGCGCCCACCGCATGCCCGCCGCAGTGCGCAACGAGGCGCGCGGCCGCCGCCGCGGTGCCACCGGTGGCGAGGAGATCATCGACGATCACCACCCGCTGCCCCGGCCGCACCGCGTCCTGATGAATCTCCAGCGCGTCCTCGCCATACTCCAGCGCATACGTCTCGCGAAACGTCGCCGCCGGCAGCTTTCCCGGCTTGCGCACCGGCACGAAGCCGACGCCGAGCGCCATCGCCACCGGCGCGCCGAACACGAAGCCGCGCGACTCGATGCCGACGACCACATCCGGCTGCAACGCGCCGGCCGCGGCGGCCAGCGCATCGACCGACGCGCGGAAGGCGTGTGGCTCCTGCAGCAACGTCGTGATGTCACGGAATACGATGCCCGGCTTGGGGAAGTCGGGAACGGAACGAATGTGCGCGGCCAAGTCCATCGTCGTCGCCTTCGTGGGGGTTAGGAACGGACTTCGAATCCGCGCTCGCCGAGAGGCGTGATCCACTCGATGTGGACGTCGCGCACTACGGCGGGCGTCGGGCCTTGCTTCACGGCGTCGAGGAGATGGTCGACATCGCCGCGGGAGCCTTCGACTTCGAGTTCGACGGCACCGGTGCGGACATTGCGCACCCAGCCGGCGAGACCCAACTCGCGAGCGGCATGGTAGACGAAGTAGCGGAAGCCGACACCTTGCACGGTGCCGGTGACCTGCGCATGCGCGCGGACGGCGACGTCTGTCGTCATGAAAACCTCGCTGTCGATGTGCCAGGGCGGCGCACTGCGAGGACGGCGGGAGAACGTGCGGGAATGGCGGGCAAGAGAGTGGAAGTGGTCGGGGCGAGAGGATTTGAACCTCCGACCCCCTGGTCCCGAACCAGGTGCGCTACCGGGCTGCGCTACGCCCCGACCGTTTCAACCGACGCTTCCCGCCGGCCGAGGGCCGGCTCGTGCTCTCCTGGACGCGGTTTCCGCACGGACAACCGCACCTCATCGCACTGCGAAGCGGAGGCGAAACAGTAGCCGAAGCCGGGGCCGGAAATCAACTGTTTCTGCCTGAGGCAGATGCGGCGCGTGGTCCCCTGCCGCACAACGCGGCGGGGCGGCGATCCGTCGCCGCCCCGCGCGTCCCGTCGCCGCATTTCGGCGCCGGGGTGCCATGGTGTGTGAGTCACGTTTCGGCCGCGTCGCGCGGCGTCCCCGGCGTTAGTCGATGGCGATCTCCTTCATGCGCTGGGTCTCCGACTTCGCGACGCGCACCTCGAGCACGCCATCGGTGTACTTCGCGGTCACGCTGTCGCTCTGAATCGGGGTGCCGAGCGTGAAACTGCGCTCGAAGGTGCCGGAGGTGCGTTCGGTGTGCAGGTACTGCGCCTTCTCCTCGACGGGATCGCTGTGCTTCTGGCCCTTCAGGGTGAGCACGTTGTTGACCAGGTGGAGCTTCACGTCTTCCTTGCGCACGCCAGGCAACTCGGCGCGCAGGACATACGCCTCGTCGGTCTCGACGACGTCGACCACCGGGAAGAAGCCGGCGCGCGGGGTCGACCAGTACGGCGTGTCGACGGATTCGAACAGGCGGTCCATCTGCGACTGCAGCGTGGCGAGCTCACGGGCAGGGTTCCAACGGACGAGCGTCATGGTGCATATCCTCCTTTGGCGTCTTGGGGGCCGTCGATGGCCCGCGAATCGTGTCGCCGGAAGAGAGTGCGAGCCGCGTGCCAGTCCGGTCGGCGGACTGCGGCAGGTTGAATCGATGAATGCACTACGTTGACTTATCGCAACTTAGAAACTTGCGTCGAAATCTGACTCGCGCGCGGACTCAATGCACGAACGCTCGCCGTTCCGTTGTGGAACGACGAGCGTTCAATCTAGCGCCCAACCAGGGCTATCCGGTTCAATATGAAACGTCTAGACGCCAGGCCCGATCCACGTCTGCACGGCACCGAGCGACTGGTGATCCGTCATGTCCAGGTGCAGCGGCGTCGCCGACACGTAGCCGGAGTCGACCGCGTGCCAGTCCGAGCCTTCCCCGCCGGAGAACTCGGGCGCCCCACCGACCCAATAGTACGGCCGGCCACGCGGGTCGATTTTCTCGACGACGACATCGCGATACACGCGAGTACCGGTGCGCGTGACCTTCACGCCCTTGATCTCGTCGTACGGCAGGTCGGGCACGTTGACGTTGAGCAGCGAGCCGTGCGGGAGCGGCCATTCCTTCAGCCGGCGCGCGAGATCCGCCGCCACGCGCGCAGCGGCGGTGTAGTCCTGCTGGTTGTCGCGCTCGGTGATCATCTTCGACACGGCCATCGCGGGGATGCCGAGAACGGTGCCCTCCATCGCCGCGGCGACGGTGCCGGAGTAGATGACGTCCTCGCCCATGTTCTGGCCGGCGTTGACGCCGGAGACGACGAGGTCCGGACGGCGCGGGAGGATCTTGTTCACGGCGACGAGCACGCAGTCGGTCGGCGTGCCATCGACGCTCAGCACGCGCTCACCGATTTGATTGATCCGCAGCGGGCGCTGCAGCGTGAGGCTGTGACTGCTGGCGCTCTGCTCGCGGTCCGGCGCGACGGTCCACACCTCGCCCACCTGCTCGAGCGCGGCGCGCGCGGCAGCGATGCCCGGCGCCCACACACCATCGTCATTGCTTAGGAGAATCAGCACGTCTGTCCTTTCCTTCGGCGCAGGGCGCCGCACTACCACCACGCGAAACTGCGCGCCACCAATCGCAGGAAGCGCAGCGTGTCGGTGAAGGGATGGATGCCGCTCGTCTCGTCGCCGTAGATCGTCGAGATGGGCGCCGAGGCGATGCGGAAGCCGCGGCGGCCGGCCTTGATCAGGATCTCGGTTTCGGTTTCGTAGCGGTCGGTGACCAGCGTGATGGCGCGCAAGAGTCCCGCGCGATGAAGCCGGAAACCGGATTGACTGTCTTCGACGCGGCGGCCGGCGAGCAGCGAGATGAACCACGACATCGAGTGATTCACCACGACGCGCAGCCACGGCATGCCGGCGGTGTTGCGCATGCGCGAACCGACGACGAGGTCGGCGCCCGTGCGCTCGGCAGCGGCGATGAGTCCGGGGATTTCCTCGGGCAGGTGCTGACCGTCGGCGTCGAGGCTGACGACGGCGGCATAGCCGCGTGCGGTGAGTTCGTCGAAGCCCCGCGCCAGCGCGCGGCCCTTGCCGCAGTTGCGCGGCTGGTCGTAGACGTGCGCGCCGGCGCGCGTGGCGACGGCCGCGGTATCGTCGCGCGAGCCGTCGTTGACGACGTACACGTGTGCGCGCCCGACGATCGCCGCGCAGCGCGCGATGACGTCGCCGACGTGCGCGGCAGCGTTGTAGGCGGGAATCAGCACGGCGACCGATCCAGCCGGCAGCGCGGAATCGGTCACGCCGAGGCCCTCCGAGGTTGCGCGATCACCGTCGACGGCGCGGCGACGCGCGCGGCCGGCGCGCGATCGTCCCACACCGGCGCGAAGGCGTGCCATTGCGCGGGATGCTCGCGCACCCACGCCTCCAGCACGCGCGCCACGCGTTGTGTGCCCTCGCGAATGCCCGCGGCGGTGCACGGGAGATCGTCGGTGCGCACGGCGCGCCACTCGATGCGATACCCGTCCCCGTCGCGTAGCGCGGCCGCGGCCAGCACGCAGGCCCCGGTGCGCAGCGCCAGCGCGAGCGGGCCGCGCGGCAGACGCGCGGGACGACCGCAGAACAGCACGCTGTCGGCCCCTCCGTCGACCGGACGATCCGCCAGCACGGCGACGCATTCACCGCGGCGCAACGGCGCGACCAGCGACGACACCGGCGCATCGAGCGGCACCACGTGCGCGCCGGTCTGCGCGCGGCGCGTCACGAAGAAGCGCTCCACCGACGGCAACGCGTGCGGCCGCGCGACCACGTGCACCGGCACGCCGAGGCTCGCCAAGTACGCGCCTCCGACCTCCCACGATCCGATGTGCGCCGACACCACCACGATGCCGCGCCCGCGTCGATGCGCCGCCTCGAACAGCTCGGCACCGTCGACGCGCACGGCGTCCCGCGGCCACGAAGGCAGACGCAAAAAATCGGCAACGGCCCGCGCGAAGTCGCAGTAGCTCGCGCGGGCCAGGCGTGACACCTCGCCCGACCGTGCCGAAGGGCCGGCGACGATCCGGAGATTGGCGGTCACGCGTGCCCGCAGGTCCGCCGCGACGACATAGCGCAGAAGTGCGGCGCCTTCGGCCACGCGATAACTGAGGCGTCGCGGCACGGCACGCACGAAGGCGGCAGCAGCGGCGTAGGCAATGCGCGCGACGACATCGCGTGCGGAAAACGTGCGAGCGGCTCCGAGCAACGTCCGCACCTCGGCGAGAGATGAGACGAAATGGTCGGGGCGACTGGATTTGAACCAGCGACCCCTAGCGCCCCATGCTAGTGCGCTACCTGGCTGCGCTACGCCCCGTCCATCGTTCATCTCAGTGGGGTCGACAAGATAGCAAATGCCCCGGCGGGCAGCAAGCAAGGCACGCGGGGCCATTAGCGGCGACGCGGCCGCGGCTGGCGCAGCTCCGCGGCCAGCGCGCGCAGGGCATCGCGCACCGCGGTCACCTCGGGCTCGTGCGCGGCGCGCGGGGCGGCGAAGGCGAGAGCGGTCTGCTCGGCGTCGGCGGCGATTCCCGCGCCATGCGCGGCGGCCTGCTCCCGCGCCCGCACGCGCGGCGCCGCCACGGCAGGCGCCGGCACCACGGGCACCGGCGCGGCATCCGCCGTCTCCCCTGCCGGCGCCGCGCGGCGCTCCGCCAGCAGCTTGCGCCGCGCCCCGGCGATCGTCATGCCGTCGTCGTAGAGCAGCTTCTTGATGGTGCGCAACGTGTCGAGGTCGCGCGGCTGATAGAGCCGGCTCCCCGCGCGGCTCTTGCGCGGACGC
>JBGATO010000028.1:0-48261 GCA_044229145.1 Candidatus Eiseniibacteriota bacterium | reverse complement strand
TCCAGCTTGGAAGGCTAGAGCTCTACCAACTGAGCTACTCCCGCGTCCCGCGGGCGCCGCGTGGCGCGGCGCCGTACAGCCAACGTGCTGCAAATGGTGGTGGGGGAAGGATTCGAACCTTCGAAGGCGTGAGCCAACGAGTTTACAGCCCGTCCCATTTGGCCGCTTTGGTACCCCACCGAAAACTCGGTGTCCGCCGGGCGCCTCGCGCACCAGCCGGAGCAGGGGGCAGACCCTACCACGACTGCGCCCTGACATACAAGCCCGACGCACCGGCCGGCCTCCCGCGCGGCCTCCTGCCGGGTCAGGCGAGGGCGGGCCGCCCTACCGCCGGCCCGCCCCACCACGACGCGGCTACGGGAGCCGCACCGAGAGCCCCGCACGCAGCGCCACCACCCGCAGCCGATGCCCCGGACGCGCGTAGAGCAGCTCCAGCCGCGCGTTGGCATGGTCGCTCAACGGGCGCACCAGCCCCGCGCCGGTCTGCACCCCGGGCCACGCGCTGTACTGGGTGGCGGTGAGGAGTCCGCCGACCCGCACGTAGCGCCGCACCGCCGTCCCGCGAGCGCGCGAGATGAACACGTGCGACACGCCGAGGGCCACCAACAGGTCGGTCTCGCCCCGGCTCCGCTGCAGGTCCAGCGAGACGGATGTCTCGACCTGCCCGGTGGGCGATGTGTCGCGGGTGATGCGCAACGCCGGCAACGGGCTCCACGCCCCGAGCGGCGTGCTGAGCGCCAGTTGCGTGAAGCGGCCCTGCTTCTGGTACTCCACGCCGCCGTCGACGCCCACTTCCACGGCCGGGGCGCGGTGCGGTGCCATCAGCAGCACCATCGCCACGCTCACCGCCGCCACTCCTCGTACGCCGTGCTGCATGAAAAATCCTCCAGGGGGCCGGTTCGACTCGCATCGACCGTCCCGCCTGGAGGATCGCAGCATCCGCCGGGGACAGTCGCGTCCCCGCCGTACACGCCTACGGACGAGTTTTCTCCCGGGCGACGCGCTTACCGGGCCACCAGCACCCGCGCCGACGCCGCGAGCCCGCGGCCGGCCAGCGTCACCGTGTACACGCCGCGCGGCACCGCGGCGCCGTGCGCGTCACGACCATCCCAGCGCAGCAAATGCGTGCCGGCCACCGGCGCGTTCGCCCACAGCGTGCGCACCAAGCGGCCGCGCACGTCGGTCACCTGCACCGTCGCCGGCGTGGTGCGCGCGGCGTCCGGCACCGTGAGCGTGAGCTGCGCGCCGTCGCGCACCGGATTCGGCGCCACCGCGATCGACGCGCGCGGCGCGCCGGGCGCGCGAACGCCCGGCACCGCCACCGGTGCCTCCACGGAGTTCCAGTAGTTGAAGCCGGTGTCGGCGCCCATCAGGTCGAGGTATGCGTCCGGCGGCAGCGGGATCTCGACGTGGTTCGCGTCGTAGGCGTGGATCGCGTCGATGCCGAGCCACTTGAGCGTGTGCGCGAAGTCCGCGTTGGCCTGGCCGGCGCCGGATGCCAAGGGCACGTAGCCCTTGCCGCCGTACGCACCGACGGTGCCCGTGAAGGACATCGTGTAGGTGGCCTGCGCGGTGGCGGTGTACGTCCCCTGAATGACGCCCCACTGCCCCGCGATGGACGTATTGCCATCGGAGGTCACGCTGCGGCTGCCGCTGCCGCTGGCGTCCGCCACCTGATACGCGTAGGTGATGGAGGCGCCGGAGTACGGTCCCGCGAACCCGTTGGCGGTGGCGCCGAGCAATCCGTTGGTGGAGAGCGTGAAGTCGAGCGTCACCGACGCGAGGTTCGCCGCGTTGTAGCGCGTCACGAATCCGGCCCAGTCCGGCGTTACCTGCTCGGTGATGCCGGCGGTGGCGGAGACGCGCCAGCCCATCGAGCCCCAGTCTTCCGTGCTGAAACTCATCGTGCACTCGGCCGCCACGCGGCCCGCGTCGGCGGTGGCGGAGTACGGCATCGACACGTTGTGGCCGGCGTCAAGCCAGTTGCCGCTCGACTCGGCGTGCGTGGGCGAGATGGTGGACGACCCGCTGCAGCCGCAATTGTCGCCGTTGATGTACCAGGTGCCGCTGGCCGACGGGCCGGCGTGGGAGACGGTGCTGGCGAGCGCGATCGCGACGGCCGCGCCGATCGACACCAAAGCAGTGCGCATGAGGGAACTCCTAGGGAGAGGATGGGCGCTGAGGATCGACGTCCGAGGATACCCACACCGCACGCCGCGGTTCAAGACGCGCCCGCCGAAAAATGCGCGCGCCCGCCGCACGACGCGACGGGCGCGCGTAGCGCAGAGCGGCGTCGACTAGCGCCGGTCGACGTACAACGCCTTCATCGTCCCCCACGTCGTCGCCTCCACCGGCGTCGGCGCGACCGTGCCGACCTTGATCTGGAACGCCAGCCGCGACTGGGTCGGCGCGGGGTCGGTCCAGGTCAGCACGGCGGTGCCGGTCAGCGTGAAGCCGTCGAGGAGGCTCGCGCCCTGGATGCGCAGGATGTCGAGACCGTCGGCGGTGGCCTGCGATTGATCGGCGATGGCGACGCCGTCGAGCACCAGCGAGTGCACGGTGATCGCACTGCCGGCATTGACGGCGCGCGTTCGCAGGAAGATCTCGTTGGCGCCGAGCGTCGACGGATAGGTCAGCGTGTGCCCGCCGAGCGTGAACGTGGCGACGCTGCCGACGCCGGGCGTGTAGGTCAGCGTGAACGGCTCGCTCTGCGCATTCACCCAGCCGTGCTGCGCGGTGGTGTACGGCGCGGAGGTGTCCGGACCGAGGTCGAGTTCGAAGGTCGCCGCGCCGGCCCGATCGCCGATGCGTCCCTCGGCGACGAAGTCGAAGCTCGGGGACAGCGCGTACAACTCGGCATCGCTGGCCAGGTGCGACAGTGTCAGCGAGGCGAAGCAGGTAGCAGGAAGCGCGAACAGCGCGGCGGCCGCGATGGCCGTGAGATGACGCGGGGCAGTCATGGTGTCCTCAGCAAGATGAGAGGGAATGCGGCTGCACCGGCACGAGGCGCCCGGTGCAAGTCCGCAGATGTTCCTCGAGTGTAGGCAACGAGTGGCCGTCCGCTCAAGCGTCCGTCGCTCCCGACGCCCCGTCTGCCGTGGGAATCCCCAGGCGGGCCGGGCGCGGGGGGCGCACAGCGGCGTCGACTAGCGCCGGTCGACGTACAGAGCCTTCATCGTCCCCCACGTCGTCGGCTGCGTCGGCGTGGCGAGCGGGTTGTACAGTTCCTGCACTTCGCCCGCGCTCAAGCCGCGCCCATAGATCCACACCTCGTCGATCGTCCCCTGCACCGCGAACGAGAGATTGTCGAACGCGCCGAGGCGCACCGCGGTCGGGAACGTGCTCAACGTCCCGGTCATGGGCTGCGAGTTGACCACGACGCCGTTCACGTAGAAGCGCAGGAAGGCGCCGTCGTAGGTGCCGGCGACGTGATACCAGACGCCGGGCTGCATCCCGAACGCGCTGGTGCCGGCGCCCTGCGGCGCCCCGTCGATCGCGAGGTTGAAGGCGAAGTTGCCGGGCGCGTGCGGGTAATTCACGCCGGAGACACCGAGGTGATACTGGTAGTAGGGCCAACTGTGGGCGCTGTAGCCCTTGTCGACGATCGGGTCGTTGCCGCTGCCCGAGAACGCCACCGGGCGATACCACGCGGCGACGGTGATGCCGGTGGTGGGATTGAGCGCCGGGTCGTTCGCCACTTGCAGGTACTGGAATCCTTGGATCTGCATCCCGTCGCCGACGGCGCCGGGTACGGACGTGCAGCCGAAGTTGACGCCGTCGTGGCCGTTGCCGGTGTTGTCGGTGCCGGTGCCGTCGTCGAAACTCCAGTGGGCGATGGCTCCGCTGGGCGCGGCTTGCGCGGCGAGCGGCAGAAGGCAGGCGACGGCAAGCGCCGCCATGAGGCGTCGAAACATGAGGGCCCCTCTCGAAGATGTCGGGTCGAAGGTTGCGTGTCGCGGAAGGGGAAGAAGCGCGAGTATACCGCATCGCGCGGGGACGGTTCAAATCGCCGATGGTCGACGCGGGGCCGTGCCGACGCGCGATGCACGAACGCTGCAACGGACTCTGAACCGCGCCCCACACGATTCGTGACTACTTCACCACCAAGATCTTCCTCTTCACCTCCGTCGCCCCCGCGGCCATCCGGACCCAGTACACGCCGGAGCGCACCGGCCGCGCCTCGGCACCCGTGGGCCAGTCGAACGCCATGTGGCCGGCGGGGCACGGACCGTCGAGCAGACGTGCCACGCGGGCGCCGCGCACGTCGAGGACGTCGAGCTGCACCGCCGCGGCCTGCGGCAGGTAGACCGCGAGGCACGCGCCACCGCCGCCCGACGCGGTGACCCGCACGATGGGGCTCGGCCCCGGCACGGTGAGGCGCGGCGCGGTGCCGTCCACCGCATGCGCCGGCATGTCGTCCCAGGTGGCGAACGCGGGCGGGGCGTACCCGCTCTCGAGGTCGAGTTCGCCCGCCACGACGAGGGTGGTGCCCCACACCGCGAGGTCGTTGACGGAGCCGGGGATGCCGCCATCCATCGAGCGCCACTCGCGCCCGGTCCAGCGCGCGATGCCGAGCGTGACGTCGCCGGGCAGTGTGAGCCGCAGACTGCCTGCGGCGATGACCGAACCGTTGTATGCGGCGAGCGACCACACGCGGCCCTGCAGCGGGTCCGCGCCGAGCGCCGCCCACGCGTGCCCGTCCCACGCAGCGATCGAATGCGCCGGCGCGCCGTCCGCATGATCGAAGCGTCCGCCGGCGTAGAGCACGCCGTCGTGCACCAGCAGCGTGTTGACGTCGCCGTCGATACCGCGTCCGAGTTGCCGCCACGCGCTGCCGTCCCACGCCGCGATGCGCGCAACCGGCTGCCCGTCGATGTGGGTGAAACGCCCGCCGGCGATCAGCTGGCCGCCGAACACACCGAGCGCGAACACGTCGTCGTCGAAGACGCCTCCGAGCGGCGTCCAGGTCTGGCCGTCCCACCGCTGGACGTTTTGCGCGTCGTCGCCCCAAAACACGCCGAACGCGCCGCCGGCACACAGGGCGCCGCCGTCCGTGGTCAGCGCGTAGCAGGTGCCGCCGAGCCCGCCGAGCGGCCGCCAGCGGCCCGCGGTGTCGGCGAGGCTGGCGGCGGACCAGCGCAGCACGCTGGGGTAGAGCGGCCCTTCCGGCTCGCGCAGGCCGAATCGCCCGCCGGCGTAGACGGATCCGGCGTCGGACGCGAAGGTCGTGCACATGCCGCCGCCGTTCAGCGGCATGGCCGTGAAGGTCGTCCCGTCCCAGCGGCCGATGTCTGGCACTTGGCGACTCGAACACAGGCCCGCGCCTACCAACAGGGATCCGTCGAGCGCGCGCACGGCGAGCGCGTTGCCCCACATCCCGTGGCCGTCGGGCGACAGGCGCCTCCACGCGGCTCCCTCCAGACGAGCGAGATCGTGCGCGTCGACCTGGTAGACGTCACCGCGCCAACGCACCACAGCGCCGTAACCGCACGATGCGGCGACCAGCGTCGGGGAGGACGGCGCGTCCGCGGTGACGCGCCACAGCGAATCGCCCCGCGTGGCGAAGCACGCACCGGGGCCATCCTGGCCCACGACGCGGTAGGCCCAGACCCACGGCGTCTCGTGCCATGCGCCGTCCCGCCAGGCATACGTGCGGGTTGGCGGCCACTCCGACACGGCGCCGTCGCTGAGGGCGCCGATGGCGTAGAGGACGCCGCCCACGTCTTCGAGGGACTCGAGGTACCCGTACAGGGGCGGCAGGGTTTGCCACTGCGCGCCGGCCCACGCGACGATCGCGCGCGGCGCGAGCGCCGAAGAGTTCCGCGGCGGCTCGCTGCGGAGTAGGGCGAAGAGCTGGCCGCCGCACTCCATCGCCGAGGAATACCTCGCGCCGGGAGACACCGTGAGCGTGTCCCACGCCACGCCCGACCAGCGCCAGAGCACCTGACCGTCGAATGCGCACAACGCCGATCCCACGACGAGCAACTGGGACGCCCTGTCGCGGCTGCCGAGCGGACGCCACGCGCCACCGTCCCACCGCACGATCCGCGGTGCCGACACGCGGGTGTCGACCGACTGCGTGGACGCGACCCACGTTCCACCGGCGAACGCCAGATCGACCACCTGTTCGCCGGGCAGCGCGCCGATGCTCTCCCACCGCGTGCCGTCGAACCGCACGACGGGACCCATCGGCCGGCCCGTTATGCTCGAAAACGCGCCCGCGACGACGAGGCCATCCTCCGACGGCACGGCGTCCAGAATGTAGCCATTCACTCCCGGCGCGGTCAGCCAGGACGTCCAGTGTGCCCCTCGTTGGGCGTGGGCAGGAACGGCGAGCGCGCATGCGACGAGCGCGGTGAGCACCAGACGGGTGCCGCGGCACGCGCGGCGGACGGAAACGGACGGCAACATAGGACACCTCTCGACGGCGGACGATCGTCACGGCGCCCGAGGGCCGGACGCGGTGACATCGCATAGACATCCTCGGACAATTTCAGTCCCTCGTCCTGTCCACCGTCAAGGCGACCTGTGACACCCGCGGAGCCGGCCGGCGCTTGCCGGAATCCGCCGCCTCTGGCAGCATCGGGGAGATGCGCGCCTTCCTCACCATCCTGTTGCTCGGCGTTCTGGCGCTGGCCGTCGGTCTTCCCGTTCTCGCCCCGGGCGAGGCGTGTGCCGACGTGTGCCCGCTCGACCACACGAGCGGTGAGTGCCCGCCGGCCTGCACCGTCTGCACCGCGGTGTCCCCCGCCGCGACCTCCGCGCTGCCCACGCCCGTGGCGGCGCCCGCGGTGAGCGTCTGTGGCCACTGCCACTGCATCGACGACCTCGCGTTGCCCGCCGTCGCGCGGGACATCCTGCACGTTCCCAAAGCGTAGTCCGCTCGCCTCGTTGCCGTGCTGAGCCGCGCCGTCGCGCGCGGTCTCGTTCCCGTGCTGATCTTCCCGTGAGGATGTCATGGTCCGACCGTTCGTCGGCGCCGTGGCCGCGTGCGTGGTGGCGTGTTGTGCGCCGCTCGCCGGGGCGACGCGTGCTCTGACGTTGTCCGAAGCAGTGAGCCGCGCGCGGAGCCACGCGCCGGAGGTGGTGGCGGCCCGCGCCACCGTGGAGGAAGCGCGCGGCCGTCTCGACGCCGCCGCGCCGTGGCTGCGCGACAATCCGACTGTCGACGTCAGCGTGGGACGTCGCCGGCGCGACGGCACGGACGCCCGCGAGCACCTGTGGGGCGTCAGTCAGACGGTGGAGTTGGCCGGCCAGCGCGGGACGCGGCGCGCGGCGGCGCGGGCGGGACTCGCGGAGGCGGCGGCACTGCACGGCGAGGCATCCGCGCAGGCGGCGCTCGTGGCGGGCGGGGCGTTCCTCGCGGCGCGGGCGGATGAGGAGCGGTTGGCGATCGCGGCGGCGGCCGAGAGCGTGGCGCTCGATCTCGCGCGCGTCGCCGAACGGCGGGCAGCGGCGGCGGACCTCGGGGCGCTCGATGTCGCGCTGGCGCGCGCGCGGCGGCGCGGGCGCGCGGCGATCGCGCGGCGGCAGCGGCGGCGCTCGCGGCTGACCTCGGCACGCTGCGCGTCGCGCTCGACCTGCCGGCCGACGCGCCGGTGACGCTCGAGGGTGACCTGACGCTGTTGCCGGTGCCGCCGCTCGACTCGCTGTTGGCGCGGACGGCGGAGCGCGCGGATGTCGTGGCGGCCCGCGCGCAGGCGGCGCAGGCACGCGCCGAGCGCGGACTCGCCGCGCACGCGTGGGTTCCCGACCTCACGCTGTCGTTCGAAAGCGGCCGCGAGGACGACGCGGCGATCCGGCGCGGGGCGATCGGCCTCGCGGTGCCACTGTTCGATCGCGGCGGCGGCACGCACGCGGCGGCAGCGGCGCACGCGGAAGCGCTCGAGGCCGCGGCGGCCTCGCGCGCGCGGGCGGCGGACACCGAGGTACGCGCCGCGTACGTCGCCTACGACGAGCGCCGCGCGCTGCTCGACGACCTCACGCAGTCCGCGCTGCCGGCGCTCGCCGAAGTCGACCGCGGCGTGCACCGCGCCTACGCGGCCGGGCAGATCGGGCTCGCCGACGCAATGCTGATGCGACGTGAAGCGCTCGACACGCGCCTCGCCCTCCTCGATCACCTCGAAGCGGCGGCGCTCGCCGCCCTCACCGTGCGCGTGCGCGCAGGAGTCCAGCCATGATGCGATCGATCACGATTCTCCTCGCGCTCAGTCTCGCGTTCGCCGGATGCGGTGGCGGCGGCGGCGGCGAAGCGGAGACAGCCGAGACCGCGGCCGCCGACAGCCTCCTGCACGTCGACGCGGAGATGCTGCCCGACCTCCACCTCACCACCGCGGTGGTCGCGCGGCGCCCGGCGGGCGATCGCGTCGTCCTGCTCGGCGACGTGCACGTCAACGAGTCCGCCTACGCGGCGGTGAGCGCACCGGTGGCGGCGCGCGTCGTGCGCGTGCTCGTCGAGCCGGGCCAGGCGGTGCGGGCGGGCGATGCGCTCGTCGTGCTGCAAAGCGCCGAACTCGGGCAGGCGCGCGCCGCGTTCGCGGCGGCACGGGCGCGGGCGACGCAGGCGCAGGCGGCACTCACCCGGGCGCGCGGACTGGCGGGCGATCGCATCGCCTCCGGACGCGATCTCGAAGAGGCCGAAGCCGCGGCGCAGGAGGCCGACGCCACACTGCAGGCGGCGCGTGGCGCGCTCGAGGCCTACGGAGTCGACGACGCACTCGACGCCGCCGGCCCGACGTTCACGCTACGCGCGCCGCTCGCCGGCACCGTGATCGAGCGTGACGCCATGCGCGGGCAGCTCGTCGAGCCGTCGCACGTCCTGTGTGCGATCGGCGACCTCGCGCATCCGTGGCTCGTGTTGCACGCCGCGGAGCGCGACGCGGTGCGCCTGCGCGCCGGCGCCGAAGCGCGCATCGCGCTCGACGCGTTTCCGGGTGAGGCGTTCGCCGGGCGTGTCGCGCTTGTCGGACAGGCGGTGGATCCGGTGTCACGCAGCATTCCGGTGCGCGTGACGTTCGACGCGTCGATGCAGCCGCTGCGGCCGGGCATGACCGCCACCGCCTCGGTGATCGTCGCCAGCGGCGCCGATTCGGTGCTCGCGGTGCCCGCGGAAGCGCTGCAGCACGTCGGCGACGCGTGGCACGTCTTCGTCCCGGCGGGCGACGGGCGGTTCGTGCTGCGCGAAGTGCGCCGCGGCCGCGATCTGGGCGACGAAGTCGAAATCCTCGGCGGCGTGCGCGCCGGCGACCGCGTCGTAGTCTCCGGCGCGTTCCTGCTCAAGGCGGAAGCCGAGAAGGCCAGCGGCGCCATGGGCGAGGAGGACTAGCCGATGCTCGCAGCCCTTCTTCGCGCGGCCTTCGCGCATCGCGGTCTGACGCTGGCGTGCGCCGCGGCGGCGGTCGCGCTCGGCGTCGTGTGGCTCACGCAATTGCGCCGCGACGTGTTCCCCGATCTCTCGGCGCCGGTGTTCAACGTCATCGTCCAGAATCCGGCGATGGGCGCGGAGGAACTCGAAACCGGCATCGCGGTGCCCCTCGAGGCGGCAACCGCCGGCTTGCCGGACGTGCGGCGCGTGCGCTCCGCGTCGCAGCTCGGCGTGTGTCAGGTGACGATCGAGTTCGAGCCGTCGGCGGACTACTTCCGCGCGCGGCAGTTGGTGTCGGAGCGCATCGCCCAGGCGGCGTCGACGCTGCCGCCGGGCACCGAGACGCCATTGGTGTCGAGCCTCACCGGCCGTCTCAACGAGATCTTCGAGTTCACGCTGGATGCGGACGCCGGTGCGGCGGACGCGATGACGCTCGCCGATCTCGCGGAGTTCGACGTCAAGAACCGGCTGCTCGCGGTGCCGGGCGTCGCGGCGGTCGAGCGGCTCGGCGGCGGCCTGCGCGAGTTCCAAGTGCAGATCGATCCGCATCGCATGGCGGCACGGCGGGTGTCGCTCGACGACATCCTGCACGCAGTCCACGACGCCAACCTCAACGCGGCTGGCGGCGTGGTGACCGATGGCCCGATGGAGTGGTCGGTGCAGGTGGTCGGCCGCGCGACATCGGCGGCCGACATCGCCCACACCGTCGTCGCGGTGCGCGGCGAGACGGCGATCCTGCTGCGCGACGTCGCGGACGTCGTCGAAGCGCCAGCGGTGCGGCGCGGCCTCGCGCACGCAGGCCACTCCGAAGTCGTGAGTTGCCGCGTGACCAAGCAGTTCGGCGCCAACACGCAGGAAGTCGCTGCCGGCGTCCGCGCGGCGCTCGACGGCGTGCGGCGCGCATTGCCACCGGGCGTGCATCTGCGCGTCGTCTACGATCAGTCCGATCTCATCGCCGGCGCACTCGGCGGCGTCGGGCGCGCGATCGCGCTCGGCGCGATCTTCGTCGTGCTCGTGATCTTCCTCTTGCTCGGCGATCTGCGCGCCGCGCTTCTGGTGACCTTCACGCTCCCGCTGTCGATCGGCCTCGCGGGATTGCTCCTGCGTCCGCTCGGGGTCGGACTCAACACGATGACGCTCGGCGGTCTGGCGATCGCGGTGGGCTTGTTGGTGGACGCGGCCATCATCGTCACCGAGAACATCGTGCACCGGTTGCGCGACGGCGATGCCGGCGATGGGCTGTCCCGCCGCGACGCGGTGCGGCGCGCGACGCAGGAAGTCGGGCGCCCGATCGCGTTCGCCACCTGCATCGTCATCGCGGTGTTCCTGCCGCTCTTCACGATGGGCGGCATCGAAGGACGCATGTACGCACCGCTGGCCGGCGCGGTGGTGGCGGCGTTGGCGGCGTCCTTGGTGCTCGCGTTGACGGTGGTGCCGGTGATCGGCGCACTGGTGTTGCGCGCCCCTGCGGCGACACGGCACGACGATGCGTGGGTGATTCGCCAGGTGAAACGGGTCTACGCGCCGTGGCTCGCCGCGTGCATGCGGAGGCCCGGACGCGTGGCCGTCGCGGCGGCGGTGACGTGCGCCGCGGCACTCGTGCTCGCGTTGCGCGTCGGCTCCGATTTCATGCCGGCGCTCGATGAAGGCGCGCTGTTGATCCAGACGTTCGCGCCGGCGGAGGCTTCGCTCGCGGAGGTCGACCATCTCAACCTGCGTGTCGAGGAGATTCTGCGCGGCTTTCCGGACGTGCGCGACGTGGTGCGCCGCACCGGCCGCGCCGAACGCACCGAGGATCCGATGCCGCACACCGTCTCCGACATCATGGTGACGCTCGCGCCGGATCGCACGCGCAGTCTCGACGATCTCGAAGACGCCATGCGTGAGAAGCTCGATCGCGTGCCGGGCCTCGCGTTGCTGTTCACGACGCCGCTCGGCATGCGCATCGACGAAGGGCTCGGGGGCAGCCCCGCCGATCTCTCGGTGCGCATCTTCGGCCCCGACCTCGGCGAACTGGCGCGGCAGGCGGCGCGCGTCGAGCGCGTGATGCGCCGCGTCGACGGCGTCGACGACGTCCGCGCCGAACGCGTCACCGGCCTGCCGCAATTGCGCGTGAGCATCGACCGTCGCGCCGCCGCGCGCGTCGGACTGACGCCGGGCGATGTGGTGGAGGCTCTGCGCGTCGGCCTCGCGGGCGAGCAGGTCTCGGAGGTGTGGCGCGGGCAGCGGCGGTACGACCTCACGGTGCGTCTGCCGGACGCGAAACGCCACGACGTCCGCGCCATCCGCGCGCTACTGGTCGACACGCACGACGGCACCCCGGTGCCGCTCAGCCAACTCGCCGACATCGAGGAGACGTTCGGGCCGGGCGCGATTCGCCGCGAGGCGGGCAGCCGGCGCATCGCGGTGGAGGCCAGCGTGGTCGGCCGTGATCTCGGCGGCGCCGCACACGAGGTGCAGGAACGCGTGCAGCGCGACGTCACGCTGCCCGCCGGATACTTCTTGGACATCGGCGGGCGCGTCGAGAACCAGGCACGGGCGGCGCGCAGCTTGGCGCTCGCGATTGCCGGCGCGGTGTTCGCGGTGTTCGTGCTGCTCTATCTGGCGCTCGGCTCGGTGATCGACGCGCTGGTCATCCTCGGCGCGATTCCGGTCGCGTTCGTCGGCGGCATCGTGGCGCTGGCGCTCGGCGGCGAGACGTGGAACGTGTCCTCGATGGTCGGTCTCATCGGCCTCTTTGGGATCGCGGTGCAGAACGGCCTCGTGCTGGTGACGCAAACGCGCGCGCTGCTGCTCGAGGGACACGGCTTCGCCGACGCCGTGCGCGAGGCGAGCATCGGCCGCGTGCGGCCCAAGGTGATGACCGCGGCGACGGCGATCCTCGGCCTGCTGCCGCTGCTCGTGCTGCACCTGCACGGCACCGAGATCGAACGGCCGCTGGCGGTGGTGATGGTGGGAGGATTGGTGACGTCGACGCTGTTCACGCTGTTCGCGCTGCCGGCGTTCTATCTGCTGGTGCATCGCGTGCGCGGCGGCGCGGCGGCGACGCGGGCGGCGTGACGCGTGCCGCCCGCGCGTTCGCGCTGACTAGCGCACGCACACCACGCGTGTCAGGAGCACGCGCTCGGCGGTAGCCAGGCGCGCGAGGTACACGCCGGCGGCCACCGGCGCGCCGTGCGCGTCGCGGCCGTCCCACGCCGTCTCGTAGGTGCCGGCCGCGCGCGCGCCGCGCGCCAGCTCGCGCACCAAGCGGCCCGCCACGGAGTGCAGCGTCAGCTGCACGTCGCCACTCCGCGGCACAGACCACGCAATGCGCGTGGCACCGGAGCGGTCGGTGTACGCCGTGAGTGCCGCGACGGCCGGCGCGTGCGGATCTCCGACGCCGACGACGCCGCTCGGCAATACCGTCGTGTACGGCCCGACGTTGCCGTGCGTATCGACACTCGCGATCTTGTAGTAGTCGAGCGCGCCGATCACATCGACGTAGCCGGTGTCCGGCTGATCGACGACGAGATTCGACGGCGACGGCACGAACGACGCCGTCGCACCACGGTACAGCCGATACGAGGCGAAGTCGGCGTCGCCCGCCTTGCCCCAATGCAGCGTCGCCGCGCCGCCCGCGTACTGTCCGCTGAACGGGGTCACCGCGGCCGGCGGCAGATTGTCCACCGAATAGCCGGAATCCGCCGCGGAGGTCCAGTACATCGTCCCGGTGTAATTGCGCGCGACGACGAGGAAGGGCGTGTACGGATTCGAACCGCCCACCGAGTCGCCGGTGGTCGCCGCCAAGTAGCTGTAGGCTGCCGGGAAGTGCGACGCGAGCACCGTCGCCAGGTACTCCCACGCAATAGCCTGCGCGCCGTTGCCCTGTTGGACGACCGCGTGGTCGCCGGCGGCCACGCGCTCGGAGAACGAGTGGACGACGACGGCACCCGGCGCCAGTGACGACGGCGCGGAACGGTAGATGTCGTAGGCGAACAGGTTGGCGTCATACGCGGCGTCGAGCACGCTGGCGTTCCACGACACCTTGACCTTGCCGCCCTGATCGTTGAGTACGTCGCGCACCGAAGTAATCGCCGGCTCGGCGCCGAGGTAGCCATAGCGGTCGACACGCTGCGCGTAGATGTCGTAGCTGCCCGAGGCGCGCCCGTCGGCCCACACCGCGAGCATGCCGTTGGCGCCGTCGCTCACCACACTCGGCGACGACTGGTTATAGGCGGCGAGCGACACCGCGACGCCGTTTGCCGCCCACTGCGCGGCGCCGACACCGCTGACGCGCTGCGCGTAGAGGTCGAGTCCGGCAGCGTTGCGGTAGTCCTGCCATGCGACGAGGGCGCCATTCGCGCCGTCGCTCGCGATCGCCGCGGCGTACTGATCGTAGATGCTGGTGCACAACGCGACCCCGTTGACCGCCCACTGGACGAGGCCACCCGCCGAGAGACGCTGCGTGTAGATGTCTGCAGTGCCCGAGCGGTAGTCGGTCCACGCGCACACCGCCCCGCCGAAACCGTCCGGCGCGAGCACCGCGCCGCTCTGGTTCCCGGTCGCGGTGCAGAGACCCAGACCGTTGAACAACCACTGCGTCAGCCCCGAGCCATTGACACGCTGCGTGTAGATGTCGGTGGTGGAGCCGCCGCGCGCGTCCTGCCACGTGACGATGGCGCCGTTGCCGCCGTCCGACACGATGGCGGGGCTGAGCTGGTCGCCGGTCGAAGTGCACAGCGCGGTGCCGTTCGTAAACCACGTCGACGTACCGCCGGCGAGAAGGCGCATGCAATAGATGTCGCGATCGGCCCCGCGGCCATCCTGCCAAGCGACGAGACAGCCGCTGAGACCGTCGGTGGTGAGGACGGGCACCGCCTGATCGCCGGCCGCCGTGCAGACGGCGACACCGTTCGCCGTCCACTGCGGCGTGCCCGCGGCGTTGACCCGCTGCGCGTAGATGTCGTACGTCGAGAGACTGCGCGAATCGCTCCACGCGATGATCGCGCCGCCGGCGCCGTCGGCGACGATCGACGGCTGCAACTGATCCCCGCCAGCCGAACACACGGCGACCCCGTTGGCGGTCCACTGCGGGACGCCGGCCGCGCTGATGCGCTGCGCGTAGAGGTCGTAGACCGCGGCGTTGCGCGCGTCGGCCCACGCGATGATCGCGCCGCCCGCACCGTCGGAAGCGATCACCGGCGTGAATTGCGTGAAGGCGGCCGTGCACACGGCGACGCCGTTGGCCGTCCACACATTCTGCCCGGCGGCGCTGACGTGCTGCACGTAGATGTCGGTCGACCCGGATCGCAAGTCGGTGAACGCGACGATCGCACCGCCGGCGCCGTCGGACACACTGACGGGCGTGCTTTGATCGCCGTTCGCCGTGCAGACTGGCAGATTGCCGGCAAAGGTGTCGGATGGCCACACGGCGTGCGCGGCGCGGACGGGGAAAACGAACGACAGGGCCACGGCCGCACAGGCGAAGCCGAGGCGGGTAACGCGAACCATCGAAGCACTCCTTCGGTTGGAATGGGGGCGAACCGGCGCGGGGAGCGGCGCGCCGTGGACGAGCGCCGGCGCGGCAGCGCGGCGCGCGGCGGGAAGAGCGGAAGTCATCAATGAGCCTTTCGTGTCCAAGCGGGTGCTGGGATGTCCGGGGAGTGGAACCGCGGCGGGCATCGGCCCAGGCCGCATCGGGTGTCACTTCCAACACGAGATTCCGCGCGATCAGGGGACACGGCGCCGGCAGAAAACGCGACACGGCCCGGCGCGGGAGGCATCCTCCCAGCGCCGGGCCGTCGTGTGCGTCCGCGGGGCGAACGTTAGGGCAGGCGAAGAATTCGCGAGGCCAGCAGTCTGCGTCCCCGCGCGGCTCGACACGCGCGATCTCGCCTCACTGCGGCGGCCCAGACACTGAGGTTGCGGGATCCCTGCCTACCCTGGCATCCCCCGTACCACCATGACTGCACAGGCGACCACGACGAGCGCCAGAAGCAAATTCAGCCGCGCCAGCATCGTTGCCTGGCCGCGGGCGGCCTTCGCTTCGGGCGAACCAGGCGCCGCGCGCCAGGCCGCCATCGCGCGGCGGCCGATCCAAAAGTCATGCACCGCGCTGACGACGAGGATTAGCGCGAAGGCCGCGACCTTCGTCGCGAACACGTGCCCAAATGAGGACTGCCACGGCGCCGGCGTGAACACATTCGTCCACGTGAATCCACGGTAGCCGGCGTTCACGATGCCGGTGACGAGCAGCACGCCGAGGCTGACGTAGCCGGTGAGGCGGAAGCGTTCACCGGTGAGTTGCACCAGGCGCGGCGCGAGCGCCGCCAGCTCCGGCCGCCGCACGAGCGGGATGAGCACCAGCGTCATGAACAGTGTGCCGCCCACCCAGAACATCGCGGCGATGATGTGCACCCAGACGGAGACGAGATACAGGATTGGCATGGAGGCTCTCCAGACGGGGTGGAAGCAGGAGGTCGCGCGCCGGGCGGTCTATTGCCAGCCACTGCTGCAAATGACGTCGAGGGACGTGCCGTTGGACGCGATGTTGATCTGTCCGTACTCGCCCGTTCCGCCATTCACGATGCTGGCGGCCGCCCGGCAGCCACCGGACCCGCTCAACCCGCCCGCCGTCGCGTCGACCGTGATGATGTCACCGACCACGCCCGGAAGTTCTTCCACGTAACTTCCGCCGGCCGCCACGTCGACCGAGACCGGCGAGAAGCTCGGACCGTCCACCATGAGGTGCACGGTCTGGCCGGTCCCGTTGACGATGATGACGGCGATGTCGCCGGCTATGTGGGAATCGGAGAAGCAGCCGCTCAACGTTCCGGGAAGGAAGGCGGCGAGGGCGGCGGCACACACGCCACGGAGTGTGCGCGAGACAAGGGTCGGCATAAGTGGTCGTCTCCGGGAGAGGGTAATCGGGCGCGCGAACGGGCCGCTCGACAGCGGCACCTACTCAAGCAGCGCGTGGCCCAACGGTCAAGTGACGACGCATCACTTCGCGGATGCGAGAGCCTTTCGCGGCGGGGTATGGTCCGGCCTCCGAGGACGCAGACTGCGGAACGCGACCGTCGAGATGACTTCAGAGCAACTGCGCGAGGCGAGGAGGCACGATGTTCGACATCGACACACGAGACGGCGTCGCAACGGTCACGCTCAAGCACGGTAAGGCCAACGCCCTCGATCTCGAGTTCTGCACCGCCCTGGCACGCGAGTTCACGGCGCTCGATCGTGACGATGTGCGCGCGCTGGTCGTCACCGCCGAGGGCTCGATCTTCAGCGCCGGCGTCGATCTCGTGCGCCTGCTCGACGAGCCGCTGTCGTACACCGAGGCGTTCCTCGACGCGATGCAGGAGATGTACGAGGCGCTGTGCTTCTTCCCGCAGCCGGTGGTGGTGGCGGTGAACGGACACGCGATCGCCGGCGGCTGCGTGATGGCGCTGGCGGCGGATCGCGCGCTCGCCGCGGCGGGCACGGCGCGGATCGGCCTCGCGGAACTCGCGGTCGGTGTGCCGATTCCCGCGCTGGTGGTGGAGATCGCGCGTGCCGCATTGCCGCCGCAGGCGTTCGCCGAGGTGGTGCTCTCGGCTCGCTCGTTCACCGTCGAGGAATCGCGAGAGCGCGGAATCGTCCACGAAGTGGTGGCGCCGGATGCCTTGGCCGCGCGCGCCCGCGAGGTCGCGACGACGTGGAGTGCGTGGCGGCGCGACGCCATCGACCTCACCAAGATGCAAATGCGCGCGCCGATCCGCGAACGTGTCGAGTCGCCGGGACGCGGCTACGACGCCGAAGTGCGCGCCCGCTGGAAGAGCGATGCCACGCGCGCGGCCATCCGTGCCTACATCGAGGCGACGTTCAAGAAGCCGCGCTGACCCTCACGACAGCGCGCGCCGCACGAACCACTTCGCGGCGAAGACACCGACGCCGGTCAGCACCGTGCTCACACAGAAGGCGGCGAAGTAGCCGAAGTGCCAGCCGAGCTTCCAGCCGATCGCCCCGCCGGCGAAGCCGCCCATGAATCCCACCCATCGGTCCATCTTCCCGATATCGGCATGCGCGCCCGCCGGGTGCACTCCACAAACGACGACGCCCCGCCGGGCGCGAACCCGGCGGGGCGTCAGACAACGAGAGCCGCGGTTTAGCGGTAGAGCGACTTCACCGTGCCCCACGTCGACTTCGGCGCCGGCGTCGAGCAGTAGACCGGGCTGTAGAACGAGCAGTTGTTGAAGAACTGCGCCGGGAACAGGTCCGCCTCGCGGCCGGAACCGTTCGCCGTCATGCCGTCCGTGGACAGCACGCAGCCGACACAGTAGATCACCTGGAACGGCCCGCAGGCGTTCGACGGCATCGTGAACTGGAAGGCGTACTTACCCGGGGCGACCCAGTTCGCGAGCATGAACACCGAGCCGGACGACGCACTGCGGATCTCGACGATGATCGTCGCGTCAGTGCCGTTGTTGGCGCAGTCGAACACGTCGCTCAGCGTGATCGAGTAGGTGTGACCCTGCTCGAGGTACCAGTTGTCGATCGAGCCGACGGTGATCGGGCCGGCGAAACAACCGGCGTGGCTGTTGAGAACGGGCGCGGCGTTCGGCACGATGCTTTCGATCTTGCCGGAGCCTGGCATGAGGGCGAAAGCGGCGGCCGGAACGAGCACGGCAGCCACGAGCGTGGCGAGAGCCAGGCGGAATCCAGACTTCATGCGTTTTCCTTTCGATGCGCGGAGGCTGAGGGTCGAGCTGTGCGGAGATGCCGGCGGCCGCGACATGGGGAGGCGGCGCGTGTCGACGCGGCCCTGGACCGTGGAGGGTCGGCGGCGGGGACACCCAGCGATCATGGTGACGCCTGGGAGTCTACCACAGCCGAGCGGCGCCCCGCAGCGGATTCGGGCCGACAGCGCTAGCCGGCCGCGAGCCACCCGGCGAGTTCGGCGAGCGCTGCCTCGTACGGAAGCACGGCGCCCGCCGCGGCGGCCGTCTCGTAGGGCGCATCCCCGAGCGGTGCACGCAAGTGCCCGACTTCATCGTCGTGGAGCGCCGATTCGGCCGGCGTGAACGCGCCGCCGGTCTCGCGGCGCACCGTGGCGGCGGCGCCGAGGAAGCGCGCCGCCTGCGTGGCGTCGCCGACGCGGCGCGCGAGATACGCCGCGTACTCGATGGTCCACGCCGCCGAGGCGCGTCCGCCGCCGGCACGTAACAGGTCGACGCTCGCGGCGAGCGCGCGCCGGGCGGCGGCGGCATCGTCCAGTTGCACGCACACCCAGCCCAAATTGTGCAGCGCGGCCGCGCGGTATTCGCGTTCACCGATGGTTTCGTAGAGAGCGGCGGATTCCTCGAACAGCGCGCGGGCGCGCGCGAGATCGCCGAGTTGCAGGGCGACATCGCCAAGGTTGTTGAGGCTGGCGGCGGTGCTCGGCTGATCGCCGATCTCGCGCGACAACGCGAGCGCCCGGCCGTAGTAGTCGCGCGCTTCCTCGAGTTCGTCCTGCGTGCCGCTGCCGCAGCGTGCCACCGAGGCCAAACCGCTGAGCGCCGCCGAGAGTCCGCGCTTGTCGTCGTGCGCCGTGAAGACGTCGAGCGACTCGGTGAAGGCGGCGCGTGCCGCGGCGAAGTCCGCCTGACGAATACTCAGCCAGCCGATGCCGTACAGCGCTTTGGCGCGCGCCACCGTGCGCTCCTGCGCGGTGGGACGATCGAGCGCCACGCGCAGTTCGCGGCGGCCGATGGTCGCGTAGCCGCGGATGTCCCACCACACGCGCAACGCCGCGGCCAGCCGCAGCGCCTTCTGTCCGCCCTCCTCCGCCGTCTCGCAGGTGCCGAGCGCCTCGAGCATGTTCTCGTGTTCGGTTTCGAGGATGCGCACCCACGTCGATTGTTCGGCACTCCACAACTTCCAGTACGCGGCCTCGGCCATCGCGAGGAAGAAGCCGAGGTGACGCACCCGCGCCGGCACGAGATGGCCGGCGGCTGACGCGCACTCGACCGCGTACTGCCGCACGCTCTCGAGGAAGCGGTAGCGCACGCGCTCGTTGTCGCTGTGATCGACGACCACCAGCGACTTGTCGACCAAGCGCGTGAGGATGTCGAGCACGTCGAACTCGTCGGCGTCGTCGCCGCTCAGCGCGGTGGCGGCCTCCAACGTCCAGCCGCCGGCGCACGCGGCGAGCGCGTGCAACAACTCGCGCTCCGGTTCGGCGAGGTGGTCGTAACTCCACTGCAACGTCGCGCGCAGCGTCTGGTGGCGCGGCAATGCGGTGCGCGAGCCGCCGGTGAGCAGCCGGAAGCGGTCTTCGAGTTTGGCGCGGATCTGATCGAGCGTGAGCACTTTCACGCGCGCGGCGGCGAGTTCGAGCGCGAGCGGGATGCCATCGAGCCGCCGGCAGATCTCGACCACCAGCGGCGCCGTCGCATCACTCAGCGCGAAGTCCGGCACCACCTGCCTGGCGCGCGCCACGAAGAGTTGCACCGCCTCGCACGCCTCCGCCGTCGCTCGGTCGACGCTCGCACTGCGCGGCGGCAGGCTGAGCGACGGCACCGCGTGGACGACCTCGCCCCGCACGCCGAGCGGTTCACGGCTGGTGGCCAGCACGCGCACGCCTTCGCAGCCGTCGAGCAGCACATCGACCAGCTCCGCGCACGCGGCGAGCAGGTGCTCGCAGTTGTCGAGCGCGATCAAGGCGCGGCGGTCGCGCAAGAACTCGACGAGGCGATCGATCGCGCGCTGTCCGTGTTCGACGGTGACGCCGAGCGCCACCGCGGTCACGTCGGCAACGCGCTCGTCGTCCGAGAGCGCGCCGAGATCCACGAACCACACGCCGTCGGGCGCGCTGGCATCTTCGAGCACGTGCGCGGCGACGCGCAGCGCGAGCCGCGTCTTGCCGCAGCCGCCTACACCGGTAAGCGTGACGACCCGCGTCTGCGCGAGCTGCGCGACGCACTGCGCGACTTCCTGCGCGCGCCCGACGAAGCTGCTGGCTTCACGGGGCAGGTTGCGCGGAATCGCCGCCAGCGCGGCATCGCGGGCAATGCGCGTCATGGTGCCGCTGCGCGACGACCCGCTCACCGAACAGGCTTCGCGAATCTCGCGCATGCTGGCGGGACGCGCCGCGGCGGCCTTGGCGAGCATCGAGGTGAGCAGCGCGCGCATCCACGGCGGCGTGTCGGCAGGCAGCAGCGCCCAGTCGGGGTCCTGCGCGATGATCTTCGAGGCGATCGCCAGCAGATTCGGGCCACAGCCGAGGGCGAAGACATCGGTGCGGGCGTCCTGTTCCGAGCCCAAGACCTGCTCCGGACTCATGTAGCCCGGCGTGCCGCTCACCTCGCTGGTGCCGCCGCTGATGCCGCCGCCGGCACCCGTCGCCATGGTGACCGCGGCCATGGTCGCCGCGGCCATCGTCGGCATCATCTCCAACGTGCCGCCGGCCACCGCGGGCGCCGCGGTCTCGGCGCGACGTGCGAGGCCGAAGTCCAGCACCTTCACCCAACCGCTCGGCGACACCATGATGTTCGCGGGCTTGAGGTCGCGGTGGATCACGCCGCGCTGGTGGGCGGCCTCCAATGCCTCCGCGACCTGCCCGGCGATGGCCGCGCACTCGTCGGCCGGCAACGCGCCGGCGGCGAGCTTGGTGGACAGCGGCACGCCATCGACCAATTCGAGCACGAGGTAGTGTTCGCCGTCGTCGGTCTGCCCGAGGCCATGAACCGTGGCGATGTGCGGATGGTTGAGCGCGGCGAGGATCTTTGCCTCGCGCTCGAAACTCGCAAGTTGTTCCGGATCGCGGGAAACCGCGTCGGGCAGTGTCTTGATGGCCACGTCGCGATCGAGGCGCGTGTCGTGCGCGCGCCACACCTGTCCCATACCGCCGGCCCCGATCCTCCCCGTGATCGTGAATACTCCGACGGATTGTCCTTCTCCCAGGGCCATGCGCGGAGAGTAGCCGAAGCGCCCGCGCCTCGGGGGGTCCGTGGCGCGCATGGACCTGCCGTGTAACGAAACGCCCCGCCGGACGTGATCCGGCGGGGCGTCGGTCTGGCCGTCAGGCGGCCGAGACGTTTAGCGGTACAGCGACTTCAGGGCACCCCAGGTGGCCGGGAGAACCGGCGTGGTGCTGCAGCCCGGGTTCGCCGGCGACGCGGAGTTACGCGGCACCGGAGCGACGACGACGGTGAAGTCGGCCGAGTTGACATCGGTGTCGACAGTGCCACCGCCGTTACGGACGGCGCCCGAGGTCGAGGTCAGAGCCGCGACCGCGGTGCCCTCGGCGCAGTTCGCCGTGCCGTACGCAACCTTGTCCATCAGCGTGCCGGCGAGTTCCGAGCCGCACGGGACGTTCGAGTTCACGGCGCTGAACAGAGCGACCTTGCCGCTCGTCGCGCTCATGCTGAAGCCCGTCGTCGGGGTCGAGAAGTCCGCCGGCACCGGGAGCGAACCGCCGGCCGTACCGGCCGCGCCGCACTCGACGAGCAGGTAGTGGCACGGCTGGATGGTGGTGCCCACCGGGAACGTGAAGATGTTACCGGTCGAGCTGCCCCAGTTGCCCGTCGCCGAGCCGTACTGAATCGTCCAGCCACCGATGTTCACGGGGCTGCCCGAGCTGTTGAACAGCTCGACGTAGTCACGCAGATAGGTGCCGGTGGAGCCACCGCCACCGCCGTATGCCTGGCTGATCTTCACGCCAGCCGCGCCGTAGGACACCGACGCAGCGACGAGAGCCGAAGCCACGAGAAGCCCGGTTGCAAGCGCCTTCATGTGTGTAGTCCCTCGTAGATGTGTGTTGACGAAGCGAGATGCGATCCCTCGGCGGGACACATCGGGAGTTCACTGCGTGGCCTGGTTCGCCAGATTGTTGGCGAGGGCGAACGGACAGGCCTCAGCTCGCGAGGACGGGTGGGTGCACCATCGCGGCAGAATCGTGCACTGATCATTATGTCAGGTCGCCGGGCGGAATGAAAGCACTCCCATGGAATCGCGCGAAGTTTAACAACTCCCACCCGTTCCAAGCCGGCTTGTGACGTAAATGACTGGCGGGTTATCAGATGCCGCGACACCGGACTGCTCGGGCGGAGCGCGTTTCCCGTCGCCCACCGGCGACCCGGTCGCTTGACACCATACGCCTTTGGGATACTTTGGTGATCTGCGTCCGCCGTGACCATGACATCCGGCTCCTGCCTCCAGCGGCGCGGTCTCACTCCCCACCCCGAGTGCTCCCCCCTTCCCGGAGGTCGCCATGCCAAAGACTGGCCACCGGGCGCGCTCACGCCGTGCAACGCCTTTGCGCGCCTTTGCCACCCTCGCCGCCTTTCGCCGGACGCGTACGTTTCGCGCGTGCGTCTGGACGTATCTGATCCTCCTGTTCGCGGCGACCTCCCCGGTGCCCGTCGCGCACGCCGACGGCGGATTCGCCTACTCGCCGTGGAATTACGTCAGCACCGCCGGCAACAATCCGCTGCCGTGGGTCGGGACGTGCAACGCGCCGCCGCTCAACTGCGGCATCGGCGCGCCGGCGACCCAGAACATCATGGACCTCCACTGCAACTGGCACTGCACCAAGGCGAATCCGTTCTTCTGCGCCGAACTGCCGAACGTGCCGAGCTCCGCCTTCGCGTGCAACGGGTCGAACGCGACCGAGGACGCGTGGGGCAACGACTTCGTCGCCTTCCACCGCCAGCTGTTGCTCGACTACGAACTGTGGCGCAAGTCGCTCGCCGGGCCGCGCATCCAGCCCTTCGACGCCGAACCCACGGGCGTCATTCCGGGCGACGACGAGAACACCACGTCGAACTTCACCAAGTGTTCCACCGGCCCGGCCAACGCGATCACCCGCAGCGCCGGCGTCCTGTGCACGACGTGCGATCCGCTGCCCTCGTGCATGCAAGGCGACGCCAACCTCGCGCTGTTCTCCAACATCGGCGCGATCGGCTCCGAGATGATGTGCAGCAACTACCACAATCAAGGGCACATCGGGATCGCCAACGCGCGCAATACGTCCATCACCAACTGCGGCGACTTCTTCAGCTTCCGCTTCGCACTGCGCGATCCGGCGTTCTGGGCCAGCCACCAGCACATCGACGATGTCGCGCGCGACTGGCAGCGTCTGCAGGCGGCCGATGTCGCCATCGTCATCGACCAGTCGGGCAGCATGAACGACAACTGCCCCGCCGGCAGCAACGGGGACTGCGCGCCCAGCGACATCACGGCGACGCCGTGCAAGCTCAGTGACGCCCGCAATGCCGCCAAGATGTTCGCCGACCTCCTGCAGGACGACCGGCCGGGCAGCACCGACGAACACCGCCTCGGATTGGTGGCGTTCTCGAACGCGGCCGTCACCGCGATGGGCCTGTCACCGGCCGCCGGCATCGTCGGCGATCCGTCGAATCAGAACGACTCGGCGTTCGACACCGCGCTCAACAACCTCACGGCGTGCGGCGGCACCGGCATCGGCCGCGCGCTGGAGGTCGCCGACTCGCTGGTGCACGTGGGCACCAACCCGCACAAGGCGATCCTGCTGCTGACCGACGGCCTCGAGAACATCGCGCCGATGATCGCCGATGTCGAAGACGCGATCGGGCCGGAAGTGATCGTCTGCGCCATCGGCTACGGCACCGACTGGGCCGACAACGAGGACGCGCTGCGCACGCTGTGCGAGGACCACGGCGGCGTGTTCATCGCCGACCCGGACTTGAGCGTCAGCGGCATTACGCTGCAGAAGTTCTTCGTCGACTGCTTCGGCCAGATCTACGACTCGGCGATCTCCGAGGATCCGCTCGACGTCATCCCGGCGAACCTCGCCTCGTCGGCGCCGATTCCGATGACGGTGTGCGGCTCCGACAGCAAGCTCTCGGTGGTGGACGGCTACGATTTCAGCGGCGCCTTCGCCAGCATCGACTTGTCGCTGCTGGTGACCACGCCCGGCAACAATCTCGTCCGCGTGCCGGACGCCGGCGTCGAGGCCGGCAACGGCCGCAACTGGGACTTCGAGCACATCGCGCTGCCGTACCGCGGCGAAGGCGCGGGGACGTGGACGGCGCAAATCCTGCGGCCGCAGCGCGTCTACACCAACGAATTCACCACCGACGCCTACGTCGACCGCACTGCGGGCAAGAACCTCGTGCGCACCGAGATCCACCGCCTGTTCCCGCGCGGCATGTCGAGCGTGCTCTATTACGAAGACGGCAATCTCGCCGGGTGGTCCTCGTACAAGGACGCGCTCGACGCGGAGGTCGCCGCCGGGGCGATCGCCGGCTACACGACGGCGACATCGGCCGCCGACTTCAACACCAAGCTGGCGCAGAACTGGGACCTGATCGTGTTCGCCCGCCAGCTCAACCCGGCGGCACAAGTGTACGACGCCGCGTTGCAGAACAAGATCTGCGGCGGCCAGCAGAAAGCGATCCTCACCGACTTCTACCTGCCGGCCACCACCGCGAATCCGATCCTCGCGTGCGCCGGCGTGGCCATCGCGACCGGCGGCGCCAGCAACTACACGACGCTCACCGGCGATGGCCGGCTGTTGGTGGGCACGCTCACGCTGACGAATCGCGGCTATCCGACATTCTTCTCCCGCACCCTGACCATCACGCAGACCCGCGAGTATTGGATCGTGCAGGCGAGCGCCGGCACCGCCGGCAACGCCATCGTCGGCAACGGCAGCACGCGCGGCGCGCAGCAATTCTTCTACAGCGTCCTGACGCGCGGCGACGGCCGCATCGACCCGAGCCCGCAGTATCCGCGCTACATGGTCGGGCAGACGCTCAAGGCCAGCTTCCGGATGGGACGCACCTACGTGCCGGCGGGCGGCTGGGACGCGGTGACCGCCACCGTCACGCTCGACCGGCCGGGCGCGGGTGCGCTCGAGACGTACACGCTGTACGACGACGGCACGCACGGCGACAAGATCGCCGGCAATCACGTGTGGGAAGTCGATGTGCCGGCGGCCGCCGCGGCAGCGGGCCCGCACAAGTTCACGGCGTCGTTCCTGCTGACCAAGAATGGCTGCACGGTGCAGCGACAGGCCGAGTACTCGACGGTGGTGACCGGCACCGACTTCACCTGCAAACCGCACATCGCGTGTCCGCCGAACTACACCGGCGGTCCCGGCGAAGCCGTGGCGCTCGGCGTCTGCTGGTACAACAACTGTGGCTCGGCGCGCTCGTACACCGTGACGGTGAGCGACACCAAGGGCTGGTTGTGCGCGATCGACTCGCTGGGCAACCGCACGCCGTATCCGACCGGCATTTCGCTGGCGTCCCCGACGCTCGCACCCCTGGGTTCGCTGTGCGTGAGCCAGATGCGCGATCTGTACCTGTGCATCCCGACCGGCGTCGCCGAGGGCGAGTCGACCCAAGTGATCGTGACCATCACGCCGTCGAACGGTCAGGGCATGACCTGCGCGCGCACCATCAAGGGCACGCGGGCGATCACCAGCACCGAGGAACCGCCGCTGCCCTCGCACATGACGATCAAGGGCATGTGGGATCCGAACCTGCGGTCGGCACGGTTCTATGCGTCGATGCCGGCACAGGGGCGCACGGTCTTGCGCGTGTTCGACCTCTCCGGCCGGCTGGTGGCCACGCCGGTGGATCGCGTCCTCGGCGCCGGGTTGCACACCTTCCGGTGGGACGGATTCGTCAACGGGAGCCAGCAGCGCGCGGCGAGCGGGTTCTACATCTACCGGCTCACGGTCGGCCGTGAGGAAGCGGCGGGATCGCTGATCATCGCGCGGTAAGCCGCTACAGACGACACGCCCCCGAGGCCGCGAGACCTCGGGGGCGTTATCGTTGGTGCGAGACTGACACGACTCGCCGCAGGCCTAGTTCCAGCCTTCCACGGGCAGGATCGTAAGATCGGACCCCTGGTAGACGAGGCTCAGGCTCCCGTACCTGTCACCTCCCGGTCGAATGATGCTGCCATCCGCCGTGAGCGTGGATTCCACCAAGAGCGTGGACGTGCCGGCGAGACGTGCTTCGATGCGCGCGACGCCGCTCGCGCCCGATGCGAAATCGAACTGGGCGTTCTGCCCAGGAGTCATCGTGATGGTGCTACTGCCGCCATCCGTCACGATCGCGAGGTCGAGGGAAACAGCAGTGCCGTTGTAGATCCAGGTCAGGATTTGGTAGGACTGCGTGCATGCCGCGAGCTGCAACGACAAGGCAAGCAGGCTTGCAACCGCCAGCGCGCGGGCAGGGATTCCGCGCGCAAACGCAGATCGGAATTGCATAAGAGGGGTCTCCTTCAGGTGTGGAGCGGCACGCGACGCTGCGGGGAGACTGGCGTGGCTGCTCATCGAGGATACCAAACCCGGTGGCCTTCCACGGGTCGACGCGCGACGCTGCCGCGCGGCCGGCATGTCGGTCCGATCGGCGCCGTGCCGCGCGCATTCGCTACTGCCAGCCGGAAGATCCCTTGACGATCGACAGAGTCGTACCGTCGTAGCCGAGGATCAACGGGCCATACTGCGTCGCCGGCTGGATGATCGATTCCGTCGGCTGCACCGTCAACGTCGCGGCGATCGCCGTCAGGGGGAGGGCTGGGCGACCGTTACTGATGAGTCAAACAGGAATCCGCGGCAAATGTCAACGCACGCGGCACGGGGAGGAGCATGGTGCCCCTCCCCGCTCGCCGGTTTAGCGAATGCGCAGCATGCGCGTCTCGGCGCGCTGCTCCCCCGCCGTGACGCGGGCGAGGTAGACACCCGGCGCGGCGCGGCGTCCCGCGTCGTCGGTCCCGTCCCACCGTTGGGCGTGGCGGCCGGCGGGGCGCTCGGCGTGCACGAGCTGCCGCACCCGCCCGCCGCGCACGTCGTAAATCGTCACGTCCACCGCGCGCGGCGACGGCAGGTCGAAGTGCAACACCGTCGCGCTGCGGAACGGATTCGGCCCCGCCGGGTGAACGGCGAATTCGCGCGGCAGGGCGTTCGCCGCGATGTCATCGCCGATGGCCGTGGTGCCGAGCGGCGCGCCGCCCTTCCAGAATCCGCCCGCGAGGGTGTAGGCACCGCCGATCATCGTGCCCGCGTCGTGCTGGCCGACGGTCCCAGTGAGGGTGTAGAGCCCGCCCGCGAGCAGCCCGCCGCCACCGTCGATGGTGTTCCAGGTCAGATCGAACGGTCCTCCAGTCTGCGCTGCCGCCGTGGTCGCGGCGCAGGCGAGGACCAGACCGCAGAGGATTCGCCGCATGGCTACTCTCCCTGCGCGGCGGTGACGAGCGTCGCCGACGCGGCGCGCACGCTCGGTGCCTGCTGTTGCGCCATCGCCGCCACCGCGGTCTCCATCGCGGCGAGCCGCGCGGTGAGCGACGCCATGCCGCCCGTCGCCTGTGCCACCTGAGCGCGCAGCGCGGCAATCTCCGCGTCCTTCGCCTTCAACTGCGCGTGGAGTTCTTGCACGGCCGCGGCGCTGTAGATGGTGAGCGGGTAGGTGTCGACCTGGAGGATCTCGTCGCCGTTCGGCAGCTTTTCGCCGCTCGACTTCACGTAGTCCGGGAACACCTCGCGGAACTCCTGGGCGATCACGTTGTGGTAGCGGCGGCCGTCGAGGCCCGGGTGCGCGGCGCGGTACTCCGGCGTGTAGACGAAGTCGACGAGGCGCACGCGGTCGAGCGTCTCGAGAGCGTTGCTGACCGTGCGGATGTCGCTCTTGATGCGGCGGTCCGAGTTGGCGAGCCATGAGCCGGCGGTCGTCTTCGAGGCGTTCCCTTCGACCTCGAGCTTGTTGCTGGCGGCGGCGCGGCCGACGCCGAGGCCGTGCAGCGGGTCGAGCGTGAGCTGGTCGGTGTTCGAGAGATTGAGCCGCCAGGTCGCGGTCGTGCCGTCGAAGTAGGTCCACGCCTTGGTGGTGCCGCCGGTGGCGTAGCCGTAGAACGGTCGCGACGTGAGTCCTGCCGTCTCGACATACATACCGCCGTAGCTGTTCTGAATGTTCGTCGAAGACGAGACGCCGAACACTTCGGCGCTCGTGATCGGAGTGCTGCGGCCGACGCCGACGAAGCCACCGCTGGTGGCGTAGAGATCGTCGTTCACGCGAAACGCCATGCCGCTCTTGCTGCCCTGCACGTCGAGTTGCGCGGCGGCGTTCTGGATGCCGATGCCGACTTCCTTCTCGAACGTACCGCGGCCGGCGAAGTAGCCCGCCCAGCCGTTCGGCGACAAACACGTGCCTTCGATGGCCGAACCGGTCCCGGTCAGGTTGCCGTACAGACCGGCAACGCCATAGCCGCCGGCGCCGGTGACGCTGCCGAACACACCGTAGCCGCTCTGCGCGAAGTTGGTGCCGAGGACGCCGGCGCCCTCGGTGCTGTGCGACACGCCTTCGATGGCGGCGTTGTTCAAATTGTGGGTCGCATCGGTCACCTCGGCGTAGATGGCAACCGCACCTGAGTCTGCCGACGTCGAGGTGATCTGCATCCCGGCCCCGGTGCCGAGGTTGGTGAGCAAGAACGCCGGCGTGCCATCGACTACCGTCGTCTCGGCGTAGGGCATATGCAGGAGATCGGCCACAGCGGCATGAGGCGTTGCCGTCGTGATGTACTGCCGCGGCGACAGCGGCGTGCCGTTCACCGTGATCTCGAGGTAGCGCTTGCAGCCGTCGAAGATCCCCGGCACCACGCCACCCTGCGTGAAGTCGAGATTGACGGTGAATGTGCCATCGGTCAGCGGGACATTGTTCTGAACGATGGTCGCGCCGACTTGCGTGCCGCCGACAGCGGTGTCGAACATCGCGAAGGTGAGATTGGCAGTGCCGTTCTGCGGCACACCGGCGTTCTTCAACTGTCCCTGGTAGGTGAAGGTCCAGTCGACTGGACACCCTTGGGCGCGAACGCCCGGCGTGAGTGCAGCGGAGGCAAGGACGGCGGCGAGCGCGAGCGCGGCGCCACGGCGAATGCGGTGCATGTCGGGTCTCCTTGTGGTGGCGGGGAGCCAGGGGCGGGCGCGTCCGTCGTCACCTGGCAGGCGATCTCGCGCGCTACGGAAGGGGAAACCCGAAAGTGGTGCGGTCGGGATCATGCAACGCGAAAATTTTGGCGCCTATGGCCCTCCCGCCCTCCGAACCGGTTGACCGCGCGGCCCTTACGCCCCAGGCTCTCTTCCGCCGCCCACCGCGCGGCGGCGCCGCTTCCATCCCTCTTGGTCGTCGAGATCATCGCCATGGCCTTGCAACACCTCACGCCGGATCAGGTGCGCGACTGGTCGCGCGCGCAGAAAGACCGCTGGTGGCTGGAGAACATCTACCGCGGGAACATGCCGCAGCTCACGGTGCGCGCGGCGATCACCGGGTTCTTCCTCGGCGGGCTGCTCTCCGCCACCAACTTGTATGTCGGCGCGAAGACGGGATGGACGCTCGGCGTCGGCATCACGTCGGTGATCCTCGCGTTCTCGATGTTCAAGATCCTCACGCGCGTCGGCGTCACCGACATGACGATCCTCGAGAACAACGCGATGCAGTCGATCGCGACGGCGGCGGGGTACATGACCGGGCCGCTGATCTCGGGACTCGCGGCGTACATGATCATCCAGAACTCGATTCCGCCGTGGTGGCAGCTGCTCGCGTTCAACGTCGTCTTGTCGCTGCTCGGCGTTCTCGTCGCCTTCCCGCTCAAGCGGCGCTTCATCAACGACGAACAGCAGCCGTTCCCGGAAGGCCGCGCGTGTGGCGTGGTGCTCGACACGTTGTATTCGTCGCATGCGTCTGTCGGCATGTTCAAGGCGCGGGCGTTGGCGGTGGCGGCGGTGGGCGCCGGACTGATCAAGTTCCTCTCCGGCGAGAACTACATGAAATTGATCCAGGAGAAGTGGCTCGGCCGCGCGAAGGCGTGGGCGATTCCGGAGCACCTGGACAAGTGGTATTACGACCTCGTCGAGAAGGGCGCGGCGCAGGTGCCGCGGCTGGCGGGCGTCGACATTCGCCAACTGGGGCTGTCCCCGACGCTCGACCTCGCGCTGTTCGGCGCCGGCGGACTCATGGGGATTCGCGCCGCGTCGAGCATGATGCTCGGCATGCTGCTCAACTTCTGCGTGCTGGTGCCGTGGATGATTTCGATCGGCGAGATTCAGCCGAAAGCCGACGGCACGTTCAGCCGCATCCACGTCGTCAACACGTGGGCGTTGTGGTGGGGCATCGCGATCATGGTGGCGGCAGCGCTGACGTTGCTGTTCGCCAAGCCGAAGGTGTTGGCATCGTCGTTCACCGGACTGTTCAAGAAGCGCGGTGGTGGCGGTGACGAGGATTGCGTGCGGCACATCGAGTTCCCGGTGAAGCTGTCGTTCATCGGCATTCCGCTGCTCGGCGCGGTGGGCGTGTGGATGATCCACACGTGGTTCGGCGTGCGCATCGACCTCGGCGCGCTGGCGATTCCGCTCATCCTCGTGCTGACGCTGATCAGCGCCAATTCCACCGCGCTCACCGGCATTACGCCGACCGGCTCGCTGTCGAAGATTCCGCAGTTCCTCTTCGGCACGCTCAATCCGAGTCACCCGCCGACCAACTTGATGACCGCGACGATGTGCGTCGAAGTCGCGTCGAACGCGTCGAACCTGCTCATGGACATCAAGCCGGGCTACATGCTCGGCGCCAAGCCGCGGCAGCAGGCGATCGGCCACTGCATCGGCATCGTCGCCGGCGCGCTGTGCTCGATCCCGCTGTTCTTCGCGCTGTTCCTCTCGCAGTACAAGCCCGGCATGTCGATCATGGACACCATGGTCACCGACCAGTTCGCGTTCCCGTCGGCGATGCAGTGGAAGGGCGTGTCGGATCTCGTCGCGGCGGTGTTCTCGCACGGCCACTCGCCGATCGCGCACTCCGCGGTGGTGGCGATGATCATCGCCGCGATCGTCGGCGTCGGGTTCGAGACGTGGCGCATCGTGTCGAAGGGGACGTTTCCGATCTCGCCGCTGGCGATCGGCCTCGGCGTCGTGGTGACGCCGGAATCGACGATGGCGATGTTCTTCGGCGCGCTGTTCTTCGAGGTGATGCACAACGTCTACGCCAAGCGCGAGGGCACGCGCGGCTGGAAGCTGTGGGTGGACACGCAGGAGCCGATCTGCGCCGGGCTCATCGCCGGCGCGGCGCTCGTCGGGATCGGCGACATCCTGGTGAAGGTGTTTGCGTTGTAGGGCGGATCAGCGCGGGGCGGGGAACGCCTCGCGCAACGTCGGCAACGTCTGGTCCTTCGGCGAGAGGTCGGCGGCGTTGACCGGCAGCGGCCACGCGATCGCCAGATCGGGGTCGTTGTAGGCGATGCCGAGGTACGGCTCCCCGGCTTTCCAATGCGCGTTGACGAGATAGCCGTAGAGCGCGCCGTCGCTCACCACTTGATAGGCGTTGCCGAGTCCGCGCGCGACGTGCAGCGCGCGGACTCGATCGAGCGTGAAGGTTTCCACCGCGGCGAAGGTCGGCGAGCCGCGCCGCAGGTCCACGATGGCGGCGAAGATCTCGCCGGCGATGACGTGGATGTACTTATCCCACGGCTCGGCGTGGATGCCGCGCAGCACGCCACGGCGCGTGTTCTCGGCGACATTCCACTGCACCGCGCCGAGCGGCGGCAAGCCGAGCGCGGCCAGTTTCTCTTCTTGGAACGCCTCGCGAAACGAGCCGCGCGCGTCCTCGAAGATGTCGAGCTCGACGACGTGCAATCCGGCGATGCGGGTGGGCGTGACCTTCATGGCAGTGGCGAATCTCCGGTCGGACGGCAGGTGAAGGCGCCAGAATAGCCGAGCCCCTGGCGGGCCGCGACCGTCGAATCTCCGCAGAGATGGCCCCACAGCGCCGCCGCCGGCTCGGCCGCGGCCTACTCCTCTTGTCCCATGGATGCATCAAATCCGCCTCCAGCCGCTACCCTTTCCCCGTGGGCGCATCGGCAGCCGCCATGCGCCTCTCCTCTCGTCCCGCCCGCGCCATGGCGTGCCCGAACGCGCCGTCGCCGAGCCCGAGGGGGCCGTCGTCTCCGACTTGCCCGAGGGTTTCGCCATGCTTCCTCTCCGCCGCTGGGTGCTCGCCGCCTGCGCCGTCCTTCCACTTGCCTCTCCCGCCTTCGCCGTCACGCAGGTGTGGAATCAGCCGCCGGCCTCCACCGGCGCAGTCGTGTTGTCCTCGTGGACCGATCCCGAAGGCAGCGACTCCGACATGTACGCCTACGAGAGCTTCACGCTCGCCAGCACCACGACCATCACCGAGGTGCACTGGCGCGGCGGCTATCAGTACGGCACCGGCTACGGCATGGCCTCGAACTTCCTCATCTCGTTCTACGAGTCGATCGCCGGCGGTTCGCAGCCGCACTGCGGCAATCCGCAGTTCCCCGAGAGCGACATCGACCTGCTGCACGCGTACACCGGCGGCAACGCGCACGAGACGTACGTCGGCACCTTCGGCGGCGTGCCGACCTACGACTACTGGTTCGCGCTGCCCACCGCGTTCGTCGCCACCGGCGGCGTCAAGTGGTGGATCAAGATCGAGGCCTCGGTGCCGAGCCTGCCGTACTGGGGCGTCAGCACCGCCACCGGCGGCGACGGCAGCCACTTCAACTTCAGCACCGGCGCCGCGCGCTTCTATTTCAGCAGCGGCGACGAAGCGATCTCGCTCTACACCTCGGGCGCGCCGGTCAAAACGATCGCGGCCTCGGCCTCGCCGGCCGGCAGCGGCACGATCACCGGCGCCGGCCCGTACGGCCAGGGCTCGTCGTGCAGCCTCACGGCCACCGCCAATCCGGGCTTCCTCTTCCAGAACTGGACCGAGAACGGCTCGCAGGTCTCGACCGCGAACCCCTACACGTTCACGGTGCAGAACGACCGCACGCTGGTCGCCCACTTCCTCGCCGCGTACACGGTGACCACCGCCGCCGATCCCTACTTCGGCGGCACGGTCAGCGCCGGCGCGACCGTGGTGGCCGGACAGCCCGTGACGGTGACGGCGACGCCGGCCACCGGATTCGACTTCGGCGGCTGGCTGTGGTACGGCACGCCGATGAGCGATCAACTCTCGTACACGTTCGTCCCCGATCAGGACTACGACCTCACGGCGTGGTTCGTGCCGAATGCGCGCAGCGCGGTGTTCGACTTCGACACCGCGTGGCCGTCGCTCTACCAGGGGCAGTCGATTCCGTTCGACCAGACGGTGGGGCCTATCACGCTCAGCGTGTCGTCACCGCAAGGCGCGGCGTTCTCGACGCAAAGCCAGAATTCGACGTTCTGGAATCTGCCGCTCTTCAGCGGGCTCTATCTCTACGACAACAATCTGAATCGCAACACGCTCGCCTTCGACTTCAATGTCATGTGCGAGCACGTGTCGCTGACCTTCGCGACCGCGGACCTGCAGCAAAACGAAGTGCCGACGAACATGCAGCTCACCGCGTTCGCGCAGAGCGCGCAGGTGGGACAGACGACGGCGCACGCGACTTACGGCGCGACGACGTTCCCGATGGGCACCATCACGTTCGACTCGCCGGGCGCGCCGTTCGACCGCGTCGAACTCGTGCTGCCGTATCAGGTCAACGGCTGCACCGACTTCTTCGTCGACAACGTGGTCGTGACGGCGTCGCCGGTGTCGGCGGCGGGCGATCCGGCGGCCGCGCATGCGCCGCGGCTCGACGCGATTCGCGCGCACGGCGCGACCCGCTTCGCATTCACGCTGCCGCGTGCCGGCGACGTGCGGTTCGCGCTCTACGATCTGGCGGGACGCCGCGTGCGCGAGCTCGCGGCCGGTCCGATGACCGCGGGCGATCACGCCATCAGGTGGGACGGACGCGACGCGCACGGTCTGCTGGCGGCGCGCGGCGCGTACATCGCACGACTCGAGGCGAACGGGACGCAGTTGACCCGCAACTTCACGGTGACGCGGTGAGCCGCCGGCGCGCCTTGGGCGCAGCGCTCGCGCTCGTCTTCGCCCTTTTCGCCCCGCGCGCGGTGCGGGCGGCGGACTGGTGGAGTCCGGGCGGCGGCATGCCGAACTGGGTCTACGCGGTGACCACGTACAACGGCGATCTCATCGCCGGCGGCATCTTCACCGGCGTCGGCGGCCCGTACGGGAATTACATCGTGCGCTGGGACGGCACGCAGTGGCAACCGCTCGGCACTGGCCTCAACGGCGAGGTCGACGCGCTGTGCGTCTACAACGGCGACTTGTACGCCGGTGGCCGCTTCAGCGTCGCCGGCGGCGTGCCGGCGGCCGATTTCGCGCGCTGGGACGGCACCGCGTGGCACGACTGCGAAGGCGGCACCGAATCCATCGTGCAATGCATGACCGTCTACAACGGGCGCTTGATCGTCGGCGGCTACTTCACCGACATCGGAAACTACATTGCGTCGTGGGATGGCGAGTCGTGGCACACGCTCGGGAGCGGCATGAGCGCGCAGGTCATGGGCCTCGGCGTATGGAACGACAAGCTCGTCGCCGGCGGCTTCTTCGGCACCGCGGGCGGCGTGCCGGCCGCGCACATCGCGCAGTGGGACGGCACGTCGTGGGCGCCGGTAGGCAGCGGCATCGAGCACATCGTCTACGCGATCGCGTCGTACAACGGGCATTTGATCGCCGGTGGCTTGTTCGCCCACGCGGGCGGCGTGCCGGCGAGCGACCTCGCGGCGTGGAACGGCTCGACGTGGAGCGAAGTCGGCGGCGGCGTGGGAGGTGGCGTGTACGGCTACGTGCTGTCGCTCACCGTGCAGAACAATCTGCTCTACGTCGGCGGCATCTACACGCACGCCGGCGGCCTGACGTGCGGCAGCGTGGCGGCGTGGGACGGCTCGAGCTGGGACACGCTCAACGGCGGCATCTTCAGCCCGAGCCCGGCCGGCGGCGTGTGGAGCATGTGTCCGTACGGGCCGGGCATCGCGGCCGGCGGCATCTTCGGGAGCGCCGGCGGCGAAGGCGGGCCGAATCTCGCGGTGTGGGACCCGACTGTGGTGGCGGTGCCGGAGCCGGTGCGGCCGCACGATGGTCTCGCCGTGACGGCGCGCTGGCAACCGGCGCGCGGCGCCGTGCGGATCGACGCGACAGTCCCGCACGACGTGGTGGCACGGCTCTCCGTCTACGATCTGCGCGGCCGGCTGGTGCGCGAGTGGAACAGCGTGGCGACGGGCGTCCACGACTGGGATGGCACGGACGCGGGAGGGCGGCGCGCGCCGTCCGGGATGTACGCGATCCGGTTGTCCACCCCATCGCAGGTGTCGCAGGCGACGGTCGCGGTGATGCGCTAGGACGGCTGCCCCGCGCGTCGGGGAGAGTTAACAGCCGCGGGATCCCTCGGGCGTTGGTGCCAACACGATATCCCGCAATGTCTTGACATCGATGCGGCCCGCGCGGCGGAAGCGCGCGGGCCGCATCGCCTTTGGTAGAAGAACGTTCAGCCACGGCAGGGGCATCTCCGATAACTCTCACAGATTAGCAACGCAGGATGCGGCCCGGGCCTGCCCGGGATACAGGATTGGAGAGCACTCCCATGGACCATCGGGCCACCCGCGCGCGATGCGCGGCACGTCGAGCGAACCGCCGACGCAGTGTCTTCCTCTTCCTCTTCACGATCGTCACCGCGGCATGCAGCGTCTTGCCGCCGCGGCAGGCACAGGCGCACGGCGACGTACGCGGCATGCTCGCGCCCGCGGCATACGGCGGCGCGTGGATGATCGGCAGCCTCGACTGGTGGGACACCAAGAGCGAGTTGTACGCCGGAGCCGAGGAGATGCCCGACGCGCGCGAGCAGAGTTCGCGCGACGACTATTACTCGACCGGGCTCTATCACGGCATCGGACCGAACACGCTCGTCGGTCTCTACGTCCCCTACGACATCTTCACGCGCCGAGAGCATGGCGTCGTCATGTCGACGCGCAAGGGCATGTTCCCGACGCAGCTGATCGTGCAGCACCGCATCCTGCGGCACGACGGCACGCGCGCGCGCAGCGAAGTGGCGGTGGCGGCGCGCGGCTACTTCGTGTCGCCGGACAAAGAGGACTTTCCCGAGTGGCGGCCGACCAACTACCGGCTCGCAGTCGGCGCGCAGCACTTCGGCTGGCGCGCGCTGTCGACGGCGTCTCTCGGCTACACCGGATCGGGCTACGAGTCCGGCTTTCCCGCAAATTGGGTGGCGAACGCCTCGTACGCACTGCGGCCGTGGACGTCGCTGCTGGCGAGCGGGCGGGATCTGTCGCTCGGCGTCGAAGCCAACTACAAGCGTGCGGCGAACGGCTCGTCGCACCGCGTGCTCGCCGGCCCAATGGTCGGCGTCTATCCGACGCCGCAACTCTCGATTGCGGCATCGTACTGCTGGCCCCTCTACGACAAGGTAACTCCACGCGGCTTGGGAGGCGGAAACTCGCTATGGCTCAGTCTCTACTGGCTGTATTGAGCGCACGCCGCGCACTGGCGGCCCTCGCGTGCGCCGCGGCGTGCACCGTCTTCGTGCCGGGTGCCGCCAACGCGCAGATCGTGTCGGCCCGCGTCGCGGTGCGCGGCATGACGTGCACGATTTGCTCGAGTGCCGTCGAGCGGCGTCTGCGCAAGGTGGCGTGCGTGCAACGTGCGACCGTGAACCTCGAACGCGGCCTCGCGAATCTGATCCCCCGCGGCGACAAGCGCTTCGACGGCAAGCGCGTGCTCGCGGCGATCCGTGCCGCCGGCTTCTCGCCCGGCGACATCGAAGTGGTGGCCGAGGGCACGGTGAGCATGCGCGACGGCTCCCCGTATCTCGAACTGCCGCAGGGCGAACTCGCTCTGTTGCGCAACGCCGGCGACGCTGGCCGGGCCGGGCGCCGCGTGCGCGTCGACGGGCGCTTCAGCGATCCATCGGGCGATCCACGTGCCGCGGTCGCCATCACGGTGAATCACGTGGAGGTCGCGGCCGCGCCGTAGCCGATCGCCTCATGCGCCCGACCCTGACCATTCGCTCGCGCTTTCTCGCCGGCATCCTGCTCGTCGCGGTGCCGGCGCTCGTTGCGTTGGCGTGGCTCGAGGATCGCTACGTGTCGCGCTTGATGACGACCGTGGGCACCTCGCAGTTCAGCAATGATGTGCTCGACGCGGCCGACGACATTGCGTCGGTGACCGACGCGGCGCGGCACGAACTGCACACGCTCGCCGACTTGCTCGAAGATTCCGCCGGCACGTCCGGCGAACACGCGCGCGTGCAGGCGGCATTCGCGTCCACCATCGACGAGGATGGCGTGTTCCGCGAACTTGCGCGGCTCGACTCCGCCGGCCGTGTGCGCGAGCACGAGGTCGCCGACGGCGCGACGCCCGTCCTGGGCGCACGGTGCGACCTCTCCCGCTTCCCGCTCGCCGCGCTCGACGACGAAACCGACGGCGTGGCGGCGCGCGCGGTCACGGTGGCGCCGGCCGGACAGTTCGGCAGTCAGTCGGTCCTATTGCTCACCCCTTTCGCCCCCGCATCCTCCGACGGTGGCTACCTGGCGGCGATCGTGGATCCGTCGAGGCTCTTGCGCAGCTTTGCGACTGCAGCATTGAGCGGCGGGCGCATCCTGTTCCTCGTGGACGCGCGCGGCCGGCCCATCGCGTACGCCGACGACGCGCATCCCGGCGAGGTCGGCACCACGATCCCCGCACACCTGCCGTATCCCGCAGCGCTGCAGGCGCTCATTCAGCAGGGCGGCACCGGGCTCATCGATCGCGGGTTTCCGTCGATCGTTGCCAGCACATGCCTGGACGCCGACAGCTCGGGCGCGTTGCCACCGTGGATCGTCGGCGAGTCGATGCCGCGCGCTGCCCTGCTCTCCAACATCCGCGACATGCGGCGCCACACGCTCATCGTGGTGGCGATCACCGCTCTCGTCGCGATGCTGTTGGCGATGTTGCTGGCGCGTCAGATCACGCGCCCGATCGAAGCGCTGCGGCGCGGGGCCGAGCGCATTGCCGGCGGCGACCTCGATCACCGCCTGCACATCGCCACCGGCGACGAAGTCGGAGAACTCGCGCGCTCGTTCGCCGCGATGACCGCGTCGCTGCGCTCGACACTCGACGAACTGCGCCACGAACGCCAATTGCTCGAACACCGCGTCGACGAACGCACCGCGCAATTGCGCCGCCAGGGCGAAGAACTCGAACGCGCCTACGACCAGTTGCAGTCGGTGGATCAGGTCAAATCGACGTTCATCGCCAACGTCTCGCACGAGTTGCGCACGCCTCTCACCATGCTGCGCGGCGCGATCGAGTTGCTCGCCATGCATCCACCCGATGGGCCGGAGGCGGAACTGCTGCTCATTGCGGTCGACGGCGTCGAGCGCTTGCACGCAATCGTTCAGAAGATCCTCGACTACTCCGACGTCGACGCTGGGCCTGCCTCGTGGCCCATGTCGCCGGTGGATGCGGTGGCACTGGCGCGGCTGGTTGCCGACACGCACGCCGCCGACGCGGCGCGCAAACAGATCGTGCTCGTCACCTCCGCCGACGACGGCGTACCGCCAGTGTGGGCATGCGCCGACAAGCTGCGCGTCGCGCTCGCGCACTTGGTCGCCAACGCGATCGCCTACTCGCCGGAGGGGAGCACGGTGGGCGTCGCCGCCACGCATTTCACCGACGACGCGGGCTGCGTCTGGGTGGAACTCGCCGTGCAGGATACCGGACCGGGCGTCGCGGAGGAGGACATCCCGCGCCTGCTGCAACTCTTCGAGCAAGGCGGCGAGATCTTGACCGCGAAGCCGCAGGGAGTCGGCCTCGGTCTGCCGGTGGCGCGCCGCATCGCAGAGTATTCCGGCGGCACACTGCGTGTGGATTCGGTGCCCGGCGCCGGTTCGACGTTTGCGATCGCGTTACCGGCGATGACGGAACTCCAGCGCGCCGCGGCGTAGCGTCACCCCCGCCGACGCGACGACGCCCCGCCGGTTGCGTGCCGGCGGGGCGTCGCGCGTTGCGCGGCAAGGATGCGCCGCGGATTACTTGTAGATCGCCTTGATCGTTCCCCACGTCGACGGCCGCGCCGGGGTCTGGCAGCCGACGATGATGTGGAGTTCCTTCGTCGTGGTAGCCGGTGGTGCGCCATCGTCGGTGGCGGTGAATTCGACCGTAATGGTCTGGCCGTTCTGCGACGCGTCCGGCGTGAACACCACGAGTGCCGACGCGAGGTTGCCGTCGGTGATGTACGTCTCCAAGTTCGGCGTACCGTGGTCGTCCGCGGTCACGTGCACCGTCTGGCCAAGTTCGGGCGCGGTGAAGTAGACGGTGTAGCGCAACGTCTGGCCGACCTGCGCGCAGAGCGCCGAGTCACCGCGCGGGAAGCCGTCCGGCACCGGCGGCTGGTTGACCGACGCGGACGCCGAGAAGCACAGCGTGCGGTTGTTCAAGTAACCGACGCCGTCGCTCGCACCGCCCGGTCCGTCGTAGTCGAAGCCACTGTGGTCGAAGCGGCCGAGTTGGACGAAGTTCACGCCGTCGCCCGCGTTGACGCCGACGGTGGCCGGGACGCCGCCGAAGCCACCGCTGCCGCCCGACGCGCTGCCGGTGGTCCAGCCCATGTTGTCGTAGCAGAAGCACACGTTGTTGCCGAGACCGGGCACCGCGGCCGCGGTGCCGTCGCTGATGATCAACTGGAAGGTGTTGAGCTTGTCGTTGGCTTCCGCGAAGTAGCCGACGTGGTCCCAGATCACGATGAACTGGTGCGGGTCGCTGCGGTAGTAGACGACGCCGTCGCCGACGCTGCCGTTGCGCGTGTCGACGTCGGCCCAGAACGGCGCCACCATCGGGTAGCCCGCCACCGGGAAGCCGCTCGCCGTGTAGGTCGAGTAGCCACTGCCGAACGAGATGTTGCCGTTGTTGTTGATGAACACCTGCGTCTGCGGCGTGCCGTAGAGGTCGAAGGTGAACTGCAGCGGAATGGCGGTGGTGACGTCGTCATCGTTGCGCTGGCAGGGGTCGGCGGGGTCGGCCGGGCCGTTGCCGCCGGCACCGTCGAAGTTCACCACGGTGAAGCTAGCATCGAGAGGCACACACAGCGTGGTGGCGTGCTGAGGACATGGAGCGGCGTTGGGGGTGCGCACGATGCGCGGGCTATCGTAGGGCTTCCACGCCGCGGCCGGCGAGGCGGTGAGCATGAGCACGCCGGCGAACAACACAGCAGTCGAGATACGCATGAAAACACTCCTTGGCGAACATACAGAGGAGACGCGCCCGCAAGTGGGGGGACGGGCAGAGACGAGGGCACTACACGCCAAGGATGCGCTTCGACACGCGGCGCTCCAAGGGAACCTCGGAGGCCGCGCGCCGCAGACTATGGTCGCAGAACGCCTAGCGCGCGGCGTCGAGCGCCGCGAGCACCACGTCGGGCGTGAACGGCGTATGCCGCAATCGCACGCCCACCGCGTCGTAGATCGCGTTGGCGATCGCCGGACACGGCCCATTGATGTTGATCTCGCTCACCGACTTCGCGCCGTAGGGGCCGGTCGGTTCGACGGTGGGCACGAGAATCGTCACGAGTTCGGGCATGTCGGCGGCGCTGGAGATGCCGTAGCGGCTGAACGCGCCGTTGAGCACGCGGCCGTGATCGTCGAACAAGAAGCGCTCGGTGAGCGCGTAGCCAAGTCCGTTGGCGACGCTCCCTTCGACCTGGCCTTCGGCGAGCCGCGGGTGGATCGCGCGGCCACAATCGCACGCGGCGACGTACTTCACGACGCGCACCTGGCCAGTCTCGGTGTCCACTTCGACTTCCGCGAAGTGCGCGGCGAACGGCGGCGGCGAGGCGTGACTGATCGCCGATTCGGTGGCGCCGATTTGGAACTGGTCGCTCTCGTACAACGTGCGGCGGCCGATGGCGTCGAGGCCGATGCGCTGGCCGTTCGGCGCGATCGCCGCGTGCTCGTCGAGCGTCACCTCGCGCGCGGCGCAGCCGAGCAGCGGCGCGGCGACGCGCTTGATCTGCGCGGCGACCGTTTCCGCCGCCTTCTTCGCCGCCATGCCGGAAAGGTACGTCGTGCTCGACGCGTACGCACCGACGTCGAACGGCGTGAGGTCGGTGTCGCTGCTGTGCACGAGGACACGGTCGGTGGTGGTGCCGAGCACTTCGGCCGCCATCTGCGCGAGGATGGTGTCGCTGCCGGTGCCGAGGTCGGTGGCGCCGGCCAGCAAGTTGAACGAACCGTCGTCGTTCATCTTGATGGTCACCGCCGCCATGTCGATCTCGGGGATCGACGAGCCTTGCATGAGCGCCGCCATGCCGACGCCACGTTTGACAGGCCCACGTCCCGGCTTGCCGCGCTTCTGCTTCCAGCCGATCGCCTTGGCGCCTTGCGCGATGCACGCGGCGAGTCCGCTCGAGCGCAGCTTCTGTTCGACGCCGGCGCGGCCTTCGCCGAGCATCGCGAACACCGGCGAACCCTCGCCCACCTTGATCGCGTGTTGGAGCCGGTACTGCAGCGGATCGACACCGAGCTTCTCGGCGATTTCGTCGATCTGCACTTCCTGCGCGAAGCTCGCCTGCGTGCCGCCGTAGCCACGATACGCGCCGGCCACCGGCATCGTCGTGTAGACGGAGTCGCCGCGAAACGCCACCGCGTCGCGGTGATAGAGCGGCAGCGTCTTCGAACCGCAGTTGGTGAGCACGGTGAGCGCGTGCGCGCCGTAGGCACCGGTGTTGGTGCGCACCGTCATGCGGGTGGCGCGGATGTGGCCGTCTTCGGCGATGCCGGTTTCGAGCCGCACGATCGCCGGATGCCGGGTGCGCGAGCACACGGTTTCCTCGTCGCGGCTGAACTGCATCAACACCGGCCGCCGCGTGGCGACGGCGAGCGCCGCGCACATCGGCTCGAGCAGCACTTCTTGCTTGGCGCCGAAGCCGCCGCCGACCCGCGGCTTGATGACGCGAATCTTGCGAATTTCCCACCCGAGCGCCCGGGCGACGATGCGCCGCACGTGATACGGCACCTGCGTCGAGGTACGCAAGATCAAGCGGCCGAACCCGTCGATGTGCGCGAGGCACACGTGCGGCTCGAGTGGCGCATGCTGCCCGTAGTGCACGCTGAACTCGGCGTCGAAGCGATGCGCGGAGACCGCGAGCTCCGCGTCGACATCGCCATGATGCACATCGACGCGCGCGGCGACGTTGTGCAGCGGGTCGTACTCGACCGGGATGACGACGTGCGCGTCCGGTTCGTCGTGGATCACCGGCGCGCCCGGCGCGTCGGCGGTGCGCGGATCGAACACCGGCGGCAGGACCTCGTACTCGACGACGATCGCCGCGAGCGCTTCCTCGGCGAGCGCCGGCGTCTCCGCCGCGATCAACGCCACCGCATCGCCCACGAAGCGCACCTTGGAGTCGAGGATCACACAGTCGTACGGCGACGGCTCCGGCGCGCCTTGTCCGGCGGTGGTGAACAGACGCCGTTCGAGGTCTTCGTGGGTGAGAACCGCGTGCACGCCGGGCAGAGCGCGGGCGCGCGACGCGTCGATGCGCCGCAGTCGCGCATGCGCGTGGGGCGAACGCAGCACGCGTCCGGTGAGCGTGCCGGCCGGGACCTCGTCGGCGACGAACAACGGTGCGCCGGCCGCCAGCGCCAGCGCATCGACCTTGGGCACCGAGTGCCCGACCTCTCGCAGGGCGCGCGGGCTCATCGTGTCGTCCTCATGTCTTCGGCGGCACGCGCCACGCCTTCGACGATCTTCACGTAGCCGGTGCAGCGACAGAGATTGCCGTCGAGTGCCCGGGCGATCTCATCGTGCGTCGGCGCAGGGTTCGCATCGAGCAGGCCTTTCGCCGCCATGATGAGGCCGGGCGTGCAGTAGCCGCACTGCACCGCGCCGGCTTCGGCGAGCCGCGCCTGCAGCGGGTGCGGGTGGTCGGCGTCGCCGAGACCCTCGACCGTTTCCACGCGACGGCCGTGCGCTTGGCCGGCGAGCGTCACGCACGCCGGCACCGCGCGGCCGTCGATCAGCACCACGCACGCGCCGCACGACCCTTCGCGGCAGCCGTCCTTGACGCTCATCAGACCGTGCGCGCGGAGTGCGTCGAGCAGCAGCGCGTCGGGCGGCGTGTCGAGCGTGGTCACCACACCGTTCAATGTCAGGACGACGCTCATGCGGCACCTCGCTGGTCGGCGCGCTCCCACGCAGTCTGCAACGCGCGGCGCAGGACAGTGGCCAGGATGCGACGGCGCGGCGCCTCATCCATGCGCGGGTCGTGCATGAGAGCGATCGCGGCAGCCGCTTCCTCGGCGACTTCGGTGAAATGCTTGGTGGTGCCCGCGACATCGCGTAGATGGTCTTCCGCCTGGCGCAACCGCAGCGGACGCGCCGCCACCGCGCCGAGCGCGATCGACGCATCACGGCACCTGCGGCCGTCGCGCGTCAGCACGACGGCAAGTGCGACGAGCGGATAGTCGGTGGCGCGCAGCCGGAAACGCACGTAGGTGCCACCGCGCATCTCCGGATGCGCGCCGTGCGGCACGTGCGCGGCAGTCACCAATGCGTGCGGCGGCAACACGCGCACCGGATGCAACTCGCACAACACCTGCATCGGAATCTGCACGCTGCCCGCACGCTGCGAGCGCGCGTCCACGGTGGCGTCGAGCGCCAGCAAGGCGAGCGGCAGGTCCGACCAACTCTGCATGTGGACGATGTTGCCGCCGAGCGTGATCGCGTTGCGCAGCGGCTGCGTGGCGATGCCGCCGGCCGCCTCGCGCAGCACATCGCCGAGCGCGCCCGGCAGCGGCAGTGCGGCGATGTCGGCAGCGCGCAGTGCGGCGCCAAGTTTCACGCCCGCGTCGGTCACCGTCCAGCCGTCGAGCCCGCAGCGCGTCACGTCGACGAACAGCGTGGCGTCGCGCCGTGACCCCGGCGCGAGCGCCGTTGCGCCGCCGATCGGCACGGCGACGTGCACTGGGTCGTCGAGCAGCGCCAATGCTTCGTCGACGGTGCGGGGGTACGCGAATTCGGCCGCGTGGATGCCCGTCGTCATCAACCGCCTCCCATCGGCGCGAACACGGTGAGCAGCGCGCCATCTGGCAACGCTTCGCCCGGCGCGAGGATGCGCCCGGCCAGACTCGCCTGCAGCACCGTACATTCGCTCTCGGTGAACCCCATCGCGGCGAACAGTTCACGCGATGTGGCGGCGTACGGCAGCGTCACCTCGATACGCTGGCGTCCGCCCGGACGGCGCAATACGCCGAAGATCTCGGCAACCAGGTGGATCGGCTCGCCGGTCACGCGAGCACCGCGCTCGCCGCGCGCGCATCGAGCGCCGCGGCGTGGTCGTGCATGCGGCCGATCAGCGGCTCGACCGCCATCGTCTGCAGCTGTCCGTCGCGCACCACGATCTCGCCGTTCACGACCACCGCCGACGCACGCGACGGCCCGGCGCACAACAGCAGCGCGCCGACCGGATCGCGCAGCGCTCCCGCATAGCCGAGATCGCGCATGTCGAACAACGCGAGGTCGGCCGCCATGCCGGGCGCCACCGCGCCGATGTCGTCGCGACCGAGCACCCGCGCGCCGCCGCGCGTCGCCAGCCACAGCGCATCGTGCGGCGGCATCGCATCCACCGCGGTGCCGACGCGATGGACCAGCGTGCAGCGCCGGATCTCTTCGAGCATATTCGACCCGTCGTTGCTCGCGCTGCCGTCCACGCCGAGTCCGACCGGCACGTGCCGCGCGTGCATCGCCGGCACTGGCGCGATGCCGCTGCCCAGCCGCAGGTTCGACGTTGGACAGTGCGCAACGCCGGTGCCGGTGGCCGCCAACACGTCGACCTCGATCACGGAGAAGTGGACGCCGTGCGCGAACCACACGTCCGGCCCCACCCAGCCGACCGACTGCGCGAACGCGAGCGGCCGCATGCCGTGCGTCGTCTCGCAGTAGTCGGTTTCGTCCTGCGTCTCTGCGAGATGCGTGTGCAGTCGCACGCCGTGACGGCGCGCCAACGCGGCGGTTTCGACGAGGAGGTGCGGCGTCACGCTGAACGGCGAACACGGCGCCAGACCGACGCGCAGCATGCTGAAGCGCTCGGCGTCGTGGTAGTGGGCGATGACGCGTGCGCTGTCTTCGAGAATGACGCGTTCGTCCTGGACGACATCGTCGGGCGGCAACCCGCCGTCGCGTCGGCTGCGGCTCATGCTGCCGCGCGTCGGGTGGAACCGCACGCCGAGCGTGCGCGCCGCCTCGATGGTCGCATCGAGCAGCGTGCCCGGCTGATCCTGCGGGTAGACATAGAAGTGGTCGGCGACGGTGGTGCAGCCGGAGAGCAGCAACTCAGCGATGCCGGCCGCCGCGCTGTCGTGGATCATCGCCGGCGTCAGGCCGCGCCAGATGTCGTAGAGCGTGGTGAGCCACGGGAACAGTTCGGCGTTCTGCACCGCCGGCACCGCGCGCGTCAGCGTCTGGTACAGGTGGTGGTGCGTGTTGACGAAGCCCGGCGTCACCAGCATCCCGCGGCCGTCGATGACCTCGTCGAAGAAGCCGTGTGGGCGGGTGGGCAACACTTCGGCGATGACGCCATCCTCACAGACGATGGAGGCGTCGGTGACCACCGCCTTGACGTCGTCGCAGGTGGCGACCCAGCCGGCGGAATCGATCAGGATTCGGGACATGGCAGACCTCGCGGAGCGGGACTCAGAACCCCGATTGTCCCGCGCCCGGCCGCACGGGTCACTTCTACTCCCGTAGCACTCAGAGATCCGCGCGCCAGGGCGTAGGCTGGGCGACATGAACGTTACCGGCTTGCGCTGCGTCCGCTGCGACGCCCGTTACGCCGCCGACGCTGGACACCTCATCTGTCCGGCGTGCGGCCGCGAAGGCATCCTCGATGTCGAATACGACTACGCCCGCATCGCCTGGCCACCGGCCACCGGCGACCGCTCGATCTGGCGCTACCTGCCGCTGTTGCCCGTTCAGGGCGGCACCCGGCTGCCGACGCTGGCAGTCGGCGGGTCGCCGTTGGTCGAGGCGCCGCGCCTGGCCGCGCTGGCCGGCGTCGCGCGCTACTGGCTCAAGGACGACGGCCGCCTCCCAACCGCCTCGTTCAAGGACCGCGCGAGCGCCGTCGGCGTGGTGAAGGCGCGCGAGGCCGGCGCCACCGCCATCGCCTGCGCGTCCACCGGCAATGCCGCGTCGTCACTCGCCGGGTTCGCCGCGAATGTCGGGATGCCGGCGTACATCTTCGTCCCGGCCACCGCGCCGGATGGCAAGGTCGCGCAACTGCGCGCGTTCGGCGCACACGTGCTGCTGGTCGAGGGCACGTACGAGGACGCGTTCCGCTTGTCAGAGGAGGCCATCGCCGCATTCGGCTGGTACACGCGCAACGCCGCGGTGAATCCGTATCTCGTCGAAGGCAAGAAGACGTGCGGGCTGGAGATCGGCGAGGAGTTGGCACTCGACCCACCGGACGTCGTCGCGGTGTCGGTGGGCGATGGCTGCACGATCGCAGCGATCTGGAAAGGCCTGCGCGAGATGCACACGCTCGGCGTATTGCGGCGGCTACCGCGCCTGCTCGGCGTGCAGGCGGCGGCGGCGGCGCCGTTGGTCGCGCTGGCCGGTGTCGATCCGGCGACCCTCGCGACGGTGCACGCCGATCACGCGGATTCGATCGCCGAGTCGATCGCCGTCGCGGCGCCGCGCAACTGGCGCAAGGCGCTCGACGCGGTGCGCGCGTCGGGCGGCGCGTGGATCGCGGTGGACGACGAGGCGATCCTCGACGCGGCGCGCGACGTGCCGCGGCTGACCGGCGTGTTCGCCGAGCCGAGCGGCGCGGCGGCACTGGCTGGCGTCATGGCGGCACGCGCGGCCGGCCTCATCCGCGCTGGCGAATCCGTGCTGCACGTGGTGACCGGCAACGGCCTCAAGGACATTCGCGGCGCGTGTCTGCACGCGCCGCCGGCGCTCTCGACGTGGCGCCGTCGCTCGACGCGGTGCGAAAGGTGGTGACGGTATGGGCGGCTGGCTGCGCAGATCGACGGTGGACTCGAAGTCGCGGGACTCGTGGTGGCGCACGCTCTATTCGGCGTTGGCGCGCGGCATGCCGGGGCCGGCGGTCGCGCCGGCCAATTTCGTCGAGATCCTCGAGCGTGTGTGGTGGCGGCTCGATCGCGCGCTGGATGCCGACTCCATCGCGATGTCGGCGCGCGTCGGCATCGCCGAAGCGGCGGCGGCCGGCGCGACGTGCCTCATCGACCATCACGAATCGCCGAACTGCATCGACGGCTCGCTCGACCTGATCGCCGACGAATTCCAACGCGCCGGCATGCGCGGCGTGGTGGCGTACGGCATCACCGCGCGCAACGGTGGCGAAGCCGAGTGGCGCGCCGGGCTCGCCGAAACCGAACGCTTTCTGCGCGCAGGCCGCGGCCTCTGGTGCGCGGCTTGGTCGGCGTGCACGCGTGCTTCACGGTGCCGGACGAGGCGCTGGTCGCCGCGGGGCGGCTCGCGCGCGAGTACGGCGTCGGCTTGCACATCCATGTCGCCGAGGACGCGGTGGACCGCGACGCGGTCGCGCGCCTCGCCGCCGCCGATGCGTTGGTGCCCGGCAGCGTTTACGCGCACGGCGTGCACTTGGGCGACGACGACGTGAAGCGCCTCGCCGACTCCGGCGGCTGGCTGGTGCAGAACGCGCGCTCCAACATGGGGAATCGCGTCGGCTACGCGCGGCTCGGCGCGGCGGGTGGCCGCGTCGCGTTGGGCACCGACGGCTGGGACGGCGACATGCTGACCGAAGCGCGCGTCGATGGTGCGCGCGATGAAGCCGGCGGTCGGTGGATGCTCGCGCGACAGCGACCGGTTCTGAAATCGCCCGCACGCTTTCGGCGATCCGCTCGCCGGCGATGTCACGCGGTTCGACTACGTCGCGCCGACGCCGATGACGCAACCGGGATCGCATCTGTTCTCGACGGCGGTGCGCGTGCGGGAGACACACGTGGCGGGCGCTGCGCCAGCGCCCGCGTTCGACGCCAGCGCCGCGCGCGACCTCGCCGCGCGACTCTGGCAGCGCATGGCCGCCCTCGC
>JBGATO010000141.1:0-6239 GCA_044229145.1 Candidatus Eiseniibacteriota bacterium | reverse complement strand
CACGTCGTATCTGACGCTCGGCACGTACGACCTGACGGCGTCGGACTTCGATGCGGGCACCTGGGCGTCCGGCAAGCGGTGGATGCACAAGTACGCGATCGGCTTCGCGGCTCTGACCACGACGGGATGGACAGGTGCTGGCACCACGCCCGCGCGACTGTTCGTGCGCGTGACCGCCAAGGCCAACGCCACCACGGGGCGTCTGTACCTGGCGCTGGCCGACGTCAAGGTCTGGACGCTCGGCCCCCTGGAGGCGTCGGGCGGCAACGCCAACGGGCTCGCCGGCGCGCTGGAGTACGCCTACGCGCTGTCGCGGCCGACGCAGTTGGAGGCCAGCGGCCCCGCGGAAATCGCCGCATTGACCAAAGGGCGGCGGCTCGGCAACGGCGACTGGCGCACGTCCGATGCGTCCGGCGGGATGAAGAAACGCACGTGGAAGGCGTCGTTCGTCAACCTCACCGAGACTGATCGGCAGAAGATTCTCCGCGCCTACCACTACAACCAGGGCTTCGCGTCGAACAGCGGCACGGCGTTCGGGCAGCCGCGTCCCCTCGCGCTGCTCTGGAACCAGCCGGAGGAGTTCGACGATGCGGGCGGGTTTCAGGTCCACGTTGCGCACTTCGCCGCGAAGCCGGTGTTTGTCGACTACTACAAGGCGCCGGGCTGGATCGCCAGCACGCGGAGCGCAATGCGCTACCAGACGACGCTCGAGTTCGTGGAGGCGTAGCCGATGACCGCTGTGGGCCTGCGGCGCAGCGGCCAGGCGCAAACCCGCGTGCTCTGCCAGGTGGAGACCGACGCGGGCGGCTGGTACGACCTCACGGCGGTCTACGATGCCAACGGCGATGGCATCATCGCGCCGCGACTGGAAGCGTGCAGCGACCTCGAGGTCAAGCTCGAGGCCGCGTCGGGCATTTGGGACATCAGCGCCGTGACGCTCACGTTCTGGAATGGCGACCGCTTTTTCAACGGGCCGCCGCCGTCGGGCATCAGCTCGTGGTATCGCCGCCGCTTCCGCCTACAAGAGCGCACCGACGACGGCGCGATTACAACACGCGCGTACCTGTACTCCACCGATGCACCGACGACCGCCAGCGACAGCGACGTTGCCACGATTCCCTGCGAGTCGATCCTCGGGCGGCTGAAAGACAAGCGCGCGAGTGCGGTCAAGGCGGGGCAGTCGCCCTTTACGAACGCGCGGATCTCGACGCTCGTGCAGGAAGTGCTGAAGCAGGAGTTCCCCGCGACCACGGTCGATGCTTGGGTCGCCGCCGGCGCGATCCTGGACCGTTACACCATTCCGCTGGCCGACAGCTCCACGAAGGCCGTCTCACACCTCGGAAGGCTGCCGGAGACGGCAAACGTGCCGGGCACGTGGTACGGCAACGCGCTGTGCTATGTCAGCGATGCCAGCGCCGCCACGGCGCTGAAGAACAAGCTGGTGTTCGGCGCCGGCGGCGAGGTCTGGACCTGGAACCCGTCCACCGAAGCCGAAGCGCGCGTGCTGTCGCTGGCGAGCGATCTCGGGTTGGCGTCGACCTACCAGGTGCAGCACCTGTACTGGTGCACGTCGTCGCACAAGCTGATCGGCGTGGCGTGGCAGCCGGATATTCCGGCCGCGACGGTGAACGGCACCGCCGCACGGGACCGCACAGGCGCCAAGAGTGGCACCGTGCGCTTTTTCCGCACGGACGGCACCACGCACGAACTCTTTGCCGCGCCCTCGCTGGGTGGCTCGCGCACGATCTGGACGGGACACGTCGCGGTGCGCGCGGGCGGCTACACCGCGTCACCGTACACGCGGATCGGCGGCATTGGCTCGGACGCCGACTGCGCCGGCGCCAACATGCCGATGCCGTGGGCGCAGTGGCTCCAGCGGGTGTACGGCACGGCCACCGACTATGCGTTTCTCACGGGATTGGAAACGGGTACGCCGCCAAACACCACCCCGACTGGGTGTATTACCACGTGGACGGGCAAGGCGTGGGGCGCCAAGACGCAAGGCCAGGGCGGCCGTTTGTCGCATGAGCGCATGGATGGCGGGGGCTGGTGGGCGTTCAAGTACGACGACGGCGGCGCGGTGGATCGCCGCCCGCTCAACTTCACCTGGAACTGCGGCCAGCACCAGGGCGCGTTCGCCCAGCAGACGAGTGGCGCCTATCTCGCGTTCTGGTCGATTGAATGGGACAGCGGGACGAACAAGTACGTGTTCCGCCTGTGGCGGCTCGACGTGACGAGCACCGCTGCGACGCCGACGTACCAGTATTACCACACGGACGGCACGCCAGGCTGGGGCACGACGGGCACGGCGCTGACCACCAACGCGCAGCCCTACGCGATGGACTTTTCCGCCGACGACACGCTGTTGGCCGTCGGCGCCGCGGAGTGGAGCGAAGCCGCGTGGAGCGGCAGTGCGCCTCCCGCCAACAGCGTGATCGGCACCGTGCTCGCGTACACGTGGGCGACGCCGACCACGACGACCACGTACTTCGACTCCTCGGGCACCGTGGCGCCGACCGACTGGAGCGGCACGTCGCTGCAACTAGCGATCCCCCTCGGCGTGCGCTACGCTGGGAGCACGTCGTACATCGCGTGCACGTTTCTCCACCCCGATACGTTGCTCTTCGAGGCCGGAGTGCTCGCCACGGGTGGCGGGACGGCGGCGGCGCGCTGGGCGCATGGCCGGGTGAGCGCCGGGCTGCCGATGGGGCTGCTGCACGCCGACAGCGCCTTCTGGTGGCTCGACAGCGCGCCCAACGTCCTGATAGCCGCCTCCGATACCGCCGCGTCCGATCCGACGTTGCAAAGCGGCGGCGATAACCCCGTCTACCAAGACCCGTGTGTGGTCGCGGGTCTTGTCACCACGGGCAGCGGCACCTACTACGCCATCTCCGCCCCCGGCGCCGGCACGCAGGGACAGCCCGATGTGTACGGCTCCGAACTGCCGGGCAAGTATTACCTCTGGCAGTACGCCACCTCCCTCGCCGACCGTGTCGAGTGCTTCCAGTACACCGGCGCCGAAACGCTGCTCGACGCGCTGGCCGATCTCGCGCGGCTCTGCGACGCGCAGGTGTACGCCGACGTCGCCAACGACCGCGTGTGCGTGCTGCCGCGCGCCACGGGCACGAGCTTCTCCCAGGTGTTCACCGCCGCCGGCCTGGCGCTCGACTACACGGCGGCCGATGGCTTCACCGAGACCTACGTCGGCGAGCGGATCAGCGCGCAGCCCGCGATGAAGGACATCGCCAACTACGTCGAGATGACCCCGGCGCGGGCCGCCCTCGGCGCGCCGTCCGCGGCAACGCGCACGGCGACGCGGCCCGACGGCTGGGAGGGCGAGCCCTTCGACGCCGCCGTGCCGGTCGCGCAGCACGGCGTGCAGACGGTGTCTCTGGTGCTGCGCTGCACGCACGGGGCAGCGGCTGGGGCCTACGACGACGGCGCCGTCGCCACGACGCGCGCGCTCGCGGCGGTCAGCGACACGGCGTCGCCCTACCACAAGCTGCGGTTTGCCTACCTCGAGATCGGTGCCACGATCGAAGCCGCCCTGCTCAGCGCGTACACCAGCGGGACGACGGTGGACATCGCCCTGGCGCGCGCCGACGGCGTCGCGGTCGGCAGCCTCGTCACCTTCCCGGCGGTCGGCACGGGAACGCTCGCGCTCGAGCGCACGGTTACCGCCGTCGACACCACCACGACAAGCGGGCGTGCGACGCTCACGGTAGATAGCAGCTTGGGTCGCACCTACGCAGACGGCACGCACATCACGATCCGCACTGCCCAGCACAATCGCTGGAGCGACACCGACGACGGCGTCACCACACTGGCATTGGCTTTGCCCGCGGCGGAGCCCACCATCAGCGACGCGGGCGGAATCTCTGCGACCGACACCACCATCGGCCTGTCGTCGGTCACCGGCGTCGACGCCGGCACGATCCTCCTCGCCGGCACGGAGCGCATCTACGTCGGCGGGGTGAGTGGCGCGAACGCCACGAGCTGCGTGCGCGGGTACCAGAACACCACCGCCGCCACGCACGCTGATGGGTCGGCACTGACCATCCTGACCGCGCGGTTTGACAGTCTGGCGCCGCTGGGCATCTTCGCCGTGCTGGCGATCGGCACGGGCACCAGCCGCGAGGAGCTGCGCTACACCGGCGACACCGGCGACGGCGTGCATGGCTACGTCACGCGCGCAGTCGGCGGCACGAGCCGCGCGGCGCACGCGGTCAGCGATGCCGTGCGCGCGTACTGGGCGCCGATCATCTCCACGGACTACCCGGCCGGCACGATGTTCGGCGTCGGCGGCACCGGCGTGACCGCGACGATTGCCATGCCGGCGGCAACATCGACGGTTCCCGAGCATGCGCCGATGGTCGGCGACGAAATCACGCTCACCTGTCCCGGCCTCACGCTGCAGCGCGACGAGGCGTCGCGCGTGGTGGCGCTCGATCAAGACTCGATCGACCGCTACGGCAAGCGGCCGTGGAACGGCCGCGCCTCCGCGCTCGCGTCGTACCGGCAGTGCGTCGAGGCGGCGGCGCGCGTGGTGTCCGATCAGCGGTGGCCGCACATCGTCGCCGTCTGGGAGGGGCCGCGCGTCACCGATCCGGGCTTGCGCACCTGCTACGGTGTCCGCAGTCGCCTCGAGCTGCCGTGGGTCGAGAGCACCACGACCCCGCAAGGCGAGAGCTGGGGCGCCGCGACGACCCCTGACACCAACCGGGAGATCGGCTGCATGCCGCGCGCGATCCGCTACGGACTCTTCACCGACCAGCTCCGCGTGACGCTGCGGGCCGTGAACGCCACGGAGGCCCGATGACCGACACGCGCCCGCTGCGCGCCCGCTTGGCGGCGCTGGCCGCGACGCAGGTCGGCCCGAAGGAAGTCGGCGGCAACAACCGCGGCCCAGCGATTCGGCAGTACCAGGCGGCGACGTTCTTGCCGCCCGACGCCTGGCCCTGGTGCGCCGCGTTCGTCGCGTGGTGCGTGCGGGAATGGCTCGCCGACGCGCCCACGGCGGGCATCGTCGTGCCGCGCGGAGAGACGGTGGAGTCCTGGCGCTGCAAGGACGCCAGCGCGTTTGGCTGGGAAGCGTGGGCCGCGAAACATGGTCGCCCGGTGCTGCCGGAGACGGCGCTGGCGCGCATCGGCGACCTCGTGACCTACGACTTCAGCCACATCGGGATTTGCTCCCATGACATGCATCCCGGTGACACGCACATCGTCACGATTGAGGGCAACACGCAGGGCGCGCAGGGGGCAGTGCGCGATGGCATCGGGGATGGCGTGTGGCGGCGGGAGCGGGCGGTCGGATTGATCCATCGGATCCTCCGGCTCGTGGACTAGGGGTGCAGGATGGGACGCGCGCGGCGCATCGCGCGGTGGCTGTGGCGGGAGGTGGTCGGACATGGGGCTGATGCCGTGGTCGCTGACGCTTATGCCCTCGTGGACACTTGTGGCGTTTGCGCCTGTCGTGGCGGATGCGGGCGTGATGACGCTGCAACAAGTGCCCGCGTGGATCGGCATGACGGTGACGGTCGGGACGATGTTTGCGGGGGTGGTGGCCACGGTGACGATGGTCAAGGCGGACATCGGCGGCCTCCGGACGGACATGCAGGCGGTGCGGGAGATTGCTGCGCGGACGGAGACGCGGCTGACGCAGCACATTGAGAACGACCACGCGCCGCACGGGGCGGAAGTGTTCACGCAGCGCGAGGCGGTGGAAGCGCGCCGCACGGCGGATGCGGTCCATGAGGGATTGCGGCAACAGCTGGACGCGCTGAAGCGGACGTAGGGCGTGATCCCGCGTGGACGGCCTCCGACGGGTCAGACGTCCAGGGCGGGGAACGGGCGGGCCGTGTGCTCGCCCCGTCAGCACCCGGTCGGGACAGGCCGCCGGGCAGGAAGGGAGGACAGCATGAGCAAGTTCAGCACGGCGCTCTGGAAGGGCGTCAAGCACGGTCTGACGACTGCCGTGGCGTCTGTCGCGGTTGCCATTCAGACGGGCACCAATCCGAAGACCCTCCCGCTGGTGGCGCTGTACGGCTTCCTGGCGGGCATCGGCATCAACGTCCACGCGATCAAGGAGGCCAAGTAGATGAGCGACATCGACACGTACACGGAGCCGGAGCCGACGCCGCCGGCGGAGGAGCCGACGCCCGACACGCCGAACCACCCGGACGAGCCGAGCGAAGGCGGGTAGGGCACCACAGCGAAGCGATGAGCACAGCAGCGCCCCG
>JBGATO010000140.1:0-6335 GCA_044229145.1 Candidatus Eiseniibacteriota bacterium | reverse complement strand
GCCATCGATGAGGCGCGCGGTGTGATGCAGGACGTGGTGGTGACGGTGATGCGTGGCGTGGCGATGCGGCGCGGCGTGCGCGGCGACCGTCGTGTGCGCGGTGACCGCATCCTGGACGGCGCCGTGGTGCCGGTGCACCGTCCGCGCCGCGGGCAAGCTGGCAGGTCCGGCGATCGCCAGAGCCAGGGGCGCTGCGCCGATCACATCGGCGCGCGCCACCCCGGCGCAACTGACGATCGCCGCTGCCAAAACGCACGCGGCACGGACGATACGGTTCACGGTACTCTCGCTCCTCTTCGTGAGACATCGGGTTCGCACTGCAGGGCACGGCACACAGGGCGCGCGGACTGCCACACGCAGCACGGCGGGCAGGAGTGTCAGGGTCTCGACCGCCTCGGCCTCGCCACGGACCATCCGCGCGCAGAGCCGGTAACAGGGTCGTCCCGGCGAGAGTTCCCGGGGCCGGCGAGTCGGCGGCTCAGCGGCCGCGGCGGGACATCCAGAAGGTCTGCAACACGCGTTGCGCCGGCTTGCCCCGCGGGCAATAGCTGACGTCGAGCGGCCCGAGCGGCGCCAGGGCGTTGTACCACTTCCACCAGAGCACGCCGCGCAACCACGGCTTGCTGGCGAGCGCGGCGAGCGTCGCCTCCGCGGCTCGGGCTTGTCCCTGCGGATCGGGAATGCCGGCCCAGGTCTCATGCCAGGGTTCGGCGGCGCCGTCGTGACGCGCGGGGAAACCGAGCTCCATCACCAGCACGTCGCGGCCGCTGCGCGTGGCGACGCTGTCGAGGTGGGCGACGTTGGCCGCGGCGGCGGCGGCGAGCGCGCGGGTGTCGTCGCCGGTGAGCGGATAGTAGAAGCTGATGCCGGCGCAATCGAGCGCGTCCCAGAAGCCGACCGCCGAGAACTCGCCCCACCAATTCGCCGAGTAGGTGAGCGTGCCGCGATAGGCGCGGCGTGTCTCGGCGGCGAGGGCGCGCCAGGCGTCGGGATGCGCGAGCGTGGTGCCGCCGAGTTCGGTGCCGAGACAGAAGCCCTCGGCGTGTTCGCGCGTGGCGATGTCGCGATAGTGCGCGAGGAAGGCGCGGTAACTCGCCCACCATGCCGGCCAGGCATCGCCGCGCGGCGCGATGTCGCCGGTGAAGCCGCCGCGCACCCACAGTTGTGGCTTGACGATGACGTGCAGGCCGAGCCGATGCGCGGCGCGGATGCAGTGGACGAGCGATTCGTCCGACTCCCACGTCCGCGTGCCGCCGAAACGCACGTCGGTGTCGTCGAGGGTGCGCATCATCCCGTACGGCACCACCGCGATGGTGTTGGCGCCCAGATGCGCGAGTTCGGCGAGCGCGGAGTCGGATTCGGCGGACGCGTAGCCGCCGCGCCCGAGTTCGTTGGTGAAGCACACGCCGGCGACCCGGCGCGGCAATCCCGCGCCCTGCGCGGCCGTCGCCCACGCCCACAGCGCGGCGACGGCGAAGGCCGCGCGCCTCACGCCGCCGCGGCCGACTTCTTCGCCAGGCGCACCATCGCCAGACGCGTCGCCAGCATTCCGCCCACCAAGCCGATCGCCGCCGATTGCGGTCCGAGCGCCAACACGGCGAGCAAGCCGCCCGCCATCGCCGCCGGCTGGAAGCAGTGCAGCAACGTCACGTAGCGCACCGCGTCGGGCGGCAGTTCGGCGTCGATCAGACGGTGCTTGCCCGACGCGTACAGCCAAGTGGCCAGCCACACCGCACCATTGAGCGCGTGGAACGCATAGAAGATGCAGATCGCCGCCGTGCTCGTGATGTGATTGCCGTAGAGCGCGGTCGGGATCGGCACCAGCGTGACCAGCATCAGCCCGAACAGATTGAGCACCAGCAGCAGGCGATCGTGCCGGCGAATGAGGCGGAACATCGCGTGATGCCGTCCCCACTGCGAGCCGATCAGGATGAAGCTGAACACATAGCTGAACAGGATGCGCCAGACGCCGCCGAGCGACGCGAGGATCTCGCGATCGCCGGCGTGGTGCTCGAGTTCGGGCAGTTTGATCTCGAGCGCGAGCAACGTGATGGCGATGGCGAACACGCCGTCGCTGAACATCTCGATGCGCGCGACATCGTGACCGGATTCGAGAAACGCGCGCATTTCGGCGACGGTGCGCGGCAGGCGGCGGGGGGCGGTCGTGTGCTCCATGCGGCTGAGCCTAGCAGGCAGCGCGCGCGGCCACCAGTCAACACGCTGTGGACCTCGCGTGGCGCGGCGGCAGCCTCTAGCCTTGTCGACATGCGCCGCCTCGTCTGCCTCGCCCTGCTCGCGTTCGCCGCCGTGCCGGTGCATGCCGCGGCGCTGCCGTCACTGCTGGTCGAAGACCGCACCGCACGCCGGCTCGGCCTCGCGGCCGGCGACACCGTGGACGTGGCCCGCGATGCCTCGTTCGCCGGCGCGCGGCGCTTCCGCGTCGAGGGCGTCTACGCGCCGCCGCCCGACCCCACCGAAATCGGCCGCGCGCCGGCGCACGTTCGCCTCCACCTGCCCGACCTCGAAGCGCTCACCGGCGAACACGACCGCGCCACCCGCATCGCGCTGCGCGTGGCGCCCGGCGTCGCGCCGGACGATGTGGCGCGCGAGATCGGCCAGATGAATCTCGGCGTGTCGGCGTACGACGCGCAGCGCGCCGCGGCGCAATCCACCGAGACCTTCCACGTCATCGACCGCTTTCACTTCGCGATCGGCCTGGTGACGCTGGCGGCGGGCGCGGTGTTCCTGCTCGCGCTGATGGTGTTGCAAGTGGACGAGAGTCGGCGCGAGTTCGGCGCGCTGCGCTTGATCGGCATCCGGCGCGGGACGCTGGCGCGCGCCGTGGCGATGGCCGCGCTGGTGATCGCGGCGGCCGGCTGCGTGATCGGCATCGGTTTCGCGGCGCTGGCGTCGGTGGTCGTCAACCACGTTTATCAGGCGAAGTACCAGACGACGCTGGTGTTCGCGCGGGTCGACGCGCGCGACATCGTGGTGACGTGCGCGCTGTCGCTGGTGCTCGGTCTCGCGGCGGCGTGCGCGGCGCTGTGGCGCTTGGTGCGTGCCAACGTGCTGGAGTTGTTCGGCCGATGATCGCCTTCCTCGCGTGGCGCAGTTTGGTGCGCAGCCGCACACGTTCGGCGCTGACGATTCTCGGCGTCGGCGTGGCCGGCGCGCTCTTGCTCGACATGACGATGCTGGCGAACGGCCTGCAGACCAGCCTCGGCCGCGTGCTCGAGGGCATGGGTTACGACCTGCGCCTGACGCCGCGCGGCACGCTGCCGTTCGAGACCGACGCGACGATACCGGACAGCGGCGCGCTGACCGCGGCTCTGCGACGCGACGGCGGACTGCGCGAGGTGGCGCGGGTGGTCGGCGCGACGGCGTTCGTCGCCGGCGCCGAGGACTCGCATGCGGCGGGGTCGCCGGCCTTCTTGCTCGGCGTCGAACCGGCGGGGCGGGGCGTATATCGCGACGTCGTCGGCAGCGACTTGCCCGGACTCGACATCGGTCGCGCGCGCGGCGCGGTGGTGCGCGCGGCGCCGGGGGAGATTCCGGTGCTGGTCAACGCGGAGGTCGCGCGGCAGTGGCATCTGCGTCCGGGCGATCGCGTGCGTCTCGCGTCGCGGCCGTTGCACACGCTCCCGGCGGATCGCCCCGCCGTGGTGGGACGCGTGTACGGCATCGCGGACGTGCGGCTCGACGCCGCCGGCCAGTTGACGGTCCTGTGTCCGTTCCCCGACGCGCAGCGGCTCGCCGGATTCACGCGCGACGAGGCATCGCTGCTCGTCGCGCGCACGGTGCCCGGCGTTGGCGCGGATTCGCTGGCGCCGGCGATCGAGCGGCGGCATCCAGAGATCAGCGCGTATTCGTTGCAGCAGCTCTTGCGCACCGCGTCGCAACAACTCTCGTACTTCGCGCAGTTCGCGCTGGTGCTCGGCGCGACGAGCGTCGTCGTCGCGGCCATGCTACTCGGCACCATCGTCACGTTGTCGGTGCGCGGACGGCTCGGCGAGATCGCGACGCTGCGCGCGCTCGGCATCGCGGCGGGGCGCGTGCGGCTCTTGATCACGGCGGAAGCGGTGGCGCTCACGGTGGCAGCGTTGCCGCTGGCGTTCGCGCTCGGCCTGAGTGTCGCGCAGGTGCTCGACCGGCTGCTCAAGGCGGCGCCCGGCTTGCCCGCGGATTTGCACTTCTTCGTCTTCACGGCGCAGGCGGCGTGGCAGACCGTCGCGTTGCTGGTGACGTGCAGCGTGGTGGCCGGCGCCTATCCCGCGCACCTCGCGGCGCGCCAGCCGATTGCCGCCACATTGCATGCGGAGGTGACATGAGCGATTCGCCCGCGATCGTCCTGCACGACGTCCAGCGTGTACACCATCTCGCCGGCGAGGAGGTGCGCGCGGTGCGCGGCGTCTCGCTCGCCATCGCGCCCGGCGAGAGCGTCGCGTTGGTGGGCGAAAGCGGCTCCGGCAAGTCGACGCTCCTGCATCTCATGGGCGCGGTCGATCTGCCGAGCGCGGGCCGCGTCGATCTCTTCGGCGAGGACACCACGCGGATGTCCGACGCACGGCGCACGCAGTTGCGCCTCACGCGTATCGGCTTCGTGTTCCAGCGCTTCTTCCTCTTGCCGATGCTGACCGCGGCGGAAAACGTCGCGCTGCCGATGATGGAAGCCGGCGTGCCGCGCGCCGAGCGGCAGCGCCGCACCATCGAGTTGCTGCACTTCGTCGGCCTGTCGCATCGGCTCGGTCATCGTCCGTCGCAAATGTCCGGCGGCGAAATGCAGCGCGTGGCCATCGCGCGTGCCTTGGCGAACCAGCCGCGCCTGTTGCTCGCCGACGAACCGACCGGCGAACTCGACGAATCGACCGGCGAGGACATCGCCCAACTGCTGCTGCGCGTCGCCGCCGAGGGCACCGCGCTCGTGATGGCGACGCACAACCTCGCGCTCGCCGAGAGGCTGGCGCGCGTGGTGCGACTGCGGGACGGCCGCGTGGTGTCGGAGGCGCCGGGCGCCGCACATGTCGCGGAGAGCGCGCCGCGATGACCGCGTGGACGCTCGCCCGTATGCTGCTCGGCCGGCCGGTGCGCACCGCGCTGCTGCTGGTCGGCTTCGGCATCGGCGTGGGCGTGATGATCACGCTGCTCGCGGTCGGCCGCGCGGTGCTCGATCAAGCGGAACGTTCGGCGATGTCGGGCAATGGCGATGTCGTGCTGCTGCCGGCCGGCATCGATCCGCAGATGTTGGAGGTCGGCGGGCCAGGCAGCCTCGGCGCGCGCGTCGAGCACGCACGATTCTTCGTGCGGCAAATGCTCGGCGGGCCGCGCTTCCGCGATCGCGTCGTCACGGTGTCGCCGGTGTTGGACGACGCGGTGGTGGCGATGCGGCGCGCCGGCGGCGGCCCGGTGTGGACTGCGCTCGCCACCGGCGTGTTGCCGGACGCCGCCCGCGCTCTCGAAGACGATCGCGACGCGCCCGCAGGGTGGCGCGACACCGCGGCGGATCGCCAATACGCGGTGCGCGACGGCGTCGCGCTGTTGCGCGAGATCGACACGCTGCATCCTGCACCCGCCGACTCGGTGCAACGCGCCTCGTGGGCGGAGTGGCAATACATGAAGGCGACCTCGCCCGACGGCCGCCGCTTCGTCTACGTCAGCTTCCTGTTCGGCGCCGACGGACGCGGCGTGGCCTCGGTGCAGATCGCGCCGGGCGATGGCGGCGTCACGCGCTACGCCGGTCCCGGCCGCGCGATGCCCGAGGGCGCCGACGTGGCGATCGGCGCGTCCCGCTTCGCGCTGCGCGACGACGGCACCTACGCCGTCCACCTCGATCTCGTCGATCCGCTGACCCGGCGCGCGGTGCGCGGCGACATCACGCTCGCGCCGACGCCCGGCTGGTATCTCTCGCCCACCGAAGTGCGCGGCGATTCCGGCTTCGTCAGCGGGTACGTCGTGCCGGTGGTGGACGGCCGCGTGCGTGGCGCCGTCACCGTCGACCGCACGCCGCTCGACCTCGAAGGCTGGAACGGCTACCACGATCACAACTGGGGCACGTGGGCCGGCGTGCATTGGGATTGGGGACAGGCGGCGGACCGGGCGCGCGGCGGCCTCGTCTACGGCGGCGTGTACGCCGGCGCCCTCGACGGCGCGGCGCGCGGCGCCACGCCCGGCCTCGCCTCCCACGTCGCCGCGCTCTACGACGCGGGCGGCTTCGTCGCCGCGTTCCGTCCCGAGCGCGTGCGCTACGACGGCTGTCACCGGCGCGCCGATGGCGTGCGCGTGCCGCGACGCGTGCTCCTCGAGGCCGCCACCGCGCGCGATTCGTTGCACGCCGAACT
>JBGATO010000027.1:0-50937 GCA_044229145.1 Candidatus Eiseniibacteriota bacterium | reverse complement strand
TGGGAAGCGTACGCGCTCGACGCGCCGCGCGACACGCCGCTGCCCGTGTACGCGCTGCCGGCGGTGACGCCGCGCTGGTTCGATCCGACACCCCCGGGTGCCACGCTAGGAGGCGCCACCGCGCAACAGTTCGGGCGACGTAAGCGCCGGGAAAGCGCCGCCGAAGGGATGACGCTCAAGTGGCGCCTGCAGTACGCCAAGCGCGAAGAGGTACGCTTCGCGGGACACTTGGACGTCGGGCGCGCGTTCGACCGCGCATTGCGTCGCGCGCACGTGCCGCTGGCCTTCTCGAAGGGCAATACCCCGCGGCCGAAGATCGCGTACGGCCCGCCGCTGCCGCTCGGCATGACGAGCGACGCCGAATACCTCGACCTCGAGCTGCGCGAACCGTTCCGCGGCGACTTCGCGGCGGCGGTGGCGCGCGCGCTGCCGCGCGGACTCGATCTCGTCACCGCGGTGCCGATCACCGGCAGCTGCGATTCGCTCACTGCGTGCATCGACGTCGCCGAGTATCACGTGCCGGCGGCCGATCTGCCCGCCGTGCTCACCCCCGCGTTCGGCGCGGCCGTCGAGGCGTGCCTCGCCGCCGTGCAATTTCCGCTCGCGCGCAAAGCCGGCGACCCGCCGGTCAATGTGCGTCCGTCCGTGCTCGAACTCGCTCTCGCCGAGTCCGGGCTCACTCTCGTCCTGCGCCTCGCGCACGCGGCGGCCGTCCGGCCGGACGTGCTCGTCGCGGCGTTGCTCGGCGATGCGGGTCCGCGTGACCCGCGTTTGGTGCCGGTGCATCGCCGGGCGCTGTGGATTGCTCTCCCGCACCGCCGTATCAGTCCGCTCGACGCGATTCGCGCGACCAGCGCGCTGGGCTACGGCAAGCGTGCCGAGGAAGGTTGGGGACCCATTCATGCTTCGTGAAATCATCGTCAACGCCGATCCGCGCGAAACTCGTATCGCCATCCTCGAGGACAAGGAACTCGTCGAGCTGATGGTCGAACGCGCGGACTCTCGCCGCTCGGTCGGCGACATCTACAAGGGCCGCGTCACCGCTGTCCTGCCGGGCATGCAGGCGGCATTCGTCGACCTGGGCCTGCCGAAAACCGCATTCCTCCACGTCAGCGACCTCCCTGGTCAAATGGAAGGTCTCGACGACGACGACGAGCCGAGCGGCGGCGGCCGCCGCAACCAGCGCGTCGAACGCATCGAGGACGTCCTGCAGAAAGGCCAGGAGATCCTGGTCGAGATCACCAAGGAGCCGATCAGCACCAAGGGGCCGCGCGTCACCGCGCAGCTGTCGATCCCGGGCCGCTTCTGTGTGCTGTTGCCCGGCGTCGATCACATCGGCGTGTCGCGCAAGATCGAAGACCGCGGCGAGCGCCAGCGCCTCAAGGACATTGTGCGCGATTGCCGTCCGCGCGGCTGCGGCGTGATCGTCCGCACGGTCGGGGAGGACAAGCCGGCGAGCGCCGTCGAGGACGACGTCGCGCACCTCGCCTCGGTGTGGGAGAAGATCGAGCGCCGCGCCAGCAAATCCAAGGCGCCCGCGCTCCTCCACAAGGAAATGGCGATCACCACCGGCGTGCTGCGCGACCTGTTCACCGACGACGTGCACCAACTCGTCATCGACGATCCCACCGAGTACCGCACGGTACTCGAGTACATGCGCACCGCGGCACCCGAGTTGCGCGGCCGCGTGAAGCTCTATCGTGGCGAGCAACCCGTGTTCGACGCCTACCAGATCGAAAGCGAGATCGAGAAGACGGTCGAGCGGAAGGTGTGGCTCAAGCGCGGCGGCTACATCGTCATCGACCACACCGAAGCGCTGGTGTCGATCGACGTCAACACGGGCCGCTACACCGGCAAGAAGAACCAGGAAGAAACGATCCTGCGCACCAACCTCGAGGCCGCCAAGGAGATCGCGCGCCAGCTGCGGTTGCGCGACATCGGCGGCATCATCGTCATCGACTTCATCGACATGGAGATCGAGGCGAACAAGCGCGCGGTGCTCGAGGCGTTGCGCACGCAACTCAAGCGCGACCGCTCGCGCACCAAGACGTTTAACGTCTCGGACCTCGGACTGGTGGAGATGACGCGGCAGCGCGAGCGCCCGTCGCTGTATCACTACTTCAGCGAGGACTGTCCGACCTGCGGCGGCGTCGGCAAGATTCCGTCACTGGTGACTGCCCGACTCAAGGTCGAGCGCGCGCTACGCCGCCTCGGCATCAGCGGCCAGGAGCGCGCAGTGGAGTTGCGGGTGCACCCGGAGGTCGCAGTGCACTTGCTCGAGGAGGCCGGCCAGCGCCTCGCCGAACTCGAAGCGCGCTACGACTTGTCGATCGAGATCCACGACGATCCCGACGTTCGCCGCGACGAGGTGCGCGTGCTGTCGCAGCGCACCAAGGCCGACCTCTCGCACATGGCGATGGCGGTGCGCGGGTAAGCATGGCGGCGCGGGCGCGGCAGACCCCGGGGGCGGAACGCATCTGGGTGTTGCATGCAGGCGACCGGCCGACCGATCTGGCGCGAATCCGGGCGGCGGCCCGGCGAGCCGGGGAACGGCTGTCCGCCCGGCGTGTGCCAGCCGCAGCGACCGCCCCGGCGCTCCACCCGGACGACGTGCGCGGTGCGCATGTCTGGATCCTCGGCACGCGTGCCGCGCTGGCGTGCGAGGGGGTGCGCGGGGCGATCGATGTCGCCGTCGAGAGCGCCACGACTCTGGCAATTCTGCAGTGCGAGGAAATCGCGCTGGCCGAAGTGTTGGGCTACGCGCTTCCGGCCGCGTCACAGGTCGTGGCGTTCGCCTGGGGCGATCCGCGCTGGTGGGACAGTGCGAAGGCGGCACGTCCCGCCGATCGCCAGGCGGGCGCGGCGGCGGACGGTGTCGCCCGTCGTGTGTTGATTCCGCCGCTCGACGTCGAGGCACCACCGGGACGTGCGCGCGCGTGGACGGATGCGTTGCGGGAGGACCTGCGCGTGCGCATCGCCGGCGAGTTGCGGGCCGTCGCGCACGTCGAGCCGTTGATTGCCCTGCAACGCGTGCCGCGGAGCACGGCCGCGCGGCGGGCCATGGCGGCGACCGCACACGCCAGTCACGTCCTCCACTGCACCGTCCGCGAGGAGAGCCGCGCCTGGCGCGCGCGTTTCGTGCTCGAATCCGCCGATGCGACTCCCTGTGCGCACGGCGATGTCCCGGCGACGCCCGCGGACGTCCGTGCGATAGCGCGTGTGCTGGCCGCGGTGGCACAAACCATCGCGCCATCGCTGGGCGCGCCGCTGCCTGGCAGTCCGGCCGCGCGTGCGGGGTGGTTCCGCGACACCCCGCTCGCCCTCGAAATCCAACTCGCCCTGCAGCCAGGCATCGATACGCACGAACTCGCTGGGCTCGATCAGAAGCTCTCGGCGCTGACGCGACAGTTCGACGGTGACGCGGATTTCCACCTGGTCTTCGCGCGCGTGCTGCTGCGGCTGTACGACATGTCGAAGGTCGGTCAGGTGGCGCTGCGGGCAAAAGAGCACGCGGAGCGCGCCCTGCGGGAGCGCGGCGATGCATCGCGCGACGCCCGCTTGTTGGTGCTCGCGCACGTGTTCGAACTGGAAGGGAAGTACATGGAGGCGGTGCGGACGCTGATGCAATGCCGCCGCTCGCCGGAGACGCGCGGCGACGCGCTTGCGCTGCTTGCTACTGTGGCGGCCAAGACGCAGCGCATCGGCCTGTTGGCACGGGTGGTCGATCGCATCGTGCGCGAGCATTGGCACGACTGGGGGCGCCTGCGGCGCTCCGCGCTCGCGCTCGTGAAGGTCGGCGCCTTCGTGCGCGCCGAGGAAATTCAGCGGCGCGTTCTCGAATTGGCGCCGTGGAGCACACGCGATTGGGTGAATTGGGCCGGAATGCTGTCACACCTCGGCCGTCACGAGGACGCTGAGAGAGCTTACGCAGAAGGCATGAAGCACGGACACACCGCGATGCTCTACGCGGGCCTCGGATTCCTCCGCTTCGATCAGGGACGCTATGCCGAGGCCGCGGAACTCTTCGCGTGCGCCGTGGCGATGCAACCGGATCATGCGGACTACCGCGGCAATCTCGGCGATGGGTTGAAGTGGGCGGGACGGCCCGCCGAGGCGGCCAAGGCGTGGGCGGCGGCGGTCGAGCGGCAACTCGATTACCTCCGCGTCAATCCGCGTGACCCGGAAGCCATCGGACGTATCGCGAACTGGTACGCGCTCCTGGGGCGTCCGGCAGAGGCCCGGAACTGGATGGCGCGGATCGACAACCCTCACGACGGCGATGCCATGGTCCCGGCACTCGTCGGGCGTGCGTACACGATTCTGGGTGACCTCGACCGCGCGGTCGATTACCTCCGGCCGGTGCAAGGCTCGCCGATGGCGCGCCACCTGCTCGCGACCGATCCCGAACTGCGTCCCGTGCTCGACCTCCTGCGAAGCGACGCCACGGGGGCGCCCGACTCCTGACAGAGCGGATGTCCCCGCCTGCGGCTCCCAGCCGCGGGAGTCTCTAGTCGGAGGGGACATCCCATGCCATCGCAGTTCTCTATCGTCGTCAGCGATGACGGCGCCGGCGGTGTGACCGTCTACAAGCGCGATCTCATCAAGGTCCTGAAAGCCGGCGACACCGTGAAGTGGACGAACGCCAGCAGCTTCATGACGATATACGTCCAGTGTTTCCAGAAGCTGGGCGATCAGTACGATCCCGGCAGCACGCCGCCGGCGCCGGATCCCAACGCGCCCTGTCTGCAGCCCTTCCCGTACATCGTGGATACCGCCACCACGCCGGTGTCGATGCCGCTGCCGTTGGCCATCACGCGCACCCCCACGGCGCCGGGCAGTTCGGCCGACTACCAGCTCGATCCTGCGTACACGATTCCCGGCCGCTACGTGATGGTGGCGTATCTGGTCGGCGTCCAGCAGGCGAGCGCGACGGATTGCGCGTCGGCCTCGCAGCAGTTCGGCAAGGACCCGTTCTTCATCTTCGAGAAGTAGCGGGGGATCGCGTTCCACGGGGGTGGGGAGGCCACGGCCTCTCCGCCTTTCGCGCTTGACCGGACACCCCGCGGCGCGGTACCTTCCAGCGTTCTATCCATTGAGGGGGGACGGTGGACCTGCGCGAGGCCACGAGCCGCGTGCGCGCCGACAAGGGAGCCCCTGGTACTCGAGTGAGTCGAAGTGCCCGTGCCGCAGTCACTTGGGCGCAGGGCCGAAGGAGGCAGATGAAGGCCGTCGTCCGAATCGCGGGGACGCAAATCACCCTGCAAAAGGACCAGGTCGTTCGCGTGCCGCTGCTCGCAGCGGATCCCGGAACGACGCTCCGTTTCGAAGATGTCTTGTTGGTGGCCGACGAGAGTGGCACCCGCGTGGGTACGCCCACCGTGGCCGGCGCCGCCGTCGACGCCGAATTGATCCGTCACATGCGTGGCCCGAAGATCGAGGTCGCCACGTTCAAGCGGCGGAAGGACTACCGCCGTCACATCGGCTTCCGTGCGGACTACAGCGAGATCCGCATCACCGGCATCACTCCTGGCTCCGGCGCGGCGCGCCCGGTCGCCGGCAAGTAGGAGGGACGACCACTCATGGCTCACAAAAAAGGTGTAGGAAGCTCACGCAACGGGCGTGACTCGAACCCGCAGTTCCTTGGCGTCAAGGCCTACGGCGGTGAAGTGGTGACCGCGGGCAGCATCATCGTGCGCCAGCGCGGCACCCGTATCTACCCGGGCAAGAACGTCGGCAAGGGGCGCGACGACACCCTCTTCGCGCTGCGCGACGGCAAGGTCGTGTTCGCCCGCTTGGGCCGCGACCGCAAGCAAGTCCACATCGAAGCCGTCGCGGCGGAGTAACGCCCGGCGGACCGCGATCCCGACGCGACGCTCTCACCCGGAGCGTCGCGTCTTTGCGTGGCGCCCGCAACCCGCGCGGGCACCACGCGACGACGAAGGAACCAGGCGCGCCGGGGGCGCGTGGCGGGACAGGGAGGAAGCCGTGCGTAAGGTGTCAGTGATCGGAGGCGGCAACGTCGGCGCGAGTGCCGCGCTGTACGTCGCGGAGAGTGGGCTCGCGGATGTCACGCTGGTCGACATCGTCGAAGGCATGCCGCAGGGCAAAGCGCTCGACCTCAGCCAGGCGGGCCCGGTGCGCGGCTACGACGCGTTCGTGACCGGCACCAACGACTTCGCCGCCATCGACGGCTCGGACATCGTCATCCAGACCGCGGGATTCCCGCGCAAGCCGGGGATGTCGCGCCTCGATCTGTTGAACGCGAACGCGGAGATCATTCGCGCGTCGGCTGCCAACATCAAGAAGCACGCGCCGAACGCCTTCGTGATCGTCGTCACCAACCCGCTCGACGTGATGGCGTACCTGATGTTCCGCGAGACCGGTTTCCCGGCGAACCGCGTCATGGGGATGGCCGGCGTGCTCGACGCGACGCGGTTCCGCACCTTCGTGGCGATGGAACTCGCGGTGTCGGTGAACGACGTGCAGTGTCTGGTGCTCGGCGGTCATGGGGACTCGATGGTGCCGCTGCCGCGCTACACCACGGTGAGCGGCGTGCCGATCACCGAACTCCTCGCGGCCGATGTCATCGAGCGCCTGGTGAAGCGCACCGCCAACGGCGGCGCCGAGATCGTCGGCCTGCTCAAGACCGGCTCGGCCTTCTACGCCCCGGCCGCGAGCGCTGTGCAAATGGCGGAAGCGATCCTGCTCGACAAGAAGCGCGTGCTCCCGGCAGCCGTCCACTTGACAGGGCAGTACGGGATGAAGGACGTTTTCTGCGGCGTCCCGATCAAGCTCGGCGCGAACGGTGTCGAGCAGATCCTCGAGATCAATCTCGCCGCCGACGAGCTCGCGGCCCTGCAGAAGTCCGGTGCGGAAGTGCGTCAAGGCATCACCGACCTCGGACTGTAACCTCGCTCCACCCGTTCGCCTTGCCGCCGTCCCTCGCGGCGGTGAGGCGAACGTGGACGTCTCCCCACACGAGTGCCACGCGCGCGACCGCCGGGTCGTGCCGTGCGCGTAGAGAGGACATGCGGCCGAGGGCATCACACCCCGTTTTCCGCCACGCCGCGCCCGCCGGACGGATGGTCCGCCGCCGGGTGATGTCCCGCCCCCTCTCGGTTTGCCCCGCATGAGCGTCCTCGCGGTCATCCCTGCGCGTCTGGGCTCGACGCGGCTGCCGCGCAAGGTCCTCGCCGACCTCGGTGGCCGTCCCTTGTTCCTTCACGCCGTCGACGCAGCACGCGAGGCGCGGACCGTCGACGACATCGTGGTGGCCACCGACGCCGCAGAGGTCGAGGCCGCCGCGCGCGCCGCCGGCGTGCGGTGCCTGCTTACCGATCCGGCGTGCGCCAGCGGGACCGACCGCGTGGCCGAGATCGCGCGCCGGCATCCCGGCGCCGCACTCCTGGTCAACGTGCAAGCGGACGAACCATTCCTCGATCCCGCGGTGATCGACGCAACGGTGGAGGCGCTGCGCGCCGACACCGAGGCTGCGCTCGCCACGCCGGCCGCGCCGTTGGCGGATCCCGTGCTGGCCGCCGCGCCGCAGGTGGTGACCGTAGTGTGCGATCGCGACGGGCGCGCACTGTACTTCTCGCGTGCCGCGCTGCCGGTGTATCGCGATGGCGTGCCCGCCGACGGCGCGCCGTGGCTGCGCCACATCGGCCTCTACGTGTATCGCCGTGATGCGCTGCTCGACCTCGCCGCGGCGCCGCGCACGCCGCTCGAAATCGCCGAATCGCTGGAACAACTGCGTGCCCTCGAACGGGGGTACGCGATCCGCGTCGTCGTGGTCGCCCCGCAAGCCGGCGGCGTCGACACTGCGGACGATCTTGCCTGGGCGCGGGCGGAGTGGACGCGACGGATCGCGTGTGCCGCTCTCCCGCATTCCTCTGCTCCCAAGGAGACCGCATGACCAAGTACGTGTTCGTGACTGGAGGCGTGGTGTCGTCGCTGGGCAAGGGATTGGCCTCGGCGTCGCTCGGACTCTTGCTCAAGGCGCGCGGCCTGCGGGTCGCGATGCTGAAACTCGATCCGTACTTGAATGTCGACGCGGGGACGATGAGCCCCTATCAACACGGGGAAGTCTTCGTCACCGATGACGGCGCCGAGACCGATCTCGACCTCGGACACTACGAGCGGTTCGCGGAAGCGTCGCTCGGCCGCCAGAACAACGTCACCGCCGGCCAGATCTACCAGGCCGTCGTGCAGAAGGAGCGTCGCGGCGACTATCTCGGTTCGACGGTGCAGGTGATTCCGCACGTCACCGACGAGATCAAGTCACGCATCCGCGCGCTCGCCGACGAAGCGCGCGTCGACATCGTGATTTGCGAGATCGGTGGCACGGTGGGTGACATCGAATCGCTGCCGTTCCTCGAGGCCATCCGTCAGCTGCGGCTCGACGTCGGCCGCGAGAACACGCTGTTCGTGCACGTGACGCTGGTGCCGTACATCGGCGCGGCGGCCGAGATGAAGACGAAGCCGACGCAGCACAGCGTGAAGGCGCTGCGCGAGATCGGCATCGATCCGGACATTCTGCTCTGCCGGAGCGAGCTCGCGCTGTCGCCGGAGATCCGCGCGAAGATCGGGTTGTTCACCAACGTCGGGCCGGCCGCGGTGATCGCGGCACCGGATGTGAAGTCGATCTACGAGGTGCCGTTGACGCTGCACGATGGCGGGCTCGATACGCAGGTCCTCGACATGTTGCGCCTCAGCGCGCCGCCGCCGGACCTCACCGACTGGACCGCGCTGGTGGACCGCATCAAGAATCCGCAGCGCACGGTGAACGTCGCGGTTGTCGGCAAGTACGTCGGCCTGCAGGACGCGTACAAGAGCATCATCGAAGCGATCACCCACGGCGCCGCGGCGAACAATGCGGGCGCGAAGATCCTGTGGGTGGACTCCGAGGACATCGAGAAGCGCGGCGCCGACGAAATGCTGGCACAGGCACACGGCATCTTGGTGCCGGGCGGCTTTGGTGATCGCGGCATCGCCGGCAAACTCGCGGCGGTGCGGTACGCGCGCGAGCACGACGTGCCGTTCTTCGGGATCTGCCTCGGCATGCAGTGCGCGGTGATCGAGGTGGCGCGGGACTGCGCGCGGCTCGACGGCGCACACTCGATCGAGGTCGACTGTGCGACGCCGCATCCGGTGATCACCTACATGTCCGGCCAGCAGCCGACGGGCGAGAAGGGCGGCACGATGCGGCTGGGCGCCTATGCGTGCGAACTGCGGCCAGGATCGCGCTCCGCGGAGGCATACGATACGGCGCGCGTCGACGAACGGCACCGTCATCGTCTGGAGTTCAACCCGCACTACACAGACCGGCTCGAGGCTGCGGGCCTGCGCGTGAGCGGCACCAACCCCGACACCGGGCTGGTGGAAATCGTCGAGTGGGACGGCCACCCGTGGTTCGTCGGCGTGCAGTTCCACCCCGAGTTGCGGTCGCGGCCGCGCGCGCCGCATCCGTTGTTCCGCGCATTCGTGGCGGCGGCGCTCGAACACGCTGCCGCGCCGGCTGCCTGCGGCGCATGACGCGACACCCAGTTCGCATCGGAGACGTGACGGTGGGCGGCGACGCGGGTCGCCTCACAGTGCTCGCCGGCCCGTGCGTCGTGGAAAGTCTGGAGCTCTGCCTGCGCGTCGCAGAAACGTTGCGCGAGATCGCGCGACGGCACGAGGTCGGCTTCGTCTTCAAGGCCAGCTACGCGAAGGCGAACCGTTCGTCGGTAGCGTCGTTCACTGGGCTCGGTCTCGACGAAGGGCTGCGCGTGCTCGAGCAGGTGCGGCGCGAGTGCGGCGTGCCGGTGCTCACCGACGTGCACTGCCGAGAGGAAGTCGGGGCCGCCGCGGCGGTGGCCGACGTGTTGCAGATCCCGGCGTTCCTCTGCCGCCAGACCGCGCTCCTGCAAGCCGCGGCGGCCACCGGCAAGCCGGTGAACGTGAAGAAGGGGCAATTCCTGCCGCCCGCCGACATGCGACTCGCCGCGGAGAAGGTGAGCGCCGCGGGCGATGGCGGCGTGCTGCTCACCGAGCGTGGCACCAGCTTCGGCTACGGCGATCTGGTGGTCGACATGCGCGCGCTGGCGATCATGGCGGAGACTGGCTGGCCGGTGGTGTACGACATCACCCATTCGCAGCAACGTCCGGGCGGCGCGGAGACGCGGGGCGGACGCGAGTTCGCGATTCCGGTGGCGCGCGCAGCGGTGGCGCTCGGCGTCGACGCGCTGTTCTTCGAGACGCATCCGGATCCGGCGCACGGCTTGTCGGATCGCGAAACCATGCTGCCACTGGATGCCATCGACGGGATGCTGGGCGCGCTGGTCGCGCTCGACCGCACGCGGCGCGAGGTGGCGCATGCCTAAGCCGCGACGTCTGAGCGCGCCAAGTGTGCGCGAACGCCTGGCGCGCCTCGGCCTGATTTGCGCCGATGTCGACGGCACGCTGACCGACGGCCGCATCGTGATGCTGGATCGCGGAGAGTTGCGCAACTTTGCGGCGCGCGACGGCATGGGTGTGCAGATGGCGCAGGCGGCCGGCATCCCGGTCGTGTGGATCTCACGGAAACTGCGCCCGTCGCGCGCGGTGGCACGCCGCGCCGACGAGCTCGGTGTCGAGTTGCACCAGGGCCGCATCCGCAAGGAAGTCATCGTGCGCGACGTGTGCCGCCGGCACGGCGTCGCGCTCGAGGACACCGCGTTCCTCGGCGATGACGTGCAGGATCTCCCGGCGTTTGCGGTGGTCGGCTTTCCGGTCGCGGTCGCGGATGCATTGCCGGAGGTCCAGGCCGCAGCGCTGGCCATCACCTGCGCCGCGGGCGGCACCGGTGCCTTGCGGGAGCTGACCGACGCCGCGCTGCGCGCCCGCGGGGCGTACGAAACCGCCGTGCGCGATCTCCTCGGCATCGAGTGGGACGCGGAGGGCCGCGTGCGCGTGGTGGAGCCGGACGCTCCGCGCCGGCGGACGACGCGACGATGACGCGCCCGCTCTCGCTCCACGCCGACCCTCTGGCACCCGCGGCGGCGACGCTGCGCGCCGAAGCCCGCGCCATCGACGCCCTCGCCGCGCGCCTCGAGGCCGGCCCGCTGCGCGACGCGGTCGAACGGCTGGTGGCCGCGCTCGTCGCGACGCGCGGCAAGGTGCTGGTCAGCGGCCTCGGCAAGTCCGGTCTCATCGGCAAGAAGATCGCAGCGACGCTGACCAGCACCGGCACGCCCGCCGTCTTCCTGCACCCGGTCGAAGCGCTGCACGGCGATCTCGGGCTGGTCGCGCGTGACGACGTCGCCCTGATCCTGTCGCGGAGCGGCGCGCTGGATGCCTTCGCGGACCTGTTGCCGGGATTGCGGCGTGCCGGAGCCGCGGTGTGGGCGATGACGGCGAGTCCGGACGCGCCACTGGCGCGCGCGGCCGACGGTGTGCTCGACGTCGGGGAATGGCCGGACGCCGGACCGCTCGAGACCGTCCCGACGGTGAGCGCGGCCGCGATGCTGGCGCTCGGCGACGCGGTGGCGGTGGCCACCATGACCGCGCGCGGCATCACCCGCGACGACCTCGCGCTGGTGCATCCCGGCGGTGCCATCGGCCGCCGCCTGTTGCTGCGGGTGCGCGACGTCATGCACACCGGGTCCGCGGTGCCGTTCGTGCCCGGCTCCCACAGCGTGCGCGAGGCGATCGCCGAAATCGCCGCGAAGCGCCTTGGCTTCTGCCTCATCGGACCATCGTCCGGTCGCGTCGACGGAATCCTCACCGACGGGGATCTCAAGCGCTTGCTGCTCGACCACGGCGATGCGCTTCTCGGCCTGCCGGTCGAACACGTGATGACGCGTGACCCGCGCCGCATCGATGCGGAGGCGCTCGTGGCCCATGCGATCGCCCGCATGGAGGACAATCCCGGCGGCCCGATCACCTCCCTCGTGGTGGAGGAGGCGGGCGAAGTGGCCGGCGTCGTGCACCTCCACGACTGCCTGCGCGCCGGCACACGCTGAGGTTGGCACGTGCCGTGCTTGACCCTCCCGTCTCGCCTTTGCTAGCGTGACCGTCCGACGGCGCACCAGACCCTGGCGCCGGGCTGCCGCCCGGATCGCTCTCGATGCGGTAACCCGCACAATCTCCAGCGCTTCAGCGGATCGCGCGGTGGCGATTGGCGCATCGGTCGGGACCTGCCTGCCATGGCTATGGCCGGCGGACGCCGCGCGGTCGATAGGGAACCTGGAACGCGCGTGCGGGCCGTTGCCGCGCGAACTCCGGGCCGCCGTTCCTGGACTGCTCGGACGGCGCCTGGGGGCGAATCTCGCTTCGATGCTGCACGCGCTCGCGGCCCCGGCCGAGTCCACGCCGTGGACCTGGGCACCGGGTGCGGCGGACCGCCTGGCGGCCTCGTGCGCCGGAGGGCGCGGGGCGGTGCTGGTCAGCGCCCACTGCGGTCCGTGGGAGGCTTTGGCATCGGCGGTTGCCGGTGCGGGGTACCCGGCCGGCCTGGTGGTGCGGCCACTCCGCGATCCGGCGCTCGATGCGCTGGTACAGCGGCTGCGCACCGCACGTGGCGTGCGGTTGTTCGCACGCGGCACGACGTCCGCGATCACGCTCGTCGAATGGGTCCGGACGGGGGGCGTGCTCGGCGTGGTGCTGGATCAAGCGCCGCGCGGACGCAGCATCACTGCCACGTGGTGGGGCGTTCCCGCGGCGACGGCTGCCGGGCCGGCATGGCTCGCCGCGCGCGCCGGAGTCCCGCTCCACGTTGCGACCGCGAGCCGTTCGCGCGGCGGCGCGGAGGTGCGCATCCAGGTGAGCGACGCCATTCCCGTCGCGAGCGTGCGTTCGCAGGATGTGCGACGCGCCACGCGCGAGGCGACGCGGGTGCTGGACGCGCACTTGCGCGAATCGCCCATGGATTGGGTGTGGTTTCACGACCGGCTAGGAGGCGCGGACTGAACGGACGACAGGGCATGGTCGCGGTGGTACTCGCGGGAGCGTCGCTGTTCGGCGGCTGCTCGGGCGCGAGCACCGCACCGCGCGCCGAGCCGCCGTCATTGCCGGTCGCGGTCCTGGTCGACGTCAGCGCGGTGTCCTCGACTGCCGGGCACCCTGACTGGATCCTGCGTGCGCCGGCCGCCGAAGGCGATCCCAACGCCGGTCTCGACGTGCGGTCGCCCGAACTCGAAGTGCTCGACACCGGCGGACAGCGCTCGGCGCTCGCACGCGCCGGAGCGGCCACCGTGAACCGCTTCTCGCAGGACGTCTGGGCGCGTGGCGGCGTGCGCCTGGAAGGCCGCGACGGCCTCGTCGTGACGAGCGACAGCCTCCAATTGCTCGGCGGCGCGCAGCGCTTGATGACCGCTGCGCGCGTGACCCTCGAACGTCGGGGCTCGCGGGTGAGCGGCGTCGGCTTCGACAGCGATGCCTCGCTGAAGACCTACCGCATCCTCGGCCAGCTGCAGGCGCACGTCATCGACCGTACGGGCGATTTCCATGTCGACTGACACCGCCCCGCCGCTCGTCCCGACCATCGGCGCGCTCGATGGCGTGGTGCCGCGCGTCACGGAAGCGCTGGACCTGCGCGCCGAGGGCCTGGTGAAGGTCTACGGCGGCAATCGCGTCGTGGACGGCGTCTCGTTGCACGTGGGCGCGGGCGAAGTGGTCGGTCTGCTGGGGCCGAATGGGGCGGGCAAGACCACGACGTTCCAGATGATCGTCGGCTTCGCCCATGCCGACGGCGGCACCATTCATCTGGGCGAGACCGCGATCACGCGCTTGGCGATGCACCGTCGCGCGCGCCTCGGCATCGGATACCTGGCGCAGGAGCCGTCGGTGTTTCGCCAGATGAGTGTGCGCGACAACGTGCGCGCCATCCTCGAGACGCAGCCGGGCACCGCGCGCGAGCGGCGTGAGCGGTGCGACGCGCTTCTCGAGAGTCTCGACCTCACACAGCTGGCGCGGCGCCAGGCGTACGCACTGTCCGGCGGCGAGCGGCGTCGTGTCGAGATCGCCCGCGCGCTCGTTACCCGTCCGCGCTTCCTCTTGCTCGACGAACCGTTCGTCGGGATCGATCCCATCGCGGTGAGCGAGCTGCAGGACATCGTCGGCCGCTTGCGCGATCTCGGCATCGGCATCCTGATCACCGATCACAACGTGCGCGAAACGCTGAGCACCACCGACCGGGCGTACATCCTGTACCGCGGCCGCATCGTGGTGTCGGGCACCGCCGCGCAACTCGCCGACGATCCGGCCGCGCGCCGTGTCTACCTCGGCGAGCGCTTCCGCCTGTAGGAGAGCCCGTCATGGAGATGAAGCACTCCCTGCACCAGCGCATGACGCAGACGCTGCAGCTCAATCAGCAGATGATCGCCGCGTTGGAGCTGCTGGAGCTGCCCATCCAAGAACTCGAGCTGCGGATCAAAGAAGAGGTCACGCAGAATCCGGTGCTCGAGTTCGACGACGACGTCTCCGACGAGGCGGACGCCGACACGCCACTGCCCACCGCGGAGGTCGCGCCGCCCGAGCCCGAACAGCCGGAACGCGTGCAGCAGGAGCAGCGCGAGCAGGAGGAGCGCCGCGAGGAGATCGACTGGAGCGACTTCGTCAACGACGACCTCGACACCCGCGGCAGTTACGGGCAGGAGTTCGATCCGTCCGCCGAGTTCCTCGAGCGCGTGCCGGTGGCGTCGATCGGGCTGGCCGATCACCTGTCGGCGCAGCTGCGGCTCGCGGTCTCGGACGAGCGGCAACTCGAGGTCGGCGAGTACATCATCGGGTCGATCGACGACCGCGGCTTCCTCGCCAGCACGGTGGACGAAATTGCCGCCGAAATGCCGGCGACCCCCGATGAAGTGCTGGCGATGCTGGCGGTCATCCAGACCTTCGAGCCGGCCGGCGTCGGCGCCCGCGATCTGCCCGAATGCCTGCTGCTGCAACTCGCCGCGCGCGACGAGTCCGGCACGTTGCAGGCGCGGATCATCCGCGAGCGGTTCCACGATCTCAGCGAGCGCCGCTATCCCGACATCGCCCGTGCCTTCAAGGTCGATGTCACCGAAGTGCAGGCGGCTGCCGACGCCATCGCGCGGCTGAATCCGCGCCCCGGGGCCGAATATTCGACCGAGGCGCCGAAGTACGTGACGCCGGACCTCGTGGTGGATCGCGTCGGCGATAAGTTCGTCGTGCAGGTCAATGACCGCAACCTGCCGCGCCTGCGCATCAACGCGACGTACGAAAGCGTGCTGCGCACCGCCGACAAGGACTCGCAGACGCGCAAGTACGTCAACGAGCGCCTCAACTCGGCGAAGTGGCTGATCGACACCATCGAACACCGGCGGCGCACCATCGTCCGCGTGATGGAGTGTATCGTCGACATCCAACAGGAGTTCTTCGAGAAAGGCATCGCCGCGCTCCGGCCGCTCACCTTGCAGCAGGTGGCGCAGGAAGTCGAAGTGCACGAATCGACGGTGAGCCGCGTGACCAAGGGCAAGTACGCCCAAACGCCGCGCGGGGTCTTCGAGCTGAAATTCTTCTTCTCCGGCGGTATCACCACCGACGACGGGGAAGATATCAGCTCGAAGGCGGTCAAACAGGAAGTGGCCCGGCTGGTGGCAGAGGAGGATCCCGCCTCGCCGCTGTCCGACCAACAGATTGCCGAGCGACTCAAGGAGCAGGGGATGGAAATCGCGCGCCGGACGGTGGCGAAGTACCGCGATCAACTCCGCATCCTCCCCGCGCGCAGCCGGCGGCGTTATGATGGCGCCCGCCGCGCGGCCGGCGGCTCCGGCGCCCACGATGCGCCGGGCGAGGACGAGAGCTAGGCCGCGCCCGGCCCGCAGAAGGAGGGAGACCATGCAGGTCACCATCACCACCCGTCACCTCGAACTCACGCCCGACGTCAAGGCCCGCGCCGAGGCGCGCATCGGGAAGATCGCGCACTTCTCCGACAACCTCGGCGACGTCGCCGTGGTGCTGTGGAACGAGCGGCATCTCTTCCACGCCGAACTGCGAACCCGTGCGGACGGCCAGGACCTGGTCAGTACCGCGGACGGGGAAGACCTGAGGACTGCGATCGACGCGGCGGCGGCCAAGCTCGAGCGGCAGGTGAAGGACCAGCGCGACCGGCTGCAGCAGCGCGCCACCAAGGTCGGCGCCGAGCCGGCGCGCGGACCGGAGTCGCCGGCGTAGCCGCCGGCCGCCACGCGCATGAAACTCCGCGTCGAACATTTGCTCGAAGCCAAGGGGCGCGATCTCGGGCTCGAGTTGCTGACGCCGGTCGGAGCGGACAATCCGCCGTTGACCGTCAGCGACATCAACCGGCCAGGGCTCGCGCTTGCCGGCTTTCTCGAAAACTTCTTGCACGAACGTGTGCAGATCTTCGGCCAGTCGGAACTGAGCTACCTGGGCACGCTGTCGCAAGACGAACGCGACATCGCGTGTGAGAAGCTGTTGTCGCTGCCGATCCCCGCCATCGTGATCACGAAGGGGTTGCCGGTGCCGGCGCGCATGCGGGCCGTGGCGCGCGAGAAGGGCGTGCCCATCCTGCGCACCGCGATGAGCACGACACCGTTCATCCATCAGCTGACGTCGTATCTCGACGACATCTTCGCGCCGACGATGACGCTGCACGGGTCGCTGGTGGATGTCTACGGCGTCGGGATGTTGTTCGTCGGACGCAGCGGCATCGGCAAGAGCGAAACCGCGCTCGACCTCGTCGAACGCGGGCACCGCCTGGTGGCGGACGACGCGGTCAAGGTGACGCGGCGCTACGGCAACATCCTGCTCGGGACCGGAAACGCCGTCTTGCGCCACAACATGGAGATCCGCGGTCTCGGCATCGTGGATGTCGAAGCGATCTTTGGCATCCGCGCGGTGCGCGAATCGAAGCGCATCGAGGTGCAGGTCAACCTCGAACGCTGGGACGAGACCAAGCCGTACGAACGCCTCGGGCTCGAGGACGAGACCGTGACGCTGCTCGGCGTGCCGATTCCGATGGTCACCATCCCGATCCATCCCGGGAAGAACATCACGGTGATCAGCGAAGTCGTGGCGCTCAATTACCTCGTCAAGGTCGCGGGCTACCATCCGGCGCGCGCCCTCGAGGAACGGCAGCGCGCGCTGATGAACAGCCCGGAGCGCCAGCGCGCCCACGTCTACGAGGATCCCGAATAGTGGACGCGCCGCACGTGCATGGCCTCCTGGTGACGCACGCCCATCTCGGCGATGCCTTCCTCGCCGCCGTCGAACTCATCGCCGGCTCGCGTGACGGGCTCACCGCACTCTCCAACGAGGCGTGCAGCGGCGACATGCTGCGCGATCGCGTGAGCGAATGGCTCGACGCCGTGCCGGAGGGCGACCACGCGGTCGTCTTCGTCGACCTGCTCGGCGGCAGCTGTGGCACCGCGGCGATGATGGCATCGCGCCCGCGCCCGCACGTCCACGTGGCCGGCGGCGTGAACTTGGCGATGCTGCTCGATTTCGTGGCCTCGCGCGCCGTGCGGTCGCCGGAGGAGACGGTGGCGCGTCTGGCCGATCGCGGCAAGCGCGCGGTGGAGGTGCGGGCCTGCGCCCCGTCGACGGAGGCGTCGCGCTGATGGCGATCGTCCTGGTGCGCGTCGACGATCGCCTGATACATGGACAGGTGTCGATCGGCTGGGGGCCGACGCTCCGGCCCGATCACATCGTGCTCGTCGATGCTTCGGTCGCGGCCAATCCGTGGGAACAGGAGTTGTATGCTGCCGCGGCGCCCGAAGATGCCAACCGCGCTCAACGTCGGCGGGATGCATTACAGCGCCGGCAAGCGCGAAGTGTTGCCGTACGTGTTCGTCGACGACGCCGATTGCGAGGCGTTGCGCGCGCTGGAGCGCGCCGGCACGACGATCGAAGCACGCGATCTGCCCGGGAACCCCGGCCGCGATCTCGTGCGCCTTCTGTGACAAGGGGAGAGAGGGTGTCGCCCACGCGATTCGTCTTCTGCGTGCACAACCACCAGCCGGTGGGCAACTTCGGCTACGTCATCGAAGAGGCGTACGCGAAATCCTACGATCCGTTCCTCGCCGCGCTCGAGCGGCACCCGGGCGTGCGGATCGTCATGCACACCACCGGACCGCTGTGGGACTGGATCGTGGCCGAGCGCCCGGAGTACGTCGAGCGCGTCGCGGCGCTGGTCGCGCGGGGCCAGGTCGAGATGCTGACCGGCGGCTACTACGAACCGATCCTGCCCGCGGTGCCGCGCGCCGATGCCATCGGCCAGATCCGCAAGCTCACCGGATTCGTGCAGGAGAAACTCGGAGCGACGGCGCGCGGCGCCTGGCTGGCCGAGCGCGTGTGGGAACCATCGCTACCGTCGTTGTTCGCCGAGGCCGGCGTCGAGTTCGTCGCCGTCGACGACACGCACTTCCGCCGCGCCGGCCTGCTCGATCCGGTGCTTGGTCCGTACTACCTCACCGAGGATCAGGGCGCTCGCCTCAACGTGTTCCCGATCGACAAGGAACTGCGCTACAAGATTCCGTACGATTCGCCGGAAGGCGCGGTGGGCTATCTGCGCGACGTGCCGCGCGGCTCGACGTTGGTCCTCGCGGACGACGGCGAGAAGTTCGGCGTCTGGCCGAACACGTACAAGGCGGTCTTCGAGGACGGCTGGCTCGAACAGTTCTTCACGTTGCTCGAAGCGGCGCGCGGCGACGTCGACACCGCGCACTTCGGCGAGGTGCTGGCCGACACCACGCCGCGCGGGCTGGTGTACCTGCCGACCGCGTCGTACATGGAGATGATGGAGTGGGCGCTGCCGGTTCCCACCCAGGCGAAGCTCGAAGAACTCCACCATCGTCTCGAAGAACGCGGCGAACTCGCGGGCAACGAGTCGCTGCTCGCCGGCGGTTTCTGGCGGATGTTCTTCGCCCGCTATCCCGAGTCGAACCGGTTGCACAAGCGCGTGCAGCAGATTCGTCGCCGGTGGGAGGCTGTGCCGCGTACCGCGGAGAACGCGGTGACGCTCGAACGCGCGCTCGACGAACTGTGGCAAGCCGAGTGCAATTGCCCGTACTGGCACGGCGTGTTCGGCGGGCTGTACCTGCCGCATTTGCGTGGCGCCGCGGCGACGCACGCCCTCGAAGCCGACGCAATCCTGGAGGGCCTCGCGGCACCGGACGGCGCGCCGCACGCTGCGCTCGCCGACGTGGACTGCGACGGCCATCTCGACGCCGAACTGCGTGGCGGCGGTACACTGGTTCACGCCGACCGCTTCGGCCGGGTGCATGCGTTCGAGGTCGCGTCGCTCCACGCGAATCTCGCCGACGTAGTGGCCCGCCGCCCCGAACTGTATCACTCCAAGGTGCACGAGGCCGTGCTGCGGGTGACCGACGGCGAAGTCCGCACCATCCACGGCAGCTACACCACGAAGGAAGAAGGCCTCGAACGTCTGCTCACCTACGACGCCGAGAGCCGCGGGCTGTTCGTCGAGCGGCTCGTCGCCGCGCTGGATGCGGAGACGCTCGAAGCGGCGCACGCGCGCGTCGCGTTGGCACACGTCCGCGAGCCGCTCGCCGTTGAGGCGACGGCGGCGGCGGCCAGCGCGCGCGTCGAGCTCGTTCTCGGCGCCGCCGCGTGGCCGGTCCGTAAGGAAGTGCGGGTGACCCGCGAGGGCGCGCTCGAGGCACGCTACGCCTTCGGCCACAGCGAGGCGCTCGATGACGCCCAGGTGTGCGCCGTCGAGATGTCGCTCTCGCTGTTCCGCGACACCAGCCCGTGCACGGCGATCCTGGCGGACGGCACGCGGCGGCCGCTCGGCGATGCCGCGGTGCGCCATGTCCTCGAGGAGTGCGTCGGTCTCGACATCGTCGACGACGTGCGGGGCGGCGTGTGCGCGTTGCGATGGGATCGCGCCGATGCGTGCGCGCTGTATCCGGTCGAAACCGTGAGTCTGTCGGAGGACGGATTCGAGCGGGTGCTCCAGGGCGTCTGCGTGACCCCGGCGTGGCGTGCGCCGCGGGTGGCGGGGCAGTCGGTGACCATCACGGTGCACGCGTGTCCGCAGGCCGTCGTGGCCGCGGGGACGTCGCCGGAGGCCGCGCGCCGGTGACCGAGGGCCTGTCGCCAGGCGCCATCCTCGGCGTCGCTGCGGCGGGCGGCGCGCTGCTCGCACTCGACGCGGCACCACTCGCCCAGACGCTGGTGTCGCAGCCGCTCCCGGCGGCGGTCCTCACCGGCCTCGTGTTGCGCTGCGGTGCGGCCGCGGCCCCCATCGGCATCGCGCTGCAGGCGCTGTGGACCTCTCTGCTGCCGCTCGGCGGCTCCCTCATTCCGGACAGCGGTCCGGCCACCGTCGGCGCGGTCGCCGCAGCGGCGCTGTTGCTTGCGGACCCGACGACCGCGCCGTGGGCCGTGCCGGTCGGCATGGCGGTCGCGTTCGCCGGCGGCGTCGCCGGGGCCCACACCGTGATGTGGGGCCGGCGAGCCAACCACGGCCTGGTGCGTGCCGCGGAGGCGCAGGTGGTGCAGGGCGATGTGGCCGCGGTCGAGCGCGCACACGTGGCGGCGCTCGGTCTCGCGGCTGCACGCGGCGCCGCGGTTGCGCTCGTGCTGGCAGTCGCGGGCTGGGGTCTCGGCCTAGCGCTGAGCCGCGCCACAGGCGAGACAGCCGCGTCGCTGGCCGCCGCCGCCACTGCGTGGATCCTGCCGGCGGGTGTGGGCGTGATGGTGGCCGCCGCCGTGCTGCGGGCCCGCCGCGCGGCGTGGTGGGCGGTGGCGGGCGTCGTCATCGGCGCCGGGGTCGCCTGGCGTGGCTGAGCCGCGGCTGCCCTTGTGGTCCGTCAGCGTGCGGGCTCTCGCCCTGCAGGCGTCCTTCACGTACGAACGTTTCCAAGGCGCCGGGTTTGCGGTGGCGATGCTGCCGGTGCTCCGCCGCGTGTGGCCGGACCGCCGCGATCTCGCCGAGGCGACGCGCCGCCATATGGACTACTTCAATACCAACCCGGTGATGTGCACCTATGTGCTCGGCGCGGCGGCGCGTCTCGAGGCCGAGGTCGCGGCCGGACGCACGCCGGTGGAGATCGCGCGCGGATTCAAGGCCTCGGTCGGCGGGCCGGTGGCGGCACTCGGCGACCGCTTTCTCTGGGGCACGGTGCGGCCTGCCGCGACCGCGCTGGGGTTGGCGGTGGCGCTGCGCTGGCCGCTGGCGGGCGTCCTCGTCATGCTCGCCGGATACAACGTGCCGCATCTCTGGCTGCGTGTGCGCGGCATGCGCCAGGGCGCTGCGCTCGGGCCATCGTCCATCCGCGACATCACCGGCACGCGCTTCGGACGGCTCAGCCAGCGCGCCGCGGACGTCTGCGCCGCGGCCTGCGGTCTGCTCGCCGGGTTGGCGGCGACACAGGCGGTGCGGCCGGCGGGGACGGTGCACGTCACCGGGGCGATCTGGTTGATTTTCGCCGTCCTTTCCGGTTTACTGTTCGCGCGGCGACGCTTGTCTCCCACGCAGTTGGGCCTTGTGGGATGTGCCCTCGGATTGCTCGTCGCGTTGCTCGGGGGACCGCGCGGTGTGTGAGATCCGCCGCCTCGAGCGCCGCGGCCCGCCGGTCGTGGAGCCACGCGCTGCCGCGGGTGCGCTGTCCGGGCCGGCCGCGGGACCGTCGTGTCACACCCCCATCGATCCCTGGGCCTAGGACGGGCAATGCCGATACGCACCGTACGGATTTGCAACGAACACGGACTGCACGCCCGGCCGGCGACGCAGTTCGTCACCACCGCCTCGAAATTCGCCGCCGAGGTATTCGTCGCGAAGGCCGTGGACCATGACGGCGCGTCGCCGTTCGAGGCCAACGGCAAGTCCATCCTGGGCGTGCTGCTGTTGCAGGCGGAAGCCGGATCGGAACTGGTGATTCGCACCGAGGGAGCCGACGCGGAGGAAGCGCTCGGCGCGCTGGCGGCATTGGTGGAGAGCGGATTTGGAGAATCGTAGGGCCGATTCCGACGGGCGTTCCTTCGCCGCCGATCCGCGCGGCGAGGCCGGCGCGCCCGCATCGCCCGAGCTCTTCTTCCGCGGCATCGCTGCGTCACCCGGCATCGCCCTGGGCCGCGTTCATCTCGTAGCGTCCGAAGATCCCGACGTCGAGGATTTCGACCTCGCCCCCGAGCAGCTCGACGAAGAATTGCGCCGCTTCCACCGGGCCATCGAGCGCACCCGCGAAGACCTCCGCGTGCTCCGCCAGTCGCTGGCCGCCGAGATGGGGGAGACCCACGCCAAGATCTTCGACGCGCACCTCGCTGTGCTCGACGATCCGGTGTTGTTCCCAGCCACCGAAGCGGCGGTGCGGGCGGAACGGCGCAGCGTCAGCGCGGTCTTCCACCGCCTGGTCAATGAGGAAGCGGCGAAGTTCGCGCAGTCGGACATCGAGTATCTCCGCGAACGCCTCGCCGACATCCTCGACGTCGAACGCCGCGTGCTGCGGCATCTGGCCGGCGCGGCCGACGGCGATCTGCTCGCCAGCCTGCCGGATGGCGACGTCATCCTGGTGGCCAGGGACATCGCGCCGAGCGACGCGGCGGCCTTGGTGCGCGCTCCCGTGTGCGGCGTCGCCACCGACGCCGGCGGCCGCACCGCCCACACCGCGCTGCTCGCGCAAGAACGCGGGATCCCGGCCGTGGTCGCGCTGCGCGGCGCCCTGCGCCATGCGTACGAGGGCCAGTTCGCCATCGTCGACGGATCGCGCGGCGAAGTGCTGCTCGATCCGAGCCCCGCGCAGATCAAGTATTACACGAAGAAGCAGGCGCAATTCGCGTCGTTCCAGCGCAGTCTGGAGCAGCGCCGCGAGGAGCCGGCGGTCACCCGCGACGGCCACGGGCTGGGACTCTCGGGCAACGTGTCCGCGCCGGCGGAGGTCCAGCAGGTGCTGGAGCGCGGTGGCGAAGGCGTGGGACTCTATCGCACCGAATACTTGTTCCTCGGGCGCTCGACGCTGCCGACCGAGGAGGAGCAGGTCGCGGCGTACGAGACGGTGGCGCGGCACTTGGCGCCGCGCCCGGTGATCATCCGCACGCTCGACGTCGGCGGCGACAAGGGCGTCGGACACCTCGAGCACACGCGGCAGAAGAACCCGGTGCTCGGCGTCCGCGGCATCCGGCTCTGCCAGGAGCAGGAGCCGCTGTTCCGCACGCAGATCCGCGCCATCCTGCGGGCCAGCCGGTACCGCAACGTCAAGGTCATGTTCCCACTCATCACGCGGGTGGAAGAAGTGCGGTGGGCGCGCGGCATTCTGCGCGAGGAAGCCCGCGCGCTGGTCGAAGCGGGGCACGAGATCGACCTCGGACTCGAGGTCGGGGTGATGATCGAGACGCCGGCGGCCATGCTCATCGCGGCACAGCTGGCGAGCATCAGCGACTTCTTCTCGATCGGGTCCAACGACCTGACCCAATACACACTTGCAGTGGACCGGGTGAACGAACACGTTGCACACTTGTTCGATCCCTTGCATCCAGCCGTGCTGCGCGGGATCCGCCTCACGGTGGAGGCGGCGCGCCGGCGCGGTATCTGGGTGGGCGTGTGCGGCGACATGGCCGCCGACCCGGTCGCGCTCGCGCTGCTGGTCGGCATCGGGGTCGACGAGATCTCGACGTCGCCGGCCGCGATTCCGCAGGTCAAGGCGCTGATCCGCGCGCTGTCCTACGCGGAGAGCGAGGACCTCGCCGGACGCGCGCTGGAATGCGACACCGCCGAGGACATCCGCCAGTTCGTCACCGCCCGGCTCGCGGACATCTTCCCGGAGATGTTTGCGTGAGGCGGTGCATTGCCGTACCCCGGATCGCCCCCCGCTAGCCAGCGGACGAAGGCGGGACGGTTTTCTCAGCAGGACGTGAAGGAGGACGAATGCCGGCAGCGAAGAACCTGTTCACCTCGGAGTCGGTGACGGAAGGACACCCCGATAAGGTCGCGGACAAGATCAGCGATGCGATCCTCGACGCGATGCTGGCCGGCGACCCGATGTCGCGCGTCGCCTGCGAGACGCTGGTGACCACCGGCGTGGCGTTCATCTCGGGCGAGATCACCACCAATACCTACGTCGAGGTGCCGGAGCTGGTGCGCGAGACCATCCGCGAGATCGGCTACACCGACGGCGGCATCGGCTTCGACGCCGACTCGTGCGCGGTGATCACCGCGATCCACAAGCAGTCGCCGGACATCGCGCAGGGTGTCGACAAGGAAGGCGCCGGGGACCAGGGGCTCATGTTCGGCTTCGCGACCCGCGAGACGCCCGAACTCATGCCGATGCCGATCCAGCTGTCGCACCAGTTGGCGCGCCGCCTCACCGACGTGCGCAAGAACGGCACGCTGCCGTACCTGCGGCCCGACGGCAAGACGCAGGTCACCGTGCAGTACGAGAACGGCAAGCCGTCGCGCATCGACACCGTGGTGATCGCCGCCCAGCACCACGAGGACGCGACGCTGCAGCAGATCGAGGCCGACCTGCGCCAGCACGTCATCACGCCGATCCTGCCGAAGCACCTGGTCGACGGCGACCTCAAGGTCATCGTCAATGGCACCGGCAAGTTCGTCATCGGCGGGCCGACCGGCGACACCGGCCTCACCGGCCGCAAGATCATCGTCGACAGCTACGGCGGGATGGGGCGTCACGGCGGTGGCGCGTTCAGCGGCAAGGACCCGACCAAGGTCGACCGCTCCGGCGCCTACACCGCGCGCTGGATCGCCAAGAACATCGTGGCCGCCGATCTCGCCGACAAGTGCGAGGTGCAGTTCGCCTACGTGATCGGTGTCGCCGATCCGGTGAGCGTGCGCGTCGACACCTTCGGCACCGGCAAGATCCACGACGACGAACTCGCGGCCATCGTGTCGCAGCTGTTCGACCTGCGGCAGCGCGGCATGATCGCGGCGCTCGACCTGCGCCGTCCGATCTACAGCCCGACCGCGGCGTACGGCCACTTCGGCCGCGAAGAAGACACCTTCACGTGGGAGAAGACCAACCGCGTGGACGACCTGAAGGCCGCCGCGGCCGCTGCCAGCAGCGCGCGCTAGCCGGCTGCCCGCCAACGAAAGGACGAGTCCGTTGAGTACGACGACGATTGCCCACGATGTGAAGGACCTGGCGCTCGCCGCCGAAGGCAAGAAGCGCATCGAGTGGGCCGAAGCCAACATGCCGGTGCTGCGCTCGATCCGCGAGCGCTTCGAGAAGGAGCAGCCGCTCAAGGGCACCACGCTGGCGGCGTGTCTCCACGTCACCACCGAGACCGCCAACCTCGCGCGCACGCTCAAGGCTGGCGGCGCCACCGTGCTGCTCTGCGCATCGAACCCGCTGTCGACGCAGGATGACGTCGCGGCCGCGCTGGTGGCCGAGTACGGCATCAGCACCTTCGCCATCAAGGGCGAGGACCACGACACCTACTACAAGCACCTGCACGCCGCCATCGACGCCAAGCCGAACCTGACGATGGACGATGGCGCCGACCTCGTGTCGCTGCTCCACACCGAGCGCCGCGACATGCTGCAGCACATCATCGGCGGCACCGAGGAGACCACCACCGGCGTCATCCGTCTGCGCGCGCTGCAGGCCGACGGCAAGCTGGCGTACCCGATCGTCGCGGTGAACGACGCGCTCACCAAGCACATGTTCGACAACCGCTACGGCACCGGGCAGTCGACGCTCGACGGCGTGATCCGCGCGACCAACTACCTGCTCGCCGGTTCGACGGTCGTCGTGCTCGGCTACGGCTGGTGCGGTCGCGGCGTGGCGTCGCGCGCGCACGGTTTGGGCGCCCAGGTCATCGTCACCGAGGTGGACCCGCGCAAGGGCCTCGAGGCGATCATGGACGGCTACCGCGTGATGCCGATCGCCGAAGCCGCCAAGCTCGGCGACGTGTTCATCACGGTGACCGGCAACCTGCACGCGATCGCCGGCGAGCACTTCGCGCTCATGAAGGACGGCGCGATCGTGTCGAACTCGGGCCACTTCAACGTCGAACTCGACCTCGAGGCGCTCGGCAAGATGGCCGTGAAGCGCCGCGAGGCGCGTGCGTTCGTCGAGGAGTTCACGCTCGCCGACGGCCGCCGTATCAACGTGCTCGGCGAAGGTCGGCTCATCAACCTCGCGGCGGCGGAAGGCCACCCGGCGGTGGTGATGGACATGTCGTTCGCCAACCAGGCGTTGTGCAGCGAGTACATGCTGCAGAATGCCAAGACGCTCGAGAAGAAGGTGTACTCGGTGCCCGAGGACATCGACCAGGGCATCTCGAAGTTGAAGCTGCAGACGCTGGGTGTGTCGGTGGACACACTGACCGCGGAGCAGGTGAAGTACCTCGCGTCGTGGGAGATGGGCACCTAGTTCCCGCTCCACCACGCGGCACGGCACACGGGAGGGCACCCGCCAGGGTGTCCTCCCTTCGTCGTCCGCGGCGGCGGGGGCGCAGGTTTTCGTTTTCGCGCGGGCCGGGAGGCGGTACTCTCCGGCGAACGCGCGCGCCGGGCACGGAGTCCGCCGCGCGCCATCCCCGCAGTCGTATCGAGTGGGTTTGGGCATGGCTTCGCCACTGACACCTCGCGCCACCAATCGCATGCTCGGCGTCGTCCTCGGCGCGCTCGCGCTGTACTCCGCCGCCAGCCTCGCGTTGCCCGGGAGGTGGCACGCCACCGGACCGCTGGGCGATGGCCTGCACGACGGCCTGCGCGCCGTCCTCGGACCCACGGCCGCGTGGATCCTCCCGCTGCTGCTCGCCGCGTGGGCGGTGAACCGCCTCCGCGAATCGCCGCTGGTGTTGATGGCGATCCGTTCGCTCGTTCTGGTCTCCGCAGCGCTCGTGATCTCCACCGGCCTCGGCTTGTTTGGGCGCGTGGTCTCGCCACCCGTGGATCCGCTCGCGGTGGATGGCATCGCGCGGAGCATTGTCCCGCCGGCGCACATGTGGGGCGGCGCGCTGGGCGGCGCCTTCGCCCAAGCGCTGCTCGACAGCGTCGGGCCGCTCGGCGCGCACATCGGCGTCTGGACGCTGGCGGTGATCCTGCTCGTCCTCGCGGTCGAGATCAGCTGGCCGCGTCCGGTGGTGGCAGCGTCGCGCGGTGCGAAGACCGGCGGCCTGTACGCGCTCGGCATGAGCGGCACCGCGCTTGCCGCCGCGTGGGAGTCGTTCCAGACCTGGCGCGAGGAACGCGCCGAACGGAAGGCCGCGGAGGCCAAGGCCGCCGCGAAGGCCGAGAAGGAAGCCAAGCGCGCCGAACGCGAATCCACGCGGGCCGCCAAGGCCGCCGCACGGACCGGCGTCATCGTCGTCGATGGCGCGCGCGACGCCGAGGCTGACGAAGAGGAAGACGTCGACGAAGACGACGAGCTCGAGGAGGACGAAGAGCTCGACGAAGAAGAATACGAAGACGAAGACGAGGAGGAAGAGGCGCCGCGTCCCGCGCCGTCGCGCGGCCGTGGCAAGCCCGCCGCCGCGACGCAAACCACCTTCGCCGATCACGCGATGCCGGTGCGCGCGCAGAAGTCCACCGGCCCCGAGGACATGCCGCCCACGACATTGCTGTTGCGGAGTCCCAACGAGGAAATCAAGGTCGACCAGGACGAACTCGCGCGTAACGGGCAGATGCTCGAGCAACGACTGCGCGACTTCGGCGTCGAGGGCAAGGTGCAAGGCTGGGAGCCAGGCCCGGTCATCACGACCTACGAGATCGAACCGGCGCCCGGCGTGCGCGTGTCGAGCTTCGTCGGCCGCGCCGACGACATCGCGCTCGCGATGCGGGTTGGCCGCGTCCGCATCTTCGCGCCGATCCCCGGCCGCGGTGCGGTCGGCGTCGAAGTGCCGAACCGCACACCGCAGATGGTCCGTCTCGGCGACATCGTCGAATCGTCCGAATTCCTCGGCAGCAAGGCCGCGCTGCCGCTGCCGCTCGGCCTCAACACCAGCGGCCATCCGGTGACCGCGGATCTCGCGAAGATGCCGCACCTGCTGGTGGCCGGTGCCACCGGCGCGGGGAAGAGCACCTGCATCAACACCATCCTCGCCGGCCTCTTGCTCCGCCGCCGCCCGAGCGAACTGCGCCTGGTGCTCGTCGACCCGAAGATGCTCGAGCTGTCGGCGTATCAGGGCGTGCCGCACCTGCTCATGCCGGTGGTCACCGAGATCAAGAAGGAAGCGCCCAAGGCGCTCATGTGGCTGGTGCAGGAGATGGAAGACCGCTACCGGCTCTTGGCGGCGCGCGGCGCGCGCAACATCGACAGCTACAACACCTCGCTGCGCAAGGACGAAGAGCAACTGCCGCTGCCATACATCGTCGTGGTGGTGGACGAACTCGCGGACCTCATGCTTGTCAGCGGCCGCGACGTCGAGGACTCGATCGCGCGCCTCGCGCAGATGGCGCGCGCCGTCGGCATCCACCTGATCCTGGCGACCCAGCGGCCGTCGGTGGACGTCATCACCGGCGTCATCAAGGCGAACTTCCCGTCGCGGATCGCCTTCCAGGTGGCGAGCAAGGTGGACTCGCGCACCATTCTCGACGTGAACGGCGCCGAAGCCCTGCTCGGCCGCGGCGACATGCTGTTCCTCCAGAGCGGCCGCGGCGACCCGCTGCGCGTCCACGGCGCCTTCATCTCCGAGGAAGAAACCGACGCGGTGGTGTCGTGGCTGCGCGAGAACGTCGCCGCGCCGCCGACCATCGACCTCGATGCGGCGCTGCGCAGCGCGCAGGCCGGCGGGGAAGGCGGCCCGGGCGAGGCGGACGACGAGCTCTTCGATGAGGCGGCGCGCCTGGTGCTGACGCACCGTCTTGGGTCGACGTCGTTCCTCCAGCGGCGCCTCAAGGTCGGCTACAGCCGTGCCGGGCGCCTCATGGATCTGCTCGAGGAGTTCGGCGTGGTGGGCCCGGGCGATGGCAGCAAGCCGCGCGAGGTGCTCATGGACCTCGACGAATGGGAGGGCCGCCGGGCGGCAGTCCATGCCCTGGACGAGGACGACTAGCGGCGCGGCCGTCCCGGGCGCGGAACTCGCGCCGGGGCACGGCGGTACAGCCTCGAGAGCGCGCCGCGGCGCTTGCCTGCCACGCCCGGCGCGCGTACAGTTTCCGCCGGTTTCGCGCACCGCCCGGACGATGCCTCCCGGCGGTTCGCCTCCCGTGCCACCCATGCGTCCCGTTCGGAGGTCTTCTGGCCAAGGCAACCCCGCGACCCGACACGCCCGCGCCGTCCGCGGCGCCGCCGCGCGTCGGCATCGTCACCCTCGGCTGCCCGAAGAACCTCGTGGACTCGGAGAGCATGGCCGCCGTCCTGACCCGCGACGGCTTCCAGACCACCGGCGACCTCGATGGCGCCGATGTCGTCGTCATCAACACCTGCGCGTTCCTCGAAGCCTCGGTGAAGGAGTCGATCGACCAAATCATCGAAGTCGGGAAGCTGAAGGACGCAGGGCGTGTCGGCCGCATCGTGGTGGCGGGCTGCGCCGCCGAACGCTACGGACACGAACTGCTGTCCGAGATGCCGGAGATCGACGGCATGCTCGGCACCGCGCACGTCGATCGCATCAGCGACATCTGCCACGGCGCGCTCGACCGCGATGTCGAAGGCGATGGCGAACGCCCGACGCTGCTCGGCGGCTTCACCGAGCCCATGACCGCGACGCCGCGCGCGCTCAGCACGCCGCGCCACACCGCCTATCTCAAGATCAGCGAAGGCTGCAATCACACCTGTACGTATTGCATCATCCCGACACTGCGCGGGCGCCAGCGCTCGTTGCCGGTGGCGGACGTCATGGCCGAGGCGCGGCGTCTCGCCGACGAAGGCGTGCGCGAGATCTCGCTGATCGCACAGGACACCACGAACTACGGGCGCGACATGGGGCGCCAGTTGCTGCCCGAGCTGTTGCACGAAATGGCGCCGCTCGAGTCCCTTCGCTGGATCCGTCTGCTCTACACGCATCCGGCACTGTGGAGCGATCCGCTGATCGACGCGGTGGCCGCGCTCGGCGACCGGGTGCCGTACATCGACATTCCGATCCAGCACACCTCGGATCGCATGCTGCGTCTGATGCGCCGCGCCACCACCGGCGCCGGACTGCGCCGCCGTCTCGCGCTGCTGCGCGAACGCTTGCCGCAGGTCGCGCTGCGCACCACGCTCATCGTCGGTTTCCCCGGAGAACGCACCGAGGATGTCGACGACATGGTGGCGTTCCTGCAGGAATTCCGCTTCGAGCGGCTCGGCTGCTTCACGTATTCGCGCGAACCGGGGACGCCGGCCGCCGAGTACGACGAGCAGGTCTCGGAGCGCACCAAGAAGGCCCGCCGCGCTCGCATCATGGCGGTGCAGCAGGAGATTTCCGCCGCGCGCAACCGCGCGCTGGTCGGCCAAGCGATCGATGTGCTGGTGGATGACGTCACCGGGCGCCACAAGGCCATCGGACGCACCGCCGCCGATGCGCTCGAGATCGACGGCCACGTCAAGCTCACGGGCGATGGACTGGCGCCGGGCCAGTTCGTGCGCGCCCTGGTCACCAAGGCGCACGCCTACGATGTCGAGGCGAGCGTGCTCGCCGCACCCGCGGGGTTTGCGGTCTGATGTCCCGGCCGAGTCCGCGAGGAACAGGGAGGAGCCTCATGCGTCATTTCGCCGTCGCCCTGCTGGGCGCAGCGTTCGTGCTGATCGGTCAGGTCCACGCGGCACATGCCGCCGAACCTGCGTCGAATGTCGAGATGTTGCGTGGGGTGGTTACGCAGGCCACGGGCAGCGCGCTCGCCGGCATGCCGTCGCCGAACGCCAGCAGCGTCGCGCTGCGCGCCGCCAGCACGCACCCGGCGAACTGGATGATCGAACAGGCGCTGCTCGAGGCGCTGTCGACGCGCGGCATCCACGCGACGCCGAGCGCGCCCGCCGACTCCGGCGCCACCGCGTCGGCTCCCAGCTCCGCGGCGATCGTCGAGTATCGCGGGGTCGACGTCTCGCTCGACTACGTGAAGTCGCGCGTCGCCGTGGCCACCGGGGAGAAGTTCGTCAGCCGCGCCGGCCGTGCGAGCATCGCGCTGCGGCTGCTGGCCGCCGGCAGCGGGGAAGTGCTGTGGGCGCACGATGGCAGCGCGAGCACGCACGACGAGGTCCCTGACGCGCTCCTGAAGTCGCTGGCGACGCCGCAAGTGCCGCTCACCACCCAACCGGTCGTGCCCGTCGCGCGTCTCACCCGGTACACCGAGCCGCTGCTCGTGACGCTCATCGTGGGCGGTTTGATTTCGCTCTTCTACGCCAACAAATGACAGGACGTGTGATGCTCCATCGACAGACCGCGCGGCGCTGGGCGTGCGCGGCCGTGTGTGTGGTGTTGCTCGCGGCGGGCGCTGCGTCGGCGCGCGACACCGCCAGCAGTACGTTCGCCGACGCCAAGGATCTCTACGTGCGCGGGCGCTACTCGCAGGCCATCCTGCAGTTCCGCGATCTGCTCGACGAGTGGCCGGGCAGCGCCGAAGCGGAAGACGCGACGTGGTATCTCGCCGAGTCCTACCGCGCCACGCACGACTGGACCTTGGCGCAGGTGCAGTACGAGCACCTGCTGTCGTCCTTCCCGGGATCGCCGCACAAGCCCGATGCCACCTACGCACTTGGCGATGCACTCTGGCACCAGGCGCACGGCCCGGCCTACGATCAGGACTTCACCGAGCGGGCGCTCAAGCAGATGCAGCGCTTCCTCGATGCCTATCCCGATCATCCGAAGACCACCGAAGCGCGCATCGTCCTGGATGCCGCCACCAACCGGCTCGCCGAGCGTGCGTACCGGGAAGCGCGCACGTATTTCTCGCTGCACGATCTCGACGCGCTGCAACTGTACGTCGGCGACCTCACCACGAAGTTCCCCGGCAATATTTGGGCGCAGCGCGGCCAGCTGCTGGTGGGGCGCGCCCTCGAGCACGACAAGCGCCTCGGCGAAGCGCTGACCACATTCACCGCGCTCGCCGACAGCACGCAGGACGCGCAGTTGGCGCAGGAAGCGCGGCGCCGCGCGCAGGCCATCGCCAAGCGTCTCGGCTCGGCCGGCGCGCGGTAGGTCCACCGGCGTGCGGCTGGGGATCTTCGGCGGCAGTTTCGACCCGGTGCACGAGGGACATCTCGGCCTCGCGCGGGCGGCCCGCGAGGCGCTGATGCTCGACGAAGTCCTGTTCGTCCCCGCGTTCTCGCCGCCGCACAAGCCGGGGCAGCGCCTCGCCGCCGTGGCGCACCGGCTGGCGATGTTGGATCTCGCGCTCGCCGACGACCCCGCATGCGCAGTGTCGCGCCTCGAAGCCGACAGCGGACACCCCGTGTACACCATCGACACCGTGCGGGCGCTGCGCGCGCAGTACGGACCCGAGGCGGCGCTGGTGTTGTTGCTCGGCTGGGATGCCTGGCGCGATCTGCCCGACTGGAAGGAGGCGACGGCCTTGCGCGCACTCGTGCACGTCGCCGTGGCACCCCGCCCGGACAACGCCGGTGCGGCGCCGCCGCTCGATGAACGCGCGCACCTGATTCCGGCGGCGCCGCGCGCCGTGGCGTCGCGCGACATCCGCGCCCGCGTCGCGCGCGGCGAGTCGTTGAGCGGATTGGTGCCTCCGGCGGTCGCCGCCTACATCGCCGCACACGGACTGTATCGCGATGTCTGAACCGCGCACTGCACTGCTGGTGGACGCGCTGGGACTCGCGTACCGCGGCCACTTCGCGTTCGCCCGCAATCCGCTCTTGGCGCCCGACGGACGGCAAACCAGCGCCGTGTTCTCGTTCCTGATGACGATCCTGCCGCTGCTCGAGCAGTACGCGCCCGCCCATGTCGCCGTGGTGTTCGATGCGCCGGGGCCGACGTTTCGTGACGCCCTGCATGCCGAGTACAAGGGCACGCGACCCGAGATGCCGGAGGAACTCCCGCCGCAGCTGGCGATCATGAAACAGTTCACCGAGGCGCTCGGACTGCATGTGCTGGAGGTGCCCGGGGTCGAGGCGGACGATGTCTTGGCGACGCTGGCCACGCATGCCGCGCACACCGGCGTCCACGCGTACATCGTGACGTCCGACAAAGACCTCTTGCAGATGGTGGGCGATGGCGTGACGGCGCTGGCCCCGTCGCGCGGCGATCAGCCGGCGCAGGTCATGGATCCGGCCGCCGTCGAAGCCAAGCTCGGTGTCCCACCGCGCGCCGTCATCGACTATCTCGCGCTGGTCGGCGACACCGCGGACAACGTCCCCGGCGTGCCTGGAATCGGTGCAAAGACGGCGGCGAAGCTGCTGACGCAGTTCGGGTCGCTCGATGCGCTCTACGACCGCCTCGACGACGTGACGCCGGAGCGCATTCGCACCGCCTTGCGCGAGCACCGCGAAACCGCGCTGCTGTCGCGCTCGCTGATCACGCTGGAAAGCGACGCGCCGGTGGACCGCGATCTCGCGGCCTGCGCCGTGGTGCCGCGCGATACCGAGCGCCTGCGCGCACTGTGCCGCGAGATGGGATTCCGCGGCCTCGGCGCGCGGCTGGCGCCGGAGGGGGCGGAGCCGGAAAAGCCCGCAGCGCCCACGCCGTTGCCCGCCCGCGACGCGGAGGTTCTGACGACCTCCGCCGAACTCGACGCCTGGCTCACTGCGGCGACCTCGCCGGTGGCGCTCGGGCTCGACGGTCACGAGGAGTCCTCGCAGAGCGTGACGGTGCAGGCGGTCGCGCTGGTGGATGCGGCCGGTCGCGAGGCCATCGTGCGCCGTGACGATGCCGTGCCGCAGGTACTGTCACGTGGACGTGTCGATTTGGCGTGGAACGTGAAGTCGCTCTTGCGCACGCTGGATGATGCGCACCTCGACGCGGCCGAGGCGCTTGCCGACGTCCACCTGGAATGGGCGGCGCATGGCTGGTGCGACCCTGCCGCCGGCGAGCCCGAGGTCGAGACCCGCGTACGCGCCAACGCAGCGTTCCTGAGCGATGGCGGTGACGCCACGGCCGCCCGCGGCGCGCAAGGCGCGCTGACGCTCGGGTTGCTCACCCCGGCCCACGATCCCGCGGCGGAGCACCGCGCGCGCACCGAGGCGCGCCGGCTGCAGGAAGTTCATCGCGAGGCGCTCGCCGCGCTCCGCGACGCGCCGCGCCTCGCGCTGTACCGCGACGTCGAGCGCCCGCTGGTCGGCGCGCTCGTCCGCATGGAACGCCGCGGAGTACGGCTCGACACCGCCGCCTGCGCCGCGATGAGTGCGACGCTCGGCGTCGACCTCGCGGCCCTCGCCGACGAGATCTATACGCTGGCCGGCGCGCGCTTCGACATCTTGAGCGTGCCGCAACTGCGCACCGTGTTGTTCGAGACGCTGAAACTCCCGGGCAGCCGCAAGACGAAGACCGGCTACTCGACCGACAGCGATGTGCTCGAGGAACTCGCTGCCGAGCACCGCATCGCGCGCGCGATCCTCGACTACCGGCAGATCCAGAAGCTGCGGTCGACGTACCTCGACGCGCTGCCGCGCATGGTGCGACCGGACACCGGCCGGATTCACACCACCTATCACCAGATCGGCGCCGCCACCGGCCGGCTGTCGAGCAGCGATCCGAATTTGCAGAACATTCCGATCCGCTGGCAACAAGGGCGCGAGGTGCGCCGCGCGTTCATTCCGGGTGAGGATGGCTGGTCGTTCATCGGCGCCGACTATTCGCAGATCGAATTGCGGCTGCTCGCGCACATGGCGGGCGACGACGCGCTTCTCGACGCCTTCCGCCGCGACGAGGACGTGCATCGGCGCACCGCCAGCGAGGTGGCGCACGTGCCGCTCGACGAGGTCACGCCGCAGCTGCGCGCGATGGCGAAGACCGTCAATTTCGCCGTGATCTACGGTCAGAGCCCGTTCGGATTGGCAAAGCAACTTGGTGTGCCGCTCGACGACGCGCGCGCGTTCATCGACGAGTTCTTCCGCGTGCGGCCGCGGCTGCAGCAGTTCCTGGCGGAGACGATCGCCGAGGCGCGGCAGCGCGGCTACACGGAGACGCTCTTGGGACGCCGCCGCTACTTTCGCGATCTCGCCGCCGCACACCAAGGCCGGCGCCAGGCCGCCGAACGCGCCGCCATCAACGCGCCGATCCAGGGCAGCGCCGCCGATCTCATCAAGATCGCCACGGTGCGCGTGGACCGCCGGTTGCGCGCGGAGCGGTTGCGCGCCGGACTCGTGCTGCAGGTGCACGACGAATTGGTGTGCGAAGCGCCGCCCGACGAAGTCGACCGCGTGCGTGCGCTGCTCCGCGAGGAGATGGAGGGCGCGCTGCAGCTCGACGTGCCGCTGCGCGTCGACCTCGGGGTCGGCGCCAGCTGGTACGACATCCACTAGACACGAGTCACGGAGGACGCATGCAGTATCGACGATTGGGACGCACCGGCTGCCAGGTGTCGGCGCTCGCCCTCGGATCGTGGACGACGTACGGCGGCAGTGTCGGCCAGCGCGAGACGACGCGCATCGTCCGCCGCGCGCTCGCACACGGCATCAACTTCTTCGACACGGCCGACGTGTACATGCGCGGTGGCGCCGAGACCGCGCTGGGCAAGGCGCTGGCCGGCGTGCCGCGCCACGAAATCGTCATCGCGACCAAAGTGATGGGGCGCGTGTGGGAGGGGCCGCTCGGCATGGGTCTGTCGCGCAAGCACATCTTCGACGCGATGGATCAGAGCCTGCGGCGGCTGCACGTCGACTATGTCGATCTCTACCAGGCGCACTCGCCGGACGAGGACACACCGATCGACGAAACGCTCCGTGCCTTCGAGGATCTCGTGCGCGCCGGCAAGACGCGCTACGTCGGCTTCTCGAATTTCGGCGCGCCGCTGATCAAGCAGTCGGTCGCACTGCAGAAGGCCCGCGGCTGGGACGTCTTCGTGAGCAGCCAGCCGCGCTACAACCTATTCGACCGTGCGGTCGAAGGCGACCACATGCGGGTCTGCGCCAAGGAGGGAATCGGCCTCATCGTCTATTCGCCGCTGGCTCAGGGGGTGTTGTCGAACAAGTACGCGGGCGGGGTGCGTCCGGCCGGCTCGCGCGGCGCGGGGCAGTTCCAGCACTTCCTGCAGAGCGAAAAGGCGCTGACGCCGGAGAACGTCGCCGCGACGGAGGCGATGGCCGCGTGGGCGCATCAGCGGGACCTGCCCGGTGCGGCCGCGACGGCGCTCGCGTGGGTGCTGCGCCGTTCGGAAGTTTCCAGCGCAATCATCGGAGCGACCACCGTGCGGCAGCTCGACGACAACGTGAAGGCAGTGGACATCGACCTCACGCCGCGGGACTGGGCGGCGCTCGAAAAGGCGATGGCGGTCCCCGCCACGACGGCCCGGCCGGCGCGGCGATCTGCTACAGTGTCGCGCCGCCGCGCGACGCGGACGCGGAGCTAGCGCCATGCCGGTGATCGGCGTGACCGGGGCCGTCGGCGCGGGCAAGTCCACCGTGGTGCGCTGCTTCGCGCGGCACGGCGCGACCGTGATCGATGCGGATGCCATCGGTCACGCGCTGCTGCGGCCGGGCGGACCGTGCTTCGATGCGCTGCGCGCCCGCTTCGGGGAAGAGATCGTCGGCCCGGACGGGACGATCGTGCGTGCCGCGCTCGGCGCACGGGCGTTCGCGACGCCGGCCGACACCGCGGCGCTCAACGCGATCACGCATCCGGCGCTGGTCGCCGAGCTGCGGCGTCAAGTGCAGGCAGCGGATCGCCCCGGACGTGCGGTGGTGATCGATGCGGCGCTCTTGCTCGAGTGGGGAAGTCCGGTGCCGCTCGACCGCACCGTCGTGGTCACCGCGCCGGAGCCGGAGCGCGTGCGCCGCATGGCGGAGCGCACTGGACTGCCGGACGAACAGATTCGCCAGCGCGCCGCGCGTCAAATGAGCGAGGACGAGAAGGCGCGCCACGCCGATTACGTGATCCCGAACGACGACACGCTCGCGTCCTTCGAGGCGCGCGCCGAACTGCTGTGGCAGCGGCTGCGCGACGAACTCCACCTCGACGACGTCCCCGCTACGGAAGGATGATCAGGCCCGATGGACTACGAACAGAAAAACCGTCTCGAGGATGCGGACCGCCGTATCGACGCGCTCGGGAGGTTCCTTTGACATCGCGGTGACGCAAGCGGAAGTAGCCAAACTCGAAGCCGAGATGAACGCGCCCGGCTTCTGGGACCGCGGCGCCGCCACGCAGCCGACGGTCGCGTCCCTCAAGCGCGCCAAACGCGCGCTTGCCGACTACGCCGGCCTGCAATCCCTCGCCGCCGACACCCGCGCGATGGGCGATCTCGCGGAAGAAGAATCCGATGCCGATCTGCGCGCCGAGTTCGCGCGCGATCTCGACCGGCTCGAGAAGGCGGTGATCGCGCTCGAGCTCCAAAGCCTGCTCAGCGGCGAGAATGACGCGGCCGGCGCGATCGTGTCGATCCACCCCGGCGCCGGCGGCGTCGACGCGCAGGACTGGGCGCAGATGCTGCTGCGCATGTACATGCGGTGGACGGAGGACCGCGGTTTCAGCACCGACATGCTCGACTTCCAGCCGGGCGACGAAGCTGGCATCAAGGACGCGACGTTCGAAGTCAGCGCCGAATACGCGTACGGCTTCCTCAAGTCGGAATCCGGCGTGCACCGGCTGGTGCGTCTGTCGCCGTTCGATGCCGCGCACCGGCGCCACACCGCGTTCGCCTCGGTGTTCGTCTACCCGACGATCGAAAGCGACGCGGCGGTGGACATTCCCGACGGCGAACTGCGCATCGACACCTTCCGCGCCAGCGGCGCCGGCGGCCAGCACGTCAACAAGACCGAATCCGCCGTGCGCATCACGCACCTGCCGACCAATATCGTCGTCAGCTGCCAGACCGAACGCTCGCAGCACAAGAATCGCGACAGCGCGATGAAGATCCTGCGTTCGCGGCTCTACGCGTACAACGCCGAGAAGGAGAAGGAGAAGATGGCGGCGATCACCGGCGAGAAGTCGGATATCGCCTGGGGCCACCAAATCCGCTCTTACGTGCTGCAGCCGTACACGATCGTCAAGGATCACCGGACCGATGTCGAAACCGGGGATGTGAACCGCGTTCTCGATGGCGACCTCGATCGCTTCATCGACGCATACCTCCACGCCAATGCGGCGTCGAAGGAAGGAGACCGATGAACCCGCATATCTTCCGCGAGTACGACGTGCGCGGCATCGCCGACACGGACTTGCTCGACGACGTAGTCGAGAATCTCGGCAAGGCGATCGCGACGTTCCTGGGCCGCGACGGCACGCAGAAGCTCGCGGTGGGCCGCGACGTGCGACCGTCGAGTCCGCGCATCCGCACCGCGCTGATCCGCGGCCTGCGTGCCGCCGGCGCCGACGTCGTGGACGTCGGCATCGTGCCGACCCCGACGCTCTACTTCGCGATCCAGGCCACCGGCTGTACCGGCGGCGTGCAAGTCACCGGGTCGCACAATCCGGTCGAGTTCAACGGCTTCAAGATCTGCCGCGGCTTGGGCTCGTTGTTCGGTCCGGAGATCCAAGAGCTGCGCCGCATCATCGAGAGCGGCGCGTTCGCGGCCGGCGCCGAGGGCGCGCTGCGCGAGCACGAGGGCATTATCGACGAGTACGTCACCGCGGTTGTCGACCGCACGGCGCGCGGCCGTTCGCTCAAGATCGTCTGCGACTCCGGCAATGGTACCGCCGGCCCGGTCGGCCCGCGCATCCTGAAGGCGCTTGGGCATGACGTCATCGAAATGTACAGCGAGCCAGACCCGACCTTCCCGAACCACCTCCCGGACCCCGCGGTGGCCGAGTACGTCGAAGAACTGCGCCAGCGGGTGATGAGCGAGAAGGCCGACATCGGCATTGCCTACGACGGCGACGCCGACCGTGTCGGCGTCAGCGACGACAAGGGCCGCATCATCTGGGGCGACCGCATCCTGGCGATCATCGCCCGCGAAATGCTGACGCGTCGCCCGGGCGCAGACGTGATCTTCGACGTCAAGTGCTCGCAGGCGCTCGCCGACGACATCGCCGCGCACGGCGGCACGCCGGTGATGTGGAAGACCGGCCACTCGCTGATCAAGGCGAAGATGCGCGAATCCGGCGCGCCGCTGGCCGGGGAGATGTCGGGCCACATGTTCTTCGCCGACGGCTGGTTCGGCTTCGACGACGGCATCTTCGGCAGTGCGCGGATCGCGTCCATCGTGGCGCGGCAGGACGGCGCGCTGAGCGCGATCGCCGACTCGCTGCCGTCGTACGTGTCGACGCCGGAGATTCGCGTCGGCTGCAGCGACGCCGACAAGTTCGAGGTGGTGCGCGATCTCACCGCGCAGTGGAAGCAGACGCACGAAGTCATCGACATCGACGGCGCCCGCGTGCTGTTCGGCGATGGGTGGGGCTTGGTCCGCGCGTCCAACACGCAGCCGGTGCTGGTGCTGCGGTTCGAGGCGAAGTCGGAGGCGCGTCTGAAGGAGATCCACGATCTGTTCATGGCCCGGCTCGCCGCCTTCCCGAGCGTGTCGTTCGAGCCGGTGGGGCACTAGCCACGGCTGGACGAACGCTGCCCCGGCGGTTCTTCGCGGCGCGGGCTCTCGAGCTCGCGCCGCGGCTGTTGGGACTGCGCCTGGTGCATGAAACGCCCGAAGGCGTGGTCGCGGCGTATCTGACCGAGGTCGAGGCGTATCAAGGCGAAGACGATCCGGCCTCGCACGCCTTCCGCGGTCCGACGCCGCGCAGCGCGATCATGTTCGGCCCGCCGGGCATCGCGTACGTCTACCAGATCTACGGCATGTACCAATGTCTGAACGTGGTCTGCGGGCCGGACGGAGAGGCGTCGGCGGTCTTGGTCCGGGCGGCGGTGCCGTGCGCGGGGGAGGCACTCATGGCTCAGCGCCGGGGCCTCCGCGCGCAGGCGGACCCGCGCCGCGCCGCGGTGGCGCTGTGCGGCGGTCCGGGCAAGCTCGCGCAGGCCTTCGGGCTCCACCGGACGCGCCACAATGGACTCGACCTCACCAGCGGGCCGTTGCGCCTGGAACGCGGGCTGTCGGTGCCTCCCGAGGCGGTCCGGCGCACCCCCCGGATCGGCATTCGCGTGGCGGCGGAACGTCCATGGCGCTTTGTATTTGACACGTTTCCTGGCCCCTCCTAGACTGCGCGGGCTGCGTCCGCCCCTGACGATGCGTCGGCCCGAGACGACAGCGGACAGCTTTTCCCCCGCCTCCAGCCTTTCGACCGCGCCGTGCCCCTCCGTTCGTGGAGCGGCGGGCCTTCGAAGACGCCATCGGCCATACGCCGGCGCTTCCCGCGCGGAGTTCGAATGCGACTCTGGAAAGGAGATACAGACCCGATGCGCCGTCGAGGCCTCGCCCTCTTCGCGTTCGCGCTTGCTCTGACCGCCACGGCGATGGTGCCGACGTCCTCACACGCGCAGGCTCCGACGCGGATCGACGCCTGGCTCGCCGGGACGTCCCTGACGCGCGCCACGCTGCCGCCGAGCCTGCGGTTGCAGGGCATGGGCAACCTCACCGTCGCGGTGGACGACGAGCACAACGAGATCAGCCTGCTCGATTACGCCGGGTCCACCGCCGGCCTTCTGCGCGACCGCTCCAAGGGCGAGATCGAGATGTGGTTCCAGAACTCGCCGTGGAACGCGCTCTCCCCGAGCTCCGTGCAACTCACCGAAACGCAAACCCGCGTGGTGAGCCGCCGCACCGGCAAGGAGGCGATCGGCGTGCGCATCGGCCGCGATGCGACCACCTACGACGCGCCGTCGTGGCCCGCCAACGACATGCGCTGGTCGATCACCAACGCCTGGGCGTTCGGCCCGAGCTCGAAGATCTGGGTGTTGTCGACGAAGTCGCTGCTGGACAGCCTGGCGCGCGAGAGCAACCGCCAGAAGTACGACCGCGACCACCTGCCGCTCACCATCGTCGAGTACAACGCCAAGTTCCACCACGACTTCGTGGTCGCGTTGCCGCCGCTGACGCCGGGCGGCAAGCCGGAGACGCTGACCGTCACCGTGCCGACGTCCTCCGACATCCCGAACCCGGACACCGTGTACAACGCCTATCGCGGTGCGATCGACACGTCGTACGCGGTGAAGGCCGGCGCGCCGAGCGGCGAGTTCTTCTACAACCGCATGTTCGGCAAGAAAGTCTCGCTCGGCACGCGTCTGGGCTTCCGTCACGATTCCGAGCACGGCTCGCGCGCCATCAACTACCACCGCGAATACTCGACCAGTGCGTGGACGCCGGGGTTGTCCCTGGCCGTCGAACCGTTGCGCGGCCTGACGGTGGGCGGCGTGCTGGACTACGACGACGCCAAGATCGAAGGCGTCTCGAATGGGCTCAACGTGCGCGCCAAGTCGTCGCACTACGACACCTTCCGGCAGTTCTACTCCACGTGGCACCGCGCCGCGAACGCGTTCGTGGATCTCGGGAAGTGGGGCCGTGCCGGTTACGTGTGGGACCGCTCGACCGGCGAAGGCAACCAGACCTTCCACACCAACTGGGGCGACCAAGACGCGCTCTTGCGATCGGGCGGCTCGATCGAACACCGTGGCACGCTGTTCGAGGACTCGCACCGCATCACGACGAACAAAGCCCGCGCCAGCCTGCACCCGGTGGCCGCGCTGACCCTCGCCGGCTCGTACGCGCACGTGGTCTCGAACAGCGCACGTCACATCGGCAGCGGCAGCTACGTGCTGTTCAACGAGACGCGCTGGGTCAACGTCGACAGCATCATCGGCGAGTACTATTTCGGGTCGACCTCCGACGACAACACGCGCAACGCGACGACGCTCGGCGGCAGCTGGAACATCCGCGACAAGGTCACGCTGGCGGCCGAGTATCTCCACGACACGCAGGACATGAGTTCGTCCCTGCGCGGTGTCGCGACGCCGCACTCGTCGACCGTGAACGGCGTCAGCGGTGGTCTCGAAATGAAGCTGTCGTCGGACCTCGCGGTGCGCTCCGGCTACCAGCACTCGAAGGTGGACGAGACGCAGGACCGCTGGCGGCGGTTGACCGCGGGCACGTCGTTCCACCTGACGCCGTTGTGGACGGTGGATGGCGTGTTCGCACTCGCCAACTACTCGCGGCCGGCGAGCGCCGACCTGTCGGCCATTCCGTCCACGTGGACGCGGTCGCTGGCGCTGTTCTCGCGGCTCCAACTGTAGCCGGCGGCGTGCCGGGCGCTCGGGGGTGACACCGTGGTCCTCGTGATCGACAACTACGATTCGTTCACGTGGAACCTGGTGCAGTACCTCGGGGAACTCGGCGCCGATCCGCAGGTCTATCGCAATGACGCGATCACTCTCGACGAGGTGATCGCGCTCGATCCGGCTGGCATCGTGATTTCGCCGGGTCCCGGGCGCCCCGAAGACGCGCGCGTGTCACTCGATGTGATCCGCGCGGCTCCGGGGCGCTGGCCATTGTTGGGGGTGTGTCTGGGGCACCAGGCGCTGGCGCATGTGTTCGGCGCCACGGTGTCTCACGCCGAGCGGCTCATGCACGGCAAGACCTCGGCGATCATCCACTCCGGCCGCGGGCTCTTCGAAGGGCTCGACAATCCCTTCCACGCCACCCGCTATCACTCGCTGATCGTCGAGCGGGCGAGCCTGCCGCGCACCCTGCGCGTGACCGCCTGGACGCCGGAGGACGAGGTGATGGGGATCGAGCACGTCCAGCACCCGCTGTGGGGCGTGCAGTTCCACCCCGAGTCGATCCTCACGGAAGAAGGCAAGCCGCTGCTCGCGAACTTCCTGCGCGCGACCCACGCGCGCTCCGCGTCCACGTAGGGGAGCGGCCCCGCGTGGTCGTCGTCGATGCCCTGCGCCGTCTCGTGGACGGCCATGCCCTCAGCGCCGAGGAGGCGCGCGCCGCGGTCGCGGCCATCGTCGCCGGTGAGGCCAGCCCCGCGCAAATCGCCGCCTTGCTCACCGCGTGGCGCATGAAGGGCGAGACCGCGGCCGAGTTGGCGGGCGCGGCGCGCGCGTTGCGCGATCACGCGCTCGAGTTGCCCGACGTCCCGCCTGGCGTCGTCGACACCTGCGGCACCGGCGGCGATGGTCTGCACACGCTGAACGTGTCCACTTGCGCGGCCCTGGTGGTGGCAGCGTGCGGTGTGCCGGTGGCCAAGCACGGGAACCGGTCGGTGTCGAGCCGCGCCGGGAGCGCGGATGTTCTCGAGGCCTTTGGCGTGCCCCTCGCCGCATCGCCTACCTCGCTCGCGGCCTGCTTGCGCGAGGAGTACTTCGCGTTCTTGTTCGCCCCGGTGTTCCACGCGGCGATGAAGCACGCTGCCGAACCGCGGCGCGACATCGGCATCCGCACCGTGTTCAATCTCGTCGGCCCGCTGTCGAATCCCGCGCACGCGCCGTTTCAGGTGGTCGGTGTGTTCCATGCCGCGTGGACGCGGCCGTTGGCGGAAGCGCTTGGAGCGCTGGGTGCCGAGCGCGCGTGGGTCGTGCATGGCTTCGGCGGGTTGGATGAGATCGCCACCGAGGGACCGACCCAGGTGGCCGAATGGCATGCCGGCACGGTGCGCGAGTTCGTGCTCGATCCGCGCACGGCAGGCGTCGAGCCGGTGGCGCTGGCAGCGTTACGCGGCGGGGATGTCGCAGAGAACGCGGCCCGTGCGCAGCGCCTGTTGCAGGGACACGACGACCCCGCGAGCGCGGTGGTGGCGCTCAACGCTGCCGCGGCGTTGCACGTCGCCGGTCATGCCGCGGATCTCGCGGACGGCGTGGCGCGCGCGCGCGCGGTGCTCGCCACCGGTGCGCCGTGGGACGTGGTGGAACGCGTGCGCCGCCGCTTGGTGGCCGGAGACGCCGGGTGAGCGACTTCCTGACCGCCCTGGTGGAGCGCAAGCGCACCGAAGTGGCCCAGCGATGCACGGACACACTCCCCGCACGGTATCGCCCGCTGCGCCCCGGATGGTTTGCCTCGACCTTGGCGAACCCGCGTCCGGGCGGCGGCCCGCGGGTCATCGCCGAAGTCAAAGAGCGATCGCCGTCGAAAGGCGTCCTGCGCGCCGGCCTCGACCATCGCGCCTGGGCCCGCGCCTATCGCGCGGGTGTCGTCGTCGACGCGTGGCAGATCGCCGACGCGCACGCGCGCGGCGCCGACGCCATCTTGCTGATGGTGCGCGTGGTCGGTGCGGAGCTGCCGGCGTTCATCGCCGCGTGTGCCGCGGCGCATCTCGATGCCGTGGTCGAGACGCACGATGCAGGGGAAATCGACGCCGCGTTGGCGGCGGGCGCGCGCGTCGTGGGCGTCAATGCGCGTGATTTCGCGACCTTCGGAGAGGATGCCGAGACAGCCGCACGCCTGCTGGCGCGCATCCCGGACGGCTGCGTGCGTGTGGCGGAGAGCGCGCTGCGAACCCCCGCCGATGTCGCGCGGGCGCACGCGGCCGGCGCCCACGCTGTGCTCATCGGGGAGGCGTTGATGCGCGCCGACGATCCGGCCGCCGCCCTGCGCGTGTTGGCCGGGCGCGAGGAGGATGCGTGATGCAGAGCGGCCCCGATGATACCGGACACTTCGGCCCGTACGGCGGTCAGTACGCGCCGGAGTCGCTGCGCGCGGCACTCGTCGAACTCGACGCGGCGTATCACGCCGCGCGGGGCGATGCGGCATTCCAGCAGCGCGTCGACGACCTGCTGCGCGACTTCGTCGGCCGTCCGACGCCGCTCTACCACGCGGCGCGGGTGACCGAAGCGAGCGGCGGCGCGCGTCTGTGGCTGAAACGCGAAGACCTCACGCACACCGGCGCACACAAGATCAACAACACGGTCGGACAGTGCTTGCTCGCGGCCCGCATGGGGAAGCGACGGGTCATCGCCGAAACTGGCGCGGGACAGCACGGCGTCGCCACCGCGACCGCGTGCGCGCTGCTCGGCCTCGAGTGTGTCGTCTACATGGGCACCGAGGACATGGAGCGGCAGGCGCTCAACGTCGTGCGCATGCGGATGCTCGGCGCGACGGTGGTCGGCGTCGACAGCGGCAGCCGGACGCTCAAGGACGCCATCAACGAAGCGATGCGGGACTGGACGGCCAATCCGTGATCGGCCACGAAGCACGTGCGCAAATCCTCGCGCGCGAAGGCCGGCTCCCGGACGCGGTGGTCGCGTGCGTCGGCGGCGGCAGCAATGCCATGGGCATCTTCACCGCATTCCTCGGCGACGCCGCGGTGCGGCTCATCGGCGTCGAAGCCGGCGGGGAAGGCATCGCCAGCGGACGCCACGCTGCCCGTATGGCCGAGGACGGCGTCGGCGTGCTGCACGGCACCCGCACCTACGTGCTGCAAGACGCCGCCGGCCAGATTCGCGCCACCCATTCGATCTCCGCGGGGCTCGACTACCCGGCGATCGGACCCGAGCATAGCTGGTTGCGGGACCAGGGCCGCGCGGAGTATACATACGTGTCCGATGGAGAGGCGCTCGACGCCTTCCACACGTTGGCCCGTCTCGAAGGCATCATCCCGGCCCTCGAATCGGCTCACGCCATCGCCCATGCGCGCCGTGTGGCCGCCGAACTCGGCCGCGACGCGATCGTCCTGGTGAACCTGTCGGGACGCGGCGACAAGGACGTGGATGCCATCGATCGGCGCGCCCGTAGCTCAGCTGGATAGAGCGTTTGCCTCCGGAGCAAAAGGCCGCAGGTTCGAATCCTGCCGGGCGCACCACACGCACCGCGCCAGCGGTTCCCCGGGATGACGGTCACGCCATGATCGCGCCGCCCGCCACCAACGCCACACCGCGCCTGACCGCCCTCGTTCCCGAAGGCGGTGGCAGCCCGCGCATGTTCTCGCGCATCGCGCCCGTCTACGACCGCCTCAACCGCGTCCTGTCACTCGGCCTCGATCAGGGATGGCGCCGCGCGACCGCCGCGTCGCTCGGCGACGACGCCCATGTGGTGCTCGATCTGTGCAGCGGCACCGGCGACCTCTCGCGCATCCTCGCGCGGCCTGGCCGCACGGTGATCGCTTGCGACGGCTCGCATCGCATGCAGGCGGTGGGCAATGCCGCGCACCCGCGCGAGGCCGCGACCATTCCGTGTGTCACCTCGGACGCCTACACGCTGCCGCTGCCCGCGACGTGCGTCGATGGCATCACGATCGCCTTCGGCTTGCGCAACCTGCATCGCACCGACGAGGCGCTGGCCGAGATGGCGCGCGTGCTGCGTGCCGGCGGCCGGCTGGCGATTCTCGAACTCGCGCCGCCGCCGCCGCGCGGGGTGGTGGCGACGGTGCAGCGCCTGTTCGTCGGCGCGCTGGTGCCGCGGCTGGCGCGGCTGTTCACGCGCGACGCCGATGCCTACGACTATCTGTCGGCGTCGGTCCTCGGCTACAAGGATGAAGCCACGCTTGGCGCGCACCTCGCGCGTGCCGGATTGCGACTGCGGAGCGCGCGCCGGCTGGGATTCGGCGCCGTGCAGCTGCTCGTCGCGGAGAAGCCATGACCGTCCGCCGCCTGCTCGTTTTCCTCGTGACTCTGCTCTCCGCGGCGCGCGCCGCGTCCGCCGCGTCGGTACCGCCGGCTACCTACCACGCCGATTCGCTGTGGGTGCGCGGCGTCATCGACACACTCTGCTATCACGTCCCCGCGCATCCGGCGAACGACGATCCCGCGAATTGGCGCACGCGCTTCACCTTTCGCCCCGAAGCCCAGGGCGAAGCGGTGCCGTTCCTGCAGCGCCGCCTCGAAGCGCTCGGCGCGTCGGTGGCGCTCGAGGGCTTTCCGTGCACCTGGGCCACCGGAGGCACGGAGTTGACGACGACCGGCGTCAACGTCGTCGGCCGGTTTGCGACGCGCAGCGCCAGCTTCGGGCAGGACAGTCTTCTCGACGGCCGTCGTCCGGTCGTGGTGCTCGGGGGACACTGGGATAGCAGCGGCCTGCGCGAAGGCGCGGCGTGGACCGATCACTGGCAGACCCTCAACGCGGCCGGAGCCGACGACAACGCGAGCGGCATGGCCGCCACGCTGCTCGCGGCACGCAATCTCGCGCACGCGTCCTTCCCGTTCGATCTGATGGTGGCGTTCTTCGATGCCGAAGAGTTGCCGGGACTGCAGGGGAGCCGCGCGTTCGTGCGTGAGCGCCGTGCCGCCGGTGATACGGTGCTGCTCTACATCGACCTCGATACCATTGGCTACAATCCGGACTACCTGCGCACCGAGATCCTGCACAACGGCGAGTCGCTGTGGCTGGCGCGGGCGTGCGCCGCGGAAAACGCGGCGAGTTGGCCGGCGCTCGACGAGATCGCCATTCTCGCGCAACCAGGGCTGGCGAACAGCGATCACTTCAGCTTTTGGGAGGCCGGGATCCAGGCCGTCACGTTCGCCGAGCATTACCTGCCCGAACAACCCTTCACGCATTGGCGCGGCACCAACGTCTACGACACGCGGCGCGATACCGCGGACTCGCTGCGCTACGACCTCATCACGACCATCGGCTACACCGTCGAACGCGTGCTGCGCAGCATCGGAGGGCAGTTCACCGGGGCACCGGCGCTGCCGTCGTGGTCCATCACGCCGGGGGATCTCGACGTGCGGTGGGAGCGCAGCTCCGCCGGCGCGCCGCCAAACGCCGGACAGACGCTCGGGCTCACGCTGACCGCGCATGCCAGCGGTTTCGGCCCGGCGAATGATCCCCTGCGCTGGACGCTCGAGGATCGCACGGCCGCCGGCACGACGCGGCTCGCGGCCGGCGACACGACGGTCCGCGCGCACACGCTCGGCATCCTCCGCGTGCCGGTGCAGTGGGCGTCGTCGCCGACCGATGTCGGGAGCCATCAACTGAGCTTCACGCTGTGGCGGCAACCCGCGCCGGATGCCGACGCGCAGATCGTCGCGTCGGCGTCGACCGTCGTTGTGCTCTATGGCCCCGGACTCACGATCACCGGCATCGGCAGTGTGCCGTCGCCGGCGCGCACGGGCCAGCCGTTCGACGTGCATTACTACCTGCCGGATGCGGCGCCGGTGACCCTGACCGTGGCCGACGTGCGCGGACGTGTCGTCGAGCGGCAAGAGATTCCCGCGTCCATCGGCGGATCGCCCGGCGCACGTGCCGGCGACAATCGCGCGCGTGTGACGGCCGATCTCGCCCCGGGCGTCTACTTCGTGCACCTCACGGCGTCGCGGCGCGACGGGCGCGACGCCTCCGCCAGCGGCCGCATCGTGGTCGTGCGGTAAGCGCGCGCATGCAACAGCCCGGCCTTACACCCGCCGAACAACGCGAACACCGCCGCGCGCGCGAAGCCAAGGCGCAGACCGCGCTGATCTACGGCGGCGGGCAAATCGTGCTCGGGCTCGCCGTGTGTGTGTTGGCGTACGAGTCCGCTCAGGTGACACCGCTCGGCGAACAGCAGGGCAAGGCACTGCTCGGGATCTTGATCGCCTTCGCCGTGTACGCGCTGTACCGCGGCACGCGTCAGTGGCGCGACGGCTGGCGCGAGAAGCGCGCCCTCGAACGCGAAGCCGCCGCGCGCGAGCGACATGCGGACGGCGCCGCGTGATGTCGAAGTTCCGCGCTTGCTGGGACCTGGTGCGCCCCTTCACCTTGTTGGTGCCGGGGCTGGGGATGGTGTCCGGTGCGGTCGTGGCCGCGTGCGCGCACCCCGGCGACGAGGCGGCACTGGCCTGGACCCCGCAGCTGATCCTCCGCATCGCCCTCGGCACGCTCATGGCGATGCTGCTCAATGGTGCGTCGAACGCACTCAATCAGATCTACGACCTACCGCTCGACCGCATCAACAAACCACTCCGCCCGCTGCCGGCCGGCACGCTGACGATCGGCGACGCCGCGCGCGTCAGCGGATTGCTCTACCTCCTCGCCCTCGGCTGTGCGTGGAGCCTGGGGTGGGAAACGGGGCTCTATGCCAGCGTCGCCGCGCTCTGCACCTACATCTACAGCGCACCGCCGTGGCGGACCAAACGGCACTGGCTGTGGGCGAACGTCACCATCGCGCTGCCGCGCGGTACTTTGCTCAAGATGGCCGGCTGGTCGCTAGCCCGTCCGGCGATGGGGACCGCGGAGGCGTGGGCCATCGGCGGCATCTTCGGTCTCTTTCTCCTCGGGGCCACCAGCAGTAAGGATTTTGCCGACATGGCCGGTGACCGGGCGCATGGGTGTGTTACCCTGCCTGTCCGTTTCGGCGCGCGGGGAGCGGCGTGGCGCATCGCCCCGTTCTTCGTGGTGCCGTTTCTCGGTTTCGTGGCGGGCGCGTACGCCGGCATCCTCACCGGCGATCCGCGCTGGCTCATCGGCTTGGGATTCGGTCTCGCGGCGTGGGGCGCCTGGACCGCACGGTCGCTCCTGGTCGCTCCGGACAGCCTCGCCACCGACGCCAACCATCCGTCGTGGCGCAACATGTACTTGATGGTCGTGGCCGCGCAGGTGGGTGTGATGGTGGCCTACCTCGCCGGTTCCTAGGGAGAGTCTCGTGCACGCGTTGGAACGCAAGATTCGCGACAAGAAGACACGGGTTGGAGTGATCGGGCTGGGATACGTCGGCTTGCCGCTGGCGGTGGAATTCGCGCGCGCCGGCTTCGAGGTCCACGGCATGGACGTCGATGCCTTCAAGGTCGACACCGTCTCCGCCGGCGACTCGCACATCAAGGACGTGCCTGCCGCCGACGTCCGGAAGTTCGTGAAGGCGGGCCGCTTGTCCGCCGGGACGGATTTCGCCGCGCTGCGCTCGTGCGACACGGTCTCGATCTGCGTCCCGACGCCGTTGCGCAAGTCGCGCGACCCCGACGTCTCGTACATCGTCGCCGCGGTCGAGGAGATCGCGCGCTACCTGCACCCGGGACAGCTGATCGTCCTGGAGTCCACCACGTATCCGGGCACCACGGATGAGCTCATCCTGCCGATGCTCGAGCAGACCGGGCTGAAGGTGGGCGAGGACTTCTTCCTCGCGTTCTCCCCCGAGCGCGTGGACCCCGGCAATCCCCAATTCCTGACCCGCAACATCCCGAAGGTGGTCGGCGGGGTGACACCGGCATGCACCCGGCTCGCCCAGAAGCTCTACAGTAGCACGATCGACCACGTCATTCCGGTGTCCAGCACGCGCGTGGCCGAGATGGTAAAGCTCATCGAGAACACCTTCCGCAGCGTCAACATCGGCCTGGTCAATGAGTTGGCCCTGATGTGCGACCGCATGCACCTCGACGTGTGGGAGGTCATCGACGCGGCGGCCTCGAAGCCGTTCGGCTTCATGCCGTTCTACCCCGGCCCGGGCCTCGGCGGCCACTGCATCCCGATCGACCCATACTATCTATCCTGGAAGGCGAAGTCGGTGGGGTTCGAGGCGCGCTTCATCGAACTGGCTGGCGAGGTCAACGCGCAGATGCCGCACCACGTCGTGCACAAAGTCGGTGCCGCGCTGAACACCGTGAAGAAGCCGGTCAACGGTTCGCGGCTGCTGTTCTTAGGTGTTGCGTACAAAGCAGATATCGACGACACCCGGGAATCGCCAGCGCTCGACATCATGCACATGCTGGAGCAGCAGGGCGCGATCGTGGAGTACCACGATCCTTGGGTTCCGCGGCTGAAATCCGAGGCCTTCGACCTCAAGTCGAAGCCACTTTCCCCGAGTACTTTGAAAAGGGCGGACTGCGTGGTGATCACCACCGCCCACTCGTCGATCGACTGGAAGCAGGTCGCCAAGGCGTCCCGGCTGATCGTCGACACGCGGAACGCGCTCGCGACGGTGCGTTCTCCCCACATTCACCGCCTGTAGCCCTCCGTGGCGCGGTCACGCGCCCGGCGGAGGCCGGGCGCCTGACCGACGCTGAGCCGCAAGGCAAGGAGAGCCGCATGAGGCGCGCAACGATTCTGGTCGTCGACGATCACACCGCGGTCTGTGACTTCCTGCAGCACACTTTGACCGACGACGGCTACGAGGTGCGCGTCGCGCACAGCGCGCGTGCCGGAGCCGATGCGGTGCGTGACACGCAGCCCGAGCTGGTGTTGCTCGACCTGCGTCTGCCCGACGCCAACGGACTATCCGCCTACCGCGCGATTCGCGATCTCGATGCCGACG
>JBGATO010000026.1:0-51455 GCA_044229145.1 Candidatus Eiseniibacteriota bacterium | reverse complement strand
CCGGAGGACGCCTGTGCGTTTCTCCATGAGGCCTTCGGCGTCACGGTCCCGGCGGGAACTCCGGTGGAGCGCCGCGCCTGTGCGCAGCAGATGCTGGCGCGTCCGCTGCGGGTCTGCGGCATGGTGGTCAACACCGGCGAGCCTGGCGGTGGCCCCTTCTGGGTGCGCGAGGCCGACGGTTCGACCAGCCTGCAAATCGTCGAGAGCGCGCAGGTCGATCCGCACGACGCCGCGGCGCAGGCCATCCTGCGCGCAGCGACGCACTTCAACCCGGTCTTCCTGGTCTGCGCCGTGCGCGACGCCAGCGGCCACCCCTATCCGCTGCACGCCTTCGTCGACCCCGATGCCGCCATCGTCACTGCGAAGTCGGCGGGAGGCCGCGCGCTCAAGGCTCTGGAGCGCCCGGGCTTGTGGAACGGGGCGATGGCGCGGTGGAACACCGTCTTCGTCGAGGTGCCGATCGCGGTGTTCAATCCGGTGAAGACGGTGCTCGACCTGCTGCGGCCGGAGCATCAACCGGCGTAACCGCGCGGCCGCGGACCGGCCGAGGTTGACGCCATCTCGCACGGCGATGCACCCTTGTAACGGTCGTCGCCGCGCCCGGGCCATCTCGTGCGTGGCCGTCGTTCAAGTCCCATCAGGAGTATGCGTGAGCCGAAGTCGAGGATTGGCGCAGGCGCGCCGTCACATCTGGAGTGTCACACTGGGCGTGCTGCTGCTGGCCGCCCGCGCGCACGCGTGGGTCGAGACGACCGACCGTTGGGCACCGATGCCCGGCGAGCCGGCCGCGGCACGCGGCGGCGCCTCGTGGATCGCCGACACGCCGCACAACCGGTTGGTGCTATTCGGCGGACAGCGGCTCGCCGCGGGCAATCTGACACCGCTCAACGACACCTGGCGGTTCGACCTCACCACGCGGACGTGGGAACCGCTGCCGACCTTCGGCACCTTGCCCCCGGCGCGCTATCGTCACACCGCGATCTACGACGCGCCCCGGCATCGCATGCTGATCTACGGCGGCCTCGGCAGTGGCGGGTACCTCGCCGATCTGTGGAGCCTCGACCTCGATACCCGCACGTGGACACAGATCGCGACCACCGGCCTCGTGCCGGCGGCGCGCGCACGGCACAACGCGATCTACGATCTGATGCGCGACCGCATGGTGGTGTTCGGCGGCAACGAAGGCACCGTGATGAGCGACACGCTGCACGCGCTCGACCTCGGGACGCTCACGTGGTCGCGGTTGACGCCCAAGTTGCAAGCACCGACGCCGCGCCAAGCCGCCGGCATGGCGTACCAGGCGGGCCGCGATCGCATCGTGTTGTTCGGCGGGCAAGATGCCTCAGGCATCCTGAGCGACGTGTGGCTCTTCAGCTTCGCCGACAGTGGCTGGTCGAAGCTCAATCCGTCCGGGCTCTACCCCACGCCTCGCTACGACGTCGCGGCGGCCTTCGACTCGGTCTCCAACGCACTGCTGGTGTTCGGTGGTTCGGACAACGGGCAGTCGTACAACGACGTGTTCAGCCTGAGTCTGTCGCCGCCCCAGGTGTGGTCGAAGCTCGTGCTGAGCGGCACGGCGCCGGCGGCGCGTGGCCAGGTCGCGATGCTCGGCGCGCCGCTGGGCCGCCGCGTGTGGCTCTACGGCGGCCAGGATGTCGCGGGCACCTATTACGAAGACAGCTTCGCCCTGAATGTGGCGAACAACTTCTGGGAGGCGGTGCCGGACAGCGGCAATGCGCCGCCGATCCGCATGGCCTGCATGGCGGTGGACGATGCCGCGCACGACCGCATGGTGTTCTTCGGCGGCTGGACAGGACTCGAGGCGAGTTCGTTCAACGAAACCTGGGTGCTGAACTATGGCCCGGTCGGACAGGCGGCGCTCACCTGGCAGAAGATCAACACCAACGGCTACACGCCCGGCCGGTACGGCGCCAGCGAGTTCTACGACCCCGACTACGGTCCGAACCACAGCCAGCGTATGCTGGTGTTCGCTGGCGGCCGCAACGACGCCGACTTCACCAATGACATCTGGCAACTCGACCTCAACGACTGGACGTGGACGCAACTGGTCACGTCGAACGATCCGCCGGTACGCACCGGCATGTCTTCGGTGCTCGACAAGACGCGCAACCGCATCGTGATGTTCGGCGGGCTGGGCACTGCGTCGTTGCGCAAGAACGACACGTGGATCCTCGATCTCACGACGTTGCAGTGGACAGAGGTCGATACCGATCCCAATGCGGTGAAGCCGACGCCGCGTCTGCGCATGGCTCACGTCGACGATCCGCTGCACGACCGCATGGTGATCGCCTGCGGCATGGATACCCTGGCCGAGATTCACGATCCCGCGACGCGCATGTTCAACGACTCGTGGGCCTTCGATTACAACACGCTGACCTGGTCGCTGCTGCCGACCACCGGCGATCCGGCGCCGCGGTTCGACGTCCTCGGCGAAGTGGTCGAGGACCAGAACCGGATGTACATGTTCGGCGGCGCGGTCCAGGGCGTGATCGGCGACTCGAACGAACTGTACTACCTCGACCTCGACACCTACGCCTGGACACTGGAGACCGTGGACGGCACGCCGGCCGCCAAGCGCAACGGCTACACCATGGTGTGGAACGACGCGCGGCGCTGGCTGATCCCGTTCTCCGGCACCGACGGATTCGTGCTCCTCAACAACGGCGGCATCTTCTACCAATCGGTGGTGAGCGACGGCCAATCGCCGGTGGGGCCGCCGCCGAGCGAGCCGCCGGCTGTGCCGTCCGCGCCGCGGCCGGGCATCGGGCTGCGGGCGTCGAGCCGTGGTGTCGACTTCGCGCTGCGAACGCCGCACGCCGGACCCGCAACCTTGGCGCTCTACACGCCGTCGGGCCGGCGCGTGTGGACGTCGTCGCTGACGCTCGGAGCGGATACGCCGTCGTCGGTGCGCTGGCCGGGGACCGACGTGAGCGGCGCGGTATCCCCCAGCGGCCTCTATCTCGCGCGGCTCACCACGCGCGACGGCGAAACGACCCGCAAGGTGTTGTGGATGCGCTGAGCGCGCCCCACGCGGAGATGACGACGCCCCCCGGCCGCAAGTGCCGGGGGGCGTTCGTGTGACTGCGCGGTGCGCGAGGCTAGTGCGCGCCGCCTTGCATGGTCGCCAGACGCTTCTCCAACGCGGCGATCTGCCGCTCGCTGCGCTGTCCGTCGGGCAGCGCCTTGGCGAACGCGATGGCCTCACCAAGCGTCGCCTGCGCCGCCGCGCTATCGCCCTTGGCAACCAGGATGTCGGTGCGAATCGTGTACACCCGCAGCTTGCGCGGGCCGTACACCTTCGTCATCGCCCGGTCGTTGGCGGCGAGCGCCTTGTCGAAGTCCTTCATGTACAGATACGCCATGCCGAGACGTGCCGCGGGGTTGTAGTCGTTCGGCAGGTCGCGCTCGTTGGCGAGCAGATACGGCACCGCCTTCTCGGGTGTGCCGAGTTGGTGGAACACCTCGACGAGGTTGCCGTCGAACACGGTGCGCGCGTCGGGGCTCGGCGCCGCGGCGATCGCCGTCTCCATGAACGCCGCCCACTCTGCGAGGCGCTTCTGCACGCCGAGTGAATCGCCGGCTTGGTCGCGCGCATCGACGAGCGCGCTGTAGTAGCCGGCGATGTCGTCGCCGCTACAGTCGGCCGGCGGGTGCGCGACGAGTGCCGCGGTCTGCTTCTCGTACTGCGCGACGAGGCCGGCGCGGCGCGGATCGTCCTTCGGCAGCTCCAGCGCCATGCTGAGGCCGGTGGATGCCAGGCTCAGCTCGGACGCCGTGCCCATGACATGCGGCAATCCGCGGGACACGAGGCGCAACGCCGCCTCGACACTGTCGGCACTCGAGAGCGCGAACGACGCCGACTCCACGGTGCGCCGGTACGTCGGCCAGTTCTCCGGCGCCTGATCGAGCGCCGCGAGATACGCCGTGCCGGCGCCCGCGTTGTCCCCCGCCGCGTACAGCGAGTCGGCGAGGCGCAGCGTGCGGTCGAGCGCGGTCAGCGATGCAGGCGGGCGGTGGTAGATGGCCGCGCCCTCGTCGAGCAGCGCGTGCGTCTGCGCGATCGACATGCCGCCGATCCATCGCAGCACCACGTGCTGATCACGCGGATCGATGACGAAGAAGGTCGGCCAGGCCGGGAAGGGGAACTGCTTGACGAATCCCGCGGTGACGGCCCGTTCGGTGTTCACGCTGAGCCAGACGAACCGTCCGGCATCCGCTCCGAAGCTCGCGTCCGTGAAGACGTTCGCTTTCATGGAGCGACAGGTGTGTCACCAGGGCGCCCAGATCTCGACGAAGATCGGCACGTCCTTGGCCTTCGCCGCGGAGAGTGCCTTCGCGTAATCGTCTTCGACCCACGGGAGCACGCCGTGCGCGGGTGCCTTGTGCGCGGCGTGTGCGGGCGACCGCTTCGCGGCGGCCGCCGAGGCCGGCGCCGCGGCGGACGCGGCGGCCAGCATGGCCAGAAGCGCGCATGTCGCGCGGAGTGTCGTCATGCGGGCGATGCTATCAGACGGGACGGCGCACGACCACCACCGTCGTGTCGTCGCCGCGCGGGCTGGTGGCGAGGAACTGCCGCACCTCGGTGACGATGGCGTCGGCGAAGCAATCCGCGGTGGACGACGCGTGACTCTCGCGCTTCACGAGGTCCGCCAGGCGGTCGTCGCCGTACATCTCCTCGCCGTGCGCGGCCTCGACCACGCCGTCGGAGAACAGCACCAGGGTCGCGCCGGGCGGGCACACGCAGCGCTCTTCCCCGTACGGAAATCCCGGGAACGCGCCGACCGGCAGGCCCGTGGCCTCGAGCGCCTTCACGTCGTCCCCGGACACCAAGAGCGGCGGGTTGTGGCCGGCATTCGCGTAACACCACTCGCCGGTCGCCGGCGTGTAGAAGCCGATGAACAGCGTCACGAACTGGCCGGGACGACTCTGCCGCTCCATGAGCGTGCTGAGGCGCGCAGCGAGGTCGGCCGGGCCGGCGCAGGTGTCGTACATCGCGCGCGCCGCGGCGACCAGGGACGACACGTAGAGCGCCGCACCGAGGCCTTTGCCCGACACGTCCCCCACCAGCACGATGCAGGTGCCATCCTCGCGGCGGTGGAAATCGTACAGGTCACCGCCGACTTCGTAACAGGTGTCCAGCCGCGCGGCGACGTCGCACGCCGGCCAGTCCTTCGGCACCTTCGGCAGCAGCCGCTGCTGGATGCGCGAGGCAGTGGCCAGTTCCTGCGTGAGACGCGCACGCTCGGCCTCCGCCGCCATCACGCGGACGTGGCGAATCTTGATCGCCGCCATGTTGGCGAGCACGGTCAGCAACTCGAGCTCGTGTTCGCCATAGCTGGCGAACAGGTCGTTGGAGTCCGCGTAGAGCAAGCCGAACACTTGCTCGTTGTCGAACAGCGGCACCGCCATCGCGGCGCGCACGCCGGTGGCGACGATGCTGGCGCTCGCCTGGAAGCGCGGGTCGCTCGCCGCGTCGCGCGTCACCACGGCGGCGCATTCGGAGAGCACGCGTTCGCGAATGGTGCGGGAGAGCACCATCGGCTCGCGGGTGCCGGCGCCTTTCTGGCGAGCCGCGGCCTGTTCGAGCTCCTCGCTCTTCTCTTGCCGCACCAGCAGCACCACGCGGTGCGCGGCGAGGAACTCTTCGACGAGCCGGACCAACTCTTCGGCGACTTCGGCCTCGGGCTGCGGGCGGCCGAGCGTTCGTCCCGCTTCGAGCAGCACGCGCAGCACCTTGCGCGCCTCGCCGGAATCACCGGTCGCCGCCGGCGCCTGCTCCGCGATCCGCTGGAGGAGCAGCGAAGCGTCCATGACGATCGACGGATTTTCGACGTGCGCTTCCGGCACGCCGGCGAGGCCGGGCACCGACACGCGCGTGCCCGAGCCTTCGTGCGCGGCGGGCCGGGCGTCGGGCGGACCGACGCGCAGGGTGGCGTGCCCGATCTCGAGCAGGTCCCCATCCGCCAACGCGCGGCCGTCCATGATGGAGACGCCGTTGACGCGGGTGCCATTGCGACTACCGAGGTCGCGCACGGTGTAGCGGTCGCCCACCAACGTGAGCATCGCGTGCTGCTTGGAGACCGTCGGGTCCGGCACGCAGACCGTGTTGTCCTCGGCACGGCCGAGGGTGATCGTGGGATCGGAGAGTGTCCACGAACGCGAAATGGGAGCGCGTTCGGTTCGAAGAATGATAGCCATGCCGGTATCTTGCCTCAGCCATCGCGCGGTTGCACGCCGATAACGCGACGAGGGGAAGATGCCATCGCATCTCCCCCTCGCCTTTCGTCATGCACGACGTGACTAGTTGCCGCCGCGGCCGCCCTGACCTCCCGGGTTACCGCCGGGCCCACCGGGCCCGCCCGGACCACCGGGACCGCCCGGACCACCACCGTGTCCACCCGGCCGACCACCCGGGCCACCCATGCCCGGACCGCCCGGATGCATCGGCGGCTTACGGAGGTCGATGGTCTGGCTCACGCCGTTGACCACCAGCGTCACGGTGGAGGTGCCGTTGAAGGTCAGCACCGAGGTGATCTCCTGCGGAACGCGGCCGTTGCCCGTCACGTTACTCGGCACCGTGTGCCGCGTAACCGTCCCCGACGACGGCCACACGTCACGCGACCACGGTTCCGGCACGACGACGTTCTCCACGGTCATCGTCGTGGTGGTGGTGAAGCCGAAGGCCGCACCCGTGGAGTCCACGCCGTTCATGGTGCGCACGTCCGAGCCACTGCCGTTCCACGTCCGGCTGGTCTCGCTGCCCGCCATGCCCGACTCCATCAGATCCCAGCTCCCGTTGCCGCTCGACGAGAACTGTCCGTGGCTCTCCGAGCCGCTGTGTGATTCGACGAAATGCACGGCGGCGGTGGTCGCCGCGTCGTAGTTCTCCTGTGCCGCCCCGGCGGCGTCGAGGAAGGTGTAGCTGCGGCTCATGCTCCGGCCACTGCCATTGTCGACCCGCGAACAGGTGTGCGCGCCGGTCGATGCATCGTAGTCGCAGCCCTGCGGTTCGCCCGGCACGAACGGGAAACCCAAGCCGCCCGGCACGCACTGCGGATTGAACATCTGGGCGTCTTCCGCCGCAGTCGCGGCGACATCCTGGTTGATCGTGCTGGCGACCGAGACGGGACTCCCGCTCGTCGTACCGGAGGTGTCCGGGGTGGAAATCGATTTGCATCCCACGAGCGCCACGGCCGCGACGGCGACGGCGGCGCTTGCAACGGTGAGTCGAGTCATCCTGGGTACCTCGCTAAGGGTGTTCCGGCGATCGCGCAGGTGCGGCTCTGCGCGGACGATGGGCTCGCGCTCGTCCAGAGGGCCACGAGAGGAGGGGGACTCACTTCCTCGTGCTTGCCGACGACGCGCAGATGGACCCGCGGCCCCCGAGGCCGGTTGAAACCGATGTGAAAAAAATTCGCACGTTGCCGTGGACCGGTCAAGGCAGACCATCGGCGTGCTATACTTGTCCGCGTACTCCCCGCCGATCGAAGCCAGCGCGCTTCCGAAGCCAACATGCTTCGCACCCTGAGTTCGTGCATCGCGAGGTTCCCCGCCTCGCCCGTTCGTGACCCGCTCGCTCCCCGAGAAGGAGTCCACCATGTTCTTGCGCACGCGCGCCCTCGTCGCGGCCGCCGCGCTGTGTCTCGGCACAGCCTTCGCGTCGTTCTCATTCGCATCCGTCGCCTGCCTGCAAGGCGATTGGGACACGCAAGTGAAGGGCGTCGGCAACTCCGTCGTCCACCCGAACATCCTCGGCGGCACCGGCGTGTGGTCCGGCACCATCCGTACGCTGATCGACAACACGACGCCGGCGGAGCTCTACTGCGTCGACATCAATCACTCGCTGTGCTTCCCCGCGTGTTACACGCAGGGGCCGGATGTCGCGTCGCCGGAGATCATCTGGATCCTCAACCACTACTACCCGGCGGTGGCCTCGGAGCCGGCGAGCCTTGGCTCGGTGGCCGAACGGGCGCAGGCGGTGCAGCTGGCGATTTGGCACTTCAGTGACGGCGTCGACATCTCGACCGGCGGAACGCCCGGCTACATCTTCGACGCGGCACGGGCGATCGTCGCCGCGGCGTCGTCGGCCACCGTCGCGCCGACGCCGACGACCCTGACCGTGAACCCGGCGTCGTCGGTGCACACGCCCGGCCAGACCGCGAGCGTGGTGGCCACCCTGCGCGACCAGAACGGCAATCTCATGTCGGGCGTCGCGGTGTCGTGGGATGTCACCGGTGTCAATCCGACGTCGGGTGCCGGCGTCACCGACGCCAACGGCGAAATCACCGCGAGCTTCGTCGGCAGCAACACCGGCGACGACCAGCTCACCTTCCACGTCGCCTACACGATCCCGGTCGGGTTGCACTGGCTGCACGACGGCTGCCAGAGCCTGATCATGGGCTCCTCGACGGAAGGCCAGCTGTCGCAGATCGCGCTGATCTCGTGGCAGCCCTCCACCGCGGTGCGCAGCACGACCTGGGGCGCCATCAAGGCCCGCTACGCCGGCCGCTAAACACGAGAACCCCGCGGACGTCGCCGGCGTCCGCGGGGCCCGGAGATCCGCGAGCCCCTCGCCACGGCGGGGGGCTCGTGCCGTCTTAGTCGAGAAGCAGGTGCAGCACGTAGTAGAACATCCCGCCGGCCAGCGCCGAGATCGGCAGCGTGAACGTCCAGGCGAGGAAGATCTTCTGCAGCACGCCGAAGCGCAGCGAGCGGTTACTGCGCGCGCTGCCGACGCCCATGATGCTCGACGAGATGCAGTGCGTCGTCGACACCGGCCAGCCGAAGTGCGATGCGGTGAGGATGACCGCGGCGCCCGCGGTCTCGGCGGCGAAGCCGTGTACCGGCTGCATGCCGGTGACCATCTTCTCGCCGACCGTCTTGATGATCCGCCATCCGCCGGCCGCGGTCCCGATCGCCATCGCGGTGGCGGCCGAGAGTTTGATCCACATCGGCACGATGAAGGCGCCGCTCGCGTCTCCCTGATGCAGGCCCGACGCGACCAACGCCATGGTCATCACGCCCATCGTCTTCTGCGCGTCACCCATGCCGTGCGACACCGCCATGGCGGCTGCGGATGCTACCTGCCAGCGCTTGAAGCGGCGATTGAGCGGCGCGGGGCGCGCATGCCGGAAGAGCCAGTAGATGCCGATCATCAGGAACCCACCGGCGAAGAATCCGATCAGCGGGCTCACCAAGAGCGACGTGAAGATGGTGCGCAGGCCGCCCCACTCGATGACACCGGCGCCCCGCGCGACGAGCACCGAGCCCACCAAGCCGCCGATCAGCGCGTGCGACGACGACGACGGCAGACCAAGCCACCAGGTGAGCAGATTCCACACGATCGCGCCGAGCAGCGCGCCCGCCACCACCGTCTGGGTCACCTCGGTGGGCGGCACGATCCCCTTGCCGATGGTCTTCGCCACCGAAGTGCTGATGAGCGCCCCGGCGAAGTTGAGCACCGCCGCCAGCGCGATCGCCTGGCCGATCGACAGGGCGCGCGTGAGCACCGTGGTGGCGATGGCGTTCGCGGTGTCGTGGAAGCCGTTGATGAAGTCGAAGGTGAGTGCCAGGAGCAGCACCACCGCGAGGATCAGCTGGTCATGCATTCTTGAGCACGATGGCGTCGATCACGTTCGCCACGTCCTCGCACTGGTCGGCGCACGATTCCAGCCGCCCGTAGATTTCCTTCCACTTGATGATCTCGACCGCGTCGTGCGAGTCGTCGAACAGCGCGGCGAGCGATTCGCGGCTGATCGTGTCGGCTTCGTTCTCGAGGCGATTGATTTCGATCGTGTAGTCGGTGAGGCCGTCGATGTACCGCAGCTCGCGCACCGCCTTGTCGATCACCGTCGCCGCGTCGGCGACGATGTGGAGCAAGCGCGTCATGTTCGGCGTCGTGTGGTCGATGCGGAATAGCACGAGGCGGTTCACCACCGCCTCCATCCCATCGAGCACGTCGTCGAGCGCGCTCGCGAGGTTGTGGATGTCCTCGCGGTCGATCGGGGTGACGAAGCTGCGATTCAGCTTGTCGAAGAGGACGTGCGTGATGTGGTCGCCGTCGTGTTCGATTTCGCGGATCTTGACCACGATGTCCGGCAGGCGGTCGTAGTGGTCGGCGAGTTCGCGGAAGAGGTCTGCGGCGCGCACCAGGTTGGCGCTCGATTCCTTGAACAGATCGAAGAACTTTTCCTCGCGCGGGAGGAAGCGGAACAGCGGCACGGTCGCGTCCTTTTCGACAGTGGTCGGTGGGAGGCCCGGCTCGCGGCCGGATTCGCGTGCGATGGTCTAGCACGAAGGGGTGTGCCGGGCAAGCTCCTTCGGCCACTTCGCGACTAGCGGATGATGACCACCGTCTGCTGATTGAGGGCGACCAGGTGGCCGTCGGCGGTCCACAACTCGCGGAACTCGGCGTAGAACCCTTCGCGGGCGTGCTCGGCGTGGCCGCGGAAGTACAGCGGTTGCTCGGGGTCGTGTCCGGCCGGCGGCGGGAAGTACTGCAGGGCGAACGAGACAGTGCCCACCGGCCGTGCGGCGGTGGCGAACGAGAACCACGCCGGCCACCAGGAGTCCGCCATCGCCACGACTTCCGGCGCGCCGAGCGCGGCGAGCGGCGTGCGCGGACGCACCCATCCGGCGGTCAACGGCGCGCGCGAGGGCGCCGGAGAACGGCAGCGGTCCGGTGCAGCGGTATTCATGCTGCGTACTCCGCGCTCAGGCGGCGCGACGCGCACCACGCCGACGTCAAAGAAGTCGGCGCCAGTATCGGCGACGGACGTCCCCACTCCGGCGCGTCGCGGCGATCGCGGCCGAGCACGATGAAAGGTTCGGCCAGCAGCGCCACCGCTTTGGGTGAGGCTGGCGCGAACGGTGGACATGCCGCTGCCGCGCCGCAGCGCGCACTTCGATGAGCGCTCAAGCCCGCCAGCACAGGGCCGGAATGACGCCGGTGACCGCGCGGGTGAGGCGTTCGCCATCCGGCTCCGCCGCCTCCGCGGCTCGCGTCAGCGCCCCGAGCACGAGTCCCCCGAACGCTCCACGTCCTTGGCGCCAACTGCTGGGAACGCGCAGCCGGAAGTGGTGATCGTCGATGCGCTCCGCGCGCAGGACCGCGGCGAGGTCGTGATCGGCGGAGAGGTCGTGGGCGTCTGCGTGCATGGCGATCCACGACACCACACGCTCCGCTCCCCCGCAAGCGGTCCAGCGCGGTCCGCGCCCTAGGCGCGCGCCAAGCCGTCGCCGGCAATCGCCCCGCGCGTGCCGCCACCGTAGAGCGGCGCGTTGACGTCGGCGAACGCCAGCATCGCACCGAGCCGGTTGGCCACCGGCGCATCGAAGCCCGCCTCGCCCTGCCAGGTCGCCGGATTGCGGAAGCTGCCCATCAGGATGTCCCAGATCGGCAGGTCCGAGTAGTTGAAGCCGTGAACGCCGTGCTGGTGATGCACGCAGTGCGATTCCGGGCGCTGGATCACGTACCCGAGCCACTGCGGGGTGCGCACGTTCCAGTGCTGGAACATCCCATAGAAGGCGGCGATGTAACCGACGCCGGCGGCCGCCACCGGCGACAAGCCGAGGATGAGTGTGGTGGCCACCACCTGCAGGAGGGCGAACGCGACCATCTCGGTGGGGTGGAACAGCACCGACCCCGGCATGTCGACCTGCTGCGGGCTGTGGTGGATCTGGTGGAAGCCGCGCCACAGGAACGAGACACGGTGCACCGAGCGGTGCCACAGCGCGTTGATCAGCGATAGGACGGCGTAGCCCAGCACCATCGCCACACCGAGTGGCAGGTGGCTGAGATCGAGGAGCCGGTGGCGCGCGAGCCACGACGCGGGAATCAGCAGCGGTGCGACGCTCGACAGCGTGCCCAACAGCACGAGAAAGACGATCCCGATCCAGGCCCATCCACGGCGCGGCGGAAAGCTCCGGGCGGGACGCAGCCGTTCGGTGGCCCAAAACACTAGGTAGGTCACCGGAATGGCGAGGCTGAAGAAATCGACGAGCGTCATCGGGCGGGAGTCCTTTCGGGATCGGGCGGTGAGGGGTCGGGCTTTCCTCAGGCTTACGACGTAAGGCTACTTGTCGAAGTCTATCCTTACGCTGTAAGTTGTCAAGCATGCAAACATCCGCCGCGCCGCCTGCCCGGCGCCCGCTCAGCCGTGAACTCATCCTCACGACATCTCTTGATCTGATTGAACGCGAAGGGCTTCGAGAGTTCAGCGCACGTAAGCTCGGGCGCGCGCTTGGCTGCGAGGCGATGAGCGTCTACCACCACTTCCCGAGCAAGGCGCACATCCTCGACGCGCTGGTGGATCGTCTGGTCGACGAGATCCCGATGCCGGCGGACAGCCTGCCGCCGCTCGAGCGGCTCCGCGCCATCATGCGCGGCTACCGCACCATCGCCGTGCGCTACCCCCATTTCTCGCAGTTCTTCATCGTCCATCGTATGGAGTCGGCGCCGGCGCTCGCGAAACTCGACGCGGCGGTGAAGGCGTGCCGCGACCTCGGGCTCGACACCGAAGCGGCGGCGCGGCTCTTTCGCGTCCTGAGCTACTACCTGATGGGCGCGATCCTCGACGAGACGCAGGGCTACGCGAAGGGGCCGGGCTCGCTCGATCCGGTGCCCGAGGACGAGTGGGACGCACGCTTTCCGCACATCGCGGCGGCCGGCGAATACTTCACGCCCGAGCACTTCGAGACGACGTTCGAGCTCGGGCTCGACCTGTTGCTTGGCGCGGTGCCGCGGCTCAAGAAGCGGTCCCGTCCTGCGCCGGAGGGAGAGGCGGGCCGGCAGGGCCGCCTGTGGTAGCGTGCGCGGCATGATTCGCGCGCTCCGCAATCTGGCTCGCGCCGCGCGGGGGCGTGCCGCGTGTCTGGCGATCGGCGTGTTCGCACTCGCATCGCGCGCCGCGGCCACCGCGCCGCGCGACGCGATCTTCTACGAGTACATGCCGATCGCCTGGCGCGACTCCGACAACGACGCCGCGCGCTTCGGCGACTTCGGCGGCATGACCGCCGCGCTGCCGTACCTACGTTCGCTCGGTGTCACCGCGGTGTGGATGACGCCGATCTTCGACTCCCCCGCCTACCACGGCTACCAGCACCTGCCGCCGAACACCATCAACCCGCGATTCGGCACCGAGGCCCAGTTCCTCGACTTCGTGCGCGCGGCGCATGCCGACAGCATCCAGGTCTACATCGACCTGGTGGCCTACATGGTGTCGACGCGCAGCACGATCTTCCAGCAGACCTACCGGCAGCCCGCGTCGCTGCTCACCGACTTGCTCGCGTACCGCGACGCGCACGTCGCCAACCGCTCGTACGACGGCGGTGCGTTCACGACGTGGAACGGCGATCAGGTCGGCTACGTGCGCTGGAATCTGCAGACGCCGGCGGCGGTGGACTCGCTCGTCGCGTGGACGGCGCATTGGCTCGACCCCAACGGCGACGGCGATCCGCGCGACGGCGTCGACGGTTACCGGCTCGACCACGTCGTCCTGGACGAGGGCTGGGGCTACACGCTGGCATTCTGGCAGTACTGGAAGACGGCGATGCAGCGCATGAATCCGCAAGTATTTACGTTCGCGGAGCAAGGCGACTGGGGCTCACGCGGCAGCGAGTTCCTGAGCGCGCACGACGCCGCCTTCACGAAGCCGTTCCTGTTCGCCGCGCGGCGCGCATTGGCGGCCGAGAATGCGGGCGAGCTCTATACGGAAATGGGCGCGACGCTGGCGGCGTTGCCGGCCGGACGCTTCGCCCTCGAGACGCTCGGCGATCACGATGTCGACCGGCTTGCCTCGGTGCTCGGCGACGACGCGGGTCGCCTGCGCTCGGCCGCCGCGGTGTCGCTGCTGCAACCGCTTCCGCCCGTGATCTACTTCGGCGACGAACTCGGCATGCGTGGCACCAAGGCCGGCTACGCAAGCGACGCCAGCGACATCCCGTTCCGCGAGCCGTTCAAGTGGAACGCGGTCGACGGCCCGCCGATGTCGAACTACGTCTCGCTCAACGGCGCCGCCTACGCCGGCCGCGTCGCGCGCGATCGCGACGGACGCTCCGTCGAAGAGCAGAGCGGCGTCTCCGGGTCACTCCTCGAGACCTATCGCGGACTGGCCGCCTTGCGACACGCGCACGCCGCGCTGCGCCACGGCCGCTATCTCCCGCTCAGCGCCGACGCCAGCGCAGTGTGGGCGTTCGCGCGCATCGCCGCCGGCGAGAGCGTCGCGGTGGCCATCAACCTGTCGAACCGCGCCTTCACGACGCACCTCGATCTACGCGAACTGCTCGGCGCGGCGCCGGGGGCGGCGCTCCACGATCTCGTGCAGAACCGTGACCTGCCGGCGGCGGACGCCAGGAACCGGAGCGCGTATCCGGTGGCGGTGACCGCGCATGGCTGGGCGGTGATCGCGGTGGCGTCCATCGCGCCCGGCCGCGATTCCACGACGGTGGACGGCGCGTCCCTTCCCCGCGACTTCGCGCGCGGCACTCTTCTGGCGACGCAGTCGCGCGCCGCCGGCGCCGACGACGATCGCCGCGAACTCGACCAGCTGTTCGCCCGGTCGGACAGCAGCGGACTCTGGCTCGGAGTCACCGGCAATGTGCCACTCGACGGCACGGGGTTGGTGCTGCTCGTGCAGGCCGGCACTACGGGCGGCACCACCCTGCGCACTGCCGGGTTCACCGCCGCACCGGCGGGGTTGCGCGCGCTCGACGGATTGCGCCTGGCAGGCGACTTTGGGCCCGACGCTGCGCTCTGGGTGCACGCGGCCGGCGGCCAGCTCCACGCGTGGCAGGCGACGTGGCGCGGCGGCCTGGCAACGGCGCGCGACCTCGGCGCGCACGCCTTCGGCGCGCGCGAGCCGCTCGTGGACGGCCTCGAGGTCGGACTCGACGATTCGAATCGCGCCGGCGTCGGCGCCACCAGCGCAGACGGCGCCGCGTCGGCCGAGCATGGCTGCGAGTGGTTCGTCCCGTGGAGCGCGCTCGACGCATCGGGTCTGCGGGGGCGCGTGCGCGTGCTGGCGTTGCTGGTCGACGCGGATGGACGGCTCGGCGGGCACACGCTGCCGGCGCTGCCGGACGGCGTGGCGACTCTCGGGGCGCCACCGCTTTCATTCGACGCGCTCGGGGGGCCGCACGACGCGGCGTTCACGCTGGGCGCGGCGAGCACGCCGGCGGTTGGCGTGCTCACCGTCGCGCCGTCGCCCGCACGCGACGCGGTCACGCTGCGCTGCGAGGTGACACGCGCCGACGTCGTCACCGTGCGCGTGGCCGACGTGCGCGGGCGCGTGGTGCGGCAGTTCGCCGCGGAATCGTGGACGCTCGGGCCGCACGCGCTGGCGTGGGATCTCCGCGACGATGCCGGGCGGCGCGTCGCGTCGGGACTTTACTTCGTCGAGGCGCGTTCCTCGGGCGGGGTGCGCCGCGCGCGCCTCGCCATCACGCGCTGAGCGAGCGGGCGTCCGGCTTGCGCCAGGCCGGCCAGCGCCGCCCAATCCACGCAACAGCCAGCAACATCAGGGCGAACACGCCGAGGCCCAACACGCCGACCGCCGCCTCCGTGAGCAACATGCCGCGCCCCTGCCACCGTGCATCGGCCCAGCCGTCGATGCGCGTCATGTAGGCGATCGGAATGTTGGAGAGCGACGCGTAGGTGCTGTACTTGGTCGCCGCCGCGCCGTGTCCGATCGCCTCCAACACGACCGCCGTGAAGCCGGCGTAGGTGAGGCCGGTGACGAAGGCGTAGATCGACGTCCAGACGATGTACATCGCCTGGGTGCGCGGACAGAACGCCATGCCGACCGCGGTCGCGCCCTGCAGCATGCCGTACATCACGTACGACGCTTTGCGATCCATGCGGTCGCACATCCAACCGCCCGCCAGACAGCCGACGGCGGAGATCACACCCGCGAACACGCCGGTGACCAGCGCGACCGCCTCCGCCGACGCCTTCCACTCGCCTGCCACCGCGGACCACAATCCGCTCGCCGCGCCGGAGCCGATCGGCAGGAAGCAGAGGAACAACGCGATGAAGCCGCCGCGGCTCGCCACGACCTTGAACAAGTCGACGACGGCGTTGCGGATCGTCTCCCACACGTGGGTGCCGCGGTGGTCGGTGGACGGCTCCGGCAAGTAGCGCAGGGCGTAGGCGCAGAACAAGCACGCGGCGCCGAGAATCGTGCCGGCGATCCACGGCTGCGCGGCGTGCTGCGCGATCATCAACCCGAGTCCGCCGCCAAGACCGTTGCCGCCGAGATTGCCGGCCTGGAACCAGCCCGACGCCCGCCCCTTCTCGTCCTCCGGCGTGCAGTACGCCATCAAGCTCTCGGTGGCCATCGCCAGGAACGTCACCGCGAAGTTCGCCACGAACACGATGATGTTCAGCAGATGGATGCTCGACGCGCGCGCCGGCACCATGCCGGTGGCGGCGATGCCGATCGCGCTGAGGATGCAGGCGGTGAGATACCAACCCTTGCGCGTGAACGTGCTATCGGCGATCGGGGCCCACAGGAACTTGATCGAGTGCGGGACGTAGCTGAGCGCGATCACCGCCGCCACCATCTCGACCGGCACGCCGGCGTGCGTGAGCTGGTACGCCACCGTGACCGTCAGGTAGCCCCCCATCACGCCGAACGGCGCGATGAGGAACATGTAGGCGCTCGGGTGCGCGTGGCGCGGCCGCACCGCCGCGTCGGCGCTCACAGGACGCGCTCCAGCGCGAGCAACAAGCGCGCGACCTCCGCCGGAGTGTTGTAGTGCGCCATGCTGATGCGCACGACGCCTCCCTGCTCGTGCAGGCCGAGCGCGCTCACCGCGCGATGCGCGTAGAAATGTCCCCAGCGGATGGCGATGTTCTCCTTGTCGAGCAGCGGTGGAATCTCGGACGCGTGGCGCCCCGTCACGGTGAACGCGATGGTCGGCACGCGGCGCGCCGGGTCCGGATCGGCGAGGCCGAGCAACCGCACCCGCGGATGCTGCCGCAGGAACGCCAGCACCGGCGCGGCGAGGAGCGCCTCGTGCTCGGCGATGCGCGCGAACGCGCGGCCGCTTTGCGCCCGCGCGCCATCGTCGCCCCCACCGTGATGCGCGTCGAGCGCCGTGAGGTACGCCCCGATCGCCGGCAGCGCCGCGGTGAGTTCGTGGTTCGCCCCGCCGGGCACCAGCTTGTACGGCACGTCGTCCGCGGCGATGAAGAAGTGATTGTTGGAGCCGGCCTGCTCGAGCAGCGCGCGCCGGCCGTACAGCGCGCCGAGGTGCGGCCCGAACACCTTGTAGATCGAGAACGCGTAGAAGTCGGCGCCGATCGCCGCGACATCCACCTGGCGATGCGGTGCGAACGCCACGCCGTCGACGCACGCCAACGCGCCGGCCTCGTGGATGCGGCGCACGAACGCCGCGGCATCGTGGATCGTCCCGACGATGTTCGAGCAGTGCGTGAACGCCACCAGCCGCGTGCGCGCATTCAGCACGCGGTCGAGGCCGGCGCGCGTGAGCTCCTGCGTGTCGCGGTCGAACTCCCACGTGCGGAGGACCACGCCGTCGGCTTCGAGCGCGCGCCAGGCGCCGCCGTTCGACTCGTGTTCGAGGTCGCTGACGACGATCTCGTCGCCCGGCCGGAAGGTGTGGCGCAACGCAGCGGCCAGCAGGCGCAGGTTCATCGTCGTGGACGAGGAGATCACGACTTCGCCCTCGTCCGCGCCGATCGACCGGGCGATCGCCGCGTGGCCCTCGGCGACCAGCCGGGTGGCGGTGTCCGACTGCCAATAGGAGGCGCCGAGCTGGACCTGCCAGCGCGCCATGTAGTCCGCCACCGCGGCGATGACCGAACCGAGCGGCACGCTGCCGCCCGCGTTGTCGAAGAGCGCCCAGTCGTCCCGCAGGGCGGGAAACTGGGCGCGTACGAAGCCGAGATCGAGCATGGCGGCAGCGTACTCGACGCGCGGCGGCCGGCAAACCGCAAACGCGCGCAGTCCGGCGGACGAACGAAGCGGCCCTCCCTCGCGGAAGGGCCGCCCGCTCCATTGGCTCGGATGCGCGCTCAGCGCACGAGCATTGCCCGTTGCGTGAAGCGCGCCGTCCCGGCGTCGAGCCGCAGAACGTAGACGCCGGTGCCGGCGAGGATACCCGCGTCGGTGCGGCCGTCCCACGTCACCGCGTGGACGCCTGGGGTGAATGTCTCCGGCGCGTAGGTCCGCACGCAGCGTCCCTTCGCATCGAAGACCCGCAGCCGCGCCGTCGTCTCCCGCGGCGCGCGCAGCTCGCACCGCACCTCCCTGCGCGCGGGATTCGTCGACACCAGCTGCCACGCGAGCGTCGCCGGCACCTCTGGCGGCGAACCCGCGTCGACCACCGAGCCGGGCTGCAGGTACAGCGAATACGTCACTGCCGATCCCGCCTCGGTGCCGGAGTTGCGGAACACCACCAGCGGGTGCCAGCCGGTGGATTCCGCGGTAATCGTGATGCGGTCCTGGTCGGGGTAGATGGCCGACGAGGTTGAGAGTCCGTAGCCGCGGCCGTAGATCTTCCCGACGCGAGCCGGGAACACCTCCATCATCAGGTCCGCGGTGCCACTCTCGCGTTTGAGCGTGAGGGTGTACGTCTGTCCGATGGTGAGCGACACCTCGTACACGTCCGCGAGACGGCCCACCCCGAGCGTCTGCGACAACCAGGTGCTCGGCGCGCCGCCATTGCGGCTACTCGCGTCCGCGTTGTCGATGTAGTACGGCGCGTGCGCGGACATCGCGTAGCGCGTCACGCCGGGATAGAGCGTCGTCGGCGTGCCGGAGTAGTGCCCGACCACGAAGTCCGTCGCCGTGCTGCCGTAGGCCGAGTAGCCCCGCAGGTTGCTGAAGCCCGTGGTGCTGTTCGCGTAGTCGTCGTACACGTAGAGATCGTAGTCATCGCCGGATCCGGTCGGCGCCGATGCGGTCACCCAGGCATACGATGAACTGCGCGTCACCTGGAATCCGTCCGTGTTGGGCTGGACGAAGACTCCGGGGTGCGGCGCCAAGATGCGCGACACCGCCGTCCGCGTGGTCAGAGCGAGCGGGCTCCACACCCACTGCCCGCGCCACGTGTCGTCATTCTCGTTGGACTCCGGCACCAGGCTGTCTTGATCCGCCCACAGACGCAGCGAGTGGCGCCCGCCGCGCATCGTCCACGGCCCGGTATTGACGATCAAATCCCACTGCACGGGATAGTCGGCCGCTTCCACCCGCAGGTAGCCACCACCGTCCTCGTCCGCGATCAGGTACAGCTCCCACGACGGGATCGGGTTCGGGCCCTGCTGCTCCGCTGACCAATTGAGATAGGTGTCGGCGGTGTTGCCATGCAGCACCGGCGTGAGCACGACGTGCGATGTGGTGGCGTTGCTGCTGTCACGCGGCACGGCGGGCGATGCCCAGCCGGCCGGCGTCCCAGTGACGCAGATGTTCGACAGCGACGGACCGACGCGCAGGATGTAGCTGTTGGCCAAACCGTCGGAGGCGCGGCTCTTCTTCCACACCACGACGCCGTAGTAGCCGGCCGTCGACGGCTTGAACGAGAAGGATTCGTTGCCGCCGCCGAGCGTCGCCGTACTCGCCGCCAGATAATCGGAGCGCGCGAAGTAACTCGCGGACGACGAGTACAGGCCGACGTCGAGGTCCGCGGTGCCGCTCTGGTTCTCCAGCGTGAACGTGTAGGTCGTCGCGGTCGAGCCGAGATACACTTCGTGCACCTTGATCAGGTCGTGCGCGGCGACATTCACCGTGCCGGTGTTGACCGTCGAGTTGTACGTGGTCGACGGGTAGAGCGTGTTGCCGACTTGGTTACTCTGGTGCACCACCATGGTCGCGGCGCTGCTCGCCGCGTAGCGCACCACGCCGGCTTGCCGCGACGCGCCACTGCCGATCACGTTGCCATTGAAGCCCACGAAGTCGGTGGCATCGCCGCCGTAGGTCGAGGACGCCAGCGGCGTCGTGAACCCGGTGGTCGAGTTCGCGTAGTCGCCATAGAGCGTGACGTCGTAGTCGTCGCCGGACGCTTGCGGAACCGTCGCGATGGCGCCCCACCAGTTCCCGTTGATGCGATAGCCGTCGCAGTTGGGCGCACTGAAACCGCCCTTGGCCGGCGGCCCTTCGCGCACGAGCGGCACTTGGTCCGTGAGCGTGTACGGATCCCACACGAACTGCGCGGACGCGGTGTTGTCCACCTCGACCGCCTCCACGATGTCGTTGTTGTCGTCCATCGTGTACTTCAGCGTGTGGCGGCCGCCGCGCACCGTGTGCGCCATGTTGGTCCAGCCGGTGACGTACCCGGCGCCCCAACTCCAGCCCCACGTGTTCCACCAGGTCGCGACGTCGTCGAGCCACACGTCGTTGACCCCGAAGGGCGCGGCACAGTCGCCGCCGACGTTGATCATGCCGCAGTTGACGTAGGTGGTGGCGCTGTTGGGCAGCGTCGCCGGCAGCGGCGCGTAGCTCCCGTTGGCGTCGTTCGTCGCCCGCGGCACGATGGAGCCGTACCAGCCGCTCGGCGTGCCGGCGATGAAGTTCGGCCGGCTGGTGTGCGCGTACATCCACTCGACGCCGGTGACGTCGTCGGGCGTCAAGGTGCGGCGCGCTTGATCGCCGTAGTTGGAGTAGCCGTACATCGTCTTCGCGGCATCGGCGGCGCCGTACATGTCGCCCAGACCGATCGAGTGTCCGGCCTCGTGCGTGGCGATGTTGAGGATGTCCATCTTGGAGGCATCGCCGTTCACCGCCCACGCATAGTAGGAGTTGAACGTGATGTCGAACTCGCGGATGTCGCCGCTCGGCACGTAGTAGACCCAGTTGGTGACGGCGATGGTGCCGCCGGAGCCGAGGTTCGACCACCAGCAGACGTTCTTGCCGTCGCTCTGGCTATTGCCGAGCGTGGAGGTGGTGCCGGCATCGGTGCAGGTCATGCCGCTGGCACACTCCCAGGTCTCGTAGGCCTGGGCCAGCGCGTCGTGAGTCTCGGTGTACGTGAGACCCGGCGCGCCGCTGGAGTTCGTGTACCAGGTGAACGGCATGGCCGTGGTATTCCACTTGGTGCCGGTGTAGTTGTAGCTCACGGTGAGCGGCGACGGCGCGCTCACCAGGCCGGACACCGCACTCCTGATGGTGACGTCGCCGCTCCAGGTGTAGGGGACGCGGACCACGACGACATTGGGGGCGACGATCAACGGTGTCACCGGCGAGTACGGACTGCCGGCGAAGCGCACCGTGTCGGCCATCGAGCCGAAATCGGTGCCGGTGATGGTGATGCTGGCGCCCGTGTTCGCGGACACCGGGTTGGGGGTCATGGCGGTGATGACCGGAGCCGCGGCCGACGCTCGCAGAGCGGAGCCGCACAGCCCGACGACGCACATCGCCACGACGAGAAGACGCGTTCGCATGCTGATCTCCTTCGGGCACGAGGCCCGCGTCACTCACCGAGTGCGCGAGGCGCGCGCCACCGTGGCGGCGAGGTCCATCCGGGTCACAGGTTCCCCGCGGAAGGGGTAGACGATGTCGCGCTCGACGCGGCAGACGCCCTGCTCGAGGCCGTAGACCGCGTAGCGCGCGCCCGCCGTTTCCTCGAGGAAGAGCACCACGGTTTCGCCGCGGCGGAACTGCGGCTGGTGCTCGCTGCGCACGCCGATGTCGCCGACTTCCCCGCCGGTCACCGTGAGGGTCAGCGGCGCCTGCGGGGCCAGCGTGCCGCGCCAGCCGTCGAGTACCGTGAAGGACACGTCGGTCACGATGGTGGTGCCGTCGTCCGTCCAGTGGCTCTGCAACGCGTCGACCCGTGCCACCACGACGGCGGCGGCCTGCGAGGCGCACTCGCCGAGCGGCACCTCACGCATGAGAGCGGACGCCGGAGTGGCGAGCACCGCCGAGGCGAGGCACGCCAGCCAGACGCCCACGATTCGCCGCCTCATCGCGCGTCTCCTTTCGGCACGTCCTTCACCGGGCCAGTCACGTTGGCCGGGCTCTCCGCCACCGATGCCGGATCGAGCAACGCGCGCAGCACGCGCTGCGCCTCGTCCGCCGTCGCATTGTCGCCACGCGCGGTGGCAAATCGAATCTTGGTGCGCAAGAAGTCGGCGCGCTGCAGCAGCTTGGCTTCGACGATGCGGCGTTCGAGTGCGCGGACGGTCTCGGGCTGTGTCGCGGCCTGCAGCTGCGCGAGCAAGGCGGCAACGTGCTGACGCCCGGCTTCGTCGACGGCGGCCAGCGCCTTGTCCTCGGCCGATTGCGGCGGCGTCACGGTCTGCGGCGTGGCCGGCGCGAGAGACAACGACGGGAAGTCCGGAACGGCGAAGGCCTGCGACGTCGCGGTCGCGAGCATCGCCAGGGCACTCGCCCACAACAGGAGTTTGGTGCGCATGGCAAACCTCCAGCGGGAACGGGCGCCGGAGCCGGCGATGCGCAGAGCGCGCCGGGCGGCGCGATGGGGCGTGGGCTGTTCAGGGGCTGGTCAACGTGCATGGGCCGGGAGCACGGGCTCGGACGGTCCCGATGAGGGCGTGGGAGGAGCGCCGCGCCGCCAGCACGCCGTCGGGTGGGGGCCGCAGCGTACACCGTCATGCTACGGCGAATTGGACTGGCGTCGAGCGGTCCAGGTGTCGCAGAGCCGACTACGACCTTCGCTGGGGCCTGAGATCGACTGAGTACGAAAACGCCGGCGGCCTCGCGCGGAGGCCGCCGGCGTCGTGATGCAGGTGCGGCGGGTTAGAACCCGGAGTACGTGTACGACGCGGCCGAGTCCGCCGCGGCGCTCATCGACACCGTCATCGAGTTGGTGATGCCGTCGGTGCCATTGCCGGTCGCGGTGGCGGTGTAGTGGCCCGACGTCGAGGAGGACGTCTGCGAGTAGGTGAAGTGGTCGCTGCCGGTGAAGTCGCCGTAGAACCCGCTCGCCGTCGAACTCGTCGGCCAGCCGCTGTTCTCCTGGTTGTACGACTTCGCGGCGGTGAGGATCGCCCCGAGGCGCGCGGTCGCTTCGCTCTTGCGCGAGTTCTTGATGTAGCCGGTGTACAGCGGCACCGCGATCGCCGACAGGATGGCGACGATGATCACCACCACCATCAATTCGATCATGGTGAAGCCCGCGAGGCGACGGCCCCGCGCGAGACGCGATGGAGAGAACATTCGGTACCCCTTCCTGAGGATGACCTCACTGCCGGATCCCGCGATGCGCACGAGTCCGGGCCCGTCCTGGGCAATGGCCGTAACATCGGCGGGCGGGGACGCCTCCTCCAGTTCTTTTCCGCGCGGCAGACTGTGCCGCTCCGGCAGGGAGCGGCGGCAATTCGTGCCGGCCGGGCCGCGCGCGACGCGCTAAGTGCTTGCACGGCCGTGCGGCGGGCGGCGCGCACGGCGCTTGCGCTCTCTCCGGCCCTCTCATGGAGGAGTGCGTCATGCCGTCTCTCGATGTCCTCGTCATCGGCACGCCGAGCTCGGGCCGCGCCGCGCTGTCCGCCGCCCTTCTCGATCATGCCCGCGCCAGCGGCCAGGCCGCGTCGTGCCGGATCCTCACGCAGTCCAGCCTGGCGGCGGCGGAAGCGCTGCCCTGGATCCAGGCCCGGCTCGCCGAGGCGGCCGAGACCGAGGCATTGGTGCGCCTCATCGTGTGCACCAGCGGTCCGGTGCCCGATGCCGCGTGGCGGCAGGCCACGACGCCGGCCGATGTCGCGCAGGCGGTGACGGCGTGGAGCGAGGATGTGCGGACGCTGCTCGCGCTCGGCGTCGCCGCGCAGTGTCCGCTGCTGGTGCTGCGTGCCGAGGAGATGGCCGCAGAACCGGCGATGGTCCTGGCACGCGCCGCGGCGTTCGCCGATTTGCCGGCGCCCTCTACCACCGCCACGCTCGCCCTGGCGCCGGTGGCGCCGCCGACGATCCGCGCCGCCCGCGCGGCCATGCGGACGCTCGCCGCCTCCGATCTGCCGTGGATCCTCGGCTACGACGTCGCGCTGCCGCCGCTGCCCGCCACGCGTGACGCGGCACTCACCCGCGAACTCGCCGCGTGGGCCGGGGAGGAACTCGCTGCCGCCCGCGACGCCGCGCTGCTCCACGACGTGCCGGTGGCCGTCGAGGCGATGAAGACACTGCTCGATTACTTCGGCCCGGCGTTCGACGAACTCGGACTCGATCTCTCGTACGAGGCGCTCGGCATCGCGCTCTGCGACATCTTGCAGTCGGTGCAGATGGACGAACCGGTGGCGCTCGTGGCGCGTCAGCTGCTCGCCGAGCGACCGCGCTGCCGCGAGGCGTACCGCTATCTGGGTCTGGCGCAGTTCGCGCTCGGTGCGTCGCAGGCGGCGGTCGCCCCGATGACGCAGTTCCTCCGGCTGAGTGCCGACGAGGGCACCGACCCCGCGTATCTGGCGCCGGAAATTGCCCGGCTCTCCGCTGACCTGCATCCGGACGATGCCGGCGTGCACGGCTACTTCGCGGCTCTTGGGGAACTGCCGGCGCTGGCGGCAGCCGTCGAGGCCGCGTTGTCGCGGGCACCGCGGCAGAGTCGTGCCTCGCGCACCGTCGCCGCGCTGGGGCTCTTGCGCGCGGCCCGCGGCGATCTCGACGGCGCCATCCACGACCTCGAGGACCAGCTCACCTTTCACTCGCGCTCGCCGGAAGTGCAGAACGCACTGTTCGCGCTTTACGCACGCCGCGCGCCCGACGACCCGCACTTCCAGCTGTCGCGCTACTTCTGTCCCAAGCCTTTCGAGAACGTCGACCTGCTGCCGGGCGGCGCGGTGCACGCGTGCTGCGCCGTGTGGCAGCCGCAAGCCATGGGCAACGTCTACACGACGCGCGACTGGCGCGACGTCTGGAACGGCGACGCGCTGCAGGAAATGCGCGCCTCGGTGCTCGACGGTTCCTACCGCTACTGCAACAAGCTTTCGTGTTCCTTCATCCAGAACGGCGCGCTGCCGACGCATCACGACGCCGCGGCGAGCGATCCGCGCTGGCGCCAGGTGATCGACGAGCAAATGACGGCGATTCCGTTCGCGCCGCGCACCGTCAACCTCGCCTTCGACCGCAGCTGCAACCTGTCGTGCCCGTCGTGCCGCGAGTCGGTCCTGCAGGCGAACGAGAAGGAACGCGCGCAGATGGACGAGATGACCGACCGCATCGTCCTGCCGCTGCTCGAGGACGCCAAGCTGGTGACCATTACCGGCTCCGGCGATCCGTTCGGGTCGAAGACGTTCCGGCGCCTGCTTATGCGGCTCGGCGAACGCGAGTATCCGCATCTCGACTACAACATCCTCACCAACGGCCAGCTGCTGACGCCGGAGACGTGGGAGAAATTCCCGCGGCTCAAGGAACGCATCCGCCACATTTCGGTATCGGTGGACGCGGCGACGCCGGAGACCTACCGCATCCTCCGTCGCGGCGGCGAGTTCGAGAACCTGCTGCCCAACCTGCGCTACATCGGCGCGCACCGGGAGGCGTGGGGCATCGAGCACTTCCGGCTCGCCTTCGTGGTGCAGAAGGAGAACTTCCGCGAGATGCCGGCGTTCGTGCGGCTCGCCCGGGAGGTCGGGGCAAACGAGGTGCAATTCCAGCGCCTGATCAACTGGGGCACGTTCTCCGACGCCGACTACGCGGACAAGGCGGTGTGTCTGCCGGATCATCCGCTGCACGCCGAATTCCTCGCGCTGATGCAGGATCCGATCTTCGACGATCCGCTGATCGAGCTCGGCATGTTGCGCGCGTTCCTGCCGGACGGCCATCGCGCCCAGACGCAGGTCGCCATGCCTGTCTAGCGCCCGCCGGGGCGGACGATCGCGCTTGACCGCCGATCGTCCGCCTCGCTAGCGTGCATGGCACGATCCCTGCGCGTCCTCCCCGCACGTGTCGTGGATCGTGCAAATCGCGCTGCCCCGCGCGACGCGCACCTCACCCGGCGAGCCGGCCTCCCCTGTTCGCCCGCCGCGGTGACGATTCGGGCCTCACCCCACGAGGACCGGTTTCCACGTTGCAGCTTCTCCCCACATGACACGATGCGCCGCGTCGCCATGCGCCGCGCGTTGCCGACATCCCAGTCCGACATCTCGTGCTTCGTCCGTTGAGGGAGGATCGTGCATGCCCCGCACTTTGTCGTGCGCTCCGGCACTTGGTCAGGTGCGCCCGGTGGCGTTGCCGCGGTATCGCCGTGCCACGACGTGGCCGGCCGCGGTGTTGTGGCGGTGGGCGCTCGCGTTGGCCGTGGCGCTGTTCTGTGTCGCGTGGATCGCCCCGCGCCTGGCACGCGCCGATGGTGAGCCGGGGACGCCGAAGTACGCCGCGACGGTGAAGCTGCGCGGCCAGTCGATGAAGGTGCTGGATGCATTGTGGCGGCAAGATCCGGTGAGCGCGACGACGCTCGGCATGCACCGGTACGACGGCGCCTTGGCCTCGTGGGCACCGGCCGCGCGCACCGCGCGCGCCGCCGAGCTGGCGCGCTGGGAAGCCGCGCTGCGCACCACGAACCTCGCGGTGCTCAATCCGCGCGACCGCCTGGATCAGGCGGTGTTGGTGTCGGCGCTGGCGCGGTCGCGCTACGAACTGACCACGCTGAAGCGCTGGCAGCGCGATCCCGGCCTCTACGCCGACGAGTGCGTGCAGGGCGTCTACTCGCTGCTCACGCGTCCCGGCGTGTCGCGCGCCGAAAGCGCGACGAACATCCTCAAGCGCCTCGAAGCGGTGCCGCGCGTGATGACGGAGATGCGCGCCAACGTCACGCAGCCACCGGCGGTGCTGGCGAACGCCGGCGCCACCACGCTCGACAAGGGCGCGACGTTCTTCGAGCAGGCGCTGGACGACGCGGCCGGCGATCTGCCCGCCGCGCAGACGGCGCGTTGGAAGGCGGCGCGCACGGCCGCCGTGGCGGCCATGCGGGCCGGCGCGAAGGACATGCGGGCGCGCGGCGTGGAAGCGGGCGGCGTCGCCCTCGGCCGCGAGACCACCGACGCGTGGTTGCGCACCGCGTATGCGTGGAACGGATCGACCGACAGTTTGCTCGCGGTGAGCGAACGCCTGCTCGACGCCAGCACCGCCGCGTGGGCGGCGGCCGGCGGTGACGGCGGCGCCCTGCGCATCGTCGCCGCGGGGCTGACCGGAGGAGGCGCCAGTGGTGCCGATCCGGTCCGCACCGCACGCGGAGCGATCGACGACGCACGCGACTTCGTCTCGTCGCGCGGGTTGGTCACGGTGCCGAAGACGCTGGGGCCGCTGGTTGCCACCGCGACGCCGTTCGCGTTCCGCCCGGTGACCGCGGCATGCACGCTGGAACCGCCGGCGCCATTCGAGCACCCGTTCCCGGGCGACCACACGATGCCGGCCGAACGCCGGCGTGAGCTCACCACCGGGCTGCTGTACGTGTCGGCACACGACGACGGCGCCTGCCGTGCCGCCGGCGTGGCGCTCGACGGCTGGGATGACGCCACCGCGTACGTCGGCGGCTTCCTGCCGATCGCGCTGGCGAATCAGGACATCGACATGGTGCGCAAATCGCAGCGCAGCGACGCAGCGCTCGGTGGCTGGCTGCTCTACGCGTCCGATGTCCTGGCGCGCGAGAACTACTTCCGTGGCGACGGCGCGCGACGTGAGGTCGAGAGCGCGCGACGCCGCGCCCTGGCGAGCGCGGTGGCGGACGTGCACTTGGCGCGCGGCGATTGGGGCACCCGCGAGGCACGCGCGTTCTTGCAGAAGCGCGGCGGCGTGAGCGGCGACGACGCGGACGCGATCGTCGCGGCCTGCGCGCACGCACCTGGCCGCGCGGCGGCGGCGGCCATCGGCTACACGCAACTGCTCGCGGCGCGCGACGCCTACGCGCGCGCCGGCGGCACCCCGCGCGGCGCGGCGTTCCATGACGCCATGCTCGCCGAAGGCCTCATCCCGCCCGCGATGTCGGCGAAGTACGTGTGCGCGGCGGTGTCACGCTGAGCCGAGTCGCCACGTGAGATAGCGCCCGAGCGCCCGCACCGCGCGGTCGGCAGTGCGAAACACCGGCACGTCGCCGGCTTCGAGCTGGCGGGCGAACGTGTCGAAGAGAGGCCCTGCGTCGACGATGGCGATGCAGGGTTTTCTCGTCTCCGCGATCACCCGCGCGAGCCGCGCGGCGACGCCATCGCCGTCCGCCGCGTCGTGCGCCAGCGTCTTGAGTGCCGCGGTGAGCGGGACGCAGCCGAGGATCGCCACGTCGACACCGTCATCGGCGAGCGCCGCGCGCGCGATGTCCTCGTACACCGCGTCGCCCGCCATCGGCGTCAGGTCGAGCGGATCGTGCACGTCGACGATGTCGCCGATGCGCGCGGCCGCCAGCACGTCGCTGAACCGCGCGCGCGTCGTCTCCGACCACTCCGCCAACACGAGAGGCCCGAGCGCATCGGCGATGCCGACGCACTCGAAGCCGGCGTTGCTCACGGCGCCGGCGCGCAGGCCGCGCACCGCGCGCGCGTCGAGCCGCACCGCGAGCTGCACCAAGTCCTCGAACTCTTCGAGCGACTCCGCCACCAATGCGCCCGCGGCATCGAGCAGCGCGCGGCACACCGCCGCGTCGCCGGCGATCGCCGCGGTGTGACTGCTCGACGCCGTCGCGCCCGCCGCCGTGCGGCCGGCGCGATAGAACACCACCGCGCGACCCGACGCGCGGATCTCGCGCACCACCGCGGCACAGCGCGCGCCGTCGAGCGGCCGGAAGCCCTCGACGTAGACGGCGAACACGCGCACCGCGTCGTCGGCCGCGCAGTACGCGAGGTAGTCGCCGATCGTGCAGTCCATCTGGTTGCCGGCGGTCACGATGTAGCGCGGCGTGCCGCCCGCCAGCTTGCCGGCGCGCGCCACCGCGAACGCGCCGCTGTTCGAGATCAACGCCACCGGCGACGGCTGCGCGCTGCGTGGCAGCTTGTCGTCGGGAATGAACAGCGTGTCGATGCGGCCAGGCTGCGAACGCACACCGAGCGAGTTGCCGCCGCAGATCACCGGCCCGCGATCCGGCCGCGCGCGCGCCGCCGCCAGCGCGTCGCGCATCGCCGCGACCACCGCGTCGCTCCCCGACTTCTCCTCGAGGCCACCGGGGATCACGACGACGCTCTCGGCCAGACCGCCGCGCGCGATGGTGGCGAGCGCCTCCGGCACTTGCGGCGCGGAGATCGCCAGCACGCACAAATCCACCGGCGCGGGCAGCGCGTCGAGCGACGGCACGCAGCGGCAGCCGTCGAGCGTCTCGGTGCCGGGCTTCACGATGGTGATGCGCGCCGCGTCGAATCCTTCGCGCAGCAAGTTGCGGACGATGATGTGGCCGGGATTCATCTTCTCGCTGACGCCGACCACCGCGACCGAGCGTGGGGCGAACAACGCGCGCAATTTCTCGATTGGCCGCGCTGGCGGCTGCGGACGCGGTGCCGTGGTGAGCGTACCCATCGCGTCGAGCGCGACCAACCGCCCACCGGCCACCACCAAGGGATTCACCTCGAACTCGCGCAGCGGCGCGCCGACGTGCGTTGCGGCGAAGGCTGCGAGCCGCGCGACGGTGTCGGCGAGCACCGCGCGATCGAGCCGCGCCGGCCGTCCGCGACGCGGCTCGGTAAGCAGGCGCACCGCCGGGCATCCGGCTTCCAGCGCCGCGGCCCAATCGGACGGCGGCGCGCACGCCGACGCGATCGCCGTCCGCGCGCCGCCCGCCGTGGCGAAAAACTCCGCGTGCACTCCGCCGACGCCGAGCGTCACCACCGGCCCGAAGTCGTCGGTCCAGCGAGCGCCGAGCAGCAACTCGCCGCCGGGTTCGCGGTCGTACTCGACGCACTCTTCGACGAGGATCGCCTCGAGCCGCGCGCCGAAGCGCTCGCGCAGCGTCGCGCATGCCGCCGCGGCCGCGGACGTGTCGACCACCAGCACGCCGCCGACGTCGCTCTTGTGCGCGATGTCCGCCGCCACCACCTTGACGACGACGCGCGCCCCGGGCAGCGTGGAGAGCCATGCCGCATCCGGATCCGCGTCGGGCGGCAACACGCAGTGGCGTGGGGTCGTGATGCCGAGCGCATCCAAGAGCGCGAGTCCTTCGTGCTCGCGCAGCAATCCGTCCCGCCGGCATCCGGCGAGCACGTCTTCGATCCGATTCGCGGCGACGATCGCGCTCATACGTTCCTCCCCCCCGCCATCGTCGTCTGCGACCCAAGTCCCACGGAAGGGCGACGGAGGAGGCAGTGGCCCCGCTACGCCGCCGGGCGGCCCGCCGGCGGACGCGCCGGTGGCGGGCAGCAACTGGCCGCGCACGCGTCGGGTGCCGGCGGCAACGCCCCGACCGTCACGCGCGGTCCCTCGCCTGCCAGGCGCTCGGCGATCAACTCGCGGATCATCGCCACGAAACGCGGATGCGTGCCGGCGGTGCCGGCGCGCGTCAGGCGCAGGCCGAGTTCGTCGCAGAGTTCACGCGCCTGCGTGTCGAGGTCGTACAGCACCTCCATGTGATCGCTGATGAAGCCGATCGGCACCACGACCACGTCTTCGGTGCCGGCGGCGCGCTCGGCCCGCAGCGCGTCGAGGATGTCGGGCTCGAGCCACGGCTGCGTCGGCGGACCGCTGCGCGATTGGAACACCAGACGATCCGCGCCGTCCGCATCGCCGGCCGCCACGAAGCGACGTCCGCAGGCCTCCGACACCAAGCGGCACGCCTCGTGAAGTTGCGTGACGTAGGGACTCGTCGCCGCCATCGACGACGGGATCGAGTGCGCGGTGTAGAGCAGGCGCAACGCGTCGCGGCGCTCCGCCGGCACGGTGTCGAGCGCCGCGCGCACGCGCTCCGTCATCGTCTCGATGAATCCGGGATGGTTGAAGAACGCGCGCAGTTTCGTGAGCCGCGGCGCGCCGTCGAGCGCGGCACACGCGCGCTCCATGTCTTCGAGATATTGCCGGCACCCACTGTACGAACTGAACGCCGACGTCACGAAGGTGAGCGCGTGCGTGACGCCATCCGCCTTCATCTGCGCGAGCGTCTCGGCGAGGAACGGATGCCAGTTGCGATTGCCCCAGTACACCGGCAGATCGATGCCGCCCGCCGCCAGCTCGCCACGCAGCGCCTCGAGCAACTCACGCACCTGCGCGTTGATCGGACTGCGCCCGTCGAACAGGTAGTAGTGCTCGGCGACGATCTCCAGCCGCTCGCGCGGCACGTTGCGGCCGCGCAGCACGGTTTCGAGAAACGGAATGACGTCGTCGTGGCCGTCGGGGCCACCGAAGGAGAGGACGAGGATCGCGTCGACGGACATGAGAGGTTCCCGCAGTGAGTGGACGAAGCGTTGGCGTCGGATTCTGCCCGCCGCGCGCCGCGCCGACAAGCGCCACCCGGCGCCGCGGGGCGACCTTGGGCGCACTCAGCGCTTTTCTGCTGCGCCGTGCGCCACGCCCTCGCTAGGCTCCATCCGTCATCGCCCCTGGCCCGAGGGTGTCCCTGGATGTCTCCCACGCTCGATCACGCCGCCCCCGTCGCCGTGCACGCGCACTCGCTCGCCGCGCAGCTTGGCCCGGCGCGCGAAACCTGGACCGCCGACGATCTGGTGCGCGTCTTCCGCGACCGCGCCCTGCAGGTCGTGAGCCTGCTGCACGTCGGCGGCGACGGCCGCCTCAAGACCCTCGACTTCGTGCCGCGCGACTTCACGCATCTGCGCGCCATCCTCCACGGCGGCGAACGCGCCGACGGCTCGAGCCTGTTCGCCGATACCGGCCTGCGCGGCGCGGCGTCGGACATCGCGCTGCGGCCGCGCATCGGTAGCGCGTTCCTCGATCCCTTCTCCGAGGTGCCGACGCTGGCGCTGCTCTGCGCGCATCTCGGCCGCGACGGCGCGCCGCTGCCCGAGTCGCCCGACACCATCGTCCGTCGCGCCGCGCAGCGCGTGCGCGAGGTCGCCGGCTTCGACCTCGACGCGCATGGCGAGGTCGAGTATTTCCTCGGCCGCCCCGCGCACGCCGGCGCCGATGAACGCGCCGATCGCGGCTACCACGCCGCGAGCCCGTGGGTGTTCGGCCAAGAGTTGCGCCGGCGCGCGATGACCATCCTCACGGCGATGGGCGTGCCGCTCAAGTACGGTCACAGCGAAGTCGGCCACATCGCCGCGGGCGAAGGCGACGGCAACATCTGGGAGCAGCACGAGATCGAACTCGCACTGGCGCCGCTGGCGCAGGCGGCGGACGCCATCGTGTTGACGCAGTGGGTGCTCGAGAACCTCGCGGCGCGCGCCGGCTGGCGCTGTTCGTTCGCGCCGATCGTGCGCGCAGGCCACGCAGGCAGCGGACTTCACGTGCATCTCTCGGCGCGGCGCGGTGCAGCGGCGGATCGCGTGCTCGACGACGGCGGCGCGCTCACCGCCGACGCGGCGGCGATCGTCGCCGGCCTCGTCGACGGCGGCGCCGCGCTCATGGCGTTCGGCAATCGCGTGCCGGCGAGCTTCGTGCGCTTGACGCAGGGCAAAGAGTCGCCGGCCGGCGTGACGTGGGGCGCCAGCAATCGTCACGCGCTGGTCCGCATTCCGTTCCTGGCGAAGGATGCACGCGGCGTCGCACTCGCCACACCGACGGTGGAGTTCCGGCTCGCGGACGGTTCGGCGCATCCGCATCTGCTACTCGCCGGCATCGCGCAGACGGCGTGTGCCGGTGCGGCGCTCGACACGGCCACGCGCGACACGCTGCTGCGCGGCACGCAGGCCAACGGCGGCGCGCCGCGCTTGCAGTTGCCGCGCGACGCGGCCGGCATCGCCGCCGCCGTGGCCCGCTCGCGCGAGATGCTGGAAGCCGGCGGCGTGTTCCCCGCCGGCCTCCTCGCCCGCTTCGGCGCCGCCTAGAAGCGGAACGCCGTCCCGACACGCAGCGTCACGCTGGACGCCTGCACCACCGGCGGCGCCGCGTGCGCGATGTCGTCCTGCACGTAGTCCACCACGCGCTGCTCGCCCTCGGTGTACGGATCGATGTCGAACGGAATCTCGATGCCGAACGCCGTCGCGTCGTGCACCGTGAGGCGGCGCCGCGCGAAGCTCAGTTGCTCGAACGCCGCCTCCGCGAACGGCGCCCAGTGCGCGCCGGCCTGACACGTCACACCCGCGACGCCGTGCACGCCGATCGCCGCGCGATGCGCCGCCGTCCAATGCACCGTCACGAGATCGCCGTAGCGATTGAAGTGATACGTCGAGTGCGTGGTCATCCACGCCAGCGTCGCGCCGGCGCCGGCGTACGGCGTCCAGACACGATGCGGATCGCGCACCACGACGGTGACGCCGGTCTGCGCGATGCGGCCGGTGAGCGTCTCGTCGTATTCGGGATTGAAGTAGTCGCCGGGCGCGGTGAGCGCGTAGGTCTGCGTGTTCGGCGTGCGGCGCGCCGCCTCGACGCGCAGCTGCCAGCGCGGCGACAGCGGCCACGCGAGGCCCAGAGTCAGCGCAGACCCTTGACCGGCGCTCGGGTAGCGATCCTCGCGCCGCAGCTGCACGCCGTCGGCGTCGTACCATTCGTTCGCGGCGCCGAGACTGCCGCCGCGTCCGAGTCCGGCACCGCCGGTCACGAACACCTCGGGCGATGCCGCGCGCGCCACCGGCGCCGCGACCGTCAACACTGCCGCGCATGCGGCGGCCATGATGCGTGTGTGCATGGACGTCTCTCCTCGTCTCCTGTCTGCCTTCTGCACACCCCAGGGCGCCGTGGGGAACGGCGCCCCAACCAGGGGGGACGACATGTGGAGAGAGAGACGGCGGGGGAAACTCGACTATACACGACGGACGGCCGCCGAATCCAGCCGCCCGCGTGCAGCGAGGCGACGCTAGGGCGCCAGGAGGAATCGCGCCGGCGGCGACGTCTGCCCCGCCTGCGAGACGCGCGCCACGTACACCCCGCGCGGCCACCGTGCCGAACCCTCGACACGCACCGTGCGCGCACCGGGCCGCCCGCCGGACAGCTCTTCGTGGGCGAGGCTGCGGCCGCGCGCATCGACGATGTCGAAGGCCGCCGCGCCTGGCGCCGCGAGTGTCACCACACACTCGAGGGTCGCGCCACGGCGCGCCGCCGGCACCCGGACGCCCAGCATCACCGGCGGCACGTGCACGGCGACCGCACCATAGGCGCAGGTGTCCGCTGGATTCTCGCGCCGCAGCGTGTAGGTGTACGACTGCCCGGGCTCCGCCTCGGTGTCGATCGCCGCGAACGTGGTGTCGTCGAGCCGCGCCGCGGCGCCGAGCGCCACCGCGCCTCCCACCCCGCCCTGCCGCCAGACGGTCGCGTGCCGTGCGGCGCCACGCTGCACGTGCCAGCGCACCCGGACGTTCGCCCCGTCGCGCTCCACTGATGGCGCGAGGTCGAACGGCCCGTCGAAGTAGAGCGCCGAGAGGCGCGGATGCGCCGAGAAGAACGTCCGGCCTTCGAAATCCTCACCTGACTCGCCGCCGTAGAGCATCAGGCAGTCGTCCCGCGGATCGAACACCGCGGACGCGAAGATGCGGTGAGCGGGCGCGGCGCCCAACGGCATCAGCCGGCGCCACCCGCCGCCAGGCGCCAACGAGTACTCCCACAGATCATCGAGCAAGTCGCTGCCAGCGGTGCCCGCCCACACGAGCAGGCGATCCCGCACCGCATCGAACGCCACCGCCGCCGCGGCGCGCGGACGCGGCGCGCTTTCCCCCGCCGGCAACTGGCTCCACCCCACCGTGTCGTCGAGTGACAGAGCCCAAATCTGATTGCTCGTCGCCCAGTCGCCATCGGCGCCGCCGACGATTAGCATGCGGCGCCGCGGCGCGTCGTAGACCGCCGTCGCATCGAACCGGTACGGTGCCCGCACGTGGGTCGTCAACTTCGCCCAGCGCGGCGGATCGGCGAGCGAGAGTTCCCACGTGTCGTCCGTCCAGTTGCCGAGCCCGCCAAACACGATGAGACGATCGCGCTCCGGATCGTAGATGACGGACGACGCGTCGCCGCCCGGCGGCCCGTCACCGAGTGGCGCCATCTTCGTCCACGACGCTCCAGGCGCGGCGAGCGACACCGACCAGAGATCCTTCAAGTAGCTGTACTCGCCGTTCCCGAGGTTGAGTTCACCCCCGAAGACGATCGCGCGATCGCGCCGCGTGTCGTACGCCGCGCTGCTTCCGTCGGCGGAGCGCGGACCGGATCCGCGGGTCGGGAACGGCGACCACACCGCGTCCCGTCCCGGCTTCCGCCGCCACGCACCGCGCCAGGTCACGAACTGATCGCGCCCCGCCATGTATAGCATCGAGGCGAGCCCGTCGGCTGGCACCGTCGTGGTCACGCCGACGAGTTGCCGCCACGTCCGCGCATCGGGATCGAACGCCCACGCCTCCATCGCGTCGCCGTCCACTGCGACGCACGCATGGCGCGGCGCGTCCCAAACCAGCGCGCTGCACACCCGAAACGGCGGTGAGTCCCCGGCCGCCGACACGGTCGTCCACCGCGAGCTGTCCGCCGGAGTCCACGCCCACACGCCGTCCGGCGCGGAGTAGTAGCTCGATGATCCGCCGCCGTTGAACGCCAGAAGGCGGTCATGACGCGAATCCCAGGTGGCCCAGTACGGATAGAAGGCGTAGGCCGGCCGCGGGGGCGCGGTGGTCAATTGACGCCAGCGTGGTACCGCCTCGGAAAGCTCGAGGCTCCACACGTCCGCGTTGGGCGAGAAGCCGGTATACCCGATGGCGAGAAGCCGGCGGCGCACGTCGTCGAATACTGCGGACGGCGCGAACAACCGGGCGTTCAACGTGCCCGCGGGAGCCAGCGCCTGCCATCCGGCGCCCGCGTCCGCCCAGCCAAAGGCCCACACATCGCTGGCAGCCTCGTAGGTGTGTTGCCCGCCGCAGACGATCACGCGATTCCCCACGGCATCGACCGCGAACGCCGCGCTGGCGCGGGCAAGTGTGCTGCCCCCTGACGCCGCGTCGTCCGCGAGCAGCGTCCAGCGCGGCTCCGGCGAGAACTCGAGCGCCCACAGTTCTGCGGACAGTTCGCGCCAGCCGTGGAAGGGCGCGCCGCTCGGATCGACCCGGCCACCGAACATCAACATGCGGTCGTTCGCCGCGTCGTACGCCACCGATTCGTCGGTGCGCGGCGAGGGCCAGGCGCCGCGTGCATCGATGCGCGCCCAGCGTGCTGGGTCGCCCGCCGTCAATTCCCAGAGGCACGCGTTCGTCGCGTCGTACACGACGGTGCGCTCGCGGCGCGTGTCGCGAATCGCGACGCAGGCGGCCAGACCTTCCGGTGGCGTGGCATCCAGGCTGCACCACAGTCCATCGTGGAGTGTGCCCTGCGGCGCCGCGGCAGCCGGCAGCGCCACCGATGGCCTCCGCGACGGCCGCGGCATGCACGAGAGCGTGCCCGAACTCGCCGCCTGCACCGGCGCCGCGGCGAAGGACAGCGACGCCGCGAACGCGAACGCCACGAAGCGCCGCGTGCCGCGCGTGCCGCCGCCCACTCGACGACTCATGCTATCCGCCCTCGCGACATCGCGACAGAACGCTACCGATACAGCGACTTGATGCTCCCCCACGTCGATGGCGCCGTGGCCGTCGGCAGGATCTCGATGTCCGCGCCGCCCGTCACGGTCATCTCGTTGACGCGGCTCTGGTGGTCGATGACGCGGCAGTACGCGAGCGTGAAGTGGATCGGCGTCGTCGCGCAGCCGTCATCGAAGAACACCGGCAACTGCGCCACCGCCCCCGCACCGCACGCCAGTTCGAGTCCGCTCCACGCGGTCGCCACCGAGTAGCGCCAGCCCGAGGTGTCGGGCTCGGTGACGATGGTGACGACGGTGTCGCGCGCCAGCCACGCGCAGCTGCCCCACGGCGCGGTCGGGAAGCTGGCGCCACCGAGCGTGAACGCGGCGTCGCTTTCACGCGGCGTCCACGTGAGGCCGAACTCGACGCCCTTCACCTCGTGGATGTCGGCCACGCGCACGTAGAGACGCGGCACGCCACACGGGCTGCTGAGGGTGGGCACGGTGGTGTCGCGGTTCCAACTGAGGTGCGCGGTGCCGCCCCAGTTGAAGCCCTGGGCGGCCGCCAGCGACGCGAACGCGACGAGACACAAAGCGGTGAGCGAGAGGATGCGACGCATGCGATCTCCTGGGGTGCCGCGCACGGCACCCGGTGCGTGGACACGACGGCGCGCGCCGGGAGCACGGCGCCGAATATCCTCTTCAGTGTACGCGAAGTTGCCCGCACCGCGACATCGCCTTTGGCAGCAAAACGGCCCCCGCCGGTTGCGCGGCGGGGGCCGTCTGGTCTCTCGCAGGATGCAGCTAACGCAGGCGCGCCACACGCCGCGTCAGATGCGTGCCGTCCGCGGCGCGCAGCACGGCGAAGTAGACGCCGCTCGGCGTCACGGCGGGCAGGGTGAGGCGATGCGGGCCCGCCGCCACCGTTTCCTGCAGCAGCGACGCGACGTGCGCGCCACGCACGTCGAACAGATCGACCGCAACGTGCATCGCCGCCGGCGCCGTGAACGCGAGGCGCGCGCCCGTCGCGTCGAACGACCAGCCTGCATGCGCGTCGGGCACGCCATCGCCACCACGCACCGCACTGCCGAGCGGCACCGCCGCGCGCCACACGCCGCGGCCGTGCGTCGCCGCGACGAGCCAGTTGTTCGTGGTGTCGAGCGCGAGGCCGTATACCGCACAGTTCGGCAAACCGCTCGTCGCCTGCGTCCAGTGCGCGCCGCCGGTGGTCGACACGAACACGCCGGTGTCGGCGCCGAGGTACAGGGTCGCCGGCACGGTGCGCCAGTCCACCGCGAGCGCGAACGCGCCGTGGCCCGCCGGAAAGTCGCCGCTGACATCCGTCCACGATTGGCCGCCGTTGCTGGACGCCCACACCACACCGTTCGCGGACCACTCGGCGGCGACGTACACCGATTGCCACGCCGCCGGATTCACCGCCAACGCGCGCCACGAGGCGTCCGGCAGCCCGGCCGCGCGCAACACCCAGCCGCCGCTGTTGTCGTCGATGCGCCACACCAGCCCTTCGCTGGTGGCCGCGTACAACGGATGCGGCGCGCCGACGCCGAGCGCCAGCGCGCCGATCACGCCGTCGGCGCCGCTCGTGAGTTGATCGCTCGGCCACCAGAACGCGCCGTCGTCGATGGTGAACCACACGCGGCAGGTGCCCGCGTAGACGGTGCCGGCGTAGTTCGGGTCGAGGACCAGCGGCGCGTTCGCCAATTGCGCCGGTTCGCCGTCGTTCGTCCATACCCACGATGTGTCGCCGGTGGTGATGCGATCCACGAACGACAGCGCCGGGCCGCTGCACCAGTAGCTCGTGGTGTAGATCTGCGGGTCGATCGCGCAGGCGCCGCCGTTGCCGCCATCGATCATCGACCACGAGACGCCCGCGTTCGTCGTCAGCACGCTGCCGGTGGATTGCGAGCCGACGAGGATCACGTTGGCGTTCGACGGATGCAGGGCGAGCGCGTTGCACATGACGAGCGCGAGGCCGGCGTTGCGGTTCGACCAATGCGCGCCGCCGTCGGTGGTGGTCCACACGCCGCCGTCGTTGCCGTCCCACAATCGGCGGTCCGGCCCGAAGGCGAGCGCGTGGTGCGCGCTGTGCAACTCCTGGCCGGTGACGTCCACCGCGACGCCGGTCCACGACGCGCCCGACGTCGTCGAGCGAATCAGCCCGAGCGCCGGATTCTGCGGCGCCGCGCCGCCCGCGTACACGGTGGCCGAGGATGTCGGGTCGACCACCAGGCAGTTGTCGTACCAGCCCTTGGCCGGCGCGCCGGTGATCTGCGCCACGTAGTCCGGCGTCGCCGTGAGTTTCGACCACGACGTGCCGCCGTTCGACGAGCGGTACATGCCGTAGAGATGGCCGTCGGTGGCCGCCGACGCGCTCGACGTGATGAAGCTCGCGTACAGGATCTGCGGCGCGTTCGGGGCGATCGCGAAGTTGACGACGCCGAAGCCGCTCGCCGGCACGCCACCTTGCAACAGCGACCACGTGAGGCCCGCGTCGAGCGACTTGTAGATGCCGGTGGATTCCACCGCCGCGTATACCGTCGCCGCTGTCACCGGATCGAATGCGAGGTCGGTGACGCGGCCCGGCGCGGCGATGAAACCCCACGATTTGCCGCCATCGCCGGTGCGCGCCATGCCGTATTCGTCGGCGACCAGCAGCGTCGCGGAATGCCCGGGCTGCACGGCGACGCGGGAGATGAACCAGCCGACTTGCGACGCGTCGGCGAGCTTCGTCCACGTCGCGCCCGCATCGGTGGATTTGAACAAGCCATCGCCGGCGAAGCAGTCGTCGCACTCGCTCATCTCGCCAGTGCCGTAGTAGACGACGTCCGGGTTCGACGGGTCGAGCGTCACTGCGCCGGAGGCGAGCGAGCTGAGATGGTCGGTGAGCGGCGCCCAGGTCGCGCCGCCGTCGCTGGTCTTCCACACGCCGCCTTGCGCGGCGGCGATGTACGCGACGTCGCCATTGCGCGGATCGACGGCGATCGACCGCACGCGGCCGCTGGCGTCGTACGGGCCGGTGCCGTCCGGGTTGTACAAGTTGGCGATCGGCTTGGGGCCGAGCGAGGTCCACGCGACGCCGGCCGGCACGTCGCCGGGTCGCGGCGCGGCGAGCGCGAGGCGGCCGGCCGAGGCGTGCGCGCGGCGCAGCTTGGCGTCCCAGGAGACGCGGCGCGGGCCGAGGTCGCGGACGGCGCCGGCGTGCGCCGCGGGGGCCAGCGCGACCACCGCCGCGAGTGCCGCGAGCCGGTGTGCAAGGAGATGGTTCACCAGGAACCCATCGTCACTCGCAGCGCCCGGCCCCAGCGCCACCAAACGAAACGCCGTGCCGCCGGGGAAATCCTTGCAGCCAGGCGAAAGCGGCCCCCTCTCGCGAGGGAGCCGCCGTCGTTGCGCTGCGATGTGCGGCGTTTAGCGGAAGAGCGCCTTCACGCTGCCCCACGTCGCCGGCTTCGACGCCACCGGCGTCTCCGGGTTGACCTGGATGTCGCCGTACGCCGCGACGTCCGTCCACCACACGCACGGGCCGACCATCTCGAAGCCGTACTGCACGTGGCGCGCCGGGTCGTTGATCGTGTTGAGGGCGATCGAGAAGCTCGAACCCGCGGCCGGCACCGGCACCGTCACCGTGTTGACCGACGAGAAGTCCGGCGCGAAGTCCTTGATGAACGCCACCACGCTGTGCGACGCGGCAAGGTTGTTGTTCACGACGTGACCCATGAAGACGACCGTCTGGCCGGCGTACGTGCCGACGTTGTCCTCGGCGTAGGCCACCGCGTCCATCGTCTTGTTGCCCTGCGCGCCCGGGCCACCGCCGCCGATGTACCAGTACGGGTCCGGGTCGCCGATGGTGTTCGGCGTCATCTTGAATGTGCTGCCCGAGAACGAGGCGTTGAGGTCACCGAAGCCCCACGGGCTGCCCCACAGGAACGCGCCGCCGTTGGCCGGAATCTCGGAGACGTTCATGTAGCCGTTGGTGATGGTGGCCGGATTGACGGTGACGTTGGTGACGGCGAAGGCGCTGCCCGCGAACAAGGCGACAGCCGCGAGCACCACTGCGCTGCTAGCACGACGGATCATTGGCTCGAACCTCCCTGGCGCCCTCGCGGTCGGAGGGCCATCGCGAATCGGCGCCGCGCACGCCCCCGTGGCGGCGCACACCGTTCGACTCTTTTCAGAGTCTAGACTATGTTCGCGCAAAGAACAAAGTAGAAAATGGGCGTAGTGGGAAGAATTTGCGAATGCCCGGCCGACTCTCGGAAAGTTGCGTAACATATTGCCACTGTTAGCCTTCGGCGCTCGTGCGGGAGACCGGTCCGCGACGTACCGACCTCCCGCCCACGCGCATCACTCGACTCACGCGCTCGCCGGCTCTCCGGCGGGCGACGCCGGCCCCGCCACCACGTCGCGCTTGCGCCACAGATAGTAGATTGCCGGATACACCAGAAGCTCGAGCAGGAATGACGTCACCAGCCCGCCCACCATCGGCGCGGCGATGCGCTTCATCAAGTCCGAGCCCGTCTCGGTCGCCCACATGATCGGCAGCAGGCCCATGAACGCGGCCGCCACCGTCATCGCCTTCGGCCGCACGCGCTTCACGGCACCGTGGATGATCGCTTCGACGAGATCGCCGGTAGTGCGCAATCGTCCGCGCGCTTTCGCTTCGTCGTGCGCGAGGTCGAGGAACAGCAGCATGAACACGCCGGTTTCGGCGTCCAGACCCGCGAGCGCGATCATTCCGACCCACACCGCGATCGACACGTTGTAGTGCAGCGCCCACAGCAGCCAGATCGCGCCGATCATGGAGAACGGCACCGCGAGCATCACGATCCCGGCCTTGAACGCCGACTTGGTGTTGAGATACAGCAAGCCGAAGATGAGAAGCAGCGTCAGTGGCACGATGAACTTGAGCCGCTCCTTGACGCGGATCATGTTCTCGTACTGACCGCTCCAGGTGACCGCGTAGCCGGTTGGAATCTTGACGTCGCGCGCCACCGCGTGCTTGGCATGATCGACGTAACGGCCGACGTCGGTCTTGGTGACGTCGAAGTCGACGTACACATAGCCGGAGAGCAAGCCATTTTCGTCGCGGATCATCGACGGGCCTTCGACCAAACGCACGTCGGCGATCTCCGACATCGGAATCTGGCCTTGCCCGTTCGGCAGCGGCAGCAGGACGCGGCGCAACGCATCGAGGTCCTCGCGGAAGTCGCGCGCGTAACGGACGTTGACGCCATAGCGCTCGCGTCCTTCGACCGTGGTGGTTTGATTGTCGCCGCCCACCGCGGTCATCACCATCATGTTGGCGTCGTCCACCGAGAGGCCGTGGCGCGCCAGCTTGTCGCGGTCGAGCACGTAGTCGAGGAAGTAGCCACCGGCCACGCGTTCGGCGTAGACGCTGCGGGTGCCCGGCACCTTCTGCAGGCGCGACTCGATCGACAGCGCGACCTTTTGGATTTCGTCGAGGCTCGCGCCGCTGATCTTGATGCCGACCGGTGTGCGAATGCCGGTGGAGAGCATGTCGATGCGCGCCTTGATCGGCATCGTCCACGCGTTGCTGATGCCGGGCAATTGCAGCGCCGCGTTCATTTCGTCGACGAGCTGTTCCTCGGTGATGCGGTCGCGCCAGAAAGAGCGCAGCGGCCGCTTCAGCCACTCCGGCGCCCAACTCGAGTACCACCGATGCCGCTCGCGCCACTGGCTCTCTGGCTTGAGCAGGATCGTCGTCTCCATCATCGAGAATGGGGCCGGATCGGTGGGCGTGTCGGCGCGTCCCGCCTTGCCGAAAATGCGCTCCACCTCGGGGAACGTGAGCAGCAGCTTGTCCTGCACCTGCAGCGCCTTCTGCGCCTCGGCCACCGACATCCCCGGCTGCACGGCGGAGGGCATGTACAGCAGCGAACCTTCTTGCAGCGGCGGCATGAATTCGGAACCGAGCGAGAGATACACGGGAATCGCCGAGAGCACCAACAACACGCTGGCGATCACCGTCGCGCGCGCGTGCTTGACCACGAAGCGGCACGGCCCCTCGTACACACGGTGCAAGACGCGGCTGATCGGATGCGCTTCCTCCGCGTGGTAACGGCCGACGAACAGCTGCGTGAGCAGCCACGCCAGCCACCGCGGGCGGAAGGTGAAGGGTTCGCTGCGCGCGAACAACATGCGGGTCGCCGGATTGAACGTGATCGCCAGCAGAGCGGCGATCGCCATCGCCAGGTTCTTCGAGTACGCCAGCGGCTTGAACAGGCGGCCTTCCTGATCCACCAGCGTGAACACCGGCATGAACGCCACCGCAATCACTAGGAGCGAGAAGAACACCGACGGCCCGACCTCGAGCAGCGCCTCCAGACGGACCTGATGGAAGTCGCCCGGCTTGCCGTCGGCATGCCAGCGGTGAATCTTGTTGTAGGCGTTCTCGACTTCGATGATCGCGCCGTCCACCAGGACGCCGATGGAGATCGCGATGCCGGCCATCGACAGCAGATTGACGTTGAGGCCCATCACGTACATCGGGATGAAGGCGAGCGCGACGCTCACCGGAATGGTGAGGATGGGCACGGTGGCCGACGGGATGTGCCACAGGAAGAGCAAGATCACGCACGAGACGATGACGATTTCCTCGAGGATCTTGGACTTCACCGTGTTGATCGCGCGGTCGATGAGCTCGGAGCGGTCGTAGGTGGTAACCACCTCGACGCCTGCCGGAAGTGAGGGCTGGAGATCGGCAAGCTTCGCCTTCACGCGGTCGATGACTTGCAGCGCATTCTCGCCTTGGCGCATGACGACGATGCCGCCCACCACATCGCCCTGGCCGTTGTAGTCGGCGATGCCACGCCGCATCTCCGGCCCAAGCGCGACGGTGCCGACATCCTTGACCTGGATCGGGGTGCCGCCGGCGGTTTTCAGCACCAACTTCTCGAGATCGGCCGGCGATTTCACGTAGCCGCGGCCGCGCACCATGTACTCGCGCCCCGAGACCTCCACCAAGCGCCCGCCGACATCGTTGTTGCCGCTGCGCACCGCGTTGACGACGGCGCTCAGCGGCAGGCCGTACGCCGCCAGCTTCGCGGGATTGACCGTGATCTGGTATTGCCGCACTTGGCCGCCGACCGTCGCGATCTCGGAGACGCCCGGCACACTCTGCAAGGCATAGCGCAGGAACCAATCCTGATACGATCGCAACTCGTCGTTGGTGTGACGGCCAGATTTGTCGACGAGCGCGTATTGGAACACCCAGCCGAGACTCGTCGCGTCGGGCCCGAGCTCCGTCTTCACATCGGCCGGCAGCCGCGACTGAATCTTCGACAAATATTCGAGAACGCGTGAGCGTGCCCAGTAGATGTCTGTGCCGTCCTGGAAGACCACGTACACATAACTGTAGCCGAAGTCCGAGAAGCCACGGATCGCTTTGACCTTCGGCGCGCCGAGCAGCGAGGTGATGATCGGATAGGTGACCTGGTCCTCGATGATGTCGGGGCTGCGGTCCCAGCGCGAGTAGACGATGACCTGCGTGTCCGAGAGATCCGGCAGTGCGTCGAGCGGGATGCGCTGCATCGTCCAGAATGCGACGGCGAGTGCCGCCAGCGTCGCCGCGATGACGAGATATTTGTTCTCCGCCGAGAAGCGAATGATCGCGCGGATCATGGCGTCTTCTCCGCCATCGAGGCCAACGACGCACGCAGTTGCGATTCCGAGTCGATGAGGAAGTTGGCGCGTGTCACCACCTGCTCGCCGGCCTCGAGTCCGTGGCGAATCTCCACCAAGCTGCCGCTCGGGAAACCCGTCTCCACCACGCGCGGTTCGAACTTGCCGTCGCCCAGCGCGATGAAGACGACATCCTGCGTACCGGCGTGAATCACCGCGTCGGCGGGAATGCGCAACCCGGTGTGATGCGGCCGCTCCAGCGTCACCTCGCCGAACATCTCCGGCTTGAGCTCCCGGCCGCCATTGGCGAAGTGCATGTGGACCTTCGCCGTGCGGGTCGCCGCGTCGAGCAGCGGGTCGATGAAGTCGACACGGCCGCGGAAGACGCGGCCCGGGAAGGCGCTCAAGGTGAATGACGCCGGCGCGCCCACCGCGACGTCCGCCAGGTCGCCCTCGTACGCGTCGGCCATCACCCACACTTCGCCGAGATCGGTGATCTCGAACGGCGTGTCGCCGGCGCGCACGCTCGATCCCTGCACCACCGACTTCGCGGTGACGATGCCGCCGATCGGCGACACGAACGTAAGCGCCTTGGCCGCGGTGCGCGTGCGTTCCAGCCGCGCGATCTCCGCGGCCGGGACGTCCCACAGTTGCAGCTTGCGCCGCGCCGCCCCGACCAGCGCGGCGCCATCGTCGTCCTTCGCCCCCGCGGCCATCAACGATTCGTGCGTCCGCAGCGCCAGGATGTACTCGTTCTCCGCCGCGAACAGCGCCGGACTGTAGATCGAGAACAACGGCTGCCCCGCCGACACCGCGCGGCCGACGAAGTCGACATAGAGCTGGTCGATATAGCCATCGACCTTGATGTTGGTCTTGCGCACGCGCGTCGGATCCACCTCGACGCGGCCCACCGTGCGCCAACTGCCCGACACCGGGCCGCGCTCGACCACCGCCGTGCGCAGCCCGATGAGTTGCTGGCGCGCCGGGTCGATGGTCACCGTCGTGCGGCCGTCGACCACCCCGCCGCTGCCCGGCGCGTCGCCCGCGTAGACCGGCACGTAGTCCATGCCCATCTCGTCCTTGCGCGGCGTCGGCGAGGTGTGCCGCGGATCCATCGGCGAGCGGTAGAAGAGCACGTGGCGCGCCGTGTCGGCCGTCGCCGCCTTCACTTCGACCAGCTTCATGCCGCAGATCGGACAATCGCCCGGGTGATCGGCGGTGATGGTCGGATGCATCGGGCACTGATACAACGGGGCCGCGGGGCGCGATGTCGTCGTGGCCGGGGCCGGCGTGCGGTGCAGCATCGCGCGGTCGAGCACCACACCACCCGCACCGGCGAGCACCACCACCACGGCCACCATCGCCCACGGCACGCCACGCGAGGTGCGCGCGCGGCCCGTCCCACTCGCCTCCGGCATCTGCACGTTCATCTTCGCTCCTTCCGCCTACCTCCGGGTCATGGGCGACGACGACGCCGGCGCGGCGCCCGCCGGCGCGGCGCCCGCGGCGGGCGCGCCCAGGCCGCCTGCCGCACTGCCCGCGCCCATCGCGCCACCCGCACCGCCCGCGCTCACCGCGGCGGCCGGGTCGAGACTCACTTCGCGCTCGGCGATCGCCAGCCGGTGCGCTTCCGCCACCGCGTCGTCGTAGCCGAGGCGGTCGCCGAGATAGCCGTTCAGCGCATCGAGCACCGCGGTGAATGGCACCTGACCGACTTGATACTGCGACAGTGTGCTCGCCACCGTCGCCTCGGACTGAATCAGCACGCTGGTGCGATACGCCTGCGTGACGTCACGCAAAGCGCCGAGCACTGCACGGCGCTCCGCCACGCGCTGCCACACCAGCCGGCTCATTTCCTCCACGCCATGCTGCGCGGCATCGTCGCGCAATCGGCTCTCCGCCACCGCGGCCGACTGCTTGCGCCCCGCCCACAGCGGCAGCGACAGAGACACGCCCGCTTGCCACATCGGCTCGAAGCTGCCGCCGCGCGGCATCACGCCCGCCGTCAGCGTGAGATCCGGATACAGATCCTTGCGTGCCAGCGCCACCCGCGCCTGCGCCTGCGCCGCCTCCGCACGCGCCCGCGCCAGCTCAGGACTGCGCGCGCGCGCCGCCGAGTCCGCCGACGCCGAATCCGTCAGCGGCGGATCGCCGAGCGCCGCGAGCGACATCGACGTCTCCACCGGCTGCTCGAGCGGCCGCCCCGCGGCGAGGTTGACCGCCAAGACCTGACGCCGTTGCTCCGCCTCGAGACTCCAGCGCTTCTGGCGCAACCGCGCGCGCTCGAGCCCCGCGCGCAACACATCGGACTGCGCGCCCTCGCCGGCTTCGTAACGGACGCGCGTCATCTGCTCGGCGCGCGCCCACAGCGATTCCTGCTCGGCCACCACCCGCGCTTGCTCGCGTACCAGCACCAGGTCGAGATACGCGCGCTCGACCTCCGCTTCCAGGCTGAGCCGCGCGCGATCCACCACCGTGCCCGCCTGCCGCGCGCCAAACTCCTCCACCCGCGTGCGGGCGCCGCGCTTGCCGAACCACGGAATCGTTTGTCCGAGCACCACCGACCAGTAGCTGGTTTCCATCTGGCCGATTTGCAGGCGGCGGAATCCATCGTTCTGGATGCCGAAGGCAAGCACCGGATCCGGCAACGCGCCTTGCTGCTGCACGCGCAGCGCCGCCGCATCCGCTTCCGCATGCGCCCGCTGCAATCCCGGACGCGCGGCCAGCGCATCGCGCAGCAGCGCCACCAGCGCCGGATCGTCGCGCAGATCCGCCGCACACGCCGGCGCCACGCTCAGCGCCAGCAGCGCGAGACTCCCCCGCGCCCACCGCCGCGCGCCTCGCAGCACGCGACTCCTCCACTCCTTCGCGACCATGAGATCCTCGCTATTCGACGATCATCGAGCCGGCGATCATGTCCATCGCACAGGCGTAGCGGATGGTGCCCGGCGTCTTCGGCGTGAAACGGATCGCCACCGGCTTGTTGAGCGGCAACGCCTTCTTGATGCCGAGCGACGCGATGACGATGTCGGTCGCGCAGGTGCGCTCGACTTTGCGCGTCACCACCAACTTCACCGGTTCGCCGGCCTTGAAGCGCACCGATGCCGGCTCGAAGCCATTCGCGGTGACCGCGAGGGCGACTGTTCGCACCGCGCGCGGAGGCTTCGGTGCCGCGACGGCGGACGTTGCGACGGCGATCGTCGCGACGAGGAGGATGAGGGACAGACTGCGCTTCATGTGAACCTCCGTTCCAACGGGTGTACAACCGCGCCGGGCGCACATCGCCCACGGCGCATCACACCAAATGCGGAACGTGCTCCGGCGCCGCGGACGCGTGATGACGCGCCGCCGCCGAAGCGTGGCTCAACTCAGAGTCGAAGGATGGAACTGCGATGCGGCGGAGATTCGGCGGGAACCGGCGCGAAGGTGGCCGCGAGTGCCACGACCACAGGCGCCGCGGAAAACTCAGGTTCGGCGGCCGGGGCCGCCATCTCGGGCGCGGGAACCGGCGCAGGCGCCGGCTCGGTATTCCAACTCGAACAACACAGGCGCGAGTCACGGCATCCGTCGCCACTGCGCGGCGAGGCTTCGCCGCGGCCGTGACAGCAGTCGTGCGCGCCCGCCGCCGCGTCGTGACTCATCGCGGCCGCCGCCGGACGCGCCCCGGCCATCTCCGGCATGCACCGCACCGGACACAAGTAACCGAACACCATGACCGCCCACAGCACGACGAGGTGGAGACCTCGGCGCGACGCACGGCCACGTGTGGGACGACGGCGGACCATGGAACGAATATCGGCCTCTGCGACCAGGGAGTCAACGCTCATCTGCGCGGCGGCTCCGCCACGCGATGCGACGGGCGAATCGTGAGATGGGACCACGGAGGTACGACGCGCCCACCGCGGTGGCTCTAGTCCGGCGGCGCCGCCGCGAAGAACTCCCGGAGCCGTCGGCGCAGCTCGTCGCGGGTGGCGCGGAAGGCCGCGAGGCGCGCTCCGTCGTCTCCCGTCACCGCCGCCGGGTCCGGCAGGCCCCAATGCAGGCGGCGCGCCGTGCCGAGGAACACCGGGCACTCTTCCTCCGCGCACAACGTGATGACCGTGTCGACCAGCTCCGGCGCGATCTCCCCCACCGCCTTCGAGCGGTGGCTCGAGATGTCGATGCCGATCTCCGCCAGCACCGCGATCGCCTCCGGCCGCACGCGCGTCGGCTGCGAGCCCGCCGAGTACACCGCCACGCCGGCCGGCGCCAGCGTGCGCGCCAGGCCTTCCGCCATCTGACTGCGCGCCGAATTCGCCACGCACAAGAACAACACGCCTTTCACGCCCGCGCCTCCGTCGCATACCAGCGCCGTCCGATCCACAGCGCCACGTTGACCAACGCGATGAGGACCGGCACCTCCACCAGCGGCCCGATCACCGCCGCGAACGCCGCGCCCGAGTCCAGCCCGAACGTCGCGATCGCCACCGCGATCGCCAGCTCGAAGTTGTTCGACGCCGCCGTGAAACTGAGCGTCGTCGCCTGGCCGTACGTCGCCCCCGCGCGGCGACTCATCACCGCCGACACCGCAAACATCAGGACGAAGTACACGATGAGCGGCAGCGCCACCCGCGCCACGTCGAGCGGCAGCCGCACGATGTAGGCGCCCTTGAGCGAGAACATCACGACGATCGTGAAGAGCAGTGCGATGAGCGTGAGCGGACTCACGCGCGGCACGAACTCGCGCTCGAACCACGCGCGCCCCTTCGTCGCCAGGAACGCCGCGCGCGTCAGCACGCCGGCGGCGAACGGGATGCCGAGGTAGATCGCCACGCTGCGCGCGATCTCGCCCATCGTGATGTGGACGACGACGCCCTCCAGCCCGAGCCAGCGCGGCACGATCGTCAGGAAAACGTACGCGTAGCCCGAGTAGAGCAACACTTGGAAGATCGAGTTGAGCGCGACCAGGCCCGCGCAGTATTCGCGATCGCCGCCCGCGAGGTCGTTCCACACGATCACCATGGCGATGCAACGCGCGAGGCCAATCAGGATCAGCCCCGCCATGTACTCCGGCCGGTCGCGCAGGAAGAGCACCGCCAGCGCGAACATCAGCACCGGCCCGACGATCCAGTTCTGCACCAGCGAGAGTGCCAACACGCGGACGTTGCGGAACACACCGCCCATCTCCTCGTAGCGCACCTTGGCGAGCGGCGGGTACATCATGAGGATGAGGCCGATGGCGATCGGAATCGACGTCGTGCCCGCGTTGAAGCGATTGAGCAGCGGGACGATGCCGGGGACCGCGCTGCCGAGCGCGACGCCGGCCGCCATCGCGGCCAGGATCCAGAGCGTGAGGTAGCGGTCGAGGAAGGCGAGACGGGTGGAGATGTTGGGAGACATGGGAGCCTCGGTTCGGCGTTCCACACCGTGCCCACGCGCAGCGTTCCGCGCGGGGCCGCAAGGGCTCGCTGTTCCGTGAGCCCGGGGGATCATGCGTGCAACCCGCGCCTATCGACAAGGGCCGTTGGCCGGTCCTCCGGCTGGCGGTGAAACCGACCTCAGACACTCGTCAACTTATCCGCCGGCGATAAACCCGATAATCTCGATCAAACTCAGCGGACTGACTGCGGGCAGGGATGGCTCGCGAGGGTGACGGATTTCCCCCGGTCACGCGCCGGGTGGCGCAGCCGCTTCCGCGCACCACGCGGCCCAGCGCTCCGCGATCTCCGGCGCGTCGAGGGCCGCCGCCAACTCGTCGACGCGCGGGTCGAGATAGGCGCGATCGAGCCGGGCGAACTGCCGCAGGGCGATGCCGCGTGCGTCGTCGAGGTCCCGTGCCCGCGCCGAGTGAATCTTGTGCAGGATCACATCCTCGGCGGCGCAGTAGCGCACCGTTTCTCCCGCGATCTCCAGCGGCACCGCGCGGCCGATTGCCTCTTCTTCGAACGGCAGCTGCCCGAAGATGATATCGACGCGCACGCCGGCCGGCGTCGTGACCGGCAACAGGCGCGTTTCCGGCGCGAACGCCGTGGGATCAGGCGCCATGGGCGCCGAGGATTCGGTGATGCGCGCAACCATCGTCGCGAGGTCGGCCTCGCTCACCCACACCGTGACGTCGACAACGAGCGTCGCGCGCGGCTCTCCCCAAATCGCATTCGCCTGGCCGCCGATGATCATGTACGGCACGTGCAGGCGCGTGAACAACCGCGCCACGGCGACGAGAGCTGCCTCCTGCGCGGTCATCGGAGGGACAGCATCGCGAGCGCGCGGTGCAGCGCGCGGATTCCGGATACGTCGACGGGTCGCGTGCGGGCAGCGGCCGGCAGCTGATCATACAAGAACCCGATGCCGGCCACCGCATCGGCGGCGGACAGCGTCGACCGCTGGCGCGCCTCCCACTCGTTGAAGCGCGCCAGCGCCGCGGCGCGTGCGGTCATGGCGGTGCGGTCGAAACGGGACGACATGGAAAGTCCTCGGGGGCGAGCCGGCATCGGTGGCAGCATACCATGGGGCGTGCGCGGCGGCCGCATCCCATGGCATGACGCGGAAGCGCCGGCACCTCGATGCGCGGCACCGCGGCGACGTCCCCCGCGGTGAGATCCGCCCCCAGGCCCCCGAGATTTCAGGTTCCCCCGCGCAGAGGTGACGCGTTACTGTCACGTACCAGGTGCGACGGGGTTTCGATCACCCCGCACGAGGACGGGTCGCCCGCGAAGGCCGGCGTCGTGGTTCCAGGAGAAGTCTCCCCATGCGGTGCTTCGTCGGGGTCACCGATCGTGACTGGTTCGAACATCTACGCCGGCTTCCCGCGATCGACGAAGTCAACTTCTGGAAGCCCTCGGGCAAGACCGCGTTCCACGCGCTCTCGCCCGGCGAGCCGTTCCTGTTCAAGCTGCACAGCCCCGACGACTTCATCGTCGGCGGCGGGTTCTTTCGGCACTTCACATTCGCGCCGATCAGCCTCGCGTGGGAGTCGTTCGGCGAGAAGAACGGCGCCGCGAGTTTTTCGCAGATGCGCGAGCGCATCGCGAAGTACCGGCATCTCTCCCCCGCGCTGCACGAGGACTACGCGATCGGCTGCATCCTGCTCGTCGCGCCCTTCTTCTTCCCGCGGTCGCAGTGGATTCCCGTGCCCGCTTCGTGGTCGAAGAACATCGTCCAGGGCAAGGGATACGAGACGGATGCCGGCGAAGGGCGCGCGTTGTGGGAAATGGTGCAGGAGCGACTTGCGGCGGCGCCGGCGATGGTCGGGGACGCGGCCCACATCGCGCCGATGTTCGGGACGCCGGTGCCGGTGGCGCCGCGGCTCGGGCAGGGCACGTTCCGATTGTTGGTGACCGATC
>JBGATO010000139.1:0-6554 GCA_044229145.1 Candidatus Eiseniibacteriota bacterium | reverse complement strand
CCTGGACGGTGCGCCCGCCCGGTCCACTGTGCCGGGCGACCGCTGCCGCACGGCGGGGGTGTGTCTCGCGGGGCCGTCCCTGGCCCCGTGCAGTGTCCCCGGCCCCCTGTCATGTCCCACAGGGCGCCGCCCGCGCTGTCAGCCTCGCAGTCGGTGTGAGGGCCGGGGATGATCCTCGGCGCAGGGCGGGACGGTCGCCTGTCTGGGGCCAGGCCACCGCTGCCGCTCCCGCCCTGCGCTAGTCCTGTTGGGCCGCCCAGACGTGGCGCACCGCGCGGCACACACTGAGCAGATCGGCGAGGTCCGCATCGGCCGTCGCTTCCCACACCTCGTACTCCTCGCCGTCGCGCCACGGCAGGCGCAGGCAGTGGACGCGGGGCACGTCGAGCAAGCCGCGTTCGCACGCCATCTGGGCATACCACGCGAGTTGCAGCTTGTGGCTGAACCGGATCGCGGTGCTGGTTTTCCAGTCCGCGACGCACGTCCAGCCTTCGACGGTCCCAATCACGTCCACGCGCCCGGCGACCTGCTCGCGGTCGCTCCACACCGGCGCCTCCACATGCTGCGCCTGGAATCCGACCCGCTCCGCCCACCGCTGCCACGCCATGACCGGGACGCGGATCGCTTCCGGCACCTCCGGCGCGTTGCCGGCCAAGTGATCCTCGATCCACTGGTGGACCGCCGTGCCTTTCGTTGCGGCTTCGTTCATGATCCGCTTGTTCTCATACGGACCCTGCAGCCGCTGCGCCATGAACGCGGTCACGTTCGGCACCGCGAGATCCATCGTGCGCGCGTCGATGTACGCTTGCGCGGCCAACCGCGCGCACCGCTCGCGTTCTACCTTCACCGCCCACGTCACCAACGGCTCCGGCGCGCCGAGGCCTTCGTGCAGCACCTTCGTGACACTGGGATACCGACCGCCCGGCGTCCCGTAGTAGCCGGCGCGGTCCCGCGTGATCGTCGAGGTGGCCATGGCTAGAACGGAATCTCGTCCAGGTCCGCCGCGCTCGCGCCTGGTGCCTGCGGCACGCCAAAGTCGCCCTGCGCCGCCAGGAACGCGCGCCGCTTCTCGGGGTCCAGCGGCAACCCCTCGTGGTCGTACCGGCGCTCGTAGCCTGCCGGGCTTGGTGCCGACTGCCCCTTCATCAGCGGCATGATGGTGTTGATGTTCGCGTAGGTCTGCCCGTTCTTGCCGTCACTGTGGACGATGGTCAGCAGACACGGCTTGCCGACCATCGACGCGAAATCGAACAGCGGCGCCGCGTCCGTGACCGGCGGCTTGCCCAGCCACGCGAGCAGGAACTTATAGAGCGTCGATTCCTTGCCCTTCATGTTGCTCAGGGTCAGGTTCATCATGTGCGACACCCAGAACGGCCGGCCGTCCTTCATGGCCTGGTCGGTCAGGAAGACGTAGCGGATTTTCTCCTTGTCGCCGAATTGCGTCTGCACCACACCCATGTACTGCATGTCCACACACACGGCGGCAAACGGGCCGCCCTCCGGGTGCAACTCGAACTCGCCCTGCTGCGACAAACTGCGCGTCAGTCCCATTGTGTCCATCCTCTCACGGTCGTGCTCCCTGGCCGCCGCAGCAATCTGCTGCTCGCGGTATTCCCTCTCCGACGGGTCGAAGTCGGTCGTGCTGTGTCCGTTCATGTCGCCTCAACGGAGGCGCCGAGACGGTCCAACGCCTCCCGCAGCACGCGCGCCGTGTCGGAGGCGAGTAGCACCGCATGGCCGCCGGCCAGGTGGTGGACCTTCGTGTCCGCCCACAGCGTCGCCGCGTCCGCGTCGAGCGTGAGGCGTAGATCGCCGTCCGTGCCTTGCAGGTGGATCTCGTAGCGGTGCGGCCACAACAGCGCGCCGTCCACCGGCGAGCGGCGCCCGTCGATCCGCGTCACCGAACAGCGCGCCGTCCACCGGCGAGCGGCGCCCGTCGATCCGCGTCACCGTGCGCAGCGGCGTGTCCGCATCGCACCACACGCGGGCGCCGCCGACGTAGTGGCTATCGAGGCGCATCGGCGCCTCCGGCGAGCGCGGCGGTGGCGGCGTCGATCTGCGCGATCTGCCGGCACAAGTCCTTGCAGGTCGCCTCGCACGCGGTCTTGTTCGCCGCCGCGTCGCGCGCCAAGGCACCGTAGCGCGTTTCCTTCGCAGACCAGTCCGCCGCGAACCGGTCGAACTTGTCCAACTGCTTGGACAGACTCGCCCGGTACGCCGCCTGCGCGTCCGCCGCGATCTGCTGCGCCGTGCGGCGCTTAGTCGTCGCCATACGTGTTCTCCTCGTAACGCGGGCAGTCCGGCCCGCAGGTGTCTCCGTCGTCGATCCACACGTAGCCGCCGTGCGGATACTCGCCGTGGTAGTCGCGCTGCATGTCTGGCGCGCACGCTGCGTGACAGCGGCCGTCGCTCCACTCGTCGCAGTCTGGCCCGTCGTCATGCGGCAGGGCGGCCCGCGCGCACGGCTGCGCCGCCACCGCCTCCGCGCACGCCAGGTCGCCGCCGCACGTGTCTTCACACGGACAGGCCAGGCAGGGGAGCGTGGTCACAGCGACCAGTCCTCTGTGACGCGCACCATTGACGGCTGCGGCCCCTCACACACGGACGGAGTCAGATTGCCGCCGTAGTAGCCGTTGGAGTCGTTGCGGAAGTCGATGACACACGACCCCTGTGCGGTGTCGATGCGGATGCCGTAGACCGCCAAGCAATCGGCTGCTTCTTCCTGCGCTTTTGTCACGCGGCCATCGTCGGTCGGCAAGTAGATGTCGGCCGTTTCGATGATGGGCGAACCGAGAAGCGCCGCGATGTTCTCGATGGACTGAATCCACGAATACGAGCAGCAGTCGCCTTCGGCGTCGAACCGCTGCGCCGGTCCGTCGACGAACTGCCACACCATCGATCCGCCGTCGGGAGTGATCCACACTTCGGAGACCGTGCGCCCCACAACCGACAACGGGGGTGCGCTATTGCTGTAGCTGTAGCCTTCTAGATTGCCGCTGCTCATCGGTAATCCCCCTTGCAGAACCGCGCGATCATCAGCGCGCACCAGGCCCACAGAACCAGCGCGAGCAGGCATCCCAGCAGGCGCATCGCGTCCTCCGTTCGTCGTATCATCTCACCCTGAGACGCCCGCTCCGCGTCCGCGCACACACAGCGTCGGTTGCAGATAACGGGCGGCTCAGGCTGCGGAGAGCGGTCCACGGACGGGCCTGGGGCACTGCCTCGCGCTCTCCGCGCATCGGGCATCACGCCGATGCTGCCTGCGGTCTCAGTGTGTTCGGCCTGCCCGCCGCGCCGTAGTGCTGTCGGAGTTGTCTACTACGCTTCGCTTATCCAACCAGAACGGTGCATCCTTCGCGGTCCATCTGCGCGCCGACTTGCGCGGCCAACGCGGCGGCGCGGCGCGCCGCACAACGGCACACAGCACCGTCGCAGAACAACGACCCATCCGGGTAGGCGTGGTGCAACGCGTCACCGTCAATGGTGCAGGCGATGGACATACCCATCGTGCGGGCGTACTGGGTCGCTTCGTATTCGGTCGCAAAGTTGCGCATGATCGCCTCCGACTCGTTCGCCGTGCCGCAGTGTGCAGCACCGACGCCACAGACTCTAATCGGCGTTCGCGTCCGCCGTCAACAGTTTATTTTCGCCCTGGCCGCATTTTCCGCGAACGATTCCCGTTGCGTTCGCCGCGCCGCCCGGCGTAGACTGCCGGGCATGACTGAACCCGAGTGGGTACGCTCGCCGTGCCCGACATGCCAGAGCCCGCGCCGCGTTCTCAATGGCGCGTGGCTCGCCCGCCGCCGTCTGCGCGCCGGACTGACCTTCCGCGCGATGGCCGACTTGTGCGGCTGCTCGCCCGGACTTCTCCACGATATCGAGCACAACCGGCGCTCCTGCAATCCCCGCATCGAGCGCCACTACCGGAGACTGCCCGTATGACCGACGCCTACGCCGCGTTCCTCGCGGCCAAGCAGATCGCCGCGCCGTCGCATACCATCGCGCACACGCGCCCGCTGCACGACGCCTTGTTCCCCTTCCAACGCGATATCGTCGCATGGGCGCTCCGCAAGGGCCGCGCGGCGATCTTCGCCGATTGCGGCCTCGGCAAGACGCTCATGCAACTGGAATGGGCACAGCACGTCCACGAGTCCACCGGCAAGCCCGTGCTGATCCTCGCGCCGCTGGCGGTCTCCGCGCAAACGGTGGCCGAGGGCGCGCGCTTCGGGTACACCGTCACCGCGTGCCGTCACCAGGCGGACATGCGCGACGGGCTGAACATCACCAACTACGAGATGCTGGAGCACTTCGACACCGCGCCACTCGCCGGGATCGTGCTCGACGAATCCAGCATCCTCAAAGCCTACGACGGCAAGACGCGCACCGCTATCATCGAGGCCTTCGGCGCGACGCCCTACAGGATCGCGTGTACCGCGACGCCCGCGCCGAATGACTTCATGGAACTCGGCAATCACGCCGACTTCCTCGGCGTGCTGACCCGCGCCGAAATGCTCGCGACGTTCTTCGTCCACGACGGCGGCGATACATCGTCGTGGCGGCTCAAGGGCCACGCCGAGGACGCCTTCTGGCGCTGGCTCTGCACCTGGGCGGTCACGCTCCGCAAGCCGTCGGATCTCGGCTACAGCGACGACGGCTTCACGCTGCCGCCGCTGCGGATGCATCACCATGTGCTCGGCGTCGATCCGGCGCGCGCCGTGGACCGGGGCCGCTTGTTCTTGACGGAAGCGCGGACGCTGGAGGAACGGCGCACCGAGCGCAAACTGAGCATCGGGGAGCGCGTCCAGGCGGCGGCGGATCTCATCAACGCCACGCCGGGCGCGTGGATTGTCTGGTGCGACTTCAACGCGGAAGCCGATGCGTGCGAGAAAGCCATTCGTGATGCCGTGCAAGTCAGCGGCGCGGACAGCCCCGAGGACAAGATCGACCGACTGACGGGATTCGCGGAGGGCCGCTACCGTATCCTCGTCACCAAGCCGTCTATCGCCTCGTTCGGCATGAACTGGCAACACTGCCACCAATCGGCGTTCGTCGGCTTGTCCGACAGTTACGAACGCTTCTATCAAGCCGTGCGCCGCAACTGGCGATTCGGCCAGCAATCCCCAGTGGACTGCCACATCTTTACCAGCGAAACGGAGGGCGCCGTCTTGGCGAACATCGAACGCAAGGAAGCCGCTGCCGCGCAGATGCAGGACGGCATGGTGCATCACATGGCCGCCCTGAGCGTGGGCGAACTGCACACGGAGACGCAGCGCGGTGGCGTGGAGTACGTCACCACGCAGCGGGAGGGCGATGGGTGGACGATGCACCAAGGCGACTGCATCGAAGGCGTGCGTGCGCTACCGGAGAACAGCGTCCATTACTCGATCTTCTCGCCGCCGTTCGCGTCGCTGTATACCTACTCGGCCAGCGAGCGCGATATGGGCAACGCGCGGGACCACGCGGAGTTCTTTCAGCACTTCCGCTTCCTCGTCGGCGACTTGCTGCGCGTGACGATGCCGGGCCGTCTGCTCTCGTTCCACTGCATGAACCTGCCCACGTCGAAGATGCGCGACAACGTGATCGGCCTGACGGACTTTCGCGGCGCGTTGATCAAAGAGTTCACCGACGCGGGCTGGATCTTCCATTCGGAAGTGTGCATCTGGAAAGACCCGGTGACGTCGATGCAACGCACCAAGGCGCTCGGGCTGCTCCACAAGCAGATCGTCAAGGACTCGTGCATGAGCCGGCAGGGCATCCCCGACTATCTTGTCACGATGCGGAAGCCCGGCGAGAACCCCGAGCGCGTGAGCGGTCCGCTCACCTACTATCGCGGCGATGACGCGCACCTGACGCGCATCTACGGCGAGGATACGGGCGGCGACACGCGCGCCAGCATCAACATCTGGCAGCGGTACGCCTCGCCCGTCTGGATGGACATTGACCCGTCGCGCACCTTGCAACGCACCAGCGCCCGCGAGGAGAAAGACGAGCGCCACATCTGCCCGCTGCAACTCGACGTGATCGAGCGCGCGCTGCAATTGTGGACGAATCCCGGCGATCTCGTGCTGTCGCCCTTCGGTGGCATTGGCAGCGAAGGCTACTGCGCGGTGCAAATGGGACGGCGCTTCCTCGGCTACGAACTCAAGCGATCCTACTTCGAACAAGCGTGCGCGAACCTGGCCGCCGCTGCCCGGCAGGGGCACAGTCAGCGCGGCCTGTTCGACGCGCCCGACACCGACGCAGCGGAGGTGGCCGATGCCGTATAACGAGCCGGAGGCGGGCGATGTCCGCCGCACCCTGACGCCGACGCTGGACATGTGCCGCACCGCGCATCAACTCCGCGTGGACGGCTTTGCTTGGCGGATCGTGCATCAGCGTGTGTGCCAGCGGCACCAGGTCCGCCGCGATGCGTTCAGCGTCGCCGACCTGATCCGCGCCCACGCCGCGCAGTTCCCGAAGCACCGCTATCCGCTCGGCCCGGCGACGGGAGGGACGCGGCATGTCTAGCCCCCACGCCTGGCGCACCGTCACGCTGGCCTTCCCCGAGGGCATCG
>JBGATO010000025.1:0-51618 GCA_044229145.1 Candidatus Eiseniibacteriota bacterium | reverse complement strand
CGCAGCACGCAGCCGCCGAGCGCACGCTGGCGCAGGCGGAGGCGCGGCTCGAACAGGTGCAGCGCGCCGAGCGCCGGCTCGCCGCACTGGTGCCGCAGGCGGCGGCGACGCAGCAGCAACTCGACGACGTGCGCAGCGACCTGCGCGCGGTATCCGCGGCGCGCGACGCGGCGCGCGAGAACGTCGCCGCGCTGGCGGCGCGCGGCCGCGAGGTGGACGCCACGCTCACGCTGCTCGCGCAGCAATCCGACGACGGTGTGGTCACCGCGCTCGCGCCGGGCACCGTGTTGACGCGCGACGTCGAACCGGGCGAGACGGCGCGCGCGACGCAAACGCTCCTCACCGTCGCCGACCTCGCGCGCCTGTGGGTGCGCGTCTACGTGCCGGAACGCGAGATGGGCCGGGTGCGGCTGGGCGCCGACGTGCCGGTGCGCCTCGATGCGTTTCCGAATCGCCAGTTCACCGGCCGCGTCGCGTGGATCGCGTCGAAGGCGGAGTTCACGCCGAAGAACGTCCAGACCGCCGACGCGCGCGCCGAACTCGTGTTCGCCGTGAAGGTGACGCTGGCGAATCCCGACGGCGCGTTGGCCATCGGCATGCCGGCGGAAGTGTCGTTCGCCGCGGCGTCGAATGCCGGACGCTGACGGCAGCATCGTCGTCGACGGCCTGCGCAAGCGCTTCGGCGCGACGCAGGCGCTCGATACGTTGTCGCTGGAGGTGGCGAGCGGCGCGCTGCACGGCCTGCTCGGGCCCGACGGCGCCGGCAAGACGACGGCCATCCGCATCCTCTGCGGACTGCTGGCGCCCGACGCCGGCACCGTGCGGATCGCCGGTCACGACATCCGCCGCGAGCCGGCGGCCGCCAAGACTCTGCTCGGTTACATGCCGCAGCGCTTCAGCCTGTATCCCGATCTCACCGTCGCCGAGAATCTGCGCTTCTATTCCGACCTCTTCGGCGTGCCGCGCGCCGAACGCGAAGCGCGCACGCCGCGGCTCTTGCGCTGGTCGATGTTGGAGGAGTTCACGGTGCGCCGCGCGCGCGATCTCTCCGGCGGCATGAAGCAGAAGCTGGCGCTCGCCTGCACGCTGATCCACACGCCGCGCGTGCTCTTGCTCGATGAACCGACCACCGGCGTCGATGCAGTGTCGCGTCGCGAATTCTGGGACATCCTCGCCGAGGTGAAGCGCGAGGGCGTGACCATCCTCGTCTCGACACCGTACATGGACGAAGCGCGCCGTTGCGATCGCGTGACGCTGCTCGACCGCGGCCGCGTGCTCGCCGAGGATGCGCCGGACGCGTTGCCCGCGCGCTATCCGCATCCGCTGCTGCTGGTGCGCTGCGCGCAACCGCAGGCGGTGGCGCCGCGCCTGCGCGCCGCCGGGCACGCGTGGCTGCGCGACGTGCAGACGTTCGGCGACGCGCTGCACGTCGCCGTCGACGATGCCGCCGCCGACACGCCGCGTCTCCACGCCGCATTGCAGGCGGCCGGCGCCACCGATGTCCACGTCGAACCGATCGCCCCGTCGCTCGAAGACGCCTTCGTCGCCCTGATGGCGCCGCGCGGCGCGGAGGCGAGCCAGTGACCATCGCCGTCGAAGCCACCAACCTCACGCGCACGTTCGGCCGCTTCACCGCGGTGGACCGCGTGTCGTTCGCCGTCGAACGCGGCGAGATCTTCGGCTTCCTCGGCGCCAACGGCGCCGGCAAGACGACGACCATCCGCATGCTGTGTGGTCTGCTCGCGCCGACCAGCGGCAGTGGCCGCGTCGCCGGCTTCGACATCGCCCGCGAAAGCGATGCCATCCGCCGCACCATCGGCTACATGTCCCAGCGTTTCGCGCTCTATCCCGATCTGACGGTCGACGAGAACTTGGCGTTCTACGGCGGCGTGTACGGCCTCGATCGCACGCGGCTCGCGCACCGCCGCGACGAGGTCGTGGCACTGCTCGACCTCCACGTGCAACGCGCGCAACTCGCCGGCGCGCTGCCGAGCGGCTGGAAGCAGCGCCTCGCCCTCGGCTGCGCGCTCCTCCACGAACCGGCGATCCTCTTCCTCGACGAACCCACCGGCGGTGTGGACCCGATCGCACGCCGCCGCTTCTGGGATCTCATCTACGCGCTCGCCACCGGCGGCACCACCATCTTCGTCACCACGCACTACATGGACGAAGCCGAATACTGCACGCGGGTGTCGATCATGGACGCCGGCCGCATCGTGGCGCTCGGCGCGCCGCGCGCGCTCAAGGCGGCCACCGGTCTGACGTCGATGGAGGACGTGTTCATCGCGCACGTCCGCGGCGCCGCGGAGGCCGCGCGATGAGACGCCGCGCGCTGTGCACCAAGGAACTCGCGCACATTCGCCGCGATCCGCGCTCGTTGATGATCGTGCTGGCGATGCCGGTGCTCATGCTAGTGATGTACGGCTACGCGCTCAACATGGACGTCAAGCACATCACGCTCTGCGTGCTCGACCGCGACCACAGCGCGGACAGCCGGCAGTTGGTGGCGGCGTTCACCGCCGGCGGCTTCTTTACGCTGCGCGGCGAGGTGCGCGACCGCGACGAAGCGGCCGCGTGGCTGTGGGCCCGCCGCGCCCGCGTGGCACTGGTGATTCCGCAAGGCTTCGCGCGCGACCGCGCGCGCGGCGACGGCGGCACGGTGCAATTGCTCGTCGACGGCAGCGACGCCACTACCGCCAACGTCGCCGTCAACGACGCCGAACTGCTGGTGGCCGGATTCAGCGCTGCGGGCCGCCCCGGCCGCGCGCCGTCGCTCACCGCGCTCCCGGTGCAAGCGGTGCCGCGCGTTTGGTACAACCCGGATCTCCAGAGCAGCAACTTCCTGGTGCCCGGCCTCATGGCGACGCTGCTCATGATGATTTCGGCGCTGCTCACCTCGATCACCATCGCCCGCGAGAAGGAAACCGGCACGCTCGAGCAGATGCTCGTCTCCCCGGTGACGGCGGGGGAGATCGTCATCGGCAAGGTCCTGCCGTACGTGCTGATCGCCTTCGCCGATGGCGTGCTGGTGCTGGTGACCGGCCGCTTCCTGTTCGGCGTGCACATCCATGGCAGCGTCGCGCAGTTGCTCGCCTTCAGCGTGCTGTACGTCACCACGGCGCTGTCGATCGGGCTTCTGATCTCGACGCTGGTGAGCACGCAGCAACAGGCGATGCTGGCGGCGCAGCTCGCGACCACACTGCCGGCGTTCATCCTCAGCGGCTACATCTTCCCGCTCGATGCGATGCCGTTGCCCCTGCGTGTGCTGAGCCACATCGTGCCGGCGCGCTACTATCTCATCATCATCCGCGGCATCATCCTCAAGGGCACGTCGTGGGAGGTGTTCGTGCCGGAGGCGGTGTCGCTGGTCGCGTTGACGGTCGTCGTGTTGGCGCTCACCACGGTGCGCTTCCGCGCCCAGGTGCGAGGCTGATCGCCATGCGAGCCATCCTGCACCTCGCGCGCAAGGAGTTCCGCCAGATTTTCCGCGACCGCACCATGCTCGGCCTGCTGTTCATCACGCCGGTGATCCAGATGATCTTCATGGGCTTCGCGGTGTCGAACGACGTGCGTCGCTTGCCGATGGCGATCGTCGACCGCGACCGCAGCGCCGACAGCCGCGCGCTGGCGCAGCGCTTGGGAAGCACCGACTATTTCGTGGTGGTGGCGCCGGCGGCGACGCTCGCCGAGGCGGAGCACCTCCTCGATCGCGGCGATGCGACGGTGGCGGTGGTGGTGCCGCGCGGCTTCGCGCGCGACCTCGCGCGCGGCGGATCCAGCACCGTGCAGCTGTTGGTCGACGGCTCGAATTCGTCCACCGCGTCGCTGGCGCTGGGCTACGCGTGGCGCATCACCGGCGCGTTCGCCCTGGATGTCGTGAACGCCCGCGCGCCGCGTCTTGCCGCGGATTCCGCCGCCGTGCCGCCGCCGCGCCCCACCACGCTGCAGGCGCGCGTCTGGTACAACCCGAATCTCGTCACGCGCGACTTCATGGTGCCCGGCATCCTGGTCATTTTGCTCACCATGACGACGACGCTGCTCACGTCGATGGGCATCGTGCGCGAACGCGAACTCGGCACCCTCGAGCAACTGCTGGTGACGCCGATCACGCCGGCGCAGCTGCTGCTCGGCAAGTTGCTGCCGTTCGCGGTGCTCGGACTCGTCGAGTTCACGCTCGCGTTCGCCGCGGCGCGCCTGGTGTTCCACATTCCGATGGCCGGCAGTGTGCCGTTCTTGTGGAGCGCCACCGCGCTGTTTCTCGTGACGACGCTCGGCCTCGGGCTGCTCGTCTCGACCCTCGCCGCGACGCAACAGCAGGCGATGTTCGTCGCCTGGTTCTTCAACATCTTCTTCCTGATGATGTGCGGCTTCTTCACGCCCATCGACAACATGCCGCCGCTCATGCAGCAGATCAGCCGCCTCGATCCGCTGCGCTATTACCTGACGATCGTGCGCGAGGTGACCATCAAGGGCGCGGGGCCGGAGCAACTGCGCGGCGAACTGCTGGCGCTCGCGGCGTGCGGCGCCGCGCTGTTCGGCACCGCGGTGGCGCGCTTCCATCGCCGCTTGTCGTAGCCGGGCACGCGCAAGGGGACGCCCTCGCGGACGTCCCCTCGCGTGATGCGCGATGCGTGCGGCGCGGCCTAGTTCTCCGGCGCCCCCGCGTCGATCCACGCCGACAGCACCTCGATCACGTTCTCCGGGGCGAGCGCGCCCGTGACGTGATTCCACCCGTCGTACGGCATCGACGGGATGGTGGTGCCCTTCATGCGCAGCATGAGCGGGCTGGAGGCGGCGTTGTTCGGGATGATCATCGTGTTGCCGGAGCCATCGGTGCCCACCGCGGCGGCGTACGAGTCGAGACGGTAGCCGAGCGGCGCCGACGCGCCGACGTGACACTGCGTGCAGTGCGCGCCGGCCGAGTTGATGACTTCCGAAATGCTGTTCTTCCCGTCGCCGCCGTTCCAGCTGGACGGCAACGCCGGATCCGGGACGGGACGTGAGACTTCATACTGACGGAACGCATCGACACAGCCCGCGAACACCGTCACGAGGCCGATCAATGCCGCCGCCGATAAGATGGCAGAGCGAGAACGCATGGTGTCCTCCAAGACCTTCGATTCCGCGATCAGCGGCGGCTAGAATTCGACGTGCAATTGCACGTACGCATCGTTGTTCTTCGTGGCCGTGAGGTGCCCCGGGTTGCGCAGCGAGGGCGTCTCGGTGTTCCAGCGGTAGTCAATCTTCAACTCCGCGAACGGCGTGAAGAACCAGTTGCCGCCCAGCGAGTAGCGCTCGTAGTCGCCGATCGCCGTGTAGTCGAGGTCGTACTTGGCGCGCAGGTTGACGTCGCGCGACACCTGATGCACCACTTCGCCGTACGCGCAGACGTGACCGTCGCGGTACTTGCCGTCGGCGTCGGAGAGACCGTTGTCGACGGCCTGGTCGACTTCGCCGAGCAGCGTCCACCGGTTGCCGACCTGCAGCGTGCCGTACGCGCCGTAGCGCACCGACTTCACCTCGTTCTGGTCGTTCCAGTAGTAGGAGCCGCCGAGACGCGCCGGGCCGAGCATCGGCACCGACACCAACTTCTCGACCTTGGCGGCACCGGCCTTCGCGGCGTTGTCATCGGACTGCCCGACGCTCGGGTTCGCCTCGCCATTGAGGATCGCGGCGACCACCGAGAGACCGTTGACCTCACGCCCGACCTCGATTCCGAGGTCTTGCGCGTTGGTGCCGAACCCGAGGTTGCTGCGGATGTAGCTCTGGTGATCGTCGAGCTTGAGCCCGTACGGCGGCTTGAACTTGCCGACCTTCACGTACGAGACGCCCGGAATGCCGCCGCGCTTGGTGACGAAGAAGTCGCGCGTCTGGCCGAGGTCGTTGTTGTAGTAGACGCCGAGCCCTTGCGGCAGATCTGCCGACACGTAGAACCCGCCCTGCATGAGGAACATCCCGATGATGTTCCGCTGCGCCTGCGATTCGTAGGTCATGAGCCGGCCGTCGAAGCCGAACGACAGGTAGTCGCCGACCTTGTTCGACAGGAGCGCCGCTGCCTCTTCGCCTTCCTTCACGGGACGCGGGGTGAGGCTGTGACCGTTCTGCAGGTAGGTGAAGCCGAACGCATTGCGCGCGCCGGCCCCGGTCGGGTTGACGTGACACTGCGAGCAGAGCATGCCCGTGCGTGCTGCGTACAACGGCAGTGCGTGACCAGTCGCCGGCAGAAGCGCGACACCAGCCAACACTGCAAGGGCAACTCCACGTAAGTCGGGGAGTCGATTGCCCACCTCTGACCTCCTTCGATATGTGGGGGGAACGCGAGACGCGGACCCCGGGGGAACACGGCCCGGTGCGCATCTGCCTTGCCGCGCGGGCCGTGGCGCGCGGCGAAGGATGGTGCGGTGAGGCTGAACCGAGGAACGAGAAAATCTACAGGCACGTGGCCGGTCGGCGCAATGGCGCGCCGCAGCGGAACGCCGAGCTTACATGCCTCGACCTCCGAGCCATAGACAATCGGCCGACAGCAACAGCAGCAGCAGGAACATGTAGCCGATCGAGGCGAGAAACGTTCTGCGGGCGGACGCGTACGTAGGTTCCCGGAAAGCGCCCGGCAGCGCCATCGCCACCAGGCCGAGTCCGAGCGCGAGACTGCCGAACATCGAGAGCGTCCCGGCGCGCGACAACGGAATCAGCGCCAACGACACCGGCAGGAGGGCCAGCGAGTACAACACGATCTGGCGACCGACGAACGCGCCGGCGGGGTAGAGCACCGGCAGCATCGGCATGCCGGCTCGCGCGTAGTCCTCGCGACAAATCCACGCGATGGCGAGGAAGTGCGCCGGCTGCCAGAAGAACAAGATGGCGACCAACGCCCACGCGCCGGGATCGAGATGCCCAGTGACCGCCGCCCAGCCGATCGCCGGCGGAATCGCGCCCGGCACCGCGCCGACCAGCGTCGAAAACGCGGTGACGCGTTTGAGCGGCGTGTAGACGAAGGCGTAACTCACCAGCGCGATCGCCGCGAGCAGTGCGGCCAGAGCGTTGACCTGCCACAGCAAGATTCCGATGCCCGCCACGCCGAGCACGCTGGCGAACCCGACTGCCTGCGGAGCGCGCATGCGCCCGGCCGGCAGCGGACGGTCGCGCGTGCGCTCCATCAGCGCGTCGGTGTCGCGCTCCCACCAGCAATTGAGCGCGTTGGCCGCGCCGATGACCAGCGCGGTGCCGGCGAGCGTCGCCAGGAGGCGCACCAGCGGCACGGTCTCAGCGGCCGGGGCCAGCAGGAAGCCGACAGCGGTGGTGGCGAGGACGAGGGCGGAGAGGAACGGTTTGGTCAGCGAGGCGAAGTCGCTCGCCCGCGCGGAGCCGACGAGAGCAGCGGCCGGCGCGAGGTACGCGTCCTGCGCCACGCCGGAGGGCGCGGCTGGCGGGCCCGGGTCGCTCACGCGGACGTGCCGACCGCGGCGGAGGTGATCGCCGAGGCATCCGTGCGCGCCACGACTGTTGTGCGCGGCGACCCGTAGAGCGCCGCGTGGCGGCACCAGGCGTACAGCGCCACCGTCAGCACGAACACCATCGCGCCGGTGGCGACGTGGGCGATCGTGACCGCCGGGTGGAGCCGCAGCCAAATCGACGAGGCGCCCAGCAAGAACTGCACGACCACCAAGCCGGCGAGCGTGCGCGACAACGCCACCACCTGCGTGTGCTCCGCCGCCCGGCGCTGCACCGTGATCGCCAGGATCCACAACGTCAGTGTGATGATCACGGCCCCGACGCGATGCGTGAACTGCGCCGCCGCGCCGACGCTGGCGATTACCGGGATCCAGCGCCCGCCCGAGGTCGGGAAGTCCGGGAACACGAGACCCGCGAAGGTGTGGCGGGTCACCGCGCCGGCCAGGATCTGCGCGTACACCACCAGCATGGCGACGAGTGCCACGCGCGTGACCACAGGGTCGAGGCGCCCGGTGCGCGGCCCGGCCGGCTGCACCCACGCCCGCGACGTGGCGAGCGCCAGCGTGACGGTCAGCGCGAACACCGCCTGCGCCATGCCGGCGTGGCTTACGGATGCCTGGGGCGGCAGCCGCAAGAGCACGGTGATCCCGCCGAGGATCGCCTGAATCAACACCAGCACCGCGGCCACCACGCCGACGCGGCGCACCCAGGCGCGCGTCTCGACGCGCCACATCCAGCCGGCGAGCACGAACAGGCAGATCGCCACCGAGCCGGCGATCACGCGGTGCGAGTGTTCGAAGATGACGCCGCCGACCATGCGGGGAAACAGGGTGCCGTAGGACAACGGCCAGTCAGGCACGGCGAGCGCGGAGCCGGTGCTGGTCACCGAGGCGCCGACGCACACCAGGAGAAACGTCCACACGGCCGTGAACCACGCAAAGCGGTTCAGCCAGGGGTGGAAACGCGCAGAGGTCATCGAGCCGGCAGGATCGAGAGTCGAAGTTTTCACGGAGCACCAAGGTGACCACACCCGGGAGGAGGGCGTCAAGCGCCAGCCGCCGGGCGGCGGACGCCTACTCGAACGGGGCCGCGGCGCCGCCCCGCGGCAGTTCGTCGTCGCCCGCCGGGCGGGGACCGGCGTCCGGGCCGGACTCCGTCGACCCGCCGTCCGGTGCCGCCGGCGGCGCGGCCGCCTCCGGGTTGGGTGCCTGCGGGGCCGGCGGCACGAACCCCGTGAACCGGGCATCCGCGTACGCGGGAGGCGCGGCCAGCGCGTCCCGGTGTCCCAAGAGCGCCGCGTAGGCCCCGACCACCGTCGTCGAAAACGGCCCCAGGACCAGCGCCATCACGATGTTCTCGACGGCCTGGGCGACGGGGTTGTCGTTGCCCGCCTTGATCAGCACGACCGGAATCGCGAGCACGCAGGCCACCACGCCGAGCATCAACACCAGCCCGGCCACCCACCACGTCCGCCCGGCGGTCAGCTGGTACGACGCCGGAAACGGCGAGCCCTCCTCCGGCGTCAGGTTCGCCGCGGTGGCGCTGAACAGCAGCCGCACCGCCACCCAGAGGCCCGGGAGCAGCAGCAAAAGCGCCCCAGCGAACACCATCAGCATGAGCGCGAACGACACCACCCACACGATCCCGACCCGCGACGCGGCCCGCCGCCACGCCTCGGCCGTCCCGATGTCTTCGCCGTGCAGGTCGCTCCACACCAGCCACTCGAGCGCGCACCCGCTGAGCGCGCTGAGCAGCGAGAGCGGTACCGAGAGCGCCACACGCGCTCCCAGCGACAAGTCCGCGGTCACGATGTGGACCAGCGCGATCACGCCGAGCACCGGCAAGCCGACCGCGCTCCACTGCGGGAACACGGCGAAGTAGCGCGACCAGCCTTCGCTGAGCAACGTGCCGTAGCTCGGAAGCTGTGCCGGCGGCGCGGACCAGCCGCGGAGATCGTCCGTCATCGCATCCATCCTTCCGTGCGATACCAGTCGAGGGTTTCACGCCAGCCGGCGGCCAGCGTGCGTTGTGGGGTGAAGCCGAGCTCGCGGGTGAGCCGGTCGGTACTGACGATCCACTCGCCGGCGAGCAGTTGTTCGGCCTGCTCGCGGGTCACGATGCCAGTGCGGCCGGTGAGGCGTTCCCACGCGGCCGACACGCGCCACGCGGCGGCGATCACCGCCGGCACCAGCGGCATCGGCAGCGTCCACACGCCCAGCGCGTCGGCGATGGCCGCGGTGACGTCCTCGAAGCGGTGCAGCACCGTGTCGCTCACGAAGTACGCCCCGTCGGCGGCCGGGTGCGTGGCGGCGAGCCAGATCGCCTCGCACACATCCGCGACGTGGGCGATCGAGATGCGGCGCGCCGGCCCCGCGATGCCGGTGACCGGCCGCATGTGCGCGCGCAGGAGGCGGATCATCGCCAGGAACGCGACGTCGCGCGGGCCGTAGATCGCCGGCGGACGGATGGACGCGACCTGGCAGACATCGCGCAGGGCGAAGCACGCGCGTTCGCCGGCCAGCTTGGTGCGACCGTACTCGTTGATCGGTCGCGGCGCGTCGGACTCGTCGCGCGGGCGGCCGTCGGTCGAGGCGCCGCTGACCGCCAACGTGGAGACGTAGACGAGGCGCCGCGGTCCAACGCCGGCGGCGATCGCCTCGCGCACCGCGCGGGCGACGTTCTCGCTGCCGCCCGCGTTGACCGCCGCGAGTTGCGGGCCGTCGCGATGATCCACCAGTCCGGCGCAATGCACCACGACATCGGTGCCGCGCACCGCGGCGGGGAGCGAGGCGGCGTCGGTGACGTCGCCGTCCACCAGCGTTACGCCGGGCAGCGGCGCGCCGGCGGTGTCGGTCAACCAGCGTCGCGACGAGCGCGCGCGCACCTGCGCCCGCACCGCGTAACCCCGCATGCGAAACGTGTCGGCCACGTGCGAGCCGACGAACCCCGACGCGCCGGTGATCAGGACGACAGGCGCGGCAGCGCTCACGCGGGCATCTCGTACAGCCGGTAGACCTTGCTGATCGTCGACCCGAGTTGCTCGATCGGCCGGTTGATCAAATCATTGTCCTCGAGCGTCCAGCTCATTTCGCCACCGATGTAGCCGCTGTCGCGCGCGCGATCCATCTGCTCGGCCATGATCGCTGCCTCGATGCCGCGGCCGCGGAACTCCTTCTTCACGCCGAGCGTCAGCACGCGCACCCGCTGCACCTTGTTCTTGTGCCACAGGATTTTGAACAGGCCGAACGGCAGCAGGCGGCCGTTGGCGTGGCGCGTCGCCTCGTTCATGTTCGGCAGCGTCACCGCGGAGGCCACGACTTCGCCGTCGATCTCGGCGAACATCACCATGCGCGGGTCGACGCCGAGCTTGAGGTCCTTCGCCATGTGATCCATCTCGGCCTCGGTCATCGGGACGAAGCCCCAGTTGCGCTCCCACGCGGAGTTGTAGATGGCCTTGACGTGCGCGACTTCCTCGTCCCACTTCTTCATGTTGATGGGGCGAATGACGACCTTCTTGCGGTCGCGCACGATCTCGCGCATGCGGACGAAGCGCTCCGGCGTCGGCAGCGTCGTCGGCACCCACCACGCGTAGAGATCCTTCACCTTCGCCAGGCCGGCGCTCTCGAGCAGGCGGCCGTAGTAGTCGAAGTTGTACGGCATGAGAAGCGACGGCGCTTCGTCGAAGCCTTTGACCAGCAATCCGCACTCGTCGTTGGTGGAGAAGGAGAGCGGGCCGCGCATCGCGGTCATGCCCTTGGCTGTGACCCACGCGCGCGCGGCGTCGACGAGACCGCGTGCCGCCTCCGCATCGTCGCGGCACTCGAACCAGCCGAACATGCCGGTGGTCTCGTTCCAGAATTCGTTGTGCAGGCGGTCGACGCTGGCGCTGATGCGGCCGACCACTTCATCGCCGCGCAGCGCCAGGAACAGCTGCGCCTCGGCGTGCTGGAAGAACGGATGCTTGGCCGGATTGAGCCGCGTCTCGACATCGATCAACAGCGGCGGCACCCACTGCGGCGTGTTCTTGTAGAGCGTGAACGGCAGGTGGGTGAAGCGCTTCACGTCCGCCTTGCCCTGCACTTCCACGATGCGAAGCGGTGCGGCCATGCAATCCTCCGTGAAACGACCGTGGGGCGCCAGCCGCGCGCGCGGGGCGAACGCAACGACGGGCGGCGCGTGCGGGCGCCGCCCGTCGTGCTCCCGCGCCGCCGGCGTCGCGCGCCGGGCGGGATCCTACTCGCTGCCGCGTGCCGCCGTCATTGCCTCAAACGCGTGCACTGCCTGACTGACGTTGTCGAGCACGGTGTCGAGCTGGCCGTCGGTGTGGGTGGCGATGTACGACGTGCGCAGCAGGCCGCGGTTGGGCGGCGTGGCCGGCGCGACGATGGCGTTGGTGAACACGCCGTGCTCGTACACCATCTTCCAGGCACGCAGCGTGTCGTAGCGCTCGCCGACCAGGATCGAGACGATCGGCGTCTCGGTGTCGCCGACGGTGAGGCCGCGGGCGCGGAACTCGGTCTTCATGCGGCGGCCGATGTCGCGCACGCGCTGGCGGCGCTGCGGCTCGGACTCCACGACGTCGAGCGCCGCGAGCGTCGCCGCCACCACCGGCGGCGCCATGCTCGCCGAGAAGATCATCGAACGCGCGTGGTGCTTGAGGAAGTCGATGACGTGGCGCGGCCCGGCGATGAACCCGCCGATGGACGCAAACGCTTTCGAGAACGTGCCCATGACCAGGTCGACCTGGTCGTTGACGCCGAGTTCCTCCACCGCGCCCTGGCCACGCGCGCCCATGACGCCGACGCCGTGCGCTTCGTCCACCAACAGCCGCGCGCCGTACTTCTGGCACACCTGGACGATCTCCGGCAGCGGCGCGAGGTCGCCGAGCATCGAGTACACGCCGTCGACGATCACCAGCTTGGCGGCGTCGGGGCGCAGCACCTTGAGCTTGCGCTCGAGGTGGTTGGCGTCGTTGTGGTGGAAGCGGAACGTCTGGCCCGCCGCCAGCCGGCAGCCGTCGACCAAGCTCGCGTGCGCTTCACGGTCGATGAGGATGATGTCGTCCTTGCCGACCAGACCGGAGATGGTGCCGAGGTTGGTCTGGAAGCCGGTCGAGAAGACGAGCGCCGCTTCCTTGTCCATGAAGCGGGCGAGGCGCGACTCGAGTTCCTCGTGGAGCGCCAACGTGCCATTGAGGAAGCGCGAGCCGGTGCACGAGGTGCCGAACTCGTCGAGCGCGCGGTGCGCCGCTTCGACGACCTTGGGGTGGCGGGTCAGGCCGAGGTAGTTGTTGGAGCCCGCCATGATGAGGCGCTGCCCGTCGATCTCGACCTCGGTGCCTTCCGAATGCTCGATCGGGCGGAAGTAGGGATAGAGACCCCAGGCGCGCACTTCATTCGCCTCGGTGTATTCCTCGCACTTGCGGAACAGATCCACGGCACCTCCACGACGATTCCGACTCATTCGACACGATGACCGACCTGATTTTCGTCCCCGAGACTAGGGCGGAGGAGGGGGCCGGTCAAGCGGCCAATCCAAAATAACTCGTTGATTTTCCTAGCTTTAGATACCGTCCGGTCGGTCGGAATCGCGCCGCGGCGCGGGGCGGGCGATTTCGACTGGCCGGTCGGAAAATCTGCGATTCGGGTCGGAATCGGGGTGGGCGGCCGCTTCGGCGGCCGCAACGCCGCGCGGGGCGCAGACCGGGCCCTGGATCGGCGCGGTATCGAATGGCACCGCAAGGATTTACGGAGCAGCGGGGCCAACCCGGCCCGAGCGCTTGACGACACCCGCGCGCGGCACGGACAATCCGCCGCTTCGCATGCCCGGCGCGGCCCGGGCTCCCGTCGTCCTGTCTTGGGAGGCTCCGCCTCGTGCGTCTCGGTTTGATCGGCGCCCCGCTGTCGGGCAAATCCACCGTGTTCCGCGTTCTCACCCTCGGCCACGCCGCCCCGGCGGCCGCATCCGGCAAGCAGAAGGCGAGCGTCGGCGTGGTGCAGGTGCCCGACCCGCGGTTGCAGGAACTCGCCCGCATCTTCGAGCCGAAGCGCATCGTGCCCGCGCAGGTGGAGTTCGCCGATGCAGCCGTGGTGGGCGGCGCGGCCGGAAGCGTCGAAGGCGCGCTCGCCGCTCTCCGGGACGCCGACGCGGCCGTCCTCGTGCTCCGCGCCTTCGACTCGCCGGTGGCGCCGCATCCGGCTGGCAGCGTGGACGCCGCGCGCGACCTCGGCGAGATGGAGACGTCGATGATCGTCTCCGACCTCGAGATCGTCGAGAAGCGCCTGGAGCGCGTGCGCAAAGAACTCGCCTCCGGGAAGAAGCAGGCCGAGCCGCTGGAAGCGCCGGCGCTCGAACGCGCCGCCGAGGCGCTCAACGACGGCCGCCCGCTGCGCGAGATCGAGTTCCCGGCCGGTGAAGAGCGCGTCCTGCGCGGCTTCCAGCTCACCTCCGCCAAGCCGCTGCTCGCCCTGGTGAACGTCGGCGCGCCGGAGGAGATGGACACCGTGCGCGCGCAACTCGCGCCGTTGTTCGCCGGCAAGCCGAACACGGCGCTGGAGGCGATCGCCGCCGGCACCGAACTCGAGATCCTCGAACTGCCGGAGGACGAGCGGGAGACCTTCCGCGAGGCGATGGCGGTGGGCGAGGCCGGCTCGGCGCGCGTCATTCGCACCGCCTACCAGTTGCTCGGCCGCCACGCCTTCTTCACCGGCGGCAAGGACGAAGTGCGCGCGTGGACGATCCGCAAGGGCGCCAAGGCGCCGGAAGCAGCCGGCGCGATCCACTCCGACCTCGAACGCGGGTTCATCCGCGCCGAGGTCACCGCGTACGACGACCTGCTGGCCGACGGTTCGCCCGCCGTGGCGCGCACCAAGGGTCACCTGCGGGTCGAAGGGAAGGACTACGTGGTGAAGGACGGCGACGTCATCGAGATTCGCTTCTCGGTGTGATTGACGGAGCCCACCACGGCCCCTAGAATCGACCGCTCACCCCCGGCTGTCCCCACGATTTCAAGAGGAGCATGACCACGGATACCGATCGTTTCGCGCGCTGGTGCGCCGGCGCGGCGCTGCTCGTGGCGCTCGCGTCGATGGCGGGAGTCTCCGCCGCTCGCGCCGCCGCGGGCCCCACGTACACCGGGACGCTCCTGGTGCACAGCACGCCGTCGGGTGGCTCGGTGCGCCTCGAGGGCACGCTCGAAGCGGCCGGCCTCACGCCGTTCTACGCGCCGAACTTTCCCGTCGGCACCTATCACATCGCGGTGTCGCGCAAGGGCTACTACACGCGGCACTCGAGCGTGGTGCTGGCCGCCGGCGATTCCATCAACGTCCAGGCGACCCTGAACCCGAAGTCGCGCGTCATGGGCTTCGCGCGCTCGGTCATCGTGCCGGGTTGGGGGCAGTCGTTCAACGAGCGGCCGGGGCGTGCCGCGTTCTACTTCACCAGCGAGGTGGTGGCGGCGGGTGTGGCCACCTATCTCGCCACCCAGTACAACCACTCGAAGACGCGCTACGAACGCATCGCCGACAGCTTGAATGCGGCGACGACGGTGAGCGCGATCGAGGCGTACACGGCCAAGCTCGCCGACCACAAGGCGTCGTGGGAGAAGCACTACGACAACGCCAAGACGGCGGCCTACGTCGCGGCGGGCGTGTGGGCGCTGGCCGCGCTCGACGCGTTCGTGTTCGGACCGGTGCGCGAGGATCTGCCCGGGACGGTGTCGCTCGAGGCGACGCCGCCGTCTCCGCTCGGCCTGGCACCGCGCGGCGGCGCGCTCTCCAACCCCGCGGCTCAGTCGCAGCTCGCGCTGACGGTGCGCTTCTGATGAGGACTCGACTCCTGCGCTCTCCGCTTGCCGTCGCCGCAGCCGCGGCGCTCGCCTTGGCCGGCTGTGCCGCGCGTCCGACCGTCGTCGAGCGTCCGGTGCCGAACCTGTGCGCCCCCGCCCATCTCAGCGCGCAGGTGGGAGGCAACGGCGCCGTCGTGCTGTCGTGGACCGCCTGCGGCGATGTGTCGTCGGTCGTGCGCTTCCGCATCTACAAGGCGAACGGGACGTCCGCCACCGCCGCCTTCGCGGTGATCGACTCGCTCACCGCGCCCGCCGAACTCTCCACCGAGACCGCGCTGAGCAAGATCGTGCAAGGCCTCGCGGTAGGATCGACGTACCAGCTGACGGTGGCGGAAGTCGACTCGCGCGGCATCGAAGGCCGCCACGCCACGCCGCTGGTGGTGACGCCGTCGCGCTATTCGATTTCGCTCAGCGACTGTTCGACCGGCTCGTCGTCGGTGACCAAGAGCCCGAGCGTCTGCATTCGCCTGTTCGCGCTGCGCTCGACGGTCACGGTCGAAGTCGCGGACGACGCCTCGTTCACCGAGAATGTCGAGGTCTTCGACTTCCCGCAGACCAACCCGCCGACCATCCAGCACCGCTTGGTCGACGACGATCCCTCGCACCAAGGGTCGCGCACCATCTACGCGCGCTTCACCACCGACACCGGCGCGCAGTCGGCGGTGGTGTCCGACCAGATTCGCTACGACGCCTACGCGGCCATCGACTCGGTGGTGGTGACGCCGCGCGATCACGTGTTCGTCACCGGCGAGACGATCCACTTCGCGGCCTACGCGGCACAGCGTGAGACCGGCGGCTCGGTGTCGTTCTCGCTCAACAACCCGTCGAAGTCGTTCTCGGTGCCGAAGTTCGCCAACGACAACGGCACCAACGGCGACCGCGTCGCCGGCGATGGCGTGTACGAAGTCGACTACACCGTCAACGGGCAGACGCAGAACGAGATCACCGACGCCACGCCGCAGGGCGTGTTCACCGACCCGTACGGCAACTCGTCGGCGGAGCAGCGCTCCGATCAGGTGGTGACGGTGAACGTGCCGCCGCCGGCGCTGCGGCTCAACACGCCGGCGCCGTTCTCGAATGGTGTCAGCTTGTCGTACACCGCTTCGACGGTGGCCGACTGGGCCTCGTACGAGACGTACTACTCGACCGACTCGCTGGCGCTCGCGGGTGCGGAGTGCGCGACGTGTCCGGTGCCGCCGCCGTCGCCGTGCACCGGCATCTGCCACTGGGATTCGTGGAACACCGACCCGACGCGCAGCAGCTTCACCATCTCGGGGCTCACCGCGTGCACGCGCTACTTCTTCCGCATCTTCGTGCGGGACACCGGCGGCTTGTCGACCGGCAGCAACATCGTCGGGTCGACCACCACCTGCGCGCCATCGTTCGTGGCGCCGCCGACGGCGCGACCGCCGCGCCTGCCCGGCGCACGCGTGGTGACGCGCTAGCGTTCGCCGCGTGCGACATGGCGGCCGAGCGTGACGCGCGGCGTCCTCCTGCGAGGGCGCCGCGCGTCGCACGTCCGGCCGGTGCGATGCTGACCTGCGAGGACCCTGCATGCGGGTGCTGCTGACCGGAGCGACCGGCTACTTGGGACACGCCACCGCGCGCGCGCTGGCGGCGGCCGGCCACACCGTCACCGGATTCCAGCGTGGCGCCACCGCCGTGCCCGGCGTGCAGGCGATCGTCCACGGCGACGTCACCGATGCGCTCGCGGTGCGCGATGCCGTGCGCGAGTGCGATGCGGTGGTGCACCTCGCCGCGCACGTCGCCCGCGTCGACCGGCCACGCGGCATCCACGACCGCATCAACGTCGCCGGCACCCAGACGGTGCTGCGCGAGGCGGCGCGTCGCGGGGTGCGCGCGGTGTACGCGTCGTCGTTCCTCGCTCTCGGTCCCTCCGCGCACGACGCGGTGGCGGACGAACTCGGCCCCTTCGTCGCGACCCCGCAGCCGGAGACGCCGTACGCGGCCTCGAAGCGGCAGTCGCTGCTGGCGGCGCGCCGCCTCGGCAGCGACTGCGTGATCGTCGCGCCCGGGACGCTCTACGGCCCCGGTCCGGAACGCGAGGCGAACTACGTCGGCGCGCTGGTGCGGCGGCTGCTCGCGGGCGGCCTGCCCGGCGTGCCGGGAGGCGGCCGCACCCGCCTCACGTGGGCATTCGTCGACGATGTCGCGCACGGCCACGTCGCCGCGCTGGAACGCGGCGAGCGCGGGGCGCTCTACATCCTCGGCGGGCCGGTGGCCAGCGTCGCCGAATTCGTGGGCGTCGCGGCGCGGGTGGCACAAGTGAAGGCGCCGACGCGCGCGTTGCCGCTGGGCATGTTGCAGGCGGTGGGCGCCGGCGCGGAATGGGTCGATGCCCTTACCGCGGGGCGCGTCGCGGCGCCACTCACGCGCGCCGAGGTGGCGACGTACGGTGCCGACTGGGCCTACGACTCGCGCCGTGCGATCGACGCGCTCGGGTACCGCATGACGCCGCTCGAAGACGGCGTGCGCGCCACCGTCGCCGCCTTGCGCGCGACGCCGCCGCGCGCCACACCGCCGGCCGCCTCGCCGGCCGAGCGCCCGCGCCCGGCGGTGCGTCCCGCCACCCGTCCCGTCGCGAAGCGAACGGACTGAGCCCGCCGTGAGCGTCCCCTCCACGCACGAGACCGCCCGCAAGTCGGTGCACATCGCCAGCCTGGCGTTCGCGCTCTTGTTGCGCTGGCTGACGCCGTGGCAGGCGATCGCCTTCGGTGTCGGAGCGGTCGGCTTCAACGTCCTCGTCCTGCCGCACGTCGGCCGCGCCCTCTTCCGCCACGCCGAACGGCCCGGCTCGCTGACCGGCGGCGGCGGCATCATCATCTATCCGGTCGCCGTGCTGCTGTTGGTGTCCGTAGTGGGCGCGTGGATGGGCCGCATGGACATCGCCGCGGGAGCGTGGGCCGCGATGGCGCTCGGCGATGGCGTGGCGACGCTGGCCGGCCGCGCACTCGGCGGCCCGCGCCTGCCGTGGAATCGCGCGAAGTCGTGGAGCGGCGTCATCGGCTTCGTGGTGGCGGGCAGCTCCGGGATTGCCTTCTTCACGCAGTGGGTCGGCGGGTGGAACGCGTGGGTGCCTGCGCCGGTGCCGCTGGCGCTCGCGGCGGCGGTGGCGGCGGTGGCCGCGGCGTGGGTGGAGACGCTGGAGTTGCCGGTCGACGATAACTGGCGGGTGCCGGCGGTCGCGTCGGTGGTGCTGTCGTGCGCGGCGGCGTGGGAGCCGTCGCGGGCGATGGCCGCGCTCGACGCGCACGCTTGGCGCAACGGTGTGGTGATTGCCGGTGTGCTCGGATGGGTGGCGTTCGCGGCGCGCGCCGTGAGCGTGAGCGGATTGCTCGGCGGCATCGCGCTGGGCGCGGCGACGTGGGGCGCCAGTGGCGGCTGGGCGTTTGCGACGCTGGCGACGTTCTTCGTGCTCGCCAGCGTGGCGACGCGGATCGGCGGCCGGCGCAAGGCGGCGCGCGGCGTCGCCCAGGGCGATGGCGGCCGGCGGAGCGCTCGCCATGCGTGGGCGAACGGCGGCGCCGGACTCGTGTGCGCGCTGATGGCGCTCGGCGTCGATCCGGCGCACGCGGTGGCGTGGCGCATCGCGGCGGCCGCCGCCTACGCGACCGCGGCGGTGACCACCGTCGCCACCGAGATTGGGCAATGGCTCGGCGGGCCGACGCTGTCGCTGCGCACCTGGCGTCCGGCGCCGCCCGGCACGCCGGGGGCGATCGGAATCGCCGGCACGCTCGCCGGTGCGGTCGCCGCGGCGCTCGTCGGCGCGATCGCGGTGGCCTGCGGCGCGATGCCGCCGCACGCGCTGCCGTGGGTGGTGGCCGGCGCGGTGGGTGGGTCGTTCCTCGAGAGTGTCTGCGGCGCCCGCGTGGCGCCGGCGTGGCGCACGCCGCTGGTGCACGACGCGCTCAACGCGCTCAACACCTGCGCCGGCGCCGCGCTGGCCGGCGCGCTCGCGGCGTGGAGCGTGCGATGAGCGCCCGCGAGAAGCTGCTCGTCTTCGGCCTCGACGGCGGCGATTGGGAGGTGCTCGCGCCTTTGGTCGCAGCCGGCCAGGTGCCGACCCTGGCGCGCATCCTCCGCGAAGGCATCCACGGCGACCTCGCCTCCACCATCCACCCGCATTCGCCCACCGCATGGTCGACCTTCCTGACCGGCAGCAACCCCGGGCGGCACGGCATTTTCGACTTCCTGCGGCGGCGGGCCGGCAGCTACGCGATGGAGGTGGTCTCGCCGCGCCACCGAGGGGGCCAGGCGGTCTGGAAGCTGCTCTCCGAGGCGGGGGTGACCTGTGGTATTGTCAACGTCCCGATGACGTACCCGCCGGAGCGTGTCGCCGGCTATTTCGTCTCCGGATTGTTCACGTCCGACCCGGTGTCGAACGTGACCTGGCCCGCCGCGCTGGCCGATGAACTGCGCGCGACGCTGGGCCGCCCGTACCGCGCCGATGCGCATCTCTCCGACCTGACCGACAGCGTGAGCGGACCGGACGATCCGGCATTGGCGGAATTCCGCCAGCGCCTGCGGGACGTCGAGGAGGAGCGGGCGCGTGTCTCCGCCGCGCTCATCCGCCGGCACCGGCCGCGCTTCGCGGTGCACGTGGTGACGTCGACCGATCGCGCGCAACACAGCTTCTGGGCCGCGCGCGGCGATGGCGGACCGCACGCCGATGCCATCGACGAAACGTATCGCGTCGCCGACGCCGCGCTCGCCACCGTGTGGGAGGCGATGGGTGAGGACACCACGGTGATCGTGATGTCCGACCACGGCGGCGCGCCGCTCGAACGCGTGCTGTATCTCAACGCGTGGCTCGAGCGCGAAGGCTATCTGGTCACCGAGACGCCGGCCGCGCTGTCACGCGCCGGGCTCGCGCGCCGCGGCTTCACCGCCGCGTTCCGTACCGCCAAGCGGCTCTTGCCGCGCAGTCTGCGCTCGCGGCTCAAGGCGAACGTGCCGGCGGCACGCGGCTGGGCGATGACGTATCTCAAGCCGACCGCCGTGCGCTGGAGCGCCACGCGGGCGTTCGGCGAAGGGACGTTCGGCAACATCTGTCTCAACGTCGCCGGCCGCGAGCCGCAGGGCGTGGTGCGTGCCGGCGGCGAATCCGACGCGCTGTGCGCGGAGATCCGCGCCAAGCTCGAGGCGCTGGTGGACCCCGCCACCGGGCGCCGGGTAGTCGAGCGGACGTACCTGCGCGACGATCTCTATCACGGTCCGCGGGTGGCGGACGCGCCGGACATCGTCGCCGTGCTCGCGCGCGGCTATCAGATGATCGGCGATTTCCTTGCCCTGGTGCACGACACCGTCGGCGGGGACGCGCTGTTCGAGGATGCGCACCACAACCGCTTCCGCCTGAGCGGCGGACACGGGGCCACCGGCATCCTGCTGGCCCGCGGCCGCGGCATCGCGGCGGGCGAGCGGATCGCCGGCGCGGCGCTGCAGGATTTGGCGCCGACCATCCTCGCGCGCTTCGGACTCGACGTGCCGTCCACGATGGACGGACGCGTGCTGCCGGACCTCGCCGGCACGTCACGCGACTGACTCACGCGAAAGAAGGACGATTTCGGAATGGCGAAGAAGCCCCGCAAGGTGCTGGTGTTCGGAATGGACGGCGCGGATTGGGACATCATGCAGCCGCTCATCGACAAGGGTGACATGCCGACGATGGCGCGGCTCCAGCGCGAAGGCGCGTGGGGCAAGCTCGCCTCCACGATCCACCCGCACTCGCCGACCGCGTGGGCGTCGTTCCTCACCGGCAGCAATCCCGGCATGCACGGCATCTTCGACTTCGTGCACCGCAAGCCGGGCACCTACGAGATGGAGATCTTCCACACCAAGCTGCGCGGCGGGAAGTCGCTGTGGCAGGTGCTCTCGCAAGCCGGCGTGCGCTGCGGCGTGATGAACGTGCCGATGACGCATCCGCCGGAGAAGGTGAACGGCTACTTCGTCTCCGGCGCGTTCACCACCAATGCCTTCGCCAAGTTCACCTATCCGCTCTCGCTGATCGACGAGATCAAGGGCGTGATCGGACGCAACTACACGGTGGACGTCCACCTCGGCGACTTCGCCTCCGGCAGTGACGACGCCAACGACGAAGGCCGCGGCCGCTGGCTCGACGATCTCGAGCGCGTCGAACGCGAACGCTGCGACGTCGAGGTCGCGCTCATCCAGAAGTACAACCCCGACTTCGTCTGTCACGTGGTGACCTCGTGCGACCGCGCGCAGCACACCTTCTATCGCTACATCGACACCACGCGCGCCGACTACGACCCGCACCACAAGTACGCCGACTGCATCAACCGCACCTACCGCACCGCCGACGGCCTGCTCAAGAAGTTGTGGGACGCGATGGGCGAAGACACCACGGTCATCATCCTGTCCGACCACGGCGGCTATCCGCTGCACCGCGCGCTGCGCCTCAACGCGTGGCTCGAGAGCGAAGGCTACCTGACCTCGCTCGCGCCGGCGCAGGCCGGGCCGGTGAAGCGGCTCATCAAGTCGACGCTCAAGTTCGCGTATCTCGGCGCCAAGAAGTTGCCACGCGGCGTGCGCAAGCAGATCGCCGGCCGCTTCGACATCTGGGGTTTGACGTCGATGAAGTTCCTGCCGCCGACCGCCATCGACTGGTCGCAGACCAAGGCGAGCGCGGAAGGCACCTTCGGCAACATCCGTCTCAACGTGAAGGGCCTCTATCCGCAGGGCACCGTGGAGCCGGGCGCCGAGTACGAGCGCGTGGTCGAGGAGATCCGCCGCAAGATCGAGAAGGTAGTGGATCCCGAGACCGGTATCGCGCCGGTCGAGCGCACCTACAAGCGCGACGAACTCTACAGCGGCGAGCGCATCAATGAAGCCCCCGACATCATCGTCGTGCTCAAGCCGGGCTATCAGATGGTCGGCGACATCTTGGCCAAGCGCTTCGGCAAGGTGGACGCGGTGGTCGCGAAGTCGCTGTTCGTCAGCGGCGACAACAACTATCAGTTGAGCGGCATCCACTCGCCGTTCGGCGTCGTGCTGGCGCGCGGCGAGGGCATCCCGGCGAACCGCGAACTGCAGGGCGCGCACATCATCGACCTGACGCCGACGATCCTGCGCCTCTACGGGCTGCCGGTGCCGTCGTCGATGGACGGCAAGGTGCTCGACGCGTTGGTGGGCGCCGGCACGCCGGCCGGCAGCGGAGCGTAGCGCGATGGCGAACCAGACCGAAAAGCTGCTCGTCTTCGGCATGGACTCCGCCGACTGGCGCGTGCTGCAACCGCTGATCGACGCCGGCAAGGTGCCGTCGCTGGCGCGCGTGCTGCGCGAAGGCGCGCACGGCGATCTGCTGTCGACCATCCACCCGCACTCGCCGACCGCCTGGTCCACGTTCCTCACCGGCATGAATCCGGGCGGCCACGGCATCTTCGACTTCATGGAGTTGAAGCCGGGCTCGTACGAGTACACCGTCGTGAAGACGAAGTCGCGCGGCGGCAAGGCGATTTGGCAGACGCTGAGCGAGCAAGGCGTGAGCTGCGGCATCGTCAACGTGCCGATGACGTTCCCGCCCGAGAAGGTGCGCGGCTTCTTCATCAGCGGCGCGTTCTCCAGCGATCCGTTCGGCGACTTCTCGTGGCCGAAGCCGTTCCTCGACGAAGTGAAGGCGAAGCTCGGACACGGCTACCGCGTCGACGTTCACCTGCGCGAGATCGAGGACAAGGACGGCAGCGCCGGCGAAGAGAAGGTGCTGCGCGACTTCCTCGACGAACTCAACGAGGTCGAAGTCGAACGCACCGAGGCGACGCTGCTCGGCATCCAGAAGTTCAAGCCGCGGTTCGTCGTCCACGTGCACACGGCCACCGACCGCGCGCAGCACACGTTCTGGCAGTATCTCGACCAGACGCGCGGCGACTACTCGCCGTCGCACCCCTTCGCGCATGCGGTGGACGAGACGTACATCAACGCCGACCAGCAGCTCGCCAAGTTGTGGGCGGCGATGGGCGAGGACACCACCGTCGTCATCATGTCGGACCACGGCGGCGGCTCGCTGCGCCGCGTGCTCCTGCTCAACACCTGGCTCGAGGGCGAAGGCTATCTCACCACCGAGAAGCCGCAGCCGCTCAGCCGCAAGGCGATCCTGCGCTCTGTGTTCCGTCACGTCGTCGGCGTCGCGCGCAAGCTGCTGCCGACCAGCGTGAAGATCCAGCTCAAGGGCCGCTTCGACGTCGGCGGACAGACGACGCTCAAACTCGCACCGCGCTCGACGCCGGATTGGGCGAAGACCAAGGCGTTCAGCGAAGGCACCTTCGGCAACATCCGGCTCAACGTGCGCGGCCGCGATCCACTCGGCTGCGTCGAGCCGGGCGCCGAGTACGAAGCGCTGCGCGGCGAGATCAAGCGCAAGCTCGAAGCGCTCATCGACCCCGAAACCGGCGTGCCGGCGGTGCAGCGTGTGTGGCTGCGCGAAGAGCTCTATCACGGCACGCACATCGAGAAGGGCCCGGACATCGTCGTCGAACTCAAGGACGGCTACCAGATGGTGGCCGACATCATCGACATGATGTACGGCAGCAAGAAGGAGCAGACGAAGTCGGTGTTCGCCAGTGGGGAAGGCAACCGCTTCAAGCTCTCCGGCATTCACGGCCCGGTCGGCATCGTGCTGGCGCGTGGCCCCGGCATCGCGGCCGGCGCGACCATCGAGAAGGCGCACATCAGCGATCTCGCGCCGACCATCCTGATGCGCTTCGGCCTGGTGCCGACGCCGGGCATGGACGGCACGCCGCTCGACGCGCTGCTCGGCGCGCGGCAGACGACGGCGCGCTAAGCGCCCGCGACACACGGCAAGGAGGAAGGCAACCGCATGGCGGTGAATCCGAACGGCAAGGTCCTGGTGTTCGGCATGGACGGCGCGACGTGGGAGATCTTGCAGCCGCTCATCGATGCCGGCCGCTGTCCGAACTTCGCGCGGCTGCAACGGGAGGGCGCCTCCGGCATCCTCGCCTCGACGGTGCATCCGCACTCGCCGACCGCGTGGTCGTCGTTCCTCACCGGGATGAATCCGGGCGGCCACGGCATCTTCGACTTCACCAAGCGCAAGAAGGACAGCTACGACATCGAGGTGGTGTCGACGCGCAGCCGCGGCGGTAATGCGGTGTGGAAGGTGCTGTCGGAGCGCGGTGTGAAGTGCGGCGTGCTCAACGTGCCGATGACGTATCCGCCGGAGAAGGTCGCTGGCTACTTCATCAGCGGCGTGTTCACCGACAATCCGTTCGGCAACTTCTCGTATCCGAAGACGCTGCTCGAGGACATGAAGAAGGCGCTCGGCCACGGCTACATCGTCGACGCGCACCGCCGGCAGTTCGAGAAGACCGGCGAGGAGCCGGACCCGCAGGAACTGCGCGACTTCCTCGCCGAACTCAACGACGTCGAGCGCCAGCGCACCGACGCGACGCTGTGGCTGGTGGAACAGCATAAGCCGCGCTTCGTGGTGCACGTCGCCACCAGCACCGACCGCGCGCAGCACACCTTCTGGCGCTACATCGATCCGGCGCGTCCGGACTACGATCCGTCGCACGAGTTCGCCAAGACGGTGGACGAGACCTACGTGGCGCTCGACCGTGAACTCGGCCGGCTGTGCGACGCGCTTGGCCCGGACACCACGGTCTACGTGATGTCGGACCACGGCGGCGGACCGCTGCACCGCGTGCTGCTCATCAACGCGTGGCTCAAGGCGGAAGGCTACCTCGCCACGGTGATTCCGCCGTTCAAGAAGCGGATGATCCGCAGTGCGTTCAAGACCGCGTACCTGCTCGGCAAGCGCTTCCTGCCGCAGGGCCTGCGCGCCCGCATCGCCGGCCGCGTCGACGCCGGGCGCAAGACGACGATGAAGTTCATGCGTCCGACCGAGATGAACTGGGCGCGGACCAAGGCGTTCAGCGAGGGCACCTTCGGCAACATCATCCTGAACGTCGAGGGGCGCGAGCCGCAGGGCGTCGTCAAGCAGGCCGAGTACGAGGCGCTGCGCACCGAGATCCGCCGCAAGCTCGAGGCGCTCGTGGATCCGGCCACCGGCCAGCCGTGCGTCGAGAAGACCTATACCCGCGAGGAGCTGTACTCGGGCTCGCGTCTGGCGGACGCTCCGGATATCATCGTCGTCCTGAAGCAGGGCTATCAGATGGTGGGCGACTTCCTCGCCGTCCACCGCGGCGGCGGCAAGATTCCCGCCGGCACGCTGTTCGGTTCGGGCGAGGGGAACCGCTTCAAGATCTCCGGGATTCACACCCCCGACGGCGTGCTCATCGCCCACGGGCCGGGGATCGCGGCGGGGAAGAAGGTCAGCGGCGCACGCATCATCGACCTGGCGCCGACGATTCTGCACACGTTCGGCGTGGCGGCGCCCGCCGACATGGACGGCACGGTCCTGACGGAGCTCACAGCACGATGACGAGCATGACACGACGCGGCCTCGGCTTCCGCCTGAGCGCGTGGCTTCTCCTGGCGATTCTCGGCTGTTCGACGGTCGCGCCGGCTGCCTTCGCGCAGTTGTCCGCCAGCGACCAAGTCATCTCCGGCTTCGACGTGCTCAGTGTCTACGTCTGGAACCACCCGGAGATCAGCACCGATGTCTCGGTGTCCAGCGCCGGTGTCATCTCGTACCCGCTGATCGGCAACGTGAAGGTCGGCGGCCTCACCCTGCGCGACGCCGAGGCGCGCATCCGCGACGCCCTTACCAAGTACTATGTCGACCCGAAGGTCACGGTCACGCTCAAGGGGCTGGTCAACAAGCAGATCTCGGTGACCGGCGCGGTCGTCAAGCCGGGGCAGTTCGATTACGTCGAAGGCTTCACGCTGTCGCAGTACCTGGCGTCGGCCGGCGGCCCGCAGGACGCGGCGAACCTCAAGCGCGCACGCATCACGCGTCTGGGGGCGACCGGCGCGAAGGTCATCACCGTCGACGTCGACAAGATCAACACCGACGGCCGCCGCGATCTCGACCTGGTGCTCGAACCGGGCGATCAGGTGTCGCTGCCGCGCAAGTGGTTCTACTCGTTCAAGGACTACAGCACGCTCACCCAGATCGCGCTCAGCGCGGTGACCGTGTGGACGCTGGTCGAACTGCGGTCGAACCGGAGCAAGTAGCGCCGCGACGGCGCCGCATGGCAAAACGAGAAGGGAGCACCCGTGGGGGTGCTCCCTTTCGCTTGGAGTGGCCTGCATCCATGCACGCCACACGTAGTGCCCACCCTCCGTCGGCAATCCATGTCGTCGAAGGGTGGAAGACGGGGTCCGTCGGCTCGTCCATGAACCGTGGGTGTCCTCAGCGGCTGAGGCTGCCCAGCGACGCCCGTTCTTGCTCGGCGCTCGTGCAGAGCGCACCGTGCAGTTGCGCACGCGGCGTGCCATTCTGCACGTCGCCGGGGCCGCCACTGCGAATTCCTCCTAACGGCTTGCCGGACAACACGACATCGTCTGCCGCCGGTGCGCGGCGCGGTGCGGCCCGGTGACGCGCGGGCCGAAATTCCGACGGGCGCGGCGGCTTCTCCACCGTCCCGCCTCGCAGGCGGTGAGAACTTCGCCACGGTGCTCGCGCGCGCGCAATCGTGCGCGGGGCGGGAACTTGTCGCGCCCGGCATCACTCTCAGGGTTGCCTACCCCCACAGTGTCGCCGTGCCGTACGCCTCTGGACATCGTTCGGCACCCGGGGCATTCTCCCCGGGAATTTCCCCATCCGCGCAGGCCCGACGGACCTGCAATTCTCGTTTCGTGGAGGAATCGCATGCGTCGGAGCTGGTCGCGCAGCAGGACGGCCGCGCGGAGTCTGGGCCGGGCACTCGCCGTGTGCCTGGTCGCCGTGGGAGTGTGGGGATGCGGGGGCGGCGGCGGCGGCGGAGCCGGGAACACCGCGCCGGCCATCGTCCCGGTGTCGAACTTCACGATCACCGCGGGTGTGACGGTCTCGCGCCAACTCTCCGCGACCGACGCCCAGGGCGATCCGATCACCTGGAGTGTCATCGGATCCGCGCCCACCGGCTTCACGCTCACTAGCGGGGGGCTGGTGTCGTGGACGCCGGGCGACGCCCAAGTCGGGACCTACACACTCACCATCCAGGCCTGCGACTCGCAGAACGCCTGTTCGTCGGTAACCTTCACGGTGACGGTGCGCGCGAGCGGCAGCGGCGCCGGGCTCGACGGGCCGATTCCGCTCGGCTTCCTCGATCCCTTCCTGCTGCAGAAGAGCACGACGCCGACGCTCGGCATCTATCAGGACTTCGGCCTGGCGTACACGCGCTTCGGCGCCGGCGGCCAGTGGGGCGGCGCGCTGCGCTGGGACATGGTCAACAACTTCCCGCAGCCGTATCTCCCGGCCCAGACCGACGCCGCGTTCATGACCGGCATCGGCGCGCAGTCGCTCATCACCATCGACCCGATCAACAAGACGGACCTCGCGACGTGCGGAGGCGGCGACACCTCCGCGCCGCGCTATCCGTGCGACGAGGCGGCGTACATCAGCTACGTGAAGAACGGCGTCAACGCGGTGAAGTCCACCACCAAGCTGTTCCAGGTGCACAACGAGCCGATGGGCGCCTACTACTGGAACGACACGCCGGCCAATTACGCCAGGCTGGTGAAGACGACGTCCGACGCGATCCACTCGGTGTGTTCCGACTGCAAGGTGGCGCTCGGTGGCATGACGCCGTCGTATCTGTCGAGCGTGCTGACCGCACTGGACCAGCAGACCGGCAGCGCCACGGCGTCGGCGGCGCTCTACGACATCGTCGACACGCACCTGTTCGGCGTGGCGGACATGACGACGTCGGTGCAGAACCAGTTCGCCTACTTCGACGAGAAAGACATCCTCGCGCAGATCCAGTCGCTCCTCCAGCAACACAGTGCGGGCTCGAAGCCGATCTGGATCACCGAGACGTCGTCCTACGACGGGCAGCCGGTGGCGCCGAACGGTGGCGGCACGTTCCCGTTGGTGTCCGAGGAGCAGCAGGCGCGGGATCTCGTGAAGCGCTTGTTGTACCCGCTGGTGCATGGCGCCAGTGTCGTCTTGTGGTCGCAGACCGAAGACACCGACCCGGCGACGCCGGGCGGCTTCGGCGGATATGGCACCAACAACTTCTTCAATCACACCGGCGTGCTGACCTATACCGGACAGAAGAAGCTGTCGTACTGGACCTATCAGCAACTCGCGCAGTGGATGAACAAGGTGAAGTGGTCACAGCTCGCCGAGGCGACGCCGCTGCAAGGCGGCAGCAACGTGCACGTGATCACCGCGCCGGACAGTCTCGGGCGCACCGCGGCCGTGGTGTGGTGGGACTTCTACCGCGAGGGCGGTGGCGACTCCACGACGGTGAAGATCCAGATGTCGTCGAACGTCGGTCAGGCGGCGGTCACTACGCTGGTGGCGGCGCGGAGTTCGGGCGCCTCGGTGAACGTCGGGACGGACTTCCCGGCGCGCGTCTACACCGCCGACACCGGCAACACGCTCACGTTCAAGATCGGGCGCAATCCGGTGGTCATCCGCGCCGTGCCGCTCAACGCGCTGAGTGCGCCGCCGGCGGCGTCCGGCGGACTGGCGACGCGCCAGTAAGCGGCGATCGCCGCGGGCGAAACACGACGGCCCGGAACGCGAGTGTCCTTCGCGTACCGGGCCGTTCCGCGTGCGCTGGAGACCAGCGCTAGAGGTAGCGCGGCAGCGGTTCGCCACCCGGCGCGAACGGCGGGATCGTCTCTTCGACCTCCAGTTCCGGCGTCGGCGAGAGCGCCAGCGGGCCAGGGTCCGACATCGGTGTCCGTTCGCCCTGCATCTCGAGGCCGATCTTCGCCACGCCGAGCACGATGCCGAGCGTCGTCCACTGGTAGCGGTCTTCGATGAAGAAACCGTAGCTGAATCCTGCCACGCACTTCGCGATTGCCGCGCACAGCCCGCCGAGCACGATCCCGCGCATCAGCTGGTCCTGGATGCGCCGGTAGGACGTCCACAGCCGCCACATGTAGGCGATCCAAAACCACATCATGAGGCCGAAGCCGATCGGCCCGAGTGCCGCGAGCACTTCGAGATACATCGAGTGCGCGGTGTGCTCCGGGCCGAGCGCGCGGTGACCCCAATTCATGAGCAGCCCGTCGAGGCTGCCGGCGCCGACGCCGAGAATCGGCGCCGCCGGAATGACGTAGCGCAGGATCGAGTTCCAGATGTCGAGCCGGTAGACTTCGCCGAGGTCGAACAGCTGCTTCTCGTGCGTGAAGCGCAGGAACGGATTCGGGATCACGGCTCCCGGCGTCATCATCGCGCCGACTACGGCGATCCCGTACCCGACGAGCGCGGCCACCAGACCCCACACCGCCAGCTTGCGCACCTCACGATCGGCGCAGAACGGGATCACGAAGCCCACGGCCAGCCCGAGCATCGGCCCACGGCAATTGGCGATGATGAAGCCGCCGAGTTGGACGACGAGACTGATGAACACCACGATGCGCGCCCACCGCCCGCGCACGCCGATCCAGAAGCCCATCGACAGCGACAGCCCGAACAGCATGTACGTCGCGGTCTCGAGCGAGTTGATGTTCAGCCCGCCCGAGCGGATGTGCAGCGTGAGGTAGGTGAACACCGACGAGCCCGAGTTCACCAGCGCGCCCAAGCTCCAGAACATCATGATCCACGGCACCAGCTTCGGGCTCTTGATCATCTCGACGCCGGAGTAGAACAGGATGAGCGCGTAGATCCACTGCAGCACCTTGGAGAAGGTGCCCACGTAGCCGACGGACCAGTACGTGGAGATCTGGCAGAGGAAGAGGAAGGCGACCAGCGGCGCGTCGAGTCCGGTGCGCCGGAACGGCAGCCGTGGCAGTTCGCGACGGAACGTGCCGCCGAGCAGCCAGCCCGCCACCATCGGGAACACCGTGAGGTCGGACGCCACGATCGCCGCGCCGCCGGCCTTCATCAGCACCAGCGAACGGAACGGCAGCAGCGCGACGTAGAACAGCAGGCCGATGTCCGGGCGCAGGAACGCGACGACGTACAGCACGAGCAGCACCGCCGCCGCCGGGATGTAGACCGTCAGGATGTTCGGCGCCGTCGGCACCAGGAGGCTGGTGAGATCGTTGTGCGACGATCCCTGGTAGCCGCCGCCCGCCAGCGCCAGGGCGGGGGAGAACAGGAGCAGCAGGATGATCCACCACGATGGCGTGCCGTGAGGCGTCACGGCATGGCGCCAGATGTCCTCGACGCCGGCCTGCACACGCTGCGGCGCGGCCAGGGCGGCGCGCAGCAGGCCTCCCATCCGGTCACGGACGGGCATGCATGTCGAAGGCGGGGCGGAGGAAGGCGGTGTCATCGCGTCCACTGATCCACGATCCACTGAGCCGCGGCGCGCACGTCAGGCAGCACCGCGGCGGGAATGTCGCCCGGCGGAGCATCGGCTCCGTAGCCGGTGAGGACTTGCACGGCGCGCATGCCGGCGTTGCGGGCGGCCTCCATGTCGGCCGGCGCGTCCCCGATCAGCACCGCGTCCTCGGGTTCGGTGCCGGCATCGCGCAGGGCGCGCCGCAAGAGGCCGGGGCGCGGCTTGCGGCACTCGCAGTCGTCCTGCGGCGCGTGCGGGCAGCAGTATATCGCCTGGACGAGCCCGCCGTGAGCGAGAATCTCCTCGGCCAGCCGGGCGTGGACGCGGGCGATCGCCTCCGGCGTCACCAGGCCGCGCCCGATGCACGACTGGTTGGTGACCACCGCCACCTTGAGCCCGGCGTCGTGCAGCATCCGCAGAGCTTCCAGCGCGCCGTCGAGGATCTCGAGATCTTCGGGGCGCGTCACGTAGCCGCCGCGCACCAGCCGGTTGAGCGTGCCGTCGCGATCCACCAGGACCAGCGACACCGGGCGCGCGTCACTCAATGTAGCCCAGCCCCCGCAGGCGCTCGCGGACAGCCGCCTCGTCCTCGGCCGGCGTCCACAGATCCCCGGATCCCGCGTCCCATCCGGTGCCCGGACGGAACTGCACCGCCCCGCGCGCCGCGTGGAACGCCTCGCTGAAGGCAGCGGTCACCACGTGGCCGTCCATGTCCTCCGGCACCGGCTGGCCGAGCAGGAAGAGCAGTGTCGGCGCGAGGTCCATGATGCCGACCTCGCCGAGATCGCAGTTCGCCGCGACGCCGGGACCGTGCAGCAGGAAGATGCCGTCGCGGCGATGCGTTCCGGTCTGCGGGATCGACATCAAGCGGCCGACTTCGCCGACCATCAGGTTGTCGTCGACGATGCGATCGGCGTCCTCGGGGCCATAGCTGCGGCGCGTGATGTAGAGATCGCCCTTCCACTGCACGACGAGATCGGCGGCTTCGGCGAGATACGGCCCGGAGTAGAGCTCGGAGGCGTGGTAGACGTTTTCGACCAGCGGTTCGCCGGTGTCCGGATCGCGCAGCGCGAGGAGCCCGTCTTTCAGCCGCGCGATGACCGCGTCGTACTCCGCGCCCGCCTTGACGAAGCCGTGCGGGAAGCGCCCATCGCGATTGACGAAGATGCGCGTCGACTCGATGCCGAGCGAGAACGCGGTCGTCTTCTCCCAGTCGATCGACGACGTGAGCAGGTAGCTCTCGACGACGCGACGCGCGGTGGGCAGGTTCGACTTGAGCCAGTCCTTGACGCCGCGCGGCAACGCGCTGCGCAGCCGCAGATAGAACTCCTCGGTGGCGTGGAACATCCAGCGCGCCGGATTCCACGCCGCGCTGTGCGCCGGCAGCTTGTAGTGCAGGAAGCCCTGCGACTCGAGCCAGCGATCGAGGTAGACGATCTTGTGGTACGGCCCGGCGCCGTGGTCGCTCATCACCAGGACGACGGTGTCCGGCGGCAGCGCCTCGAGGAAGCGCGCGATCTCGTCGTCGAGCCGCGCGTAGACGTCGTAGATCGCGCTGCGATGCGCGGCCGGCGCCTGCGGATCGTGGCGCGGATGCGTCGCGTCCATCTGCGCCCAGAAGTGATGCTGCACGCGGTCGGTGGACCCGAACACCATCATGAAGAAGTCCCACGGCTCCTGGCGCAACAGCCAGCGCACCGCCTCGGCTTGATCGGCGATGGTGCCGTGCAGCCGCGTGAGGTACTCCTCCGGCGTGCCCTGGATCCAGTAGTCGCCGTGCATGTTGTAGCCGCCGAGTTCGCGCTTCATCCGCGCGTAGAGATCCGGCGGATACGCGAAGTTGGCGAACACGCCGGGCGCTTCCATGCCGGAGATCAGGTAGCCGTTGACCGGCTCGGGCGGGAACGTCATCGGCACGTTGACGACGCATACCTTCTTGCCCGCGTCGCCGAGCATCTTCCACAGCGACACCGCGCGCCGCGACGCCGCGTTGGCGAACTGGATCTCGTAGCTGTCCGGCAGATGGACGATGAAGTCCCACACCGCGTGCTTGCCCGGGTTCTTCCCGGTCATGAACGACGTCCACGCTTGCGGCGAAAGATACGGCACCACCGACTGCAGCCGTGCGCGCGTGCCCTCGCGATACAACCGCGCGAGGGTCGGCAGCTTGCCCTCGGCGAACCACGGTTCGAGCAGGTCGAACGTGGCGCCATCCAGCCCAAGGGCGAAGACGCGCGGCGATGCGCCGGGAGCGGCCGGGCGATCAGGCATGCGGGCGCGCCGGGGTGGCGAGATCGAGGGCGTCCGCGAGAGGCGCGCCATCGAGGTGCGGCATCGGTGCGACGCCGAGCAGGCGGCACACCGTCGGGACCACGTCGACGATGTGCGCGCCGCGCACCGTCGCGCCGCGCTTCACGCCGCGTCCGGCGGCGATGAAGATGCCGTCGTGGGTGTGCGCGCCGGACAGATAGCCGCGGTCCACGGTGCGGAACAACTCGCGCGATTTGCGGCGGAAGCTCGCCGGGCCCTCCGCGAGATCGCTCACCACCTCGTAGCCGTCCGCCAGCTCCATGAGGATGTCCGGCGCCTTGGCGAGCGCCGGGCCGCTGTAGAGTTCTTCACGGCGCCACACCTTCGTGCACAGCGGCTTGCCGGTGGCCGGGTCGATCACCGCGGCCAGCTTCTGCCGGATCTCCTCGGCGAGCGCCTCGTATTCGGCGCCCGGCTCGACGATGCCCTGACCGAACACGCCCTTGGTGTTGAGGAAGACGTTGCCCGAGAGATGCTCGGCGAACGCGCGCGTCCTGTGCCACAGGATGGGCGAGGCCCCGAGGTCCTTGTGCAGCTGCTGCCGCAGGCCGGCGTTGCGCGACTTGATCAGTTCACGCAGCGGCCGCGGGATCAGCGTGCGCGCGGCGATCACCGCGGCGATCTTCAGCTTCTTCTTGAGCGGAATGCCCTGCGATTCCGCCTCGTGCCGCGCGTCGGTCAGGTAGCCCTGCTCGAGCAGCCAGTTGTTGAGGAAGAACACGCGCTTGAATTCGCAGGTGCCGTGATCGCTCACCACCAGCACCGTCGTCTGCTCGTCGGCGCGCTCGAGGATCTGCGCGATGCCGGCGTCCACCGCCTTGTAGATCTCGAGCAGCGTGTGCCCGACCTGCGGATCCTGATGCACCATCGGCCCGAAGAAGTGGTGCGCGCCGCGGTCGGTCATCGTGAACGTCAACATGGCGAAGTCGAAGCGCTCGCGGTCGAGCAGCGCCAGCATCGCCTTGGTGCGGATCTTCTCGACCTCGATGATGTCGCGCGAGAAGTTCTTCATGGTGTCTTCGGGCGTGATGCCCGGGCCCTGATATTCGCGGACGTAGCAGTCGATCTTGTAGCCGAAGTCCTGCTGCAGCGTCTGGCGCAGATCGCGCGGCCAGGTGAATTCGCTGTCGTCGCTCGGCGTGTCGAAGCCGGCGACGAAATAGCCGTTCACCTTCTCCGGCGGATACGTCATCGGCACGTTGACCACGAGGACCCGCTTGCGCAGCCGTGACAGATGCGCCCACAACGTCGGCGACAGGCAGCGCTTGAAGTTGATCATCCGGATCTCGTAGGTCTCCGGCTTGTTCTCGTAGAAGTTGAAGATGCCGTGCTTGCCCGGATTCACGCCGGTGTAGAACGACGCCCACGCCGGCGGCGACAGCGGCTGCACGGTGGAGCGCAATTCGCCGTGCGCGCCGTCCTCCATCAGCCGCTCGAGGGTCGGCAGGTGACCCGCCGCCACCCACGGCTTGATGACGTCGAACGTCGCGCCATCCATGCCGATGCAGATGACGCGCGGCGTCTGCGGCTGCGGCGCACTCATGACAAGCCTCCCTGCTTCATCGCGGCGCGACGCGCGGCGCCCGGCCCTTGACCGCCCGGTCCGCCCCCGCGCTTGCGGAAGAATGCGATCTCCTCGCGGCGCACCGCCTTGGTGCCGATGATCCACGCCGCGAACACCAGCGGGGCCAGCGCCAAGCCGCCGAGCGTGCCCACCGGCCCGGCGAGCGCGCGCTGCAGCGCCCACATCACGCCCACCATCGCCCCGCCGCCGGCAAGAATCTTGAGCGTGTCGCCGAGGTCGGGGAACGCGCCGACCCGCCGGCTCACCACGAACAGCAGCACCGCCGTCAGGTAGATCTCCGCGAGCAGCGACGCCACCGCCGGTCCCCACCACGCGCGGCCCTGTGCGCCGAAGTAGGGGATGAGCACGAGGTCGAGCACGAAGTTGATGGCGATCATCACCAGTCCCTGCGTGAGCAGGAAGCGCTGCATGTTGAGCGCCACCATCACCACGCGGATCGACGACGACGCGAACGACGTCAACAGCAGCACCGAGAGGAACGCCAAGAGCGGCACCGCCGGTGCGAACTGATCGAACCGTGAGCCGGTCAGGATGCGCACTAGCAGGTGCGAGGCGCCGAAGATCATCGCGCACGCCGGCACGCTGGCCAACAGCAGCATCTTGAACGCCTTCTTGTGCAGCATCTTGAGCAGATCCGGCTGATCCACCGCGCGCGCGGCGATCGGCAGCAGCGGCCGCGCCAGGATCGACTGCAGCGGCACCGCCTTGCGCACCAGGTTGTACGCCGTGTTGTAGATGGCGATCACCGTGAATGCCACCGCCGATCCGCCCGGCGTCAGCCGCTGCAGCAAGAGCGTGTCGATGCGGCCGTAGATCATGCGGGTGCCGCGCGTGAAGCCGATGGTGAAACAGAGTTCGAGCATCACCGCGTTCGCCACGCCGGTGGCGATGAACACGCCCACCAGCCCGCCGTCGTGCCGCAGCGCGTAGAGCGTGCACGGAATCATCAGCACGTTGAGCAGCAGCGTGAGGATGGTTTCGAAATGCGTCTTCTCGAAGGCCAGGTACACCGCGTAGTTGGTGCTCAGCATGAGATCGCTGAGGATCCACACGCTGCCGACCAGGATCGCGGTGCGCATCTCGGCGTCGTAGTTCCCGAGGAACGCGATGGCGGCGATGACGCCCACCGCGATCACCGCGAGGAAGTTGCGCACCACGATGGCGACGCCGAGGTAGGTCGCCGCGTTCTCCGGACGCCGGCTGGTGAGGCGCACCAGCGCCTGGTCCATGCCCATCTCGGGGATGATGATCACCGTGAAGATGAGCGCGATGATCGCATAGTACTTGCCCATCACCACCGCACCGAGATGGTTGTTCAGGATGCGGATGAAGATGAAGGCGAGCGCGATCTCGGACACCCGGGCGATGCCGAGGGCGAGGGCGTTGCGCGCGAACCGCCGCCCGGCGGCGCGGCCGGCGGTGGCGGTGTCTGGAGTCGGAGACCCAGCAGGGATCGTGTCAGTCATGCGGTCGTGGGCGATGCCGTGCGCCGGCTAACGGCCGGGCAGCACGAACACCGGATCGTCGTCCAGGGTGAGCGTGATCGCGCGGTCGCGCACCGGAAGCGTCGAGCGTCCGAAGGTGGCGGTGGCGGTGGCGCGGGAGGGGGCGCTGGCCGGAATCGCGCGTTCCACCGTCACGGTGGAAGCACTGGATACCGGCAGGCGTGCGGTGATGGTGGCCGGGCAGGTGGCGGCCCAGCGGTCGTACCAGGCAACGATGACCGGCCCGCGCGCGGTGGTGAAGCGCAGCGCGGTGACCCAGTCCGGCGCCGGCAGGCGGCTGACCGCGGTGAAATCACCGAGGCGGCTCACCAGGTGCTGGTAGGCGAAGTACGACAGCTTCGGTCCGGAGCCGTGTCCGTGCGCGGGATTGCGGACCAGGCCGGCGTGATTGAAGTTCGCCTCCTTGCCGGTCCAGGTCGTCCACTCGACGAGCGACGCCCAGGCGACGCGCTTCACGCCGAGCCCGAAGGCGAAGCAGAAGCGGCGCACGAGATCGCGCGCTTGGTCGCGTTCGGTCTGCGCCGGCCACATCTGCGCGGGCGCATCGGTGTAGGTCGCCGTTTCGGTGGCCCACACCGGCGTCGCGGCGTACGGCGTGCCCGCGGTGACCGTGCGCACCATGTCCACCGCGCCGCCGAGGTCGCGATACGTCTTGTGCAGATTCTGCAACTCGACGCCCGCGTTGCGCACGACGCCGAAGAAGTGGATGTCGAACGCGTCCACCACCGGCGCCTTGGGCGACAGCGCGGAGAGCCGCTGCACCACCGGCGCGAGGAACTCGCGCTTGTAGACGCCAGCCAGCACCACGCGCGCGCCGGGATCCGCCGCCTTCACCGCGCGCGCGGTGGCCACCACCAGATCCGCGTAGCGCTCCGGCGTATCGGCCCAGTGTCCGGTGTCGTCCGGTTCGTTCCACACTTGCCAGACGCGCACGGTGCGCTTGTACCGCTCCACCGAAGCGCGCACGAAGCGCTCGTAAGCCGCGAGATCGCACGGGAGCTGCCGGTACGTGGCGCGGGTGCGGCCGCACGCCTCGGCGTCCCACGGATTCGTGATCCCGAAGGTGATCATCGGCTCGACGCGCGCCGCGCGGATCTGGGCGATGACGCTGTCCGGTTTCCCCCACGCGTAGCGGCCGCGATCGCGTTCGACGCTGCCCCAATTGAGGCCGCCGGACAGCGGCGCGCTGATGCGCACCCACTGCGCGCGCGAACCCTTCACCCACGATTGCGCGACCGGCAGCGAGGCGTTCATGTAGCAGTCCAGCAGCCCGAAGCGCGCGTCGGTGGTGCGCCAGCGTTCCGGCACGTCGCCGGCGGGGAGCGCGGTCCACAGTTCGGCGGGCGGCGCGGGAATGCCGCCGGTGGCCAGCGGAGCGGTGGCGAGCCGGCGCCGGATCTCGTCGCCGAGGCGCTTGGCTTCGGCGCGGTCCTTGTGGGCGAGGGCGGCGCGGAGGTCGTCGAGCAGCGCTTCCGCGGCGGTCACGTCGTAGCCGGCGTTGCGCCGGGCCTCGATGCTCTCGACCAGCGAGCGAACGCGTGCTTGGATCGCCGCGGGATCGGCGCCGCGCGCGCGGCCGCCACGTTGCGCGTGGCAGGCGGGGGAGGAGACGAGCAGTGCGGCGATCGTGAGGAGAACCGGAACCGCCGCCACGGCGCGCCGCGTGCGTCCGCGGGAGCGCGCCGGTAACGCAGTCGACGGCGGCGTGTGTGCGGTCATCGCGATCCTCGTGCCGGCCTAGGCCGAACTGACGACCAGGCCCGCGAGCGGAGCGTTCGCGTCCTCCAGGCGCCGCTTGGCATGCAGGGCGGTGGGGGCCTGCGTGCGATTGAGTCCGACGATCAGCAACACGGCATCCACCGCCGAGGTCAGCGCGATCACTTCGCCGTGCGGCAACAGCGCCGGCCCATTCACCAGCGTCGCGTCGAACGCCTCACGGTACGCGCGGAGCGCCCGCACCACCTGCGGCGAGTCCAACTCCGCCGACAGATCCGCGCCGCGCGAGCCGAGCGCCACGTACGACAGATTCTCCTGCTTGGTGGCGCGCACCGCATCGAGCGGCGCCACGCCGTCGAACACCACCGCGCTCATGCCGGGCGACGCGGTCGCGTCCGCCATTGCCTGGACGCGCGGGTCGAGGTCGATGAGCACCGTCTTCACGCCGCGGCGGGCGAGGGCCGTGGCGAGCACCGCGGCCACCGGCGATTTGTCGTCCTTGGGCACCGCGCACGTCAGCAGCACGACGCTCTTGCCGCTGCCCACCAGGCGCGACGCGTTGTGTCCGAGTTCCAGTGCGCCCGAGTTCGCCAGCGCCGCGCCGTGCAGCGAACTGGCGACGCCCGCCGGATCGGTGACGTGTCCCGCGAGCGGCAAGCGCAGGCCCTGCTGCGCGCCCTCCTGCGTGCGGTACGACTGGTCGAGGCTGTCCACCAAGAACGCCAACCCCGCGCCGAGCAGCAACCCCACGAACATCGCGATGACGATGTAGAGCGCCGGCTTCGGATAGTAGGGGTTGTACGGGTCCGGCAGCATGCCCCACTGCAACACCGTCACGTTCGACAGGTTGAGGCCCTGCGCCGCGCGCGCGGCGTCCATGTTGCCCTGCAACGCGAGCACCGTGCGCTGCGCGCCGTCCACCTGATGCTGGAGGCTGGCCAGCTGCACTTCCTGCTCGGGGATGTTGCCCATGGTGGACTGCTGCGCGTCGATGTCGCGTCGCAACTGCGTCGCTTCGGCCTTGAGGTCCGAGATCGAGATGTTGAACACGCGCTGCACTTCACGTTGCAGCGACGAGCGCGTGTCGTCGATCTGCTGGCGCAGCGCGAGCACTTCGGGGTGCTCGAGCGTCTGCACCGCGAGCTTCGCCTGCAATTGCGCGCTGAGATCCGACAACCGCGTGAGCAAGTTCTGGATTTGCGGATCGCCTTCGACCTGCTGGGTGACCGGCTGCGGCTCGCGCAGCTTGTCGAGGTCCGCGGTGAGTTCGCGCAGACGGCCTTGCGTGGTGGTGAGCCGGCGCGAGGTTTCGGTGAGGCGATCCTGCAGGTTCGCCAGCTGCTCGACCGCGGACTTGCTCTGCTCGTCGAGGTTGACGACGTTGTGGCGTTCCTGGAATGCGCGCAGCGCCGCCTGCTTCTCGGCGAGATCCGCGTTCGCCGCCTTGAGCTGGCCCGAGAGCATCTTGAGGCCTTCCTCGCTCTCGTACTGCTTGAGCCGCTGCATGAAGTTCACATAGCTCGCGGTGACTTCGTTGGCGAGCGTCATCGCGCCGGTGAGCGAGGTGTCGTAGCCGGCGATCTCGATGATGTCGGTGTTCGCCAGCATCTCGACGCTGACGATGCGCTCTTGCAGGATGCCGGTGAGGAAGGACTCGCTCACCAACTCGTCCGGACGCAGCGCGCGCGGCGGCTTCGGCTTGCCGATGGTGCGGTCGAGCCACGAGACGCGCTTCTGCAAGTGCAGCTTGTCGATGACCGGCTGGAGCACCTCGGCCGATCCCACCGCCGTCGCCTCGGTGTAGGCCGGGTTCTGCGTGATGTTCTGGAAGGCGCCGAACTCGGGGTTCAGACCCGGCACCAGCGTCGAGGCCTCGGAGGCCTTCTCGAGGCGCACCCGCGCCTTGCTCAGGTAGACCTTGTCCAGCTTGAGGGACACGAACATCGTCGCGAGGACCGTGCCCACCAGGACGGCGAGGATCCACATCCGGCGCCGCACCAGGATGCCCCAAAACTTCTTCAGTTCCACAGAGACGTGGTCTCCAGTCGGATGACGACTTGGCGCGGCGCGCGCGGAGCGCCACCGCATGCACGAGCAGTCCACGGTGGCCGCGCGCACCGGAGCCGGAGCGGAGGGCGTGCGCCACGGACATGACGGCTCAGTCTAAGACGGCGGATGCTACCATCCACCCGAACGCAAAGTAAAGGAACGCCGTGCGGCGTCAGGCGATACCGCGCGCCGGGCTCGCCGGCGTCGAGGGGAAAAAGACCGGCGGGGACTCGCAGGAGGAGTCCCCGCCGGGGAAGCGTGCGGCCGCGATGCCCTACTTCGGCATCTGCGGGTTCACCAGGCCGCCCGAACCGTGGTCGTCGTGCTCGGCGGTGGCCATCGCCGGCGCCTTCGCGTCGAGACCCTTCTCGTCCTTGCGGAACGAGCCGCGGACCAGGTACTTCGCGAGCTTCGAGGCGCCCTTGAAGTTACGCTGGAACTCCGCCGGGTTCTTGATCGACTGCTTGAGCTTGTAGGCGATGTACTCGGGGCGCAGGTAGAACTCGCGGCGCGCCTCGTCGCACCATTCGACCAGCTCGCGCTCGGTGAGGTGCTCGGTGCGCACCACCGAGTTGTGCAGACCGTCCGCCGTCACCCAGTCGTTGAACGTCTTGGTGGCGATCTGGTCGCGCTGCTTGAAGTACTCGTACGCCTCGGTGCCCGGGTACACCATGACCGGGTAGAACTGCGCCGTGTCCGGGTTGAGCGACTTGGCGAGTTCGAGCGTCTCCTTCAGCGTCTCCTTCGTCTCGCCCGGCAAGCCGGCGAGGAAGCAGCCGTGCACCATGATGCCGGCCTTCTGGGCCTCGCGCACGAAGCGGTGCATCATTTCGACCTTGATGCCCTTCTTCATGTTGCGCAGCACCTGCTGGTTGCCGGCCTCGAAGCCGGTACAGATCATGCGGCAGCCCGACTTCGCCATCCACTGCAGCGTCTCGTAGTCCTGGTCCGCGCGCGTGTTGCAGGTCCAGGAAACCTTGAGGCCGCGCTTGATGATCTCCTGCGAGAGCGCGATGGTGCGCGCCTTGTCGGCGGTGAGGGTGTCGTCCTCGAAGAACACGGCCTTGTTGTGCGGCCAGTACTTCTGGATGATCTCCATCTCGTCCACCACGTTCTGCACCGAGCGCAGGCGGTAGCTGTGACCGGTGAGCGTCTGCGGGTACACGCAGAAGGTGCAGCGGTACGGGCAGCCACGGCCGGTGATGATGGTCACCATCGGGTACAGCGCGTTCGGGTTGAAGTAGTTCTCGATCTTGAGGAACTTCTTGTAGACGTGCGCCACGAACGGCAGCTCGTCGAGGTCCTCGATGTACGGCATCGGCGGCGTGTGCTTGACCTCGTCGCCGGCCCAGTAGGTGAGGCCCTTCACGTTGGCGATGTCGCCCTTCGACGCGAGGCAGTCCACCAGGTCACGGACGATGTAGTCGTACTCCTGGCGGGCGATCGCCTGCACCGACTTGGACAACCGCAGCGACTCCTCCGGCAACGCCGAGACGTGCGTGCCGACGAGCAGCGCGAAGCAGTTCGGGAACTCCTTCTTGATGTCCTCGACCACCTTGACGTCGTTGTAGATCGACGCGGTGGAGGTGTCGAGCACCATGACGTCCGGCTTGAACTCGCGGATCTTCGCCATGGTCTGGTCGAAGTCGAGGTCGTCGGCCGGCGAGTCGATGAAGTACATGTCGTGCGGCGTCTTCTCATCGATTACCGCAGCCGCGTGTGCTAGCCAGTACGGGAAGTACAACGTCCCGCTCTTCGTCACTGCCGGCGAGCGCTGCGGCCGCGAGAAGTGGCGTTGCGGATACGGGGGATTGAGGAACAGAACGCGCATCGACTCCTCCTTAGCGTGTCGTTCGGCAGTGTCCGAGCATGTAGGAAGCGGGAATGTGGCGAACCTTACCATTCCCGGCCCGACCTGGTCAAATCGTTACTCGACATTTCCGTCGACATTTGTGTCATGGCGCTCAGGTGCTGGAAATGTCGTCGGTTACGGCTCCGGCCAGGTGTGTTGCCGGGTCTCGTTTCGGCGTGCTACCGTGGCCGCATGACCGGAGCGCGACCATTGGACCCGTTCACCCCGCAGGGCGGGGTGCTCCATTGCGAGGACGTGCCCTTGCCGCGCATCGCGGCCGAGGTCGGTACGCCCTTCTATGTCTATAGCCTCCAAGCAGTTCTGTCGCGCTACCGCGTCCTGGAGGCGTCCCTGGCGCGGCCCGGGACGCTGATCTGCTACTCGGTGAAGGCGAACGCCTGCCGGGCGATCCTGACGGCGCTGGCCGCCGAGGGCGCCGGCGCCGACATCGTCTCCGGCGGTGAGCTGGTCCGCGCCCTGGCCGCCGGGGTGCCGGCGGAGCGCATCGTGTTCGCCGGCGTCGGCAAGACGGCCGAGGAACACGAGGCGGCGCTGGCCGCCGGCGTCCTGGCGGTCACCGTCGAGTCGGTGGAGGAGCTCCACGCGCTGGCGGCGGTGGCCCGTGGGCGCGGCGCGGTGGCGCCGGTGGCGCTGCGGCTGAACCCCGACCTGTTCGCCCACACGCATCGCCATCTGACGACCGGCGTCGCGGGGAGCAAGTTCGGCCTCCAGCCCGACGAGGTGGCGGCCGCGCTCGAGACCGTCGCGCGCGAGCCGGCGCTCCGGCTGGCCGGGTTCCACGTCCATATCGGCTCGCAGCTGACCCGGCTGGACCTCCATGCCGAGTTGGCGGCGCGGGTGTTGCCGTTCCTCGCGGCAGCGGGCGAGCGCGGGCTGGCGCCGGAGTTCCTCGACGTCGGCGGCGGCCTCGGCGTGCGCTACGGCGATGAGGAGGTGCCGCCGCTGGCCGACTTCGGCGCCTCGCTGGCGCGCGCGTTCGCCTCGGCTGGCTGCCGGCTGGTGCTCGAGCCCGGCCGGGCTCTGGTGGCCGAGGCGGGCGCGCTGGTGGCCCGGCTGCTCTACCGCAAGCCGGCCGCCGACCCGCGCCACTACGTGCTCGACGGCGGGATGACCGAGTTGATCCGTCCGGCGCTCTACGATGCCTATCACCACATCCAGCCGGTGGCGCCGCGGCCGGGCGCGCCGCGCACCGTGGACGTCGTCGGGCCGGTGTGCGAGAGCGCCGACGTCATCGGCGCCGCGCGCGCGCTGCCGCCGGCCGAGCCGGGCGATCTCTTCGCCATCATGACGGCGGGCGCCTACGGCTTCACGCAGGCATCGACGTACAACTCGCGGCCGCGGCCGCCCGAGGTGCTGGTGTCGGGCGGCGAATGGGCGGTGGTGCGTCCGCGCGAGCGCGTCCAGGCGCTGACCGCGGGCGAACGGGTGCCGGGGTTCGTGCGGGCGGACGCGCGCGGGTGAGTGCGGAGGCGCGGCGCGCGGCGCCGTGGGTGCTGGGCGCGGGGTTGTTGGCCGTGTCCGGCGCCTCGGTGCTGGTGCGGCTGGCGCCCGAGGTGCCGCCGGAGGCCGCGGCGTTCTGGCGGCTCGCGTTGTCCGCAGCGCTCATGGCCGCGATCGCCGCGCTGCGGCGCGAATCGGCGAGCGGCCTGTGGCCGCACGTCCTGGTGGTGGCGGCGGCCGGTGCGCTGCTGGCGGCCCACTTCGGCCTGTGGTTCGCCTCGTTGCATCGCACCAGCGTTGCGGTGAGCGTGGTGCTGGTGAACACCGCGCCGGTGCAAACGGCGCTGTTCGACTGGTGGCTGACGCGGCGGGTGCCGCAGCGGCGCGCGGCGATCGGCATTGCGCTCGGGTTCGTCGGCGCGTCGGCGCTGGCGGTGCTCGACGCCCGCGGCCGCGGACCGCACGGCTGGACGGGCGACCTGCTGGCCATTGGCGGCGGCACCGCGATCGCGCTCTACTATCTCGTCGCGCGGCGATTGCGGGCGCACGCGCCGCTGGCGCCGTTCACCGCCGCCGTCTACGGCGCCGCGGCGCTGGCGGCCGGCGCGTGGGTGCTCGCCGCGCGGGTGCCGCTCGCGGTGACTACGCCGCATGCCGCCGCCGTGCTGGTGGCGCTGGCGGTGGTGCCGCAGGCCATCGGCCACACCTCGCTCAACTGGGCGCTCGGCACGCTGCCCACCGCGAGCGTCGCGGCGATTCCGCTCGGCGAACCGCTCGGGGCGATGCTGCTCGCCGCGCTGGTGCTCGGGGAACGGCCGCCGGTGCTTGCGCTCGCGGTGGGCGCGGTGGCGCTGTGCGGCGTCGCGCTCGTGGTGTTCGACGCGGCGCGGGAAGGAGGATCGACATCGTGACCGTTCTCGAGGTCGTCACGCGCGAGCGCGTGCAAGCCGTCGACATCACGCGCGAGGTGCAAGCCGCGGTGGCCGCCACCGGCGCGCGCGACGGCCTGTGCACGCTGCACGTGCCGCACACCACCGCCGGCATCCTCGTCAACGAACACGACGATCCCGATGTCATGCGCGATCTGCTCGCGCACTTCGCCGAGCTGGTGCCGCAGAGCCCGCGCTTCCGGCACGCCGAGGGCAACGCCGACGCGCACATCAAGTCGGCGATGACCGGCTGCACGACGACGCTGCTCGTGCACGAGGGCCGCGTGGCGCTCGGCCGCTGGCAAGGCATCTTCTTCTGCGACTTCGACGGCCCGCGGCGGCGCCAGGTGTGGCTGCAAGTGCTCGGTGGCGTCGCCGCTGCGGGTGACGCGCGATGAGCCTGTTTGCCGCCGGCGATGTCGTGCAGCCGCTGGCCGCGCGGATGCGGCCGCGCACCATCGACGAGTTCGCCGGACAGCAGCACGTGCTCGGCGCCGGCAAACCGCTGCGCGTCGCGCTCGAGACGGGGCGTCTCGGCTCGCTGATCCTGTGGGGGCCGCCGGGCTGCGGCAAGACGACGCTCGCGTTCCTGCTCGCCCGCGCCACGCAGCGCGCCTTCGTGCCGTTCAGTGCGGTGAGCGAGGGCGTGCCACGCATCCGCGCCATCGCCGCCGAGGCCGAGACGCGGCTCAAGCTCGGCACCCAGACCGTCATGTTCGTCGACGAAATCCATCGCCTCAACAAGGGCCAGCAGGATTCGCTGTTGCCGCTGGTCGAACAGGGGACGGTGACGTTGATCGGCGCGACGACGGAGGCGCCGAGTTTCGAGATCAATGGGGCGCTCCTGTCCCGCACCCGCGTCTTCGTGCTGCAGCCGCTGGCGCGCGAGGACATCGCCGGCGTGCTGCGCGCCGCGCTCGCCGACCGCGACCGCGGGCTCGGCGCGTGGGAATTGGCCGTCGACGACGATGCCGTCTCCCTGCTCGCCGACGCCGCCGACGGCGACGCCCGCCGCGCCCTCACCGCGCTCGAGGCCGCCGCCGTCCACGTCGGCAAGGGCGGCGCGCTCACCGGCGAGACCGCGCGCGAGGCGCTGCAACTGCGCGTCCCGCGCTACGATCGCGCCGGCGAGGAGCACTTCAACCTGCTCTCCGCCTATCACAAGTCCCTGCGCGGCAGCGATCCGCAGGGCGCGCTCTACTGGATGGCGCGCATGGTGGAAGCCGGCGAGGACCCGATGACGCTCATCCGCCGCGCCATCGCCATGGCCGCCGAGGACATCGGCCTGGCCGACCCGCAGGCGCTGCAGATCGCGGTGGCCACCCGCGACGCCTTCCATATGCTCGGACAGCCGGAAGGCCTGTTGCCGCTCACCGAAATGACGATCTATCTGGCTACCGCGCCCAAGTCCGGCGGCGTCAAAGCAGCGCTCGGCGCCGCCCTCGAGGCGGCGCGCGCCACGCCGGCCGCGCCGGTGCCGCTGCACCTGCGCAACCCGGTGACCCGGCTGCACGAGCAACTCGGCTACGGCTCCGGCTACAAGTACGCGCACGACAGCCCGGATCACTACACACCGCAGGAATATCTCCCCGACGAGCTGCGCGGCCGCGCCTTCTACGCGCCCGGCCGCTTCGGCTTCGAGAAGGAGGTCGCCAAGCGGATGGAGTGGTGGGCGTCGCGCAAGTCGGCCGAACTCGGCACGGACCCGCCACGCGAGACGCCGCGCGACAGTTGAGCGCGGACGCGGGCTCCGTTAGCATCGGCGGTTCGCGGCGCGGGCCGCGTCCTCGGACATCGACGAAGAAGGAGAGTGCGTGACCCTGTCGCGAATGGTCGTGGGTGGGCTCGTCGCCCTGGCGCTCGGCGCCGGCGCGGGCATGCGGGCGCCGGCCCTGGCGCGCGAGACACCGGTGGCCGGCTTGTCGCCGCGCGCGTTGCAGTACAACGACGTCGCCGACGCCGACACCAGCATGTCGTCGAACAAGCACGCGGTGATCCTGCTCGACGAAGAAACCGTCCGGCTGTGGCCCGACGGCTCGCAGACCATCCGCGTGCACAAGGCCGTGCGCGTCCAGACGCCCTACGGCCGCGTGAAGTACCGCATGGTCTACTTCCAGTACAACGCGCTCATCGACCAGGTGAAGATGGAGTTCGCCGGCATCCGCCAGCCCGACGGCAAGTACGTCAGCTACGGCGCCTCCGCGCTCAAGGACACGCTGGTCCAATCCGCGCAGAAGTTTCCCTTCTATCACAACCTCCGCCAGTACGCGTACGTGCTGCCCGACCCGGTGCCCGGCACCGTGCTCGAATATCAGTACGTGATCCAGCGCCAGGCGCCGCTGGTCCCCGGCACGTTCGAGGTGCGCGTGCCGCTCAAGGACGAAGACCCGATCATCCATCTCGAACGCACCGTCACCGTGCCCGACACGGTGCACCTCTCGCTGGCCGGCGTGCGCGAAGGCTGGGAACCCGCCATCGAGTCACGCGGCGGCGAACGAACCTACAGCTGGACGATGGAGAAGATCAACGCCAAGGCCGGCGAATACTCCACCGTGCCCGTGTTCGACAACGGCAACAGCGTGTTGTTGTCGTCGATGGCGTCGTGGGATGCCCTCGGCGAACGGCTCGGGCGCGAGTACGACGCCAAGTCCACGCCGACGCCGGCACTCGTCGCGCTCGCCAAGACCACCGTCGGCGCCAAGACCGGCGAAGCGGCGATGAAGGTGCTCTACAACATGGTCGCCACCACCATCACCTTCGCCTCGCGGCAGGTGTTCAACTTCCAGGTCACCGGTGTGGTGCCCGAAGACGCCGCCACCATCTGGGAGAACAAGTACGCCGACGGCAAGGATCACGCGTGCATCCTCGGGGCGATGCTGCGGGCCGGCGGATTCCCGGTGCGCTACGCGTGGGTCAACCTGCTCGCGACGGCGGACACCAGCGGCGTGTCGGTGACCCAGTTCAATCACGTCTTCGTGGTCACCAAGACCGCGGCCGGCAAGGAGATTTGGCTCGACAGCGCCACCGAGACCGCGCCCTTCGGCGTGGTGAGCGGGTCGGCGCAAGGCCGCGTCGCGTTCATGCTCGGCGCCACGCGCCAGCGCTTCGTCACCGTGCCGCTCACCGGTGCCGCCGAGCACACCGAAACCGTGTACGCCGACCTCACGATCGACGAGAAGGGCAACATGCGCGGCACCATGAAGACGGTGCCCTCCGGCCTGCTCGAAATGCAGGAGCGCATCATGATCAAGTCGGTGGGGAGGACCGGGCGCCGCGAGTTCTTCTCGAAGCGCTCGACGTTCATCGCGCCAAACGCGGCGTTCGAGAGCTTCGACGTCAGCAATCCGGCGGACCTCAACGTGCCGTTCCACGCCGGCTTCACCATTCAGATCGATCGCTGGGGTGCCTCGCAGAGCGACACGCTGATGGGCCAGCTGCCCTCCGGCTACACCGCGTGGCCGGTGACCGGCTTGTCGCAAATGGTGAACAGCGAATCGCGCGAGAAGGAATTCGACCTCAGTTTCCTGGCGCCCGCGTTCACCATCGCCAAGCACTACACGATTCGCATTCCCGCCGGGTATCGCATCGGCGTGCAGCGTCCGCCCGCGGTGTCGAACCGCGTCGGCTCGTTCAGCGCCGACTGGACGCTCAAGGGCGAGGTCGCGACGCTGACCGAGAAGCTCACCATCAACATGGCGCGTGTCCCGCCGGAGCTCTATCCCGAGCTGCGCCTGCTGTGGTACGCGATCGGCGTGTTCGAGACGTCCCAGGTGCGCGTCGTGAAGGCCACGGCAGGGAAGTAGCCGCGATGAGTGCCCGCCGGCCGCCGGCCCGCTGCGTGTTGCACCCGAGCGCCGTGGTCACCGCGTTCTTCGGCGTGCGCGCCGCGAAGGTGCTCGAGGCGTGGCGGCGCGGCGACGTCGTGTTGTGCGTGAGCGACGCAGTGATGACGCACTACCGCGATCTCGCCACGACCTTCGACATGTGGCCCGACGAACTCGATCGCTTCCTGTGCGACGTCGAGGCCGGACGCGACGGCGCCACCGTCGAGTGGTGCGCGCCCGCCGGCGATCACCGCGCGCCGGCGTTCGACACCCATCCCGAGGACAGCGACATCGCCACCTGCGCGCGGGCCGCCGGCGCGCCGGTGGTGTGCGTGGACCGGCACCTGCTGGCCGATGAAGGCGGCTTCGGCGTCATCGCGTTGACGCCGGTGGATTTCGTCACGCGCCACGTCGCGCGGCCCCCACGGCCGCCCAAGCCGACTCCGCCGCCTGGCACGCCGCAACTCCGGTTGATCCCCTAGGGCGCCTCCCGTCGTATGCGCGCCGCGCCCGTCGGCGCACTGGCGCCGCGGCGCGCCGAGGTCTAGCGTCACCACATTCGCCCCCACTGCGGACGGGGCGAAGACGCTGGCCCCCCCTTTGAGAGGTCGACCATGTTGCATCTCGATACCGGCAATACCGGATTCATGCTGCTCTGTTGTTCCCTCGTCATGTTGATGACCCCCGGACTCGCGTTCTTCTACGGCGGCTTGGTCGGCCGCAAGAACGTCCTCGGGATCATGATCCAGTCGTATGTGTCGATGGGTTGGACGACGGTTTTGTGGTTCGCCTTCGGCTACTCGCTGTGCTTCTCCGGCCACGGGCCGGTCATCGGCAATTTCGATCAGGCATTCCTGCGCGGCATCACGCTCGACACGCCGTCGCCCAACGACACGATTCCGCTCATGGTGTTCGTCGCGTATCAGATGATGTTCGCGATCATCACGCCGGCGCTCATCACCGGCGCGTTCGCCAACCGCGTGACGTTCACGTCATACATGCTGTTCCTCACCGCGTGGCTGGTGTGCGTGTACTTCCCGTTCGTCCACATGATCTGGGGCGGCGGCATCCTGCAGCAGTGGGGCGTGCTCGACTTCGCCGGCGGCATCGTTGTGCACAACATCGCCGGGATGGCCGCGCTCGCGTCCGTGCTCTTCGTCGGCAAGCGCGCGGTGGCCGACAAGGGCCCGCACTCGATTCCGCTCGTCGCGCTGGGCACCGGTCTGCTGTGGTTCGGCTGGTACGGCTTCAACGCCGGCAGCGAGTTCCGCGTGGACTCGGTGACCGCGAGCGCGTTCCTCAACACCGACATCGCCGCGTCGTTCGCCGCCGTGGCGTGGCTCGTCGTCGAGTGGATGGGCGCGAAGAAGCCGAAGTTCGTTGGGTTGCTCACCGGCGCGGTGGCCGGACTCGCCACCATCACGCCCGCGGCCGGCTATGTGTCGATGGGTACCGCCGCGCTGATCGGGATCATCGCCGGCGTGGTGTGCTACTTCGCCGTTGCGCTCAAGAACAAGCTGCACTGGGACGACGCGCTCGACGTGTGGGGCGTGCACGGCGTGGGCGGCGCGCTCGGCATCGTGTTGCTCGGCGTGTTCGCGCAGAAGGCTTGGAACCCCGCCGGCGTCGACGGCTTGCTGGCCGGCAACCCGTCGTTCTTCCTCAAGCAACTCGCCGCCGTGGGCTTGTCGAGCGTGTGGGCCTTCGGGTTTACTCTCGGCATGTTGTGGCTCATCGACAAGGTGACCACCGTGCGCGTGAAGCCCGAGTTCGAGGTCATCGGCCTCGACGAAGGGCTGCACGGCGAGACTGCATACGTGGAGGCGATCTAGACATGCGAATTCCCGCCAAGGACGGCAGGACGCGGCGCCGGTGCGGCGTCGCGCTGATGATGCTGGCGATCGGCGGCGCGGCGTCTGCGGCGCGCGCCGCCGACGCGCCGCACTGGTACGACGCGGTGACCGTGCATGGTTTCGCGTCGGTGGCCGCCGACTACAACTTCGCGCGGCCCTCGAGCGGCGTGAACGCGTTCCGCGCGTACGACGTGCACGCGAACTCGTTCGGGCTCGACGTCGCCGAGTTGGTGGTGGCGCGTCCGGCCTCGAGCGCCGACGGCGCCGGATTCCGGCTCGATCTCACCGCCGGCTCCACGCTGCCGCCGGCGACCGCGGCGCGCGGGTTGTTCCGCGACGTCGACACCGGTGTGGCCGGCAACTTCGACGTGCAGCAGGCGTACCTGTCGCTCAGCGGCGCGCACGACAAACTGCACGTCGACGCCGGCAAGTTCATCACGCCGGTCGGCTACGAGGTGATCGAAGGCTACGACGGCTGGAACGACGCCAGCTCGCACTCGTTCCTGTTCACCTACGCCGAGCCGTCGACGCACACCGGCGTGCGGGCGGCGTGGACGTTCTCGCCGGCTGTCTCGCTCACCGGCTTGGTGGCGAACGGCTGGGACAACGCCGTCGACAACAACGCGGCGAAGACGGTCGGCGCGCAGTTCGGATTCACGCCGGCCGGCTGGACGATCTACGTCGGCGGGTTGCTCGGGCCGGAGATGGATCACGACGACGGCACCATGCGCGCGTTGGCGGATGTCATCGTGCAGTGGAAGCCGTCGGCGCGCGTGACGCTCGGCGCCAACGCCGATTGGGGACGCGATCACGACGTGCCGACGGGGGAGTCGTTGCGGCCTGTGGTGTCGCCGGTGTGGCGCGGTGTGGCCGCGTACGCGCGGGTGGCCGGCAGCGGGCGGCTCGCGGTGTCGGCGCGCGGCGAGGTGTTCCGCGACGTGTTCGGCTCGCGCACCGGCGTGGACCAGACGCTGAAGGAGGTCACGCTGACGCCCGAGTGCCGGCTGTCGCCCTCGTGTGTGGTGCGCGTCGACGTGCGCCGCGATTGGTCGGACGCGCAGGCGTTCGACGATCAGGGTGTCGCGTCGGATCATCAGGTGACGGTGCGGGGGAATCTGGTCGTCGGGTTCTGACGTGTGAGGCGCGGCGCCGCGAGGGCGTCGCGCCTCCCGCCCTTCGTCGCAGGGCGCGCTCCACCACATGCCCATGCGGCTGCCATGCGCCGCCGATTGTCGCCGCGCGCGAAGTTCCGGATGATGGGACGGCCACCTCCTGCGGCCGGGCCCGCGAAGTCCCCCAGGTCGCCCGCCGCCTCCGCAGGCCAGCCCCAGTGCTCCGGAGGTTCGCCATGTTGCGTGCTCTCGCCGTGTGTGCGTTGTGCTGTGCGTTCTTGTCTCCTGTGCGTGCCGCCGCCGCCGATCCGCAAGCGGCGCAACTCTCCAATACGTCGCCCGCCGATTACGGCTTCGTGCGTGTCGCCGACGCGCCGGCGCTTCACCTGCAACGCTTCACCATCGAGATGCGCATCGCGCCGCTCGGCCCCGGCTACGGCAACACCGGCGACCTCGCCGGCGCCACGCTGTGCGCCAAGCCGCAAGAAGGCGCCGTCGGCTACGCGCCGCTCAGTTATCACATGGGATGGTCGGCCGGCTCGCAGCGCCTCTACTTCCTGCTCGTGCACGCGCCGCCGAACGACTACGTCGACTTCCAATCCACCGCCGTGGTGCCGGTCGGCGCCACCGCGCACGTCGCCTTCACGTTCGATGGCACGATGATGCGCATCTTCGTCGACGGCGTGCTCGATGGCGAACAGGCGTTCGGCTACGACGGCGTGTACTACGGGACCGAGCCGTTCTTGCTCGGTGCCGGAAATTACGGGTACGGGTACTTGC
>JBGATO010000138.1:0-6609 GCA_044229145.1 Candidatus Eiseniibacteriota bacterium | reverse complement strand
GGCATGGTGCTGACCGAAACCGGCGCGTTGCTATTCGATCACGCGCGGGCGGCGTTCGCACTGCTCGATAACGTGCAGGCGGAGATCGCCGATTTGCAGCCCGGCCTCACGGGGCGCCTGGTGGTCGGCTGCAACGGATCGCTCGGCTCGTACTTCCTCCCGACGGTGCTGCACCGTCTCGCCGCCACCGCGCCGCAGGTCGAAATCGTGTTGCGGAATGCTTCGTCGGACGCGGTGCGGCAGGCGGTGATCGAACGCGACGTGCAGTTCGGCATCGTCGTCAATCCACACCCGCACCCCGAGCTGACGATCACGCGATTGTTCGCCGATGCGGTGGATGTCGTGATCGCGGCGGAGTCGGCGCCACAGCCGCCGCTGTCGCCACGAGCGCGGCGCAGCGCCGCGCTGGCTCGCCTCGCGGAAGGCCCGATCATCTACGCGGAACGCTTGCCGCAGTCGCGGGAGATTCTCGACCGCCTTGCCGGGGAGGGCATCCTCGGCGTGCGCGAGATCGTCTGTGGAGACTTGGAGCAGGTGAAGAGTTTGGCGATCGGCGGCGTCGGTATCGCCCTGTTGCCGCGCCGCGTGGCGGCCTACGGCGCACCCGGACGCCTGGTGCGTTTGCACGAATCGCTGCCGGCCATCCCCGACCGCATCGCGCTGGTGTCGCGCACCGACATGCTCCCCACCCGCGCGATCACCGCGGTGGGCGACACGCTGCGAAGTGTCGGGCGTGCGTTCGACGAGCCGCCGCTCGGGGTGTGGGGAACCGACCGCGTCCCGCGCAGCACGCGCTGATCCAGCGTGCGGCCGCCGTAACGGACCGGTGGCGAAATCGCGGCGCCCAGAAGCAGCACCCGCGCCGACACGAGCCCCCTCGGCCCCCGAACGACGCGCACCGGCCCGCTAGCGGCGCCTACCTCACGTGCACGAACCGTGTCGAGGCCCGCGCGCCGGAGCGTGTCACGATCTCGGCGGCGAACACACCGGCCGGAAGCGCCGCCGTATCCCACCGAATGATGCGCGGCGCTCCCGCCGCCTCCGGTGCCAACGATTGCCGCGCGACCGTCCGACCGCGCGCGTCGACCAGCCGCGCCTCGACGCTCCCGCCCCGCGGCAGCGTGACGGTGCATTGCACCGTCGCCGCGCCGCGCGCCGGATTCGGATAGGGCGCCCCGAGCACGAGCAGGCCGCCGGACGACGGCGGTGGCGTCACCGCCGTCACCTGCGGCACATCGGAGCCGAGCGCGGTGACGGCGAGTTGCCCCGTCGACCCGCGCCACGTCCACGTCAGGCCGTCGGGCGATGTCGCCACTTCGCCCTCGCGCGTGCTGACGACGACGAGTGAGCCATACACGTTGATCGCCGCGATGTGATTCTGATTGAGCACCGACGACACGAACCAGCTGATGCCGTCGTCCTCGCTGGTGAGGACCTCACCCGTCGCGGTCACCGCGAGATGGATGTTGCCGTAGGCGACGACGCCGACGCAGTTGTCGTAGCCGAGGCTGCCCTCCGCGCGCCAGTCGATGCCGTCGTTGCTGCTCGTCCACACCACGCCGCGACGCGTCAACGCGACATGTGGATGCAGTCCGTTCGCGCCTGCCAACGACACGCAATCGGAGGCCGCGAAGTTCCCCACGGCGATCCACGAACCGTCATCGCTGTGCGAGTACGCGGTGCCATGTTGCGTGAGCACGAAGGGAAAGCCGTCGCTGAAGCGGACGTGCGACGACACCGCATCATCGAACGGTGCGGCGCCGGTCGCCGACCACGTTGCTCCACCGTCGTACGAGAAATACTCGCTGCCGCTGCGAGTGAGCAGGAGCAAGATCCCGGTGTTGAATGGATCGGCGTACAGGCTGATGCCGTCGCGTATCGGCAAGGTGCCCGCGATGTGCCACGTCTTGGCGCTGTCCGCCGAGGCATACACCTCGCCGGTGGTCACCAGCGCGTAGATGTTGGAGACGGTCGCCGCATGCGCCGTGCAGGCGAGGGTGGCGAGGGCGGAAGCCGCGAAGGCCGCGCGTTGCAGAAGCGTCATGGCAGCACCACCAGTTTGAGGGTCGTCGTCTGGGCCGCGCTCGTGGCGCGCACCGTGTAGATGCCACGCGGCAGGGCACTGCCGCGTTCGTCGCGTCCATCCCATCGCACGCTCTGCATGCCGGGCCCGAAGGCGCGGTCGACGAGGGTGCGAACGAGGCGGCCGCGGGCGTCGTAGAGGCCGACGTGCGCCCGCGCCGTCGTGCCGCCGAGGCCACCCGCGGTGGCGAAGCGCACGGTGAGGTCTCCGCCGCGATACGGCAGCGGACCGGCGCTCAGCGGCGTGAGCGGCACAGCGTTGGTTTCACCGAGGACGAGCGCTTCGCCGAGGCCGTTGATGGCGGTGAGGCGGTAGCGCGACGATGTCGTGCCGTCGGCGTCGATGACGCGCGTCGCCGTCGTGCGCTCGGCGACGGTGATCCAGCGCGTCGCATCGATCTCGCCGCCGCGCGACGGCGCATCGCCGGAGGCATCGGCCGCGCGTTCGAGCGTGTAGCCGGCGAGGTCCGCCGGACCGGGGTTGGTGTTCCACGACACCTCGACGCCAGGGCCGCTCGGCGCTTGCGCGACGCTCAAACCCAGCAGCGCGATCGACGCTTGGATCGTGAACAGCGAGTCGGTGGTGTCGAAGCCGTTCGCGCCGCTCAACGACGGCGTCAGCTTGATGCGGGCGAACCGCGTCGGCTGGTGCGGCACGCGCACCTGGATCGTGTTCGCCGCCGCACCACCCGCGCGCTCCGCCAGCAGCGTCCACGACGTGCCGCCGTCATCGGACAGCCACACGTCCGCTGGCTCTGCGCCGAGCCACTTCACCGTCTCCAACACGCCGACGTTCCAGGTTTCCGCGCCGTTGGGCACTTGCACCAGGTAACGCGACGCCATCACCCACTTCACGCGCCCCGCATCGACGGTCGGCGTGTCGGCGTCCGGCGACGCGATCAGCAAGTCGTCGAACCCATCGCCCTGCCAGTCGCCGAGGCCGGCCACCGACTTGCCGAGATCCTCGAAGGTGCCGGTGCCCTCGATCGTCACGTCCGGCGCGGCGCTGAGGCGGCCGCCGAAGTGTACCTGCGCGCGGCCGGCGCTGTTGACCCCGGCAGGATCGGCGGACGGCACGCCGATGAGCAGATCGGCGATGCCGTCGCCATTGACATCACCGGCGCCAGCGACCGCGGATCCCAGGTTGTCCGAGGTCACCGCGCCGTGCACCTCGAAGTCTGGCAGCGTGTCCGCCCCCGCGCCGCCGAAGTACACGAAGACCGAGCCGGTGTTGGTCCCGCTGACATCGGCGTTTGGCGCGCCGACGATCAGGTCGGGGGCGCCGTCGCCGCTGACATCGGCGGCCGCGACGGCCGAGCCCAGCGCCCAGGTCGCCTTGCCATTCACCGTCTTGTCGGCGACCGCGTCCATCGACTGCCCGCCGCGGAACAGCGACCATCGGCCGGCGCCGGTGAGCGATGCGGTGCCCCAGTTGGACGATCCCACGAGCACATCGTCGACGCCGTCGCGATCGAAATCGCCGACGCCGCACACCGCGCTGCCGAAGCGCTCGTTCGCCGCGGTGCCGGACAGCGTGACGTCGACCACGTTGTTCATCGCCGCGCCGCCGAAGAGGATGTAGACGCGGCCGGCGTCGGTGGCAACCTGGTTGCTGAACGGCGCGCCCACCGCGACGTCGGCGAAGCCGTCGTGGTTGACATCGCCGATGCCGGCTACTGCGAAGCCGATCTCCTCGAAGGTCTCGACGCCGCTGAGCGTCACGTCCGCGGTAAAGTTCATGTTCGCGCCGCCAAAGTAGATGTATGCGCGGCCTGCGTCGGTGAAGCCGGTGTCGTTGAACGGCGCGCCGACGATGACATCACCGAAGCCGTCGCCATTGACGTCGCCGGCGGCGGCGACCGCGGTGCCGAGTTGTTCGCCGGCCACGCCGGTCAGAACGACATCGGCGATGGCGTCTTGCGTCGGGCCGCCGAAGTAGATCGTGGCGCGGCCGGCCGCGGAGCCACCGCTCGAGTTGTTCGGCGCGCCGACGATCGCATCAGGGTAGCCATCGCCGTTGACGTCGCCCGCGCTCGCCACCGAGAAGCCGAGCGCTTCGCCACCCGTCGTGCCGCTGACGCTGAGCGGCGCACGCGTGAGAACCGCGGCCGGCGCCGGCAATGCGCGCACGCTGAAGGTGCCCTGCATCTGTACTGTGCGCCCGGCGCTCTCCGCGAAGCCGCTCTCGACGAGGCGGACCATGCACCGCGACCCGGGCGCGTTCGGCACCGTGATCGCCACGCTATTCTCCTCCGCGCCGCCGGCGCCGTGGACCACGGTCGTCCACGTCGAGCCGCCATCGGCGGAGAACTCGATGTCGGCCGGGTCGTGTCCCCACCACGAGACGACGCCCGTGCCGCCGGCGGTCCACGTATCGCCGAGGCGAGGCGCGAGCAACCGGTACTGGAAGACCGAGACGGCGCGCATGGCGCCTTCGCCGCCGCTTGCCGACCACCCGAGCGCGAGATCGGCGAGGCCATCGCCATTCCAATCTCCCATCGTCGCGGCAGCGCCTGCGGCGAGTCCGCCAGCCGGGTTGGGAGCCGGACCAGCCGGCAGCAATCCGGCGAACGACATGCCCTGCGCACCGCCGAGGAAGACGAGGCCGTTGCCGGCAACTTGCGGCTCGAAGCCGGCGATATCGGCGAACCCGTCGCCGTTCACATCGCCCAGAGCTTCGATGTTGGCGCCGAATTGGAACGACCTGCCGAGCAACACGGAGAAGGCATTCAGATCGTTCGCCGTGTTCCCGGCGTAGATGAAGGCCTTGCCGGCGCCCAGATCGGTGCCGACCGAGTCGAGCGACGCCCCCACGGCGAGATCGCGCCGCCCGTCGCCGTTGACGTCGCCGACGCCCTCCACCTCGATCCCATACGCCGATCCGACTTCGCCGAGAAGACTCGACGCTGACACTGCCGAGATGAAGGACGTGCGGTACCCCATCACGATGTAGACGCGGTCTTGGTCGGGTCCACCCACCGCGAAGTCGTCGATGCCGTCGCCGTTGAAGTCGCCGAGCGCGGCGGCGGTCTCTCCTAGGTGACCGTTGATGACACCCACGGAGACTCCGCCGTCGGCAGCATTGTTCGGGACGCTGCCGCCGAGGAAGATGTCGAATCGGCCGAAGGCGGAGCCGGACGTCAGGGGCGCGCCGATCCCGATGTCGTCGAAGCCATCGTCGTTGAAGTCGCCGATGCCGATCACGGCGTTGGCGCCGAATCCTTCGGACGACACGCCGGTGTAGGTGAGATCCACGGTGCCGTTGAGCGACTGCCCGCCGAAGAACAGGTACGCATGCCCGCCGGAGTTGACGCCGACGATTGCATCGGCAAATCCGTCGCCGTTCACATCGCCGGCCGCGCCGATGACTGTTCCGAACCGCTCGCCAGTCGTTGGCGCGGTCAGTGTCAGATCGGCGGTGGTGTCGGCGAGCGGCCCGCCGAGAAACAGGCGCACGCGGCCCGTGGTCGAGTTGAACCCGGGCTCGCCCACCGCGAAATCGGGGAAGCCATCGCCATTGAAGTCACCGAGGTTGACCAGCGATGCCGTCCCTTGGTTTCCCACGGGGAACGTCCAGTCGGCGATCGTCCGGGTGCTGAAGGCGGCAGCTTGGCCACTCAGGAGCGCGGCGGCGAGGAGCACGAGGCACAGGGATGCGATGCGAGTGCACCGCATGGTGCGGTGTGACATGGAGCACCTCCGGAGCTTGCGGGAGACCGCCGAGGGGGCGGAGAGACTGCGGCCGTCGCGAGGACGACACTGACGACACTGACGCTACCGGCGCGGCGGCGCGGTGTGTCTGTGGGTCGTCGCTATGTCTGCCATAGGCTGACGTTATGGGGCGCCGGAGGCGGCGGCGTGGTGACCGCCCCCGGCGCGGTTTCGCTAGCGGAGCACGACGAGCTTCTGGGTGGTGACCCGGCCGGTGGTCGAGGCGCGCAGCGCGTAGAGCCCGCGCGGCACGTCGCGCCCGCTCGTGTCGCGGCCGTCCCAACGCGTCGTTTGCATGCCGGGCCCGAAGGCGCGGTCGACGAGCGTGCGGATCAGGCGGCCTTGCGCGTCGTACACGCCGACGTGCACCGGCGCGGCGGTGCCGCCGATGTCGCCGACGCTCGCGAAGTGCACCGTGAGCTCGCCGCCGCGGTACGGCAGCGGGCCGGCGCTGAGTGGTGTAAGCGGCGCGGCGGTCGTTTCGCCGAGTACCAGCGCTTCGCCGAGGCCGTTGATCGCGGTGAGGCGATAGCGCGAGGCGGTCGTGCCGTCGACATCGACGACGTGCGTCGCCGTCGTGCGCTCGGCGACGATGATCCAGCGGGTCGCGTCGATCTCGTCGCCGCGCGACGGCGCATCGCCCGTCGTCTCGGCGGCACGCTCCAGCGTGTAGCCGGCGAGATCCGCTGGTCCGGGGTTCGTATTCCACGACACCTCGACGCCGCTGCCACTCGGCGCCTGCGCCACGCTGAGCCCGAGCAGCGCGATCGACGCTTGCACCGTGAACAGCGAGTCGGAGACATCGATGCCGGCAAC
>JBGATO010000024.1:0-53904 GCA_044229145.1 Candidatus Eiseniibacteriota bacterium | reverse complement strand
GTGACCGGGGGCGCCGGTTTCATCGGGTCGACGTTCACGCGCGAACTGCTGCGGCAGCACGCCGACGTGCGCGTCACCGTGCTCGACAAGCTGACCTACGCGGGCAACCCGGCCACGTTGCGATTCCAAGGCATCGACGGGAACCCGCGTTATCGGTTCCTGCAGGGCGACATCTGCTCGCCCGCCGATGTCGCCGCGGCGATGGCCGGCTGCACGCACGTCGTCAATTTCGCCGCGGAGACCCACGTCGATCGCTCGATCGGCGATGCCGGCGGATTCATCCAGACCGACATGTACGGCGTGTACGTGCTGCTCGAGGAGGCGCGCCGCGTCGGCCTCCAGCGCTTCCTGCACATCTCCACCGACGAAGTGTACGGCGAAGTGATGGAAGGTGCCGCCACGGAGGAGGCGCCGCTGGTGCCGCGCAATCCCTACGCGGCGAGCAAGGCCGGGGGAGAGCGTCTCGCGTACTCGTACTTCGCCACCTACGGCGTCCCGGTGGTCATCACGCGGTGCTCGAACAACTACGGGCCATTCCAGTACCCCGAGAAGATGATTCCGCTGTTCGTCACGAATGCGTTGCACGATCAGCCGCTGCCGGTGTATGGCACGGGGCGCAACGTCCGCGATTGGATTCATGTCGACGATCACGCCCAGGCGCTGCTCACCGTGTTGCAGCTGCCCGACGCCGAAGGCGAGGTGTTCAATGTCGCGGGGCGCACCGAGCGGTCCGTGCTCGACATCGCCGCGGCGCTCCTCGAGGCGGTCGGCAAGCCGGCGTCGTTGCTCCAGCACGTGACCGACCGGCCGGGGCACGACCGCCGCTACGCCATCGACGACACCAAACTGCGCACGCGCACCGGCTGGATGCCACGCAACGATTTCGACGCCGGCCTGCGCCACACCGTGCGCTGGTACGTCGAAAACGAGGCCTGGTGGGGGCCGATTCGCAGTGGGGAGTTCCGCGAGTATTACGAGACGACATACGGACGCCGTCTCGACGAGCGCACGCGCCCGCACCACGGATGAGGGGACAAGGATGAGAGGTCGTGTGTCGCGGAGCCGCGTGCTTCGCGGACTGATCGTGGCGGTGTGTGCCGCCGGAGCACTGCCCGCCGCCGCGCAAGATCCGCGGGCGAGCGCGCCGATGACACCCGCCATGGCGGACTCGATCAAGGCGAGCGTCGCGCCGCCGGTCGACGATGTCGCCGACGCCCCGGTGAACGCCGATACCTACCGCGTCGGGTCGGGCGACCGTCTGCAGGTCACCATCTGGGGACGCGTCAACACCACCCGCACGTTGATGGTCACCCCGGAGGGCCGCGTGCTGGTGCCGGGCGCCGGCGCGATCGATGTCGGCGGATTGTCGCTGCGCGTGGCGCGCGAACGCCTCGAGCGCGCCGTCCGCTCCCACGTGCGCGACAGCGATGTCTTCGTCGAATTGCTCGGCGTGCGGCGCTTCAAGGTCTTCGTGACCGGCATGGTGCAGCGCCCGCAGGCAGTGCGCGCCGCGGCGACACTGCGCGTCTCGGAGGTGATCGACCGCGCCGGCGGCTTCGGCGAACGCGCCGCACGCCGCGGGATACGCGTCGAACATGCCGACGGCTCGGTCGAACTCGCGGATGTCGCCGGGTTCACCGCGGCAGGATTCCTCGCCCGGAATCCTTTCGTGCGCGAAGGCGACGTCGTCGTCGTGCCGGCTCGCGGCGCGGTGTTCCTGGTCGACGGCGCGGTAGGCGCGCCGGGCACCTACGACCTCATGCCTGGCGATACCGCCGAACTCGCTCTGCAACTCGCCGGCGGCGCCTTCCCGGGCGCGGAGCTGGCGACCTGCGAGTTCTATCGCTTCGACGGCCAGACGGTGCACGGACCGCTGCCGCTGGACTTGACCTCGGCCGCCGGCCGCGCCCAGGCGATTGGCGACGGCGACCGTCTCTACGTGCGGCGTCCCACCAACTACGCTCGCACCGAGGTGGTGAACGTGTCCGGGGAAGTCAATCTCGCCGGACCGTACGCGCTGCACACCGGCGAAACATTGGCCAGTGTGCTGGCGCGAGCGGGTGGCATGACGTCCTTCGCCGATAGTTCGACCATCAACATCGACCGGCGGGAGCTGGCGTCGCCGGCCAACGACGAAGTGTACGGCTTGCAGCGCCTCGATCCGGCGCGCCTGCGCGACAGCGACCTCGAGTTGACGCGGTTGGTGGCCGCCGGCCGCGCCGGCCGCTTCACCGTCGACCTCGTGCGGGAGCCCGGCGCACGCAACACGGTCCTGCGCGACGGCGACCGCGTGGAAATCGCCCGGGCCGCACAGCAACTGCGTCTGGCAGGTGAAGTGCGGCGCCCCGGCCTGTTTCCCTTCACGCCCGGCAAGGCAATCTCCGACTACGTCGAGATGGCGGGCGGCTATACGCGCCACGCGGACCGCGGGCACGTGCGGGTCAGCAAGCCGCGTGGCTGGCACACCGTCGAAGGGCAGGACGGTTCGCCGCTCGAGCAAGGCGACGTCGTCTGGGTGTTCGCGAAGCCGCGCACGCAGTCGTGGGCGCGCTTGCGCGACATCGTCGGTATCGCCGCGCAACTCGCCACCGTCTACCTCGTGATCCGGAACACCAATGGCACAAACTAATCCTCCCGCCGGACTGTCCGGCCTCGCGCTCATCGAAGCGTACGCGCGCGTGGTGTGGCGCCGCCGTCGCCTGATCGCCGTGCAGTCGGCAGTCATCTGCGTGCTCACCGTCATCACGGTGCTGCTGCTGCCGTCGTGGTACCGCGCCCGCACCGAACTCATGCCGCCCGAGGATTCGGATGGTGGCATGTCGCTGACCTCCTTGCTGGCCGGCGTGAAGGTTCCGGGTGTGAGCCTCCCGGGGGCCGCCACCACGGCGCAGGTCTACACGGCGATCCTGCGCAGCCGCTGGGTATGCGAGCGCATCATCCACGACTACGACCTGCAGAAGGTCTACAAGGCGAAGTTCCTCGACGACGCGATCGGCACGCTGCGCAAGCGGACCGGCATCAGCACCAGCGACGAGGGGACGCTCGTCATCGCCGTCGAAGACCGCGACCGCGAACGCGCGGCCCGCATGGCCAACTCGTACGTGAGCTATCTGGACGAGTTCAACCGTGAACACCGCACCACGCGGGGGCACACCCTGCGCGTCTTCACCGAGAAGCGGTTGCGCCAGACGGCGGATTCGCTTGCGCTCGCCGAGCGCGCGCTGGCGGATTACGAGAGCACGCACAAGTCGGGGTTCCTGGGCGCAGGCATGTCGGAAGGCATGGACGCGTCGGCCCGTCTGGTGGCCGAGCGCATGGCGGCTGCGGTGAAGCTCGACGCGCTGCGCGCCAGCTACGCGGCCGGCGCTCCGGAAGTCCGTGAGGTCGAGAACGCACTGGCGGCCCTCGACCGCCAGCTTGCCCGCGTGCCGCAAGCCGGCGTCGAGGCGGCCCGCCTCTACCGCGGCGTCAAGGTGAACGAACAGCTCTTCGCCCTGCTCACCGCGCAGTTCGAAGAAGCGCGCATCCTCGAAGCACGCGACACGCCGACGGTCGATGTGATCGATCGTGCGGTGCCGCCGCAGCGCCGTGCGAAGCCAAAGCGCGCGCAGGTCGTGCTGACCGCCGCCGCCCTCAGTGTGGTGTGGGGCATCATGCTTGCCTTCGTGTTGGAGGCGCGCGACGCCAAGGGACGCGCGTAGCGCATGACCGTGGGCGGTGCGGCGGCGCTCGCGCGCACGCAGACGGTCCGCCGGCTCACCGGATGGCCGGCGACATGCGGGTTCGGACTGCTTCTGAGCGTGATCCTGGCCGCGACGGTGTCACCGGCGGCCGGCATCGCGGCCACGGCGTCCCTGCTGCTGGCGGCGCTGATGTTGGCGCGTCCCGATGTTCTGCCGCTCGCGCTGGCCTGCTTGGTCATGGGCGTCTGGTATTACGCGCTCGATCCGTTCGTCGTCCGGTTGCTCGGCTTCAACTGGTATCCCGCCGACTGGCTCATCGTCCTCGCGCTTGCAGGGCTGGCGGTGCGTGCCGCGATCGGCCGCCCGCTTGCGTGGACGCCCGGCGTGCGGCTGTTCTGGCCGGCCGCATTCCAGACCGTCGTGATGACCGGGATGGCGCTGCACGGACTCGCCTCGGGGAATGCACGGGCGAATGTCTTCTTCGACCTGCGGCCCTTCGCCTACTATTCGTGCGCGCTCCTCACGCCCTGCCTGCTCGGTAGTCCGGAACGCGTCGTGCGGTTCGCCTGGGTGGGGATCTACGCCGGGATGGTCGGCGGCGTGTGGGGGATCGTCCGCTCGCTCACCGGGCCGGGCTTTCACATCTACGGTCTGAATCTGCAGTTCGCGCGCCTCATCGGTCCGAGCGAAATCGTGTATCCGCTGGCATTGCTGTCGGCGCTCGGAATGCTCGTCCTGGACGCGCGGCCGGAGCGACGCGGGCTGCTCTTCCTCTCGGTGCTCATCCAAGTCATCGCGTGTTTCCTCACGTACTCGCGCGGCACCTACCTTGCGCTCGGTCTCGGTTTCGTGGCGATGCTCCTTCTGGTCGGCCTGCGCTCGCGGCGCCGCATGATCGAGACCTTCGTGTTCGCCGTCGTGTCGGTGGGCGCCATGATCGTCGTGTTGCAGGCCATCGGGATTCCGCTCCAGCAGTCATTCGTGGAGCGGACCAAGTCGATCTCGCTCGAAAACGTCGACCTGTCCATCGCGCAGCGATTGCTCGAGTGGAACGATGCGTACCGGACGTTCCGCGCACATCCGGTGTTCGGGGCGGGACTCGGGCACCTCAATCACTTCTATCTGCCGCCCTACGGCTGGTACACCTACAACTACTGCCACAATAGCTACCTCTACGTGCTGTCCAAGACCGGCGCGGTGGGCTTTCTCTGCTTCGCCTTCTTCCTGGCCTCGTGGGGCGGCACGCATTTGCGCGCCTACCTCCGCGCCCCGACCGACGAAATTCGCGGCGTGATGCTCGGATGGGCGGGCGGCTTCCTCTATCTGCTGATGAAGGCGACGACCACGTGGATGCTCAACATCGACTTCTGGGCGCCCTACTTTGCCTTCGTCATCGGCGGCACGACGCTCATCGCGTGGTGGCGTCCGGCGGACTCTGCCCGATCGTGAGGGGGACGGCGGCGTGAACGAAGCCGGCGCCGGCGCGCGGCTCGCGCGCAACACAGGAGTCCTGATCGGCGCCGAGTTGGTCATCAAGCTGTTCAACCTCGGCTTCTATGCCGTGCTGTCGCGCGAGTTGCTGAGCCGGGGATTCGGCGCCTGGACCTACGGTCTCGGTGTGGTGACCGTCTACGCCACCGTCTTCAATTGGGGACTCAGCACGCTGTTCACCCGGGAGGTCGCCCGCGATCCGCACGCGGCCGGCGATCTGCTCGGACGCCTGCTGCCGCTGCGCTTCGCGCTGGTCGGGATCGCCCTGCTTGGACTGGCGCCGCTGGCGTGGGCGCAGCGCACGATGGGCGCGCCCCTGTTCGTCTGCGTCCTCGGGGTGGCGCCGCTCGCCAGCATGGTGGGCGAGTCGTTCCGCGCCGTGTTCCGGGCGCGCCAACAATTGCACCTCGATGCAGCGCTCACACTGGCCGAACGCGCGCTGTCGAGCGGACTCGCGCTGATCGCGTTGCTGGCGACTCACTCCCTGGTGTGGGTCGCGGCTGGGTGGACCGCCGGCGCGCTGCTTGCCGCCGTGGCGGCCGGCGTGTGGGTGCTCGGCACGCACGTGACGGAGCGGGTGCGGTGGAGATTCGAGCGGGTGGGGGAGTTGGCGCGCGCGGCGACCCCGCTCTTCCTGCTGGGTGTGCTGGGGCAGCTCTACTTCCGGCAGGACGTGGTGATCCTGCAGGCTCTGACCCAGACCGAGGCGGTGGGATACTACGGCGCCGCGTACCGGCTCTTCGAGATGTTCGTCTTCCTTCCCGGCAGCCTGACGCAGGCATACTTGCCGGCAGCCGCGGCGCTGCGCGAGACGGCGCCCGAGGCGTTTCATCGCTTGGTGCGGCGGACCCTGTCCGCGTGTCTTGCCGTGAGCGTGCCGCTTTCCCTCTTCCTCTCGGTGCGCACGGACGAGGTTATCCGCCTGCTGTTCGGATCGGGATTCGAGCCGGCGGTTCCGGCAGCACGGGTGGTGGTCTGGACGCTGACCTTGTACTGCTGGAGCGCGGTCCTCGGGCACACCTTGATCGCCGGCGGCCGGCAGCGGGTGCCGGCCATCGCGGTCGCCTGTGCGGTACCCACCAATCTGCTACTGAACCTGTGGTGGATCCCGCAGTGGGGGATCGTCGGCGCGGCGTGGGCGACGTTTGCGTCCGAAGCGCTCATCCTGCTCGTGGAAGCGTGGATCGTGTGGCGGGAAATCGGCCTCCAGCATCTCGGCGCGGTCGTGCTGCGCCCCGCGGCGGCCGCGGGGATCCTCGCGGGGGCATTGTGGATGAGCTCCGCCTGGCCGCTGCCCGCGGCGGCCGCCTGCGCGGCGGTATCCTACGGCGTGGCGGCATGGGGGATGGGATTGCTGCCGCGGCGTGCGGCGGCATAGAGGGACGATGGCCGAGCCGCGATACTCAGCAGTTTCGCTTCAGTGTGCCGGGCTGGCCGATACCCCCGATTCCGGCACGCGGCTCGCTTGACCACGCGGCGGCGCGCGTGCTAGTCTGCGTGTGCGGTCATCCGCCGACACCTGTAGCGCAACGGGACCTGAAGCTCCTCGCTCTCGGTCCCCCAGGGTTGCGGTGACCTGCTCCCTACCGTTTCGTTCAACGAAAGCTCGCCGCGGGTCGTACCGCGGCGCCCTGAGTATCCCGGTTGCCCAGCTTTCCGACCGTTCACGAGCGGGAGAATCATTTCCGAATGGCTGCAACGCTCCGCATCCGCCCCGTGTCCCCCGCGTACCGCATCTCGAAGCGCGCGTTCGACATCGTGTTCTCCGGGATGCTGCTGCTTGCCCTCTCGCCGCTGCTGCTGGTGGTCGCGCTCGTGGTGAAGCTGACCTCGGCCGGTCCGGTGTTCTTCCGTCAGGTGCGCATCGGGAAGGATGGGACCGAGTTCACGCTGTTCAAGTTCCGCTCGATGTACGTCGATGCGCCGGCATATGCGCTCACGCCGACCTCGGACGAAGACCCGCGCATCACGCAGATCGGCCGCTTCCTGCGGCCGTCGTCGGTGGACGAGTTGCCCCAGTTGATCAACGTGTTGCTCGGCGACATGAGTATCGTCGGCCCGCGGCCGGAGATGCCGTTCCTGGTGGCGCAGTACACGCCGGAACAGCGGCGGCGCCTGATCGTCAAGCCCGGGCTCACCGGATTGTGGCAGATCAGCCCGGCGCGCTACGAGCTGATCCACGAAAACCTCCAGTACGACTTCTACTACATCGAACACGCGTCGTTCGCTCTCGACTGCAAGGTCGTGCTGCAGACCATCGCGCTCGTGCTGCGCGATTCGATGGCCGCTGCACGCCGTCTGTCCGTGCGCATCGCGAACCGCGCATCGCGTCACACGCCGCCGGTGGTCTCCCCGGTGACGTCCTACGCGGACACGTACCCTGCATCGGGGCGTGAGCCGGCCGCCGTCGTCGGCTCGGTAGCGGTGAAACTCGACGAATAGTGCGTTGAGCTCTTCCCTCGACTTCTCGATCGTCATTCCCGCGTACAACGCGTCGGGCACCATCGATGCCTGCCTGCACGCGCTGTTGCATCAGACCGTCGCGCGCGACCGCTACGAAGTGATCGTCGTGGATGACGGATCCCGCGATGACACGGCTGCGCGCGCCAGCGCTCACGGTGTGCGCGTCATCCGGCAGGAGAACCAAGGTCCTGCGGCGGCCCGCAACCACGGCGCCAGCCTGGCACAGGGCACCCTCCTGCTCTTCACCGACGCGGATTGCGAGCCAACGCCGACCTGGCTGGCCGAGATGACCGACGTGTTCGCGGATCCCACCGTGCAAGCGGCCAAGGGCGCTTATCTCACCCGCCAGCGCTCGCTCACCGCACGCTTCGCGCAACTCGAGTTCGAAGAGCGGTACACGATGCTCGACCGCCATACGTCGATCGACATGATCGACACCTACTCGGCCGCCTTCCGGACCGCGACGTTTCGCGCACTCGGCGGCTTCGACCCTGCATTCCCGATGGCGAACAATGAGGACACCGATCTCTCGTATCGTCTCGCGGCGACGGGCGCGCGCATGGTGTTCGTGCGGCGCGCGCTCGTGTACCACCAACATCCGGCGTCGCTGAAGAAGTACCTGCGCGTGAAGTACTGGCGCGGCTACTGGCGCATGGTGGTGTACAAGCGCTATCCCGACAAGCTGGCGAAGGACACGTACACACCGCAGACGCTCAAGCTGCAGGCGGGTTTCCTCGCGCTCGCGGGGATGGGCTGCGTGATCGCGGTGGCCGCGCCCCGGATCGGCGCGGGAGTTGCCCTTGCGTCGGTGCTCGCGTTGCTGGCGACGTGCGTCAGCTTCGTCGCACACTCCTGGCGGTTCGATCCGGTTGCCGCGTGCCTTTCGCCGTTCTTCCTCGTCTGCCGCGCCGCCGTGATTGGCGCCGGCGCGGTCATGGGACAACTCTCGGCTCGTGTGTGAACCGCGCCGGCACGGAGGGGTGCGCGGCGCGAGACGCCCCGCCGGCATGATGCCGTGAAACGCCTGCTGCTGATCGCCTACTACTTTCCTCCGGCCGGGGGGCCGGGTGTACAGCGCGCTCTCAAGTTTGCCCGCTACCTTCCGGCGTGCGGGTGGCAGCCGACGGTGATCACCGTGCGCCACGGGCGCTTCACGGCGACCGACCCCACGCTGACCGACGAAATCCCGCCCGCGATCGAAGTGGAGCGCGTCGCCTCGTGGGAGCCGAGCCGATGGCCTCTCGTGGAGGCGATGCGCCGCGGCAAATATGCGGCCGGCGATGTCGGCGTAGCGCGCGCCGAACGCGCCGTCGACGAGGGCGCGACCTGGCGCTATCGCCTGCTGCGCGGACTCCGGGACATGCTCTTCGTCCCCGACGAGCAGATCGCGTGGGTGCCCGCGGTGATCGGTGCCGGGCTGCGCCTCCACCGCGCACACCGCTTCGATGCGCTGCTGACGACGTCCGCGCCCTACAGCGCGCACCTCGCGGGGTGGGCGGTGGCGCGCCTGACCGGTGTGCCCTGGGTGGCCGACTTTCGCGACGGCTGGCTGGACAACCCCTACTTCGCGCCTCCGACGGCATGGCGCCGGTATGTCGAGGGGGCCATGGAGCGCGCGGTGCTCACGCGCGCGCGCTCCATCACCTGTGCGCCGCCGCGCTTGCCCGACCTGTTGCGTGCGAAACTCCCGGCGGCGCGCCACGCCGACGTGCACGCGATCACCAACGGCTACGACGAAGAGGATTTCGCCGTGACGCCCGCCCCCGGGCCCTGGCAGGTGACCTTCGTGTACGTGGGATCGTTCTTCCGGGAGTGGAGCCCAGTACCGCTGCTCCGCGGGCTGGCGGCCTGTCTCGCGCGGCGTCCCGACCTGCGCGGCATTCTCGGCCTGTCGCTGATCGGCCGTTCCGATCTCGACAACGAAGCGCGCATCACCCACCTGACTGCGGAACTCGGGTTGCACGATGCCGTCGAGCGTCCGGGGTACTTGCCGCATCGCCAGAGCGTCGCGCGCATGCGCGGCGCCGGCGTGCTGGTCTGCGTGGTGGGGCGGACGCCCGAGCACTTCGCCCAGTTTCCGGCCAAAACCTTCGAGTACATGCGGGCGGGACGGCCGGTGCTCTGCGTGGGGCCGGACGGCCCCACCGCGGAGACGTTGCGTCTCGGCGGTGTGCTGTGGGGGGCGGATCTCCGCGATCCCACGGACATCGCGCATGCCTTGGCCGTGGCGGCCGACCGCCTGCGTGCGGGGGAGAGCGTGACCCCGAATGCCGCGTTCGTGGCGCAATTCGAACGGCGCGCGCTCACACGCCGGTTGGCGGTGGAACTCGACGCGCTGGTGCCCACGGAGCCCGCGGCATGACCGGACCCGCGTCGGACACGGCTCTGGATGTCTTGCACGTGGTACCGACGTTCGACGTGGGGGGCGTCGAGCAACTGCTGCTCGACCGCGTGCCGCGCCTGCGTGCCCGCGGCTATGCGGTCGGCGTGTGCGCCTTGGGGGCCGGCGGCCAGTTGATCGACGAGTTTCGGGCGCGCGGCGTCCCGGTGTTCCTCTGTGGAATGCGCCGGAGAGCCGACGCCCCGGCCGGCGTGTGGCAACTGGCCCGGGTGCTGGCGCGCACACGTCCCGCCCTCGTGCATTCACATCTCTTCTGGTCCGATCTGGCCGTGTGGCTGGCGCGCGCAGTTCACCGATGCGTGTGGGTGAGCACCAAGCACGACGACGCGACGTGGATGTCGGCCCCCACGCGGTGGTGCGAGCGGTGGCTCGTGCGCGATGCGCAGGAGATCCTCGCGGATTCGCGCGGCCTGGCGGCCGCGCGCCGCGCCCGCGGCGTGCTGCCGCGCGACGCGACCGTCGTCCATCTCGGAGCTCCGGAGCCGGCGGAGGCGACGGCAGAAGCGCGTGCCGCTGTGCGCGCCGCACTCCACCTCCCGGCGGAGGCCACGGTGTGCACGATCGTCGGCCGCTTGCACGCCGTGAAGGCGCATGACGTGCTGCTCGCGGCATGGGCGGCGCTCGAAGGCGCGCATCGCGACGCCCACCTCCTCGTGTGCGGCAGCGGGAACGAGGAGCCCGCGCTGCGCGCACAGGCCGCGCAGCTCGCCGAGCCGGCCCGCGTGCACTTCCTTGGCCTGCGGCGCGACGTCCCCGCGATCCTGCAGGCGACGGACCTGTTCGTCTTGCCCTCGCACTCCGAAGGGTTCCCCGTGTCGATCGTGGAAGCAATGGGGGCGGGTCTGCCGGTGGTCGCGACACGCGTCGGCGGTGTGGAGGAGGCCGTGATCGACGACATCACGGGACGTCTGGTGCCGCCCGGCGATCCCGTCGCCTTGGCCCGCGCGCTCTCGGAACTCCTGGGCGACCCCGCACTCCGCACCCGCTGGGGTGCCGCAGCGCGCGAACGCTTCCGCACCGAGTTCACCGCGGAGCGCGAGGTCGACAAACTCGAGGCCATCTACGCACGCCACGGCGTGCGGCCGGGGACGCGCGCATGAGAGAGCCTCTGCGCGTCCTGCAACTGATCGCGCGGCTCAACGTCGGCGGCCCGGCCCGCCTGCTTTTCCTCGCACACGAAGGTCTGGAGGCGGCAGGTTTCGCGGCGGCGATCGGCAGCGGCGTCGCCGAGGGAGCCGAAGGCGATCTGCTCGACGAAGCCCACGCTCGGGGCATCGATGTCACGCTCCTGCCGGCGCTCCGCCGCAGTGTGCATCCCGGCCGCGATGCCGCCGCGCTGGCGCAGATCGTGCGCCTGATCCGGCGGGTCCGGCCGCACGTCGTCCACACGCACACCGCCAAGGCAGGGACGCTGGGGCGCCTCGCCGCGCGGCTGTGCGGCGTGCCGGTCGTGGTGCATACTTTCCACGGGCATGTGTTCGACGGCTACTTCTCGCGCCCGGTGTCCGCGGCGGTCCGTGCCACCGAACGCGGGTTGTCCGCGCTCACCGATTCCGTGGTCTCCGTCAGCGAACACGTGGCGCGCGATCTCGAGGCGCAGCGCATCGCGCCACGTTCGCGCATCGAGGTCATCTACCCGGGGCTCGATCTCGCCGACCTGCTCGCCGCGACGGACGACGGGGATGTGTTGCGCCGGGCATGGGGCATGGGGCCTGACACCCCCAGCATCGGATTCGTCGCGCGGCTGGTCCCAGTCAAGCAGCCGCACCTCTTCATCGAGCTTGCCGAGCGGCTGGCCCCGCAGTGGCCGGATGCCCGATTCGTCTTCGTGGGCGATGGCGACGAGCGCGCGGCCCTCGTGGAACGCGCCGCCCGGGGACCCGCCGCGCATCGCATCGTCTTCGCGGGATTCCGCCAGGATCTCGCGGCCGTCTACCGGGCGCTCGACGTGCTGGTCCTGTGCTCCGCGAACGAGGGCTCGCCGTTGTCCCTGATCGAGGCGCAGGCGGCCGGCCGGCCTGTCGTCTCCTTCGCGGCGGGGGGCGCGGCCGACGTCTTCGCGGACGGCCGCACCGGCCTCCTGGTGCCGCGCGACGATATGGACGCGCTGACGGTGGCGGTCGCCGAACTCCTGGCCGATCCATCTCGCAGAGAGACGCTCGGTGCGGCGGGCCGTGCCTGGGCCGCGGAGCGGTTCGGTGCCGCCCGTTACGTCGCGGACACGATCGCGCTGTACGACCGATTGCTCGCAGCCCGCGGCGTGCGCCGATGATCCACGATCGTATGATTCTGCTTGCCTGGGATGGACCCTGCGCCTACCATGCCGTGTACTTATCCAAGGCCGAATCCCTCGGCCGGGTTGACGTTGAAGCGACTGAGGAACCGACACTGTCCCTTGCTTGAGACCGCTGGGGTTCGGGCGCCCTGCCCGCAAACTCCAAAGATGCTGTAGGTCTGCCGTTGACGTGCCGATAAGCGACTGGTGCGTCACTTGTTTCGGGGGACGAAGTGCTTGACGCGTTCCGTGGTGGTCAGTATTTTGGCCGAATGGTTACGGGCACCTGCAACTCTCACGGGCGCGTGGGTCGCTCTGTGCGTTCGTTGCTCCAGGGAGGGGCTTAGGGATGAGAGTACTCGTGACGGGTGGTGCGGGCTTCATCGGGTCGCACCTCAGCGAAGCGCTGGTGCAGCGCGGCGATGAGGTCTGGATTCTCGATGATCTGTCGACGGGCCGGCTGAGCAATGTCGCCTCGCTGCAGAACTCCCCGAACTGCCACCTGGTCATCGACAGCATTCTCAACCGCGAACTCGTGCACGAGTTGGTGGGGAAGGTGGACATGGTGTACCACCTCGCCGCCGCCGTGGGCGTAAAGTACATCGTCGACAATCCGCTTCGCTCGCTGATCACGAATGTGCAGGGCACCGAGATCGTTCTCGAGGCAGTGGCGCAGCAGCAGAAGAAGACGGTCCTCTTCTCGACGTCGGAGGTGTACGGTCGCGGTAACGGTCATCCGCTCAAGGAGACGGACGACCGCATCATGGGGCCGACGGCGATTTCGCGCTGGGGCTACGCCACGGGGAAGGCGCTCGACGAATTCCTCGCGTTCGCGTACCACCGCGAGATGGAGTTGCCGGTGGTGATCGTGCGGTGCTTCAACACCTGCGGTCCGCGTCAGAGCGGTGACTACGGCATGGTGATCCCGCGCTTCATCACGCAAGCCTTGAAGAACGAGCCGATCCTCGTCTACGGCGACGGCAAGCAGTCCCGCTGCTTCTCGTATGTCGGCGATGTGGTGCGTGGCGTGTTGATGCTCGGCGAGAGCCCGCGTGCGCTCGGCCAGGTCTTCAACGTCGGCTCGGACGAGGAGATCACCGTTCTCGGTCTCGCGCAGAAGGTGCTCGAACTCACCGGAAGTTCGTCCACGATTACGATGATGCCGTACGCCGATGCGTTCCCGACTGGATTCGAGGACATGCGCCGTCGCGTGCCGGACCTCTCGCGCATCGGGGACACGGTGGGCTACAAGCCGGAGATGTCGCTCGACAACCTGCTGCAGCTCACCATCGAGCACATTCGCGCCGAAATGGCGGCTCCACAGGCAGCGACGCTGGCCTCGACTAAAGTCTAGGACCACGCCGCGCCTCCGAGGGCAGCGAATCGGGCTGGACCGCACGAGCGTCGTGCGCGTCCAGCCCGATTCGTTTATGCTGCGCGCCCATGACGTCCTTCCGCACAGTCGACCTGGTGGCCCCGGCCATCGCCTTCCTTGTCTCCGCCTGCATCACGCCGGCGGTGCGCAAGCTCGCGCACGCCACCGGCTACCTCGACCAGCCATCGAGCCGCAAGGTGCACGTGAAGCCGAAGCCGCTGCTCGGCGGCGTGGCGGTCTGCGGCGGCATCGTCGCCGGTCTGGTGGCCGGGATCTTTCGCTTCCGCATGGCACCGCCGCTTGTCGATCACGCCATCGACGAAACGTCGGTCAGCCGGCTCGTGCTCGCGCTCGCGCTGGGCCTGCTCATGGCGTTGCTGCTCGGGCTCGTCGACGACCGCCGCGGCATGCATCCTGGCGTCAAGATGCTGGGGCAGGGTGTCGTGGCACTGCCGCTCTTGTTCAGCGGCGGCGCGCTCGAGGTGCCCGGGATCCCCGGTGCCGGCATTGCCCTGTCGCTGTTCTGGATCCTCACCGTGATGAACGCCGCCAACTTCCTCGACAACATGGACGGCGTGCTCTCGGGCGTCGGAGCGATCGTGGCGCTGGGGCTCGCGGTGCTGGCGGTGTGGGCGGGCGATCCGGTGGTGCGCCTGGTCTCGCTGGCGCTGCTCGGCGCGTGCTGCGGCTTCCTCCTGCACAACTTCCCACCGGCGAGCATCTTCCTCGGCGATGCCGGGAGTTTGGTGGTGGGGTTCACGCTGGCGTCGTCGTCGCTGCTGCTGGCGCGCGCCAGTCAGCACTGGACGGAATGGGTCGCGCCGGCACTCGTCGTCGGCTACCTGCTCTTCGACATCACGTTCGTGACCATCGTGCGGATGAGCGAAGGGCGAAAGGTGTATCTCGGCGGCACCGATCATTCGTCGCACCGGCTGCGGCACATTCTGGGCTCGCCGCGACGCGCGGCACTCGGTGTGTACGGACTCGCCGGCGCGTCGGTAGTCACCGGCCTCACGGCTCGGCACACGCCGCCGGGGCCGGTCACGCTCGCGGTGGCGGGTGGAGCCGCCGTGGTGTTCACGATCTTGGGCGGGATGCTGGTGCGCCTCGCTCCGACTGTGGTCAAGACGCCCCCGGCGTCTCAGTGATTCTCCGCGAGGCATTCCCCGCATGAGCGTTCCCCTGCGTCCCCGCGTGCGATTGGGCACGCGCGCCAGCCGCCTGGCGATGGTGCAAGCCCACTTCATCGCCGGCCGCTTGCGCGACACCGGCATCGCCGGCGAGGTCGAGTTCGTCGAGTTGTCGACGCTCGGCGATCGCACGCAGGACCGCCCGCTGCACGAGGTCTGGGGCACCGGTGTGTTCACGCGCGAACTCGACGACGCGCTCACCCGCGGCGACATCGACTGCACCATCCACTCGCTGAAGGACCTGCCGGTCGAACGGCCGGCCGCGCTCGCCACCGCGATCGTCGATCGCGTCGATGCGCGCGACGCGCTGTTGTTGCGCGCCGGCGAAGGCACGACGCTCATGGACCTGCCGCCCAACGCGCTGGTCGGCACGTCGTCGCCGCGGCGCGTGGCGCAGTTGCGCGCGGTGCGGAGCGACCTGCGCTTCACCGGCGTCCGCGGCAACGTCGACACCCGCGTGCGCAAGCTCGACGAGGGCGAGATCGACGCGCTCATGTTGGCGGGCGCCGGGCTTGGGCGCTTGGGGCTCGCGGCGCGCATCACCACGCTGCTCGATCCCGCGGTGTGCACACCGGCGCCAGGGCAGGGTGCGCTGGCGCTCGAGTCGCGCCGCGACGATCGGGAACTCACCGCCGCGATCGCCGAGCGCTTGCACCAACTGGGACCCGCGGCGGAAATCACCGCCGAGCGCGGCTTCCTCGCCGGCCTCGGCGGCGGATGTCGCGTGCCGGTGGGCGCGCACGCGGTGGCCGACGGCGACGCGCTGCACCTGCGCGGCGTCATCGCCGATCCGGCGTCCGGCGACCTGTGGCGCGCCGAGATGACCGGCGAACGCGAGCACGCCGCCGACCTCGGCGCCGCGCTCGCCGCGCGCGATCCCCGCGGAGTGGCGGGTTCGCCTGCAGAACGATGCGGAATCCGATGCCCAGCGCTGACACACTCGTTCCGGTGCCGGTCGCCGGGCGTCCGCTCGCCGGCCGCACGGTGATCGTCACGCGCGCGCGCGAGCAGGCCGGCGCGCTGCGCACGCTGCTCGAAGCCGCCGGTGCGCGCGTCGGGGAGTGTCCGGCGATTCGCTTCGAGCCGCCGCTCGACTGGGCGCCGCTCGACGCCGCGTTGCGCGCCGCGCAGACCTACGACTGGATCGTCTTCACCAGCGCCAACACCGTGCGCTTCGTGTTCGAGCGGCTGTACGTGCTCGGTCTCGGGCCGCGCGCGTTGATCGGCCCGCGTGTGGTGGCCATCGGTCCTGCCACCGCGCAGGCGCTCGAACGCGCCGGCTTGCCGGTGGAGGCGGTGCCCGACGAGTTCCGCGCCGAAGCGCTCGCCGAGACGTTGATGCAGGCGGCCAACCGCGCGTCCTTCGACGGCACGCGCGTGCTGCTGCCGCGCGCCGAGGTGGCCCGCGAGATCCTGCCGGAGACGCTGCGCTCACGCGGCGCGACGGTGGACGTCCTCGTCGCGTATCGCACCGCGACCGACACCGAGGGCGTGGCGCGTGCCCGCGCGCTGCTCGAGGCGGGGACCGCCGACGCCATCGCCTTCACCGCGAGCAGCACGGTGCGCGCCGTGCTCGACGCGCTCGGCGACGACGCGCCGGCGCTCCTCGCGCGCACCGCGATCGCCGCGATCGGCCCGATCACCGCCGACACCGTGCGCGAGGCCGGCCTGACGCCCGCCGTGGTGGCGGGGGAGTACACGACCGCCGGCTTGGTGCAGGCACTGGCCGCGCATTGGCGCGACGCGGCGCGCTGACGCGGACCCGTCGCCAAGCGTTCCTGCGCCCAAAGTAGCCCCGCCGCACGTTTGACCCTGCCTAGGGCAGATGCTAGCCTCCGGACTCCGTGAGAGATGCGCGGCACGTCCCCGCCGTGCGCGCCACAGGAAGGGGCCTCATGTCACATCCCACACCCGAATCCGCTGATCTGCCGCAGCGGCCTCGACGCCTCCGCCGCACTCCCGCGTTGCGGGCGTTGGTGCGCGAGACGCACCTCGAGGCCACCCAACTCATCTACCCGCTGTTCGTCGTACCCGGCGCGAACGTCAAGGCGGCGATCCCGTCGCTGCCCGGCCAGCACCACTTCTCACCGGACACCGTGGTCGCCGAATGCGAGCGCGCGTGGCGCGCCGGCGTTGGCACCGTGCTGCTGTTCGGCCTGCCGACGACGAAGGACGAGACAGGCTCCGGCGCCTGGGACGACAAGGGCCCGGTGCAAGAGGCGACGCGCCGCATCAAGTCCGCGCTGCCCGAGATGACCGTCGCCACCGACGTGTGTTTGTGCGAGTACACCAGCCACGGCCACTGCGGCGTGCTGGACGGCGAGCACGTGCTGAACGACGCCACGCTGCCGCTGCTCGCGCGCACCGCCGCGTCGCATGCTGCCGCTGGCGCCGACGTCATCTCCCCGAGCGACATGATGGACGGCCGCGTCGCCGCGATCCGCGAAGCGCTCGACGATCACGGCTTCAGCGATCGCGCGATCCTGAGCTACGCGGCGAAGTACGCGTCGGCGTTCTACGGTCCGTTCCGCGATGCCGCCGGCTCGACGCCGTCGTTCGGCGATCGCCGCGGCTATCAGATGGATCCGGCGAACGCGCGCGAGGCGCTGCGCGAGGTCGAACTCGACGTCGCCGAAGGCGCCGACATGGTGATGGTGAAGCCGGCGCTCGCGTATCTCGACATCATCCGCGACGTGCGCGACGCGGTGGACGTGCCGGTGGCCGCCTACAACGTCAGCGGCGAATACGCGATGGTGAAGCACGCGGCCGCGGCCGGCGCTCTCGAGGAGCGGCGCGCGATTCTGGAAATTCTCACCGCCATCCGTCGTGCGGGGGCGGACATCATCCTGACCTACTTCGCCGTCGAGGCGGCGGAGTGGCTCGCAGAGGAGAGGGGAGGACGACGGTGATGAAGCGCATGACCACATGGGTGGCAGTCTGCCTTGTCGCGGCGATGGCGTTGGGTGCCGCGGGCTGTTCGAACGACAAGCGCACGCCGGACGAGAAGTTCAAGGCGTATCTCGAGGAAGGCAATGCCGCCTTCAAGGCGAAGAAGTACGACGTCGCGCTCAAGGCCTACAAGAAGGCCACCGAGCTGCAGGGCGTCACGCAGGGCAGCGGCGCCGGCTACTATGGCGTGTCGATGGCCTACGACGCGCTCGGCAAGCACGACGAGGCGAAGCAGGCGCTGGCGAAGGCCGGCGAGTTGTCGCCGGGCCTCGCGGCGCCGCACGGCGCGATGGAAGCGTCGGGCGCGATGGGTGGAATGGGCGGCGCGAACCCGCATGCCGGGATGAACATGGACTCCACCGGCGCCGGTGGCATGGGCGACATGGGTGGTGGCGGCGGCATGGGTGCGACGCAGGGCGACAGCGGCTGGGTCACCCGGGGCCGCTAACCATGCCACTCACCGACAGCGGTCCTCAGCAAGCCGCACCCGGCTCGGTTACCGCGCGCTATCTCGACCGCGCGCGGGCCGTGCTGCCGGGCGGCGTCAACTCGCCGGTGCGCGCCTACGCGGCGGTGGGCGGCGATCCCGTCGTCCACGCCAGCGCGCAGGGCGCGCGCGTGCGTGACCTCGAAGGCGCCGAGTACGTCGACTACGTCTGCTCGTGGGGGCCGAACATCCTCGGCCACGCCGCGCCCGCCGTGGTGCGCGCGGTGCAGATGGCGGCGGCGGAAGGTCTGAGCTTCGGCGCGCCGTCGTCGCGCGAGCCCGATCTCGCCGAACGCGTGCGCGAGCGCTTGCCGCACGTCGAGATGCTGCGTCTCGTGTGCTCCGGCACCGAGGCGACGATGAGCGCGCTGCGGCTCGCCCGCGCCGCCACCGGCCGCACCCACGTGCTCAAGTTCGCCGGCTGCTACCACGGCCACGTCGACCCGCTACTGGTGAGCGCCGGCTCCGGCGTGGCGACCCTCGGCCTCGGCGCCGCGGCGCTCCCCGGCGTGCTGCCGGGCGAAGCCGAATGCACGCTGGTCGCCACCTACAACGACATCGAGGGCGCGCGCGCCGTCATCCGCGGCGCGGCGGCACAACTCGCCGCCGTCATCGTCGAACCGGTGGCCGCGAACATGGGCGTGGTCTCGCCGGCGCCCGGCTTCCTCGAGATGCTGCGTGAGGAATGCACCGCGGCCGGCGCGCTGCTCATCTTCGACGAGGTCATCACCGGCTTCCGCGTCGCGCGCGGCGGGGCGACCGAATTGACCGGCGTGACGCCGGATTTGGTCACCTTGGGCAAGATCATCGGCGGCGGATTGCCGGTGGGCTGCTACGGCGGACGTGCCGATCTCATGAAGCGGATCGCGCCGCTCGGCGACGTCTACCAGGCCGGCACGCTGGCCGGGAATCCGGTGGCGATGGCCGCCGGGATCGCCACCCTCGACGCGCTGACGCCGGAGGCGTACGCGCAGCTCGAGGAGTCCGCCGCGGCACTCGCCGACGGACTGCGCGACGCCGCCCGCGAGGCCGGCGTGCCGGTGACGGTGACGCGCGTGGCGTCGCTGCTCACCGTGTTCTTCCACGCCGGGCCGGTGACCGACTACGCGAGCGCGGCGCACAGCGACACGCAGCGCTTCGCCCGCTTCTTCCACGCCACGCGGCGCCGCGGCGTGCTGTTGCCGCCGTCGCAGTTCGAAGCGTGGTTCGTGTCGACGGCGCACACGCGCGCCGATCTCGATCTGACCGTCGCCGCGGCGCGTGAGGCGTTCGCGGAGTGCGCGACGGGGTAACGCAGGAAACGGAGGACTCGTGCTCGATCCGAAGACCATTCGCACCCGCACCGACGCGCTGCGCGCCACGCTGGCCGCCAAGCGCGTGGACGCCGATCTCGATCGCTGGCTCGCGCTCGACGAGCGCCGCCGCGAGCTGCTCGGCGAGGTGGAAGCGCTGCGCCACCAACAGAAGCAGGCGAGCGACGGGATCGCGAATGCGAAGAAGTCGGGCGGCGACGCCTCGGCGGCGCTGGCCGAGATGAAGGACGTCTCGACGCGGCTCAAGACGCTCGAGAAGGAACTCGCCGACGTCGAACCGGCGCAGGACGAGATCGCGCGCTGGTTCCCCAACATCGTGCACGAGTCGGTGCCGCACGGCGGCCCCGAGGCGAATCAGATCCTGCGTCACTGGGGCGAGATTCCGACGCCCGGTTTCGACGTCAAGCCGCACTACGAGATCGCCGAGGCGCTCGGCATGCTCGATCTCGGCCGCGCGACCAAGATCAGCGGCAGCGGCTTCGTGCTGTGGAAGGGCATGGGCGCCAAGCTGCGCCGCGCGCTCATCCGCTTCATGATCGACATGCACGTCAACGAGCACGGCTACACCGAAGTGTCGCCGCCGTATCTCATCTCGCGCGAGTCGCTGTTCGGCACCGGCCAGTTGCCGAAGCTCGAAGACGACATGTACCACGTGTCGAAGGACGACATGTTCCTCAACCCGACGGCCGAAGTGCCGCTGACGAACATGTTCCGCGACGAGACGTTCGACGAGGACGAACTGCCGCTCAAGGTCACCGGCTACTGTCCGTCGTTCCGCCGCGAGGCGGGCTCGGCGGGCCGCGACACCCGCGGCATCGTGCGCGTGCACCAGTTCGACAAGGTGGAGATCGTGAAGATCACCACGGCGGAGGCGGGCTACGACGAGCACGAGTTGTTGCTGCACGACGCCGAGGAGGTGCTGCAGCGTCTCGGCGTGCCGTATCGCGTCGTGTTCATCGCCGACGGCGACATGGGCTTCAGCGGCGCCAAGCAGTGGGACTTGGAACTCTACGCGGCGGGCGAGGGCGGGCGCTGGCTCGAGGTCAGCTCGTGCTCGACGTTCGAGGAGTTCCAGGCGCGGCGCATCGGCATCCGCTATCGCCCGGCCGGTGGTGGCAAGGCGCGCCTCGCGCACACCATGAACGCCAGCGGCGTCGCGTTGCCGCGCCTCATGGTGGCGCTGCTCGAGAACGGCCAGAACCCCGACGGCACGATCACCTTGCCGCCGGCGCTGGCGCCGTACATGGATGGCCTGACGGAGATCGCGTAGCCGCGTGACCCCACCCCCGCGCGCCACCGACGAGGCACCGGGACGCGGGCGTTCTCCGTTCGGCGGAGCGCCCGCGCGGGGATTCGCGTGGGGACGCCTGTTCGGACGCGGCGATGCCGGCGGCGACCGCCGTCCGGGCGACCGCCGTCGCGCGCGCCGCGGCAAGCCCGACGCCGCGCTCACCGGCTCGCGGATGCGCTTGCCGACCGTCTTGCGCGGCTATCTCCTCATCGGGTCGATCCTGCTGATCGGCGTCGTCTTCCTCTACACCAACAACCTCATCGAACGGCTCAACGCGCAGGCTGACTTCTTCTCCTCGCTGCTCGCGCGCTTCCTCGCCACCGCGGCGATCCCGGCGACGCAGAACGACCAAGTCGCCGACGTCGTGCGGCAGATGACCGACCAACTCGAGTTCCCGGTCATCGTCACCGACGCCGCCGGCCGCCCGATCGGCTGGACCACGCATGGCACTGGCATCCATCCCGACTCGGTCACCGTCGAGGAGCAGATGAACATGGACCCGGCGCATCCGCCGCCCGGTCCGCTCACGCGTCTCGTCGCCATCACCCGCATGATGGACCGCCGCCACGCGCCCATCCCGATGCAGAACCCGCAGACCGGCGCCATCGAAGGCTACGTGCACTATGGCGAGTCCGGCGTCATCGGCGAGCTGCGCTGGTATCCCGTCGCCGAGATCGTCGCGATGTTCATTTTCGGTCTCGTGGGGTACTGGGGCTTCCTGACGATGAAGCGCAGCGAGCAGCGCTCGATCTGGGTCGGCATGGCGATGGAGACCGCGCACCAACTCGGCACGCCGGTGTCGTCGCTGCTCGGCTGGACCGAACTGCTGCGCGACCGCCTCGGCCTCAGCGCCGAGACGCAGCCGCCGGAGGCCGAGGCCGCCACCGCGCCGGTCGCCATGGACCGCGCCCTCGCTGACGAAATCCTCTACGAGATGGAACGCGATCTCGAACGCGTGCAGAAGGTCGCCAACCGCTTCGGCCACATCGGCTCGGTGCCGCACCTGGTGGACGACGACATCGTTCCGCTCGTGCACGAAACCGTCGAATACATGCGCCGCCGCCTGCCGCGCCTCGGCCTCGACGTCGAACTGCGCTCGCACTACGAACCGGTGCCGCCGGTCAGCGTCAATCGCGAGCTGTTCTCGTGGGCGATGGAGAACTTGCTCAAGAACGCCGTCGACGCCATCGACGACGAACGCCCGATGGTGATCGACGTCACCGTCTCGAAGCGCCCGGAATCGGAGACCGTCGAGGTCGTCGTGCAGGACACCGGCCGCGGCATGACGCCGGCGCAACAACACCGCGCGTTCTCGCCCGGCTACACGACGAAGTCGGCGGGGTGGGGACTCGGCCTCACGCTGGTGCAGCGCATCGTCGAGGAGTACCACGGCGGGCGGGTGTGGATTCGGGACAGCGAGCCGGGCGTCGGGACGACGTTCGTGATGGCGTTTCCGGTGTAGGGGGGTGACGTGAACCGCAGCGTTCCGCTTCAACCGACTGCGAAGCGATTGATGCCGAGCACCTTGTACAAGTTTCGCAAGTTTGACGATCACGGGAAGCGAGTGGTGGAGCTTGGCGAGGTCTACCTCGCGTCAGTTGAAGAATTGAATGATCCACGCGAGGCCGATGTGCCTCTTCGCTACGAGGATGGCACTCCGGAGCAGGTCGCAAGGCTCGTGCGTCAGGTGCTCGTGGATTCTGACTCAACCCTAACTGAGGAGCAGGTCCAGAATCGAGTCGTGGAAGCCGTGTCGAAGATTGAAAGCCTGAGGGCAGACCCTACGGCCAGGAGTGAGTTTCAGAAGCTGATGAGGTCAGCGATCGTTGGCAAGGTGGGCATCTTGGCTCTTAGCGATAGTTGCGAGCACCCGCTGATGTGGAGTCTCTATGCGAATTCTTGCAAAGGATTTGCAGTCGGATTCTCGACGCTTGAGCTCATGCGATGCCAGTCAGCCGGGTGGCGATCGTCATCGGCGAATGTGCTTGATCACGTTTCGTATTATTCTACGCCGCCGCGACTGGATCCCTACGAGTCATCATCGGAGGCCAAGCTTCAGGCCATTCTTTTCTCAAAGCCCGACGTATGGGCCTTTGAGAGAGAAGTGCGACTCGTCGTGCAAGGCTCTGCCTCCTGCGGCTTGCGGATTCCACTCAGTGTCATTCAGGAAGTTATTGTTGGAGAGCGAGCAAGTGACGAGAACGTCCGCTGGATCCGCGAAGCGGCTAGTCGATACTTGCCGACTGCGGCTTTCCGGCGAGTCGTGTGGGATCACGACAACTGGCGGCTGCGATTCGAGGCCCTCTAGTCTGGGTTATTAGGGCTGCTCCGCGACCGTGTTCACCGCCGGCGCGCGCACGACATTATCTCCAATGTCGCCGTGGTGAGCACACGGCGGAGAAATTCCATCCTCGTGCACCGCTAACCGAAACGTCGGGACTTGTGCAAAACCCCCGACCTTCTGTATCTTAGCGGTCATCATGATCACGACTCTCGACACCCGCACCCTTCGGCTGATCCGACGACTCGGGATCGTGCGCGTCTCGGAACTGCAAGCGCGCGGGATCCCGCGAGGCCGAGTGTACCGGCTACTACGAGAGGGTCTCCTCGAACGCCGCGCGCGGGGCCTCTATACGATCCGCGAGCATGCGATCACCGCCGAGCACACGCTGGCCCAAGTCGCCAAACAGGTGCCCGGTGGCGTCTTCTGTTTGCTCACCGCACTGCGCATGCACGGCCTGACGACGCAGGCGCCGGCGGAGGTGTGGATCGCGCTTCCCGAGAAGGCGCGCAAGCCGAAGCTTGCGGAGCAACGTCTGCGTGTGGCGAGGTTCTCGGGCGCCGCACTGACCGAGGGCATCGAAACACGGCGCGTGGAAGGCGTGGAGGTCCGCGTCTACTCAGCCGCCAAGTCCGTCGCGGACTGCTTCAAGTATCGCAACAAGGTCGGGATCGACGTCGCAGTGGAAGCGCTTCGCGATTTCAGTCGACGCCATCGCGGTGGCGCCAACGACCTGGCGCGGTTTGCGCGCATCTGCCGCGTGTCGCGCGTAATGCAGCCATACCTCGACGCGACATCGTGACGGACGGCGTGCGTGATCTTCCCGCCTCGGTAGCCGCTCGCTTGCTCGATAGCGCGAAGCGGACTGGCGACGACTATCAGATCGTTCTCACGGGATACTGTCTCGAACGATTCCTGTATCGCCTCGGCGAGTCTGCTGTCCGCGCACGATTTATCCTGAAGGGCGCGATGCTGCTGCGGCTCTGGTCGGAGCAGCCGTATCGTGCCACGCGAGACCTGGATCTCTTGCGCAAAGGTGACGGATCATTCGACGCCATCCGGGCTGACCTGCGCACGATCTGCCAGACGCCGGTGGAGCCCGATGCGGTGATCTTCGACGGAGCCGACATCGCGATCGAATCGATCCGTACTGCGGACGAGTACGCCGGCGTCCGGGCGACGCTTCCCGCGCGCTGCGGCACCGCACGGCTGTCCCTGCAAATCGACATGGGCCTCGGTGACGCGGTGTGGCCGGCACCACAAGCGTGCGCGTATCCGACAATGCTCGAATTCCCAGCGCCTGAAGTCCTGGCCTACCCGCGCGAGGCCGTCGTCGCGGAAAAGCTCGAAGCAATCGTTGTGCTGGGTGACCGGAACAGCCGCATCAAGGACTTCTTTGATGTGGCCTATCTGGCGAGGAGCTTTGAATTCGATCGCGAGACTCTCGTGGAGGCAGTTCGCAGAACCTTTGATCGGCGGAAAACGCCGTTTCCGCGAGAGGCCCCTGTCGGACTGACGCCGATGTACTGGGAGAATCCGTCGCGCCCTGCCCAGCTGCGAGCGTTCGCGCGCCGCGCGGGCATCTCGGCCAGCGCGGATCCCGGTACGGACATCGCGCCGCTACTGGCCGCGTTCCTCCTGCCGGTGCTCGAGGACGCGCGAGGTGGCGGCTCTCGCGTGGGTACATGGTCGCCCGGCGGGCCGTGGCGGTGAGAACTCACGGACGCGCCCCAATGGGTTGGTCATTGCTGGATCCTTCTACTCCTGCCACTCTCTGCTCCAACCACCGCCGTTCACCGTTGAGGCACCACCATGGCCGACGCCGCCAAGAAAATCCTCTGGGCCGATGACGAGATCGATCTGCTGCGGCCGCACGTCCTGTATCTGCAGGCGCGCGGCTACGACGTGCAGACGGTCGCCAACGGCCGCGACGCGCTGAAGCTCGCGCAGGCCGAACGCTTCGACTGCGTGCTGCTCGACGAGATGATGCCGGGCATGGACGGGCTCGCCACGTTGCAGGCGCTGCGCGAATACGATTCGACGATTCCGGTCATCATGGTGACCAAGTCCGAGGAAGAGGACTTGATGGAGTCGGCGTTCGGCGCGCGCACCGACGACTTCCTCACCAAGCCGGTGAACCCGTCGCAGATCGTGTCGGCGCTCAAGCGCTTGCTCGAAGCGCGCGCGTTGCAGCAGTCGCAGCTCGCGCAGGATTACACCGGCGAGTTCGCGCGGCTGCGCATGCTGCGCGACGAGGCGACGGATCACGCGAGCTGGGCGCAGCTCTATCTCAAGTTGCTGCAGTGGGAGATCTCGCTCGCCACCGCGAACGATCCCGGCTTGCGCGCGGCGCACGGCGCGCTGCTCAAGGAAACCAACGCGGACTTCACGCGCCACGTCGAGGACAACTACAGCGACTGGGTGCACGGCCGCCAGGCGCCGCCGGTGTTCACGCGCGATGTCGTCGAGCGCTACGTCGCGCCGCCGCTGCGCGAGGGCAAGCGGACGATGCTCGTCGTGGTCGACTGCATGCGGCTCGACCAGTTCCTCACCATCGAGTCGCTGCTCGAGCCGTTCTTCACCATCGAACGCGATCTCATCTACTCGATCCTGCCGTCGGCGACGCCGTACTCGCGCAACGCGATCTTCGCGGGCTTGTGGCCGGAGGAGATCGCGCAGCGGTTCCCGCACTACTGGGACGAAGGTGCGCCGGCCGAGCGCAGCATGAATCGCCACGAGAAGGAGCTGCTCGAGGAACAACTCAAGCGCCTCAAGATCGACCTCGGGCAGCCGGTGCGCTATCACAAGATCTACAGCGCGGACGAATCGCACGTCATCCGGCGGCAGGCGGCGTCGTTCAAGACGTTTCCGTTCAGCGCGCTGGTGTTCAACTTCCTCGACATCCTGGCGCACGGACGCAGCGAGTCGGAGATCTTGCTCGAGCTGGCGCCCGACGAAGCCGGATTCCGCAGCGTGATGGCGTCGTGGTTCGTGCACTCGGCGCTGTTCGAGGTGCTCAAGGCGGCGGCGCAGGCGGGGACGACGGTGGTGATGACCACCGACCACGGCGCCACCATCGGCCAGCGCGCCGCGCAGGTGAAGGCGGACCGCAACGCGGCCACCAACCTGCGCTACAAGTACGGCAAGAACCTCGTGGTCGACAAGCGACAGGCGTTCATCCTCAAGAATCCGGGCGACGCGCGGCTGCCGAACGAGGGGCTCAACAAGAATTACATCATCGCCAAGGACGATTTCTACTTCGTCTATCCCACCAACTATCACGAGTACGAGCGGCAGTTCCGCGGCAGCTTCCAGCACGGCGGCATCACGCTGGAGGAACTGATCATCCCGTGCGCCGTGCTCACGCCGCGCGGCGCATGAGCGAGACGACGTACACGGTGACGACGCACAGCACCGAGGACACCGAAGCGCTCGGCGCGGCGGTGGCCGCGTGGTTGCGTCCGGGCGATGTGGTGTTGCTCACCGGACCGCTCGGCGCCGGCAAGACGGCCTTCGTGCGCGGCGCCGGCCGCGCGTTGCAGGTGGCGGCCCGTGTGCGCTCGCCGACGTTCGTGTTCCTCAATGAATATCCTGGGCCGACACCGATGCTGCACGGCGATCTCTATCGCGTCGAACAAGGCGAAGGCGAGGAACTCGGACTCGAAGACCTCACCGCGGGTCACGCCGTTTCGTTCATCGAGTGGGCCGAGCGCGCCCGCGACCGCTTCGCCGGCGATGCGCTGGAGATCACGATCGCCATGGGCGAAGGCGCCGATGAACGCACGCTGCGCTTCGTCGCGCACGGCGGCCGGGGCGCGGCGATCATCGCCGCGGTGCGCGCGGCGCGGGAAGGAGCCGCCGCATGCTAGTGCTGGCGATCGAAACCTCGGTGCTGGCGATCGGCCTCGCGCTCGCCGACGGCGACACCGTGCTCGCCGAGTCGATCGAGGAACGCGCGACGGCGGCGAGCGAGTCGCTGCTCGTCGCGGTGGACGCGCTGCTCGCGCAGGCCGGCCGCACGCGCGACGCGCTCGGCGGCCTCGCGGTGACGCACGGCCCGGGCGCCTTCACCGGCGTGCGCGTCGGCCTCTCGGCGGCACAGGGCCTCGCGCTCGGACTCGATCTGCCGCTGACGACGGTGTCGACGCTCGACGTGCTCGCGGCGCCGCACCTCGCGGCCGGCGTATGCGTCGCGGTGGCGCTCGACGCGCGGCGCCAGCAGATCTACGCGGCGGCCACCGACGGGGCGCCGGGGCTCGAGGTTGCCTACGCCGTCGCGCCGCGCGTCGCCAACCCCGAGGACGCGGCGCGCGAGATCGCCGCATGGGCGGGGGAGCGCGGTGTGCTCGCCGTCGGCACCGGCGCGCGATTGCTCGCGCCGCACCTCACCGCCGCCGGCGTGCGCGAGGTCGGCTTCGGCGATCCCGCGTTCGACATTCCGCGGCCGGCCACACTGGCGCGGCTCGGCCACGCGCGGCTCGCCGCCGGCCTCACGACGCCGATCGAGCAGGCCGACGCGCACTACCTGCGCGGTGCCGACGCGCGCACGCTCGCCGAGCGCGCTGCCGCCCGAGGCGGCGCATGACCGCCGACGTCGTCACGCCGGCCATTCGCCCGATGACCACCGCCGACCTCCGCCGCGTGCTCGAACTCGAGCGCGACCTGTTCACCGATCCCTGGCCCGAGTCGCTCTTCCACGAGGAGCTCCAGCACCCCGAGATCGCGCTGCCATTGGTGGCCGAGGTCGAGGGCGTGCTGGTCGGCTACGCGATGCTGGCGTGGGTCTACGACGAGGTGCACCTCGAGAACATCGCGGTGGATCGCGCGTGGCAGGGGCGGGGCATCGCCCAGGCGCTGCTCGACGACGCGTTCGCCCGCGCGGCAGCCCGCGATCTGGAGACCATGTTGCTCGAAGTCCGCTCCGGAAACCTCCGCGCCCGAAGGTTTTACGCCCGCAACGGATTCGTCGAACTGTCGGTGCGGCGCAGGTACTATCAGGACCCGGTCGAGGATGCTATCGTGATGAGCCGCTCCGTCGTCCGGGCTCCGGACATGGACGCTCCCCCGCGCGCCGACGAGCGCCCGGCCTGATTGTCCTCTCGCGAGGCTGACTCACGATGTCTTGGCTCAAGCGCACCCGCACCGGCGTCAAGTCGACCCCGGCGCGGCGCGAACTGCCCGATGGTCTGTGGAACAAGTGCGATGGCTGCGGCGAGATCCTCTACCAGAAGGAGCTCGACCGGCACGCCGGCGTCTGCCCGAAGTGTGACCACCACTTCCGCATCCCGGCCGCGCGTTACGCCGAGTTGCTCACCGATGAAGGCTCGTTCGTCGAGCTCTACGCCGACGTCGTCTCGGTGGACCCGCTCAAGTTCAAGGACTCGAAGAAGTACCCGGACCGCCTGAAGGCGGCGAAGGACAAGACCGGGATGAACGAGGCCATCCTCACCGGCCGCGGCTTGCTCGACGGACACCCGCTCGCGCTCGGCATCATGGACTTCGCGTGGATGGGTGGGACGCTCGGCTCCGCGGTGGGCGAGAAGATCACGCGCATCATGGAACTCGCGCTCGCCGAGCGCATGCCGCTGTTGATTCTCTGCACCTCGGGCGGCGCCCGCATGCAGGAAGGCATCCTCGGTCTCATGCAGCTGGCGAAGACGTCGGCGATCCTGGCGCAGATGCGCGAGGCCGGCGTGCCGTACATCGCCCTGCTTACCAACCCGACCACCGGCGGTGTGTCGGCGAGCTACGCGATGCTCGGCGATCTCATCCTCGCCGAACCGAAGGCGCTGATCGGCTTCGCGGGACCGCGCGTCATCGAGCAGACGATCAATCAAGAGTTGCCGCCGGGCTTTCAGCGCTCGGAGTTCCTCATGGAGCACGGGCAGCTCGACGCCATCGTGCCGCGCACGCAGTTACGCGCGCACCTGGCGAGCATCCTGTGGTTCTGCCGCACCGCGCCCGGCGCCTGGACGCGCGACGCGGTGGAGGCGCTGCCCGAGGGCGCGCCGTCGCTCACGTCGTAGTTTCGCCGGCGATGCCAGCCGACACCGCCGTGCACACCGCGGACGACGCGCGCTACACGGCGCTCTTGCGCCGCCTCTATGCCTACGAGCGCAGTGGCATGCGACTCGGCCTCGACGGCCCGCGCCGCCTGCACGACATGGTGGGCGCGCCGGAGCAAGCGTTTCGCGCCATCCAAGTCGCCGGCACCAACGGCAAGGGCACGACCTCCGCGTGCCTCGCCGCCATCCTGCGCGCCGCCGGCTGCCGCACCGGCCTGTTCACCTCGCCGCACCTGATCGACTTCCCCGAGCGCATTCGTGTCGATGGCCGCGCGCTGCCGCGCGCCGACGTCGAGCGCCTGATGGCGCAGGTCGAACCGGCGACCGCGGCCGAGGGCGCATCGTACTTCGAGACGGTGACCGCGCTCGGCGCGCTGGCGTTTCGCGATGCCGGCGTCGAGTGGGCGGTGGCCGAGGTGGGGATGGGCGGACGGCTCGACGCGACGACGGTGTGGCCGTCGCTGCTCGGCGGCATCACCGCAATCGACCTCGATCACACCGAAATCCTCGGCCGCACGGTGGAGGAGATCGCGCCGGAGAAGGCGGGCATCGCGCGCGCCGGCGGCACCGTGGTGAGCGCCGAGACGCGCGAGCCGGCGGCCAGCGTGCTGCGCACCGAGATCGCGCGGCGCGGCGCGCGCTGCCTGCAGGAAGGCCGCGATTGGCATGTCGTCGTGACCGCGTGCGACGCGGCGGGCGGCGTGTTCGACCTCACGCTGCCGGACGGCACGGCGTGGCGCGAGGTGCGCGCGCGCGTGCTCGGCGCACACCAGGCGCGCAACGCCGCGCTCGCGGCGATGCTGGCATGGACGCTCGGCGACCCGCGGGTGGGGGAGGCCGCGGTGCGCCAGGGTCTCGCCGCCGTGCGCTGGCCCGGCCGCGCCGAGTTGCTGCACGTCGGACGTGCGGACGGCAGCACTCGCCGCGTGCTCACCGACGTTGCGCACAATCCCGCCGCCGCCGCGCGGCTCGCCGAGACGCTGCTTGCCGTCGCCCCGGACGCGCGACGCTACGCGGTGCTCGGCATGCTCGCAGACAAGGATGCCGACGGCTTCGTCGCCGCGCTGGCGCCGGTGCTCGACGGTGTGATCGTGTGCGCGCCGGCCAGCGGGCGCGCCCGCTCCGCCGCGGACCTGGCCGCCGTGTGCGCCGCCCACACCCGCGTCCTCGCGGTGGCCGACAGCGTGCATGCCGCCGTCGAAACCCTGCTCGCCACCGCCACCGTGGACGACCTGGGCGTGGTGACCGGCTCCTGCTACACTGTCGGCGAATCGCTGCCCGCGCTCGGTGTCGAGGAACTCGACGTCATTTGAACCGCTGAACGAGAGGAGTCGTGTCGCGTGGCCACCGTATCCCTCACGCACATCGTCAAGACGTTCCCGAAAGCCGCCGCTCCCACGCTGAAGGACATTTCGCTCGAGATCGGCGATCAAGAGTTCGTCGTGCTGGTCGGGCCGTCGGGTTGCGGCAAGTCGACGCTGCTGCGCATCATCGCCGGCCTCGAGGATCCCACCAGCGGCAGCGTGCGGATCGACGGCCACGACGTCACCTGGACGGCGCCGAAGGATCGCGACATCGCGATGGTGTTCCAGAACTACGCGCTCTATCCGCACATGAACGTCTTCGAGAACATGGCGTTCGGCCTCAAGCTGCGGAAGATGCCGAAGGACGAGATCCGCCAGCGCGTCGAGGACGCCGCCGACGTGCTCGGCATCCGCGAATATCTCGAGCGCAAGCCGAAGGCGTTGTCGGGTGGACAGCGCCAGCGCGTGGCGCTCGGCCGCGCCATCGTCCGCAATCCGAAGGTGTTCTTGTTCGACGAACCACTCTCGAACCTCGATGCGACGATGCGTGTGGCGATGCGCGCCGAACTCTCGCGACTCCACCAGCGGCTCAAGGCCACCATGATCTACGTCACGCACGACCAAACCGAGGCGATGACGATGGGCGACCGCATCGTCGTCATGCGCGACGGCGTCATCCAGCAGGTGGCCGATCCGCTCACGCTCTACCACCAGCCGGCGACGCGCTTCGTCGCCAGCTTCATCGGGTCGCCGGCGATGAACTTCCTGCCCGGCGCGGTGCAGGGCGACACGCCGGCGTTCGAGGCGGCGCAGGTGCGCTTGCCGCTGCACGACGGCCTTGCGCAGCGCGTCGCCGGCCACCGCGGCGCGGTGGTGCTCGGCATTCGCCCCGAGGATGTCGCGGACGCCAAGACCGGCGCGGCGTGGGCCGCCACCGATGACGTGGCCACCGTCCCCGCGCAGGTCGAACTGGTCGAACCGATGGGCAACGAGACGTTCGTATACGCCGCGTTGGCGCCAGGCATGACGGTCGTGTCGCGCACCGGCTGGGACACCGCGCCGCACGTCGGCGAGCGCGTCGAGGTGGCATTGCGGCTGTCGCGCGCGCACTTGTTCCACGCCGAGAGCGGCGCCGCGTTCGTGTGAGGCGGTCCGTCTCGGCTGACTCTCCCATGCCGGCGGTGGTCGCCGGCCTCGACATCGGCGGCACGCGCGCCAAGTTCGGCCTGTGGGACGTCGTGGCCGGCGCGCCGCGCGGCGATGCGTGGATCGACACCGTGGCGACGCCGGAGCCGGCGGCGGTGGTGCGGCAGTTCGCCGCCGCGCTCGCGGTATTGCAGGCCGCGAACGGCGTCCCCACGCTGCGCGGTGTCGGCATCGCGTGCGCCGGGTACGTCGACGCGGCGCGCGGCGTCGTGCAGGACTCGCCCAACCTTCCGGGATTTCGCGACGCGCCGTTGGCCGACCTCGCGCGCGCGGCGTTCCCCGGCCTCCGCTGTGTGATCGACAATGATGCCAACGCGTGCGGGTTTGCCGAGGCCCGAGCCGGCGCGGCGCGTGACGTGCGGTCGGCTCTGTGTGTCACATGGGGCACCGGCATCGGCGGCGCCCTCGTGCTCGACGGTCAGCTGTGGCGTGGACGGCACGGCTTCGCGGGGGAGATCGGCCACACCAGCTGCGCGCCGGCCGCCGGGGTGCGCTGCGCCTGCGGCCGCGACGGCTGCGTCGAAGCCGCGGTGTCGAGCGCGCGCCTGGTGGCGCTGGCCGCGGCGCGCGGGGTAACAGACGACGACGGCGCCGCGCCGCGCACCGTCGAGGCGCTCGCCGCCTGTGCCACGCGCGGCGACACCACCGCCGCGGCGATCCTCCACGACGCCGGCGTCATCTTGGGCGATGCGATCGGAAACGTGATCGACCTTCTCGACATCGAGTGCTGTGTGGTGGGCGGCGGCGTCGCGCACGCCGGCGACGTGGTGTTCGCCGGCATCCGCGAGGGCCTCGCCGCGCGCGCAGTCACCGCCGAAGGCCGCGCCACGCCGGTGCGCCCGGCGCGCTTCGGCGCCCACGCCGGCTGGATCGGCGCCGCGCTGCTGGCGGCGGAGGCGCACGCATGAGAACTGCGCTCGCCCTCGCGTTCGCCGTGACGCTCCTGCCTGGCGCCGCGCGCGCCGCCGGCAGTGCCGCCGTCGCCGACACCTTCGACATCTCCGCCGATTCGGGGCAGCTCGTCTCGCAGTCGGCCGAAGACTTCCTCACGCTCAACGGTCACGTCCGGTTGGTGCACGGCACCACGGTGATCACTGCCGACACCGGCCAGTACTTGCGCGCCGCCAAGCAAGCGGTGTTGAGCGGTCATGTCGTCGTGCAGGACAGCACGACGCACATCGAAGCCGAGCTGGCGACGTACTATCGTGCGCAATCGCTCGCCATCCTCGAAGGCGGCGTCACCCTCACCGACAAGGACGTACGCCTCACCGCCGCCCATCTCAGCTACGACCGCGGCAAACGCGAAGCGGTGGCCACCGGCGCGCCGCACGTGCAGCAGAAGGACCAGGAGATGTGGGCGACCACCATCACCTGGCAGCGGGACAGCGACACGATCATCGGCGACGGCGACGTCCACGGCATCGACCACAAGGAGAAGGTCGAAGTGTGGGGCGCCCACGCGCAGTACTCGCGCAAGACGAAGGCGGGACTGCTCGAGGGCTCGCCGCGGTTCCTCGCCACCGAGGACGACAGCACGCAGACCTTCGTCCGCGCACAGCGGCTGCGCTTCCGCAACGATCCCAAGGTCGTCACCGCGCTCGACTCGGTCCACGTGACGCGCAAGAAGTTCAGCGCGCGCGCCGACACGCTGGTGCTCTACGACGCCGACTCGCGCGCCATCCTCACCGGGCACCCGGAAGCCTGGGACGACGAATCGCACATCGCTGCGGACTCGCTCGACCTGCGCTTCGTGAAGCGGCATCTCGACCGCGCCTTCGCGCGTGCCGCCGGCGACAGCGTGGCGCGCATCCGCTACGCCGCCGCGCCGCACGACACCACCGGTCACGGCGGCAAGCGCAGCGCCCGCGGCCGCGAAACCGTCACGCTCGAAGGCGCGCGGCTCGCCGTCGGGTTCGTCGACGAGGACGTGCGCACGATCGATGTCGGCGCCCCGGCTCGCGCGCGGTATCGCTACGAGGAACCGGATCGCCCCGACCGCACGGAGCTCAACGACGTGCGCGGGGATTCGATGCACGCCGAACTTTCGCCCAACGAAATCGAACTCGTGCTCGTGCAGGGCAACGCCAGCGGGTCGTACCGCTTCCATCCCAGCGACGAACCAACGAAGGAAGACGTCGTCGAGTACAAGGCGCCGTGGATCGTCTTCCACGTCCCGAACGATCGCGTCACACTGCGCGACGGCGCCGAGGTCAAGCACGAGAAGACGACGCTGACCGCGCCCGAGATCGCGTTCAACTCGCGCACCGAGGCCCTGCAGGCCACTGGGAAGGTCACCCTCAATGACGGCAGCGAAGTCATCACCGGCACCGGCTTGACCTACGAGCTGCGCAATGGCCGCGGCACCATCATCGAGGGCCGCACCACGTTCGAGAAGGGCCTCTACGAAGGCCAGGAGATGCGCAAACTCGACGACAAGACCTACGCGGTGAAGAACGCCGTCTACACCACGTGCGACCTGCCGCATCCGCACTACGGCATCTCGGCCAAGGCAATGAAGATCCAGGTCGGCAAGCGCGTGATCGCGCGGCCGGTGGTGTTCTATCTCGGGCGCGTGCCGATCGCCGCGCTGCCGTTCTTCGTCATTCCGGTGAACGAGGAACGTCACAGCGGATTGCTGTTCCCCAACCTCGATTTCGGCTTCAACGCGCCGCAGGGACGTTTCTTCCGGGACCTCGGCTACTACTGGGCAGCAAGCCAATATTGGGATGCCACCGGCAAGCTCGATTTCTACGAGGGCAATCCCTACTACGACACCAAGGCGCACTACCTGGCACGGCTCGAGGGCCGCTACACCGTGCGCCGCGTACCGCTCTCCGGCAGCTTCCAGTTCACCTACGGGTCGCAAACGGGGCAGGGCGACCGCTCGTACACGCTCTTCGCGAGCCACCAGCAGACGCTGCCCGGCAACGTCTCGGTGGCCGGATCGGCGAACCTTTCGAACAGCGTGATCGTGCTCGGCAACGCGTCGTACTCGGGCGATCAGCGGCGGCTCTTGAACGGCCAGCTGTCCTCCGCGCTGCAGCTGTCCAAGTCGTGGTACGGCACGACAGTCGCCGCCAACTTCAGCCGCGACCAAGTCCTCGCGCAAGCGGGCGATCCGGCGAACGGCATCCAGCCGGTGGTGGGGACGCTGTCCGGGTACCGGCCGCAGTTGAGCGTGTCGTTTCCGACCATCTTCCTCGGCCACGCGGCGAGCCCGGGGCGGCGCGCGGTGCGGCCGGCGCTGGCCAGCACGCGCATCGGCGTGTCGACCAACTACCGCGACTTCTACACCAACGTCGCGGGCAGCCACAGCTTCCGGCAGGTGGTGAGCAACATCAGCGTTAGCGACTCGCGGCGTCTCAGCTGGGTGAGCGTGACGCCGTCGTTCAGCCTCAGCGACACGCGCTACTTGCGCGACCTCTCTGGTCGCACGCTGGCCGGTGTGGATCGCTGGAATGCGTCGCTCTCCGCCGGCACCACCCTGTACGGCTACTTCCTGCACAAGATCGGGCCGCTGGTCGCCTTGCGTCACGTGATGTCGCCGCAGCTGTCCTATGGCGTGCAGCCGGCGCAGCGGGCGCAGCTGTTCCAGGACCCGAACGCCGACACGCTGCGGCTCATCTCGCGCTTTCCCGAGGCGGGCGTCGGCCTCGCTTCGGCGGCATTGCAGAACGTGTCCTTCAGTCTCGACCAGCGCTTCCAGCTCAAGCTCAAGTCCGGCGAGAAAGTGGTGAAGCTGGATAACCTCGTCTCCCTGCGCAGCGCGGTGAGCTACAACCTGGCGAAAGGCCAGTTCAGCTCGAACATCGTGTCGAACATGCATGTCGCGCCGATCGATCGGGTGAGCGCCGATCTGTCGTGGGAGAACCTGGCGCCGCGGGCGGGGCAAGCGGGATGGGGGCAGTTCCGGAACGTCGTCTTCAGCCTCAACACCAACCTGGCGGGCAGCGGCCAGTGGAATGGACTGCGCTCGAGCGACACGCCGGGCGCCGACACCGTTGCCGCGCCAGCAGACACCACCGGCGATCCGTCGGGGCTCCTGCGGCGCGGCCGGCGCGCGGCCGGCGGCGGCCGCTTCCCGTGGAACTTCGGCCTCTCCGCCGGCGCGACGCGCTCGCAGGTCGCGGGCACGAGCCGCTTCCACAACGTGTTCGCCCAGGGCAGTCTCGACATGTCGCTGACGCCCAACTGGCACCTGACCTACAGCGCCGGCTACGACTTCGACAGCGGGACGCTGACCTCGCAGGACTACGCGATCGTGCGCACCCTGCACTGCTGGGAGGCGCAGTTCCGCCGCAGCAACTCCGGCGGCGTGTGGACCTACTACTTCCGCATCGGCGTGAAGGATCTGCCGCAGGTGTTCTTCGAGCGCGGATCGCGCTACATCGGCACGCCGCGCTTGCCGTTCGGCGGCTAGGCATCGGTGTCCGGGGAAACCCGTTGACACTCCCGGTACCATTCAGTAGCGTCCGCCCCCGCTGCCGGCCGTCCGGCGCCGCAGGCTCCCTGAGGAGGCGATCTCCGCCATGAACAAGTCTGAGTTGACCGAGAAGCTCGCCGCCAAGGCGAAGCTGTCGCGCAAGCAGGCCGCGACCATCGTCGAGACGATTTTCGGCACCGACCGCTCCGGCATCATTTGCGGCGAACTGATGAAGGGCAAGAAGGTCACCATCACCGGCTTCGGCGGCTTCGAGATCCGCAAGCGCAAGGCGCGCCAGGGACGCAACCCGCAGACCGGGGAGACCATCAAGATCGCTGCCTCGAAGTTCCCCGCCTTCCACCCGGGGAAGGCGCTGAAGGACTCCGTCAAGAAGTAGCGCCGCGCTCCGACGCCGATTCTCACCGCCGCGTGTCCGATGGGGCCGCGGCGGTGCGCGTTGGGGGCAACGCCGGGCGGCGCCCCGGGCTCCAACCTATTCGGCCCGGCGGATTCCGGCCGCAAGTGTCACCCTGCGGTGGCCGATTGCATTCGGCGGGACCGGCATCGTATGCTCTAGCACCCCTTTCGGGCGCACTCCGCGCCTTCACCCCCAGTTCCGGAGGATGTTCCAGGTGAATCGCTTGCAGTCCGTGGTGCTCAGCCTCGCGCTCTTGCTCGTGCTGATGCTGTCGGCGGTGACGCTGACCGCCAAGCCGACGGTGGGCAACCGGCTGACCATCATCTCGACAACCGACGTCATCAACGAACTGTCTCCCTGTGGCTGACACGCTCACCCCACGGGTGGACTGGCTCGGCGAGCCGGTTTCGTAGATAGCACGCGGGCGACGCTCGGCGACATCCTCTTGCTGGACGCGGGGGATGCCTCCGGTATCGCGACGTCCGACGTCGACGTCCAGAAGTTCCCCATGATGCTCTCGCTCATGGGGCGTATCGGCTATGACGCGATGTGCCCGGGTGACCGGGAAATCGCCTTCGGCGTGAAGAAGCTGATCGCCGAAGCCAAGCAGGACAAGCTGCCGTTGGTGGCGGCCAACCTGGTGTACGCGAGCAGCAAGAAGCCCGTCTTCCCGCCGTTCGTTCTCCTCAAGAAGAGCGGCCTGAAGGTCGCAGTGTTCGGCGTGCTCGGTTCGGACCTCGCGCTGACCACGCCCTCGGGCGATCCGGACAGCGTCAAGATCCTCGACCCGGTGGCCACCGCGAAAGACCTCGTGCCGAAGCTGCGCAAGCAGGCGGATGTCGTCGTCATGCTGGCGCACACCTCGTACTTCCCGGCGCAGAAGATCGCGCAGGAAGCACAGGGCATCGACGTGGTGATCGTCGGTCACGCGCCCGGCCAGGGCGACGTGCCGCCGTCCACTGCGGGCCCGGTGTACGCACGATCCGGCCAGAAGGGGCAGAGCGTGGCGAAGACCACGGTCGACCTCGACGACAGCCGCAAGATCACCAACCTCGCCGTGCAGCTGGTGACGCTCGGTGGGGAGATGCGCGTCGACGAGACCATCCTCGGCATCGTCAAGAAGTTCGAGGACGACCTCAACGACAAGCAGCTCAAGAAGCAGCAGCAGGATGCGATCGAGCAAGGCAAGGTGCCGACGATCCCGGCCGGCGACGACCGGTTCCTCGGCGACGACGTCTGTCAGCGTTGCCACACCTCGATCTACGACCAGTGGAAGACCTCGAAGCACGCGAAGGCGTGGCAGACTCTCGTCGACAACAAGGCCGACGCGAACCCTGCCTGCATCGTGTGTCACGTGGTCGGCTACAAGTCGCCAAGCGGCTTCATTTCGGCCGCGGCCACCCCGCACCTGAGCAACGTCCAGTGCGAGCAGTGCCACGGCATGGCGACCAAGCACAGCGAGTACAAGGAAGTCACCGAAGCCACGTGCAAGAACTGCCACATCCCGGAGCGCGATCCGAACTTCGACTTCGCGACCCGGTGGGAGCAGATCAAGCACTAGGCCGCGGTTCTTCCGGGCAGTCCGTCGCGCGCCGTCCGCTTCCCGCGGGCGGCGCGCCGGCGTTTGGGGGGCGTCGGGGAGAATTCCCCGGGCCCAGCCGGCGCCGCCGTCCAGCGAGGTCAAGCCGGGCGGCCTCCGGGTCGATAACCCCAAGCGACCGCATTCCTGTGGCGCAGACAGCGCCTCGGACATCCATGGACGGAGCCCGACATGCTGGTTCTCACCCGTAAGTTGCGTGAAAGCATCATCATCGGCGACGACATCCGCATCACCGTCGTCGATATCCGCGGCAAGCAAGTCAAGGTTGCCATCGAGGCGCCGCGGGACGTGTCGGTCCATCGGGCCGAGGTGTTCGAGCGGATCCAGCATGAAAACGGCAATGGCATGGGCCACGCGCCCGGCAACGGCCGCATGGCGCCTGGCTATCCGCCTCAGGATCTGCGCTATCGACGGGGGCCACGCGCGCTATGAGCGCGCGGCCGGCCGTTCCCGAACCCGACCCGACGCATACCGGCGAGGACGCTTCGCCGGGTATCCGCACCCGCCGCCGCTCCCTGCGTAGCGCCTACCGTGTGGTCCGCGAGAAGGCGGGCCCTCAGGCGGCGCGGCCCGACACGGCTCCCCGCAGCACCCCCGCGCACGACGATCGCGGTCACGCCACCGCGCCGTCGTCCGGAGGGTCCTCGGCGCGCGAACGCATGCTGGCCCTGGCGGCCGCTGCGTGCGGTGGGCCGGGGGCGAGCAGCAGCGGCACCTACGGCGCGTATGCGTCATTCGGCCGCGGCGCACACCTTACCGAAGTCTGCGGGCGCCAGGCCGCGGATGTCGTAGTCCGTACCGTGGCGCTCGCCCCGAGCCACGCCATCACCGCGCAGCGCGACGGCGTGCCCTACCGCATCTTGGTCGTCGAAGACGATCCCGACCTGCTCGCCATCCTGCGTGCCGCCGCCGAATTGCACGGCCATGAAGTGATTGCCGCCAGCGACGGCGCGCAGGCGCTCGAAGCCATCCGCACCTTGCAGCCCGACCTCGTCTTGCTCGACCTCATGCTGCCGGTGGTCGACGGCTATCACGTCCTCTCGTCGATCCGCGCACACTCGCAGGTGCGGGACGTGCCGGTGGTGGTGGTGAGCGCGCGTGCCAGCGACGGTGAGCGCGCCCTCGGCCTTTCGCTCGGGGCGACGGAGTACGTGACCAAGCCCTACGACGTCCGCGCGCTCATGGGCCGCGTGGAGTCGTGGATGGACCACGAGACGGTGGCCCCGCCCACTAGCCGCCTCGCCCAGAGCGGTGGCACATCGGCGCGCGTTCGCTTCCGGCGGACGCGCGCTGCTGCTTGGGGCTGGCGGGCACGCGGGGCGCGGGGTAGGGTCGCGCGGATGGCGGCGGCCCGCGTGGCCGCCGATCGCGTTCGCCCCTCATGAGGACTTCGATCCCGGTGGATGTGCGTCTGATTCCTGTCGGCCTGCTGGCCGGCATCCTGAGCGGCTTGCTGGGCGTGGGCGGCGGCATTCTGCTCATTCCGCTGCTCGGCGCGGTGCGGCCGCTCACCCAGCACGAACTCCACGGCACCTCGCTCGGGGTGATGATCTTCACGGCGACCGCGGCGTTGATCGCCTACGCGCATCAGGGCGCGGTGCCGTGGGCGCTCGGGCTGCCGTTGGCGGTGGGCGGTGTGGCAGGCGCGCCGCTCGGCTCGTGGATCGCCGGGCGCTTCCATCCGGAGCGATTGCGGTAGTATGCGTTCGCCGCGTTCTTGTTCCTGGTCGGCGTGCGGATGTTGCTGCCGCTGGCGCCCGGCGTCGCGGGGAGCGGCGGCACGCCACCGGTGGCGGTGTCGGTGGCGATCGGCGTGCTGATCGGGACGTTGTCGGGATTGCTCGGGGTCGGCGGCGGCGTCTTGCTGGTGCCGTTGCTGACGCTCGGTGTGCACGTCGCGCAACACGAGGCGCAAGGCGCGTCGCTCGCAATGGTGATTCCGACCGCGATCAGCGGACTCGTCGGCTACACGAAGCGCGGGCAGGTGCGGTGGGGATTGGTGCCGGTGCTGGCGCCGGCGGCAGCCTGTCGCCCGCGCTCGGCGGCGCGGCGATTGCCGCGGCGCTCCACGCGGATCGCCTGCAGCAGGTGTTCGGGTTGTTGGTGATCGCCCTGGCGATCCAAATGGCGCTACGCAAGAAGGCGCGCTGATCGCGCCCGGACGCGCGAACGGGCGACGATGCCACGATCGCCGCCCGTCCGTGTGGTGTGCCGTGGTTCGCTTCGCTAGGCTGCCACGTCGTGCTGCACATCCTCGGCGAGCGGGAGCGTGAAGGCGAAGGTGCTGCCCTTGCCAAGCGCGCTCTCCACCCAGATCCGTCCGCCGTGTTGTTCGACGATGCCCTTGCAGATCGACAAGCCCAAGCCGGTGCCGCCGACGCGGCGCGTGGAACGGCTGTCGAGTTGCGTGAATTTCTGAAAGAGTTTGCTCTGGTCGCGCGGGTCGATGCCCGGCCCGTGATCGCGGACCGCGATCTGCACCGCGTCCGGCAATTCGAAGCTCTCGATCACGACCTCCGAGTTGTCTGGACTGAACTTCAGCGCGTTGCCCACCAAATTCGTGAGCACCTGCCCGATGCGGTGCGCATCCACCGCGACCAGCGGCAGGCCGGCGTGCGAGTGCACCCGCACCGTCTGGCCGCGCGTGGTGGCCAGCGGTTGCAGATGCTGCGCGACATCGTGGAGGACGCCGTGGAGCTGCGTCGCCGCGATGTCGAGGGTGAGCCGGTTGGCCTCCATCTTGGAGAAGTCGAGGATGCCGGAGATCAGCGTCACCAGACGATCGACGTTGGCGGCGCAGATGCCGAACAGCTCGCGCTGCCGGTCGTTGAGATGGAAGAAGCGCTCGTCGCTGAGCAGCTCCAGGGAACCCTTGATCGAGGTCAGGGGCGTGCGGACTTCATGACTGACGACGGCGACGAACTCGGACTTGAGCCGGTCGAGTTCGCGCGTCTTCTCATAGACCTGCGCGTTGGCGATGGCGATCGACGCCTGCGCCGCGAACAACACGAGCGCGGCGCGATCGTCGTCGCTGAACCGCTGATCCGTCGCGGCGAGTACCGCCAGCACCCCGTGGCACTTCTCGGGCGTCACCAGCGGCACCACCAACTGGTCGCGCCCGTCGAACTCCGGCAGGGCGAAACCGAGATCGGGATGCGACGCCACCGCGCGTCCGCCGATGACCGCGCGCGACCGCAGCGCTTCCATGGCGCTGCCGTCCGTCGCCGGCACCGCCGGCACGTGCGCGGGCAGCGAACCGATGCCGCGCGCCAGCGCGAAGCTGAGCGACTCCTCGGTGTCGCCGGTGAGGTACAACAGGCCGGCCTCCGCCGCCGAGACCTCGAGCGCCTTCTCGAGAATCGCGCCGAGCGTGCGGTCGAGCGACAGCGTGCGCGTGATTTCCTGCGCGACGTCGTAGAGCAGCCGCAGTTGCCGCGTGGCGTGTCGCACCTTCTCCTGCAACGCTTCTTCTTGCCGCTGCAGTTCGTGATTGGCGCGATTGAGGTCGGCGACCAGTGCGCGGTTCTCGCGCTCCAGCCGCTGCCGTTCGAGTCCGCGCGTGATGCTCTGCGCGACATCGTAGAGATCGAACGGCTTCTGCAGATAGTCGTAGGCGCCGTGCCGCAGCGCGTCGATCGCAGTTTCGGTGGTCGCGGCGCCGGTGATCACGATGACGCAGGCGTCCGGCGATGACTGCCGCGCGTAGCGCAGGACTTCCATGCCCGAGACTTCCGGCAACTGGATGTCGGTGAGCACGACGTCGTAAGCCGCAGCGCCGAGCGCGCGCATCGCCGCGGCGCCGGATGCCGCCGTTTCGACGTCGAGCCCGAGTTCGTCCTGACAGAGGTCGCGCAGCGCGTCCAGAGTGGCACGCGCGTCGTCGACCAGCAGGATGCGGCCGCGCGGTGCGCTCACGCGGCCCTCGCGGCAGGGTAGCTGGCGACGCGATTCCGCCCGCCGTTCTTCGCCAGGTACAACGCGATGTCGGCGCGTTCGAAGAGTTCCTGCACGGAGTCGGCGTCGCGCGGACTGGTGGCCACGCCGGCGCTCACGGTCAGCCGGCGACGCTGCGGGAAGGCGTAGGAGTGCACCGCGTTCCGCACGCGTTCCGCCGCCGCCAGCGCGTTCTGCGGCTCGGCGCCGGGAAGCAGGAAGGCGAAGCGTCCACCGGACAGCCGCGCCACCACATCGGAGCCGCGCGCGATCTGCCGGAACAGCGCGCCGAGCGCCGCGAGCAGACTGTCGCCTTCTTCGTGGCCGAGTGACTTGTTGAGACTCTCGAGATGATCGACATCGACCACCGCGATCGAGACGGGGATCGCGCTGCGCTTGCCGCGCTCGATCTCGTGCCGCAAGCACTCCTCGAAGTGCGGCTTGCTATACAAGCCGGTGAGCGTGTCGCGGAGCGTCTGCACGTCGCGCTGGCGGGTGAGGGCGATGCGCTGCAGCACGCCCGCCGCTTGCGCGCCGACCAGCGTCAACAGGCGCTTGTGTTCCTCGGTGAAGGCGCCCGGCTTGCTGTCACTCAGGTTCACCACGCCGACCAACTGGTCCTGGACCAGCAGCGGCACGCACAGGAACGAGCGCACGGCGGGAATCGCCGCCTGCACGGTGCGGTGAACGTTGGCGAGCAGCACCGGCTTCTTCTCCCGCGCCACCCATGCCGAGAAGCCTGAGCCGAGCTGGAAGTTGACGCCTTCGATGAGGTCGGTGTAGCGGCCGCGGGTCGCCACCGCTTCGAGCTTCTGAGTATCCGGGTCGAGGAGGAACAACGTCCCGCCCTCGTACGGCACCGCGTGTTGCAGTGTGGCGAGCAACGCGGCGAACAGTTCGGTCGCGTTCTCGCGCGTGTTGCAGATGCGGGTGATTGCGTCGAGAACGTCGAGCGTGTTCTCCGCTTTCTTCGCCGAGGTCGAACGGTGGCCATTCAGCATCGACGTGAGGCGCGCACTCAGGGCAGCCGCCTTCTCGACCGCGTCGAGCGTCGGCTGCGCACCGGCGCCGAAGAAGGTCTCCTCCTGGCCGGTGAGCTGCATGACGTCGGCGGTGCTGAGGTAGCCAGCCTTCTCGAGCGTCGCGAGCAGTTGCGTCTGCGACGCGACGAGCGTCTCCAGCGACGTCTTCATCGTCGGCTTGCGCGCCGGCGAGGCCGCCTTCGTGGCGGCCTGCGGTTTCACCAGCGCGAGAGCGGCCTTCGTGGCCTTGGGCGGGGAGGACTTCGCCGGCTTGGCAGCGGACGCCGCCGGCTTCACGGCTTTCGGGGCGACGCGTGTCTTCGCGCTCGCCGCCTTCGTCGTGGCGCTCGCCTTGGGTGGGCGCGCGGGCGCGGCGGCACGCGGAGTCGATGACGAACGGCGTCCTCCGGCGGTGGTCACCGCCGCGGCCTTCGTGGCCTGTGTCTCGCGCGCCGGGGAGCGGCGCGACGACGCGGACGACGTGGCGCGGCGTCCGGCCGCGCGCGTGGTGGGCCGGCTCATGCCGCCATCCGCGGGAAGAGCTGGTGGCCGACCGCGTCGTCGCGGCCCCAGCTGTTGCGGATGCGCGTCTGCAAGCGCTGCAGCGCGCGCGAGTGCACCTGCGAGGCGCGCGACTCGGAGATGTGCAGCGTCTCGCCGATCTCCTTGAGCGTGATCTCCTCGTAGTAGTAGAACGCGACCACCAAGCGCTCCTGCTCCGGCAGGCGGTTGATCGCCTCGAGCAGGTGGTCCTTGATTTCGCTGGTCTCGATGTCGCCGAGCGGGTCCGGCGCGTTGGGGTCTTCGATCGACTCGAGCAAGCCGGTGACACCACGCTCGTCTTCCGGACCCGAGTGGTCGAGCGAGTAGAAGACGGTGCCCTTCACGTCTTCCATGACGCGATAGTATTCCTGCGCGTCCATGTCGAGCGCATCGGCGATTTCCATGTCGGTGGCCGGGCGCCCGAACTTCTGCACCAGCTCCTTCGACTTCGCCTCGATCGCGCGGGCCTTGCGGCGCAGCGAGCGCGAGGCCCAGTCCATCGTGCGCAACTCGTCGAGCACGGCACCGCGGATCCGCCACACCGCGTAGGTCTCGAACTTGGTGCCCTTGCCCTCGTCGTACTTGTCGAGCGCGTCGAGCAGACCGATCACCGCCGCGTTCATCAAGTCGTCCATGTCGACGATCTTCGGGAGGCCCACCGCGATGCGGTCGACGACGTGCTTGACCAACGGCGTGTAGCGCTTCACCGCCTCGTTGCGGTCCACCGGCGGCATCACCGCGGTCGGCGTCGGGGTCGGCGGCGTCGGCTGCTCGGTCTCGATGACCGTCAGCACCGGAGTCGCGCGGCGACGCGTCGCCTTCGGAGCGGGCGCGGTGGCGCGAGCGGTGCGAGTCTTCGGCGTCTGAACCAGAGCGGCGGCGGAAGCGCGAGCCATGAATCCTCCAAGGTGCCCCTCGACCGGGGCGGCGTACTGCACTCGTGGACGATCGAACCGACGGGCGAAGATCTGCGGGGTGTCGCCTAGGCGGCGCGCTGCAGATCCGCGTCGTCATCGCGATCGCGGAGACGCACGACCGACGCGCGCACGGTGGCAAGGCTGAACGGCTTCGCGAGGCTCGCATCGGCGTCGAGTCGAGTCCGCACATCCGTGTGCGGCGCGACGTCGGACGAGAGCAAGGCGAGAGTCTTCAGGGACGGATCCACGTCGTGCAGCGCGCGCACCAACTCGGTGAGCGAGGTGTCGGGCAGATCGTCCGCCAACAGGCAGGCGTCGTACGCGTTCCGTTCCACCGCGCGAAGGGCATGAGCGCCTGAGGTCACCGTCGCGATCGTGTGGCCATCGCGCGCCAATCCCTCGCAGAGGGTGTAGGCGGCGGCCTTGTCGTGTTCGACGATGAGAAGTGTCATGGGCTCGCATTCGTGAGTGGTGACGGGGATCGAACGAGCGGTCGTGCGCGTCGTTCGTTCGCGTTGCGAGCAGGGGTTGTGCAATGTGCATGCCGCGCCACGGTCGAAGAGTGACCACGTCGCCAGGCGGCTGGGGGAAATTTCCAACGTGCTGTGATGCGGGCAGTTAGCCGAGCGTCAATTCGCCCCGTGGGGAATTGGTGGCCGAGAAGTGGCCGCGGCCATCGCCACACGGTGGTGGATTCTCCACCCGCCCGCGCGCCCACTGGGCATTTTGCAACCACCCTGCGGGCAAATTGCTAGTCATCGCCCCCGAATTCGATCTCGTAGCGGCGCATCTTTTCGTGAAGGGTGTGGCGCGAGATGCCGAGTAAGTCGGCCGCCTTTTTCTTCTTTCCCTGTGCCTGCGCGAGCGCCAGAGGGATCAGTTGGCGCTCGGCATCCTCGAAGGTGATGACCTCGGTGAACTGATAAGGAGTGGAGGCGGGGGGCGGAGGTGCCGAGGGGACGGCCGGCGCCGCGGCGTCCGCGCGCGGCGTGGTCAGGAACAGCGGCGATTCCAGCACCAGGTCGTCGACATCGATGACGCCATCGCGGGAGAAGATGACCGCACGCTCGATCGTGTTGCGGAGATCGCGCACGTTGCCCGGCCAGGTGTGCCCGAGGAGGCGCTGCTCGGCCTGCGGTGTCAGAGCGGGGAGCGGACGGCCGTTGCGTTGCGCGGCGCGGGATGCCATGGCTCGCGCGATCGGCAGGATGTCCTCGCGGCGCTCGCGCAGCGGCGGGACCCACAGCGTGATGACGTTGAGGCGGTGGTAGAGGTCCTGGCGGAACTTGCCCTGCCGCACCAACTCCTCGAGATCCACCCACGTCGCGGCGACGATCCGGCCGCGCACTTCGAGTTCGTCCGTGCTGCCGACGCGGCGGTAGGTGCGCGTCTCGGTCACGCTCAACAGCTTGGTCTGCAAGTCGAGCGGCAGGTCGCCGATTTCGTCGAGGAAGACGGTGCCATTGGCCGCGACTTCGAGGAGCCCGCGGCGGTCGCGGTGCGCGCTGGTGAAGGCGCCGCGCACGTGGCCGAACAACTCGCTCTCCAGGAGCGTCGGCGCCATCGCGGCGGCTTCGACGCGGCAGAACGGGCCTTCGGCGGTCGCGCCGGCCGCGTGCAGCGCCTTGGCGACGACTTCCTTGCCGGCGCCGGATTCGCCCCGGATCAACACCGTGGTGGTGAGCGACGAGCGCGCGACCTTGTACACGGTGTCGAGCAACTCGCGCATCCGCGGCGACTGCGTGATCACCATCCCGTCGTTGTAGATCTCGTCGCCGCTCGGGGTCGCGCTCTCCTCGCGCAAGCGTTCGCGCATCGGATCGGCGAGCGCCGCCTCGACGCCGTCGAGCACTTTGTCGATCCACGGCCCGCCGGCCTTGGTGATGTAGTTGAAGGCGCCGCTGCGCATCGCGCGCACCACCGAGTCGGCGTCGTCGAGCGCGGTCATCATGATCACCGTCACGCCGGGGTAGCGTCGCACGATGTCGGCGAGGATCTCCTGCCCGTCCTCGTTGCTCGCCTGGAGCCGCACGTCGAGCAAGACGATGTCGATGTCGTGCTGCTCCAGCGCGCGGAAACACTCGGCGCCGGTGGCCGCGCTCAGCGGCTCGTGGCCGGCATCGCGCAGGGCTTCGGAAACCGAGAAGCGAAGCGCCGGTTCATCGTCGACGACGAGGACGGTGGCAGGTGCGCGTCGTGTGCTCATCGGGTGGACAACCTCCCGGGGAAGGGGCCGCTACGTGCGGCGGCGCCCGCGTCGCTTGTCCACCGGCAGTTCGATGGTGACGCGTGTGCCGCCGCTGGCGGGGCAGTCGATGTCGATGTGGCCGCCGTGATCGCGCACGATCTGCAGCGAGATCGGCAGTCCGAGGCCGGTGCCGCTCGGCCGCGTGGTGCGGAACGGCGCGAACTCGTGGCCGCGGATTTCGGCCGGAATGCCGGAGCCGGTGTCGCAGATGCTCAGTTCGACCACCGGAACGCGCGGCCCGCGGCGCGCCGACGCTTCTGCGTGTGGCGCAGCCGCACCGTCAGGGTGCCGCCCTGCGGCATCGCTTGCAGCGCGTTCTGCAGGATGTTGAGCACCACTTGCACGAGTTGATCGCGGTCGAGCCACATGTCGGGGATGTCGCGCCCATCGCCGTCGCGCGCGATGGTGACGCTCTGCGATCCGGCCTGCGCCTCGATCAGCGCCAGTCCGCGGTCGATGCACTCGGTGATGTGGCCGAGCGCCATGCGCGCCGGCGCGGAGCGGGCAAGTTGGAGGAACGTCGTGGTGATGCGCGACAGCCGCTCGGTCTCCTGCAAGATGAGCGTGGCGGCCTCGGCGAGCGCCGGATCGTCCCCGACACGCCGGCGCAAGACGTCCGCGCACCCGGCGATGCTCGCCAGCGGATTGCGGATCTCGTGCGCGACGCCGGCCGACAGTTCGCCGGCACGCGCCAGTTGCGCGTGCAGCCGCAGCTGCTCCTCGACGCGGCGCAGTTCGGTGAGGTCGGTGAGGTGGAGGACGACGCCGGTGAGCGGCGCCGCCGACGCGGTGACGCCGAGCGCGCGCGTGGTGCCGTCCGGCCGTGTGAGCGTGAAGTCGAGCCGGCCTTCCTCGTCGCGCAGCAGGCGCGCCAGGGCCTGCGGATCCGCCGCCGGCATCAGTTGGTCGATCTCGAACCCGGTGATCGAGCGGCCGGCGCGTCCCAAGAGGCGCGCCGCGGCGCGATTGGCGTAGAGCACGTCGCCGGCCTTGCTGAGCAGGAGCACACCGGCCGGCAACTCGCGCAGGGCGTGCAAGAGCGTCGCGTCCGACACGGCGCCCGGGCGCGCAGCCGCCCTGCGGCGCACAGGCGTGACGTCCGGCGGCACGGAGGGTGGATCCTGCAGCGAATCGGTGCGCACGGCGGCGTCTCCCTGAACGGTGCCGGCGCGCGCGCCGGCGGCGATCCATCGCCCGGCGACTCTACCGCCTGAGCGCGGCGCGCGACAAGCCGCCCCGCCGGACTACCGCACCAGCAGCAGGAGCGCCAGGCCCGCCAGCACGCGGTAGTAGGCGAAAGGACGGAAGGTGTTGGTGCTGATGTAGCGCAACAGCCAGCGGACCGCGGCGAAGGCGGTGATGCCGGCCACCACGAACCCGATGCCCAGGGCACGCACCGCGTCGCCATCGAGATGGGGCGCCGACTTGAAGAGGTCGAGCACGGTGGCCGCCGCCAGCGTCGGCACTGCGAGCAGGAACGAGAACTCGACGATCGCCTCGCGCGCCATGCCGAGCGTGAGGCCCGCCACGATGGTCGCCGCCGATCGCGACACGCCCGGCACCACGGCGAGCGACTGCACGAGACCGATGATCAGCGCCTGCCGTGTCGTCGGAAGCCTGTCGTGGGCCGCCGTGCGGGTGTCGAGCCGCGCGGCGGGCGACGCGGTCCGTCCGCGTTCGACCACCCACATCACCACACCGCCGAGCATCAGCGCCCACGCGACGATCGCCAGATTGCCGATCAGCACGCTCTTGATCACCTTGTAGAGCGCGTACCCGATGATCGCGGTCGGCAGGAATGCGGTGCACACGCGGAGGAACGTCCGCGGGTCGAGGAAGCGCCGCCAGTAGATCCCCGCCACCGCGAGCACCGCGCCGAGCTGGATCGCGATCTCGAAGTCCTTCACCGCATCGGTCTGCGGCACGCCGAGCAGCTTGCTGGCGATGATGAGATGGCCGGTCGAGGAGATCGGCAGGTACTCGGTGATGCCTTCGACGGCGCCGAGCACGATGGCCTGCAGGACGGTCACGCGACGGAATCCTTTCGCGAAAGAGCGGGACAGAAGGCGGCGCACCAGTCTCGCACGGCGGCCTCGGGCGCCGCGCGCGCCGCGTCGATCGCGCGCACCAGCGCCGAACCGACGATGACCGCGTCCGCCTGGCGGAGCGTGTCGGTGATCTGCGACGCCTGCGCGATCCCGAAACCGACCGCGACCGGTGCCGCCGTCGCCGCGCGGACCTCGGCGAGCGTCGCCGGCAGGGTGTCGTCGAACGCCGCCGCACCGCCGGTCACGCCGAGCCGGCTCAGCACGTACACGAACCCGGTCGACAGCGCGGCAAGTTCCCGGCGTCGTGCGGGCGGCGTCGTTGGGGCGATCAGGTGCACGCGCGCCAGGTGCTCTGCCGCGAGCGCCTGCCAGAGTCCCGGCTCCTCCTCCGGCGGCAGGTCGGAGAGCAGCACCGCGTCGACGCCGGCCTGCGCGGCATCGGCGGCGAACCGCGCGGTACCATAGGCCAGGATCGGGTTGACGTACGACATCACGACGAGCGGGAGATCGCGGGCCGCCCGGATGGCGCGCGCCATCGCCAGGACATCGCCCACTGAGACGCCGGCGAGCACCGCTTCATGCGAGGCGCGTTGAATCGTCGGGCCGTCGGCGATCGGGTCGGAGAACGGCACGCCGAGTTCGAGGGCATCGGCGCCGGCATCGGCGAGCGCGACGGCGCACGCCACGGTGGCCTCGCGCGAGGGAAACCCAGCAGTCAGATAGGGGATGAAGCCGAGCGACCCGGAGGCGCGTCGCGCCGTCAGCCGCGCGGCGAGACGCGACGGCGCCGCACTCAGACGAGCGCCCCGTTTCGCCGGATCCACACCCCGGGCCGCTCCTTGATCTGCGGGTCGATGTTGCCGTCGGGCGTGCGGCCGGAGTAGTGGCTGAGGAAGATATCGCGCAGGTTTTCGTAGTTGTCGTGCGGGAAGTAGCGCACCACGCGCGAGAACATGCCGTCGGTGTCGCTGTACACGAAGAGCGTGACCTCCGTCACCTCATCGAAGCTCGACTCGTTGGTGCGGATGTCCGGCGACTCCTCGGCATCGATCCACAGCGACGCTTGCTGGCTCTTCACCGTGAAGCCGTGCCGTTGCTTCATGAGGAATTCCCACAGGCCGAAGATTTCCATCGGGACGTAGCGGACGCTGCTGGTGTCGCCGCGTTCGACTTCGCAGCGGACGATGCGCTGGCTCGGCATGGGGTCGATCCCTCCGGCGGGGACTTCCGGTGCAATGGGGTATGAAGAGACGCGGCATCCTAGGGCGACCCGCGGCGGAGTGTCAACCGGTGGTGGCGTCGTCGTTTGGCGCCGCTGCGCGTCGCTGCCGCTGTCGATTGACACGCCTGCACGCGCCGCGTAGCCTCCGGGCGGAGTGTCAGGATGCCGCCACGGCTCAGGATGGGGGAGGACGTGCTGCAACGACCGCTGTCGCGCATCGGCTTCCGCGTCCTCACCGCGCTCGCGGGCGGGATGCCCGAGCGCGCCATTCGTCCCGTCGCCGCGCTGCTCGCCCCGTTTCACGCGATCGCGTTTCCGGCGCGGCGCCGCGCGGTGACGCAAAACCTCGCCGTGGTCGCCGGCGGTTCCGCGTGGCGGCGCCTGCGGCTGCTTCTCTCCGTGTGCGCCTGCTACAACGCCTACTTCCTCGAATTCCTCCGCCTCGCGCGCTTGACCCCGGCGGATGTGCTCGCCCGCACTCGTGTCGAAGGCGACCCCCACGTGCGGGACGCGCTGGCCAGCGGGCGCGGCATCGTCCTGGTCACCTCGCACATCGGCAATTGGGAGTGGTGCGCGGCGTGGCTGGCCGCGCGCGCCGGTCGTCGCGTGCTGACGCCGACTGGCGTGCAGCTCACGGAAGCGCTGCATCCGCACGTCGCGACGATGAAGCGGCGGCACCGCGTCGAAGTCGTGCAGGCCCGCGACGGGTATCGCGGACTCTACCGCGCCCTCGAGCGCGGCGAGATCGTTGGTTTGGCGCTCGACGGCGATGTCTTCCAGACCGGCCGGCGCGTGCAGTTGTGCGGGCGCGACACCGTCCTCGGCAGCGGTGCGGCGCGGCTGGCGCAGCGTACCGGCGCGCTGGTGCTGCACCTGACCTGTGTGCGCACCGGAGGCGCGCGTTTCACGTTGACCTGTGAGCCGCTGATCGGCGGCCTGACGCCGGAGTGCGTCGCGGTCGAATCGCTCGACGCGGCGGTGCGCGACGTGCAAGAACGCCAGATCCGCGCCCACGCCGGGCAGTGGTGCATGTTCCGGCCCCTCTGGCCGCCGGTGGCGCCGCCCGTCGCGCCGCCGGTGCCGGCGGCAGCGCCGGTGGTCAGCACTCCCGCAGTGTGGACCGAGGCGCGGCACGCATCGTGAAGATCGGCGTCGTCACCCACGCGTATTATCCGCGCTTCGGCGGCGTCAGCGAACACGTCGCGGCGCTGGCGCGCCAGATGCGCGCCCGTGGCCACCAGGTCACCATTCTCACTGGACATTTCCCGCACGAGGATCCGCACGAACCGGATGTCGTGCGCGTCGCCCCGACCTACTTGATCCCGCACAACGGCGCCTATTGCGATCTCACCTTGAGCCCGTGGCTGCCGGCACGCCTCGGCGCGGCGCTGCGCGAGGGCGACTTCGATGTCGTGCACGTCCATGAGCCGTTCGCGCCGGTGATCGGCGTGTGCGGCGTGCTGCTGGCGCGCTGTCCGGTGGTCGGGACGTTCCACGCGAGCGCGCCGCGCAACCGCGGCTACGCGGCGTTCCAACGGCCGCTGCGCGCGATCGGCGCGCGTCTGGCGGCACGCGTCGCGGTGTCGGACGCGGCGCGGCGATTCGTCGCGCGCTACGTGCCCGGCGACTACGACGTCGTGCCGAACGGTGTCGACACTGGGCGCTTCCACCCGCGCGTCGCGCCGGCGGACGGCCGCCGGCGTGGACGGCCGGTGGTGCTGTTCGTCGGCCGGCTCGATCCGCGCAAGGGTCTCGGCGTCTTGCTGTCGGCGATGACGGGCCTGCGTCGTGCCGTTCCCGAGGCCGAGTTGTGGGTGGTGGGCGATGGCCCGCTCGGCGCGCGCTTCCGTCGCGAGGCGGCGAGCCTCGGCGACGCGGTGCGGTTCCTCGGTGCGGTTCCGAGCGACGCGTTACCGCACTACTACGCCGCGGCCGATGTCGTCGTGTCGCCCGCGACCGGCAACGAAAGCTTCGGCATCGTGCTGCTCGAGGCGATGGCCAGCGGCCGCGCGCTCGTGTGCTCCGACATCGACGGCTACCGCAGCGTGGTGACCGACGGCGAGGACGGCGTTCTGGTGCCGCCGCAGGACGCCGCCGCGCTCGCCGACACGCTCGTCGCCGTGCTCCGCGACCCCGAACGTCGCGCGATGCTCGCGCACGCCGGCCGCCGCACCGCGCTGCGGTACGACTGGAGTGCGGTGGCTGCGCGAATGGAAACCATCTACGCGCGTGCCGCCGGCGTCGAGGTGCCCGCGCCGCGCCCCGCCTTGGCGGAGACCTCGCGATCCGGCGTCGCCGAGCGTCCCGAACCCGCGCTCGCGCACACCGCCGCCCCCGCCGCGGTGGGACGCGTCGCGATCGTCGCCGAGTGACGCGCCCCGCCTTCCTCGATCGCAATTTCGTCGCGCTGTGGATCGGCCAAGCCGTGTCGCTCCTCGGCGATCGCCTCGATTACCTCGCGCTGGTGGCGCTCGTCGGCAGCGCGCCGGGGGGCCTCGGCGCGCAGGGGGCAGCCTTGCACCTGTCGTGGATTGCCGTGTGCACCACCGCGCCGGTGCTGGTGTTCGCGGGGCTTGCGGGTGCGCTCGTCGACCGTTGGCCGCGCAAACGCGTGTTGGTGATCTGCGATGCGTTGCGCGCCTCCGGCGTCCTGCTGATTCCGTTGTCGCAAGCGTGGGGCGGCGGCCTGCCCGCCGCGCTCACGGTGTTGGTCCTGCTGTCGACGATCAACGTGTTCTTCTTGCCGGCGCGTGCCGCGATCCTCCCGGAGATCGTCGCCCCCGAGCACTTGATGGCGGCCAACGCGTGCACGACGGCCGGTGCCATCCTCGCGACGCTCACCGGCGCCTTGGCAGGCGGCGCGGTGATCCAGCGCTTCGGTTACGCCACCGGATTCTATCTCGACGCCGTCTCCTACACGCTATCGGTTGCGGCGATGGCCTGCATCGTGGTGCCGCGCCACGCGCCGCGCGCGCCGGCCTCGCACGCCCCAGTCTGGCGCGACCCCGCGGCACTGGTACGGGGACTCGGCGAAGGGTTGACAGCGATCCGCACCACGCGCGGCGTCGCGCCGGCGGTGGGGATGTTCGTGTCGCTCTACGCGGTGGGGGCGAGCCTGTTCGTCCTGGCGCCGCTCGCGGTGGCGCGGGTGAGCGCGGCGCCGACGCGGGATACCGGCGTGCTGCTCGGTCTCCTGGCCGGCGGCGTCATCGTGTGCGCCGGCGCGATGCTGCGCTGGGGGACGTCACGGTCGCCCTGGCGCGTGGCCGGCGTCGGAGGCGTGGTGCTGGGCGCGGCGCTGTGCGGGTTCGCCGCCGTGCACGACTTTCGCCTGTTGGGTGCGCTGGCGTGGTGTGCCGGCGCCGGCGCGGCGCCGCTGTTGATCGGTGCCGATGCGCTCGTGCAAGCTGCCGTCGATCCGGCGCTGCGCGCCCGTGTGTTCTCGACCCGCGATGTGCTGTCCAAGGCGACGTTCCTAGTGTGCGCGCTGGCGGTGGGCGCGGCCGTACCGCGCATCGGCGGGGCGCCGCTCCTGGTGGCGGAGGGTATCGCGGTGGCGGTGGCCGGCGTGTGGTTGGCGCGCGGGGGTTACGTGGCGCGCGAGGCGTCGTCGTCCGCGGCCTGACCGGCACGCAGCGCGTAGGCGTCCGGCGTGAAGCGGTAGCGGCCGTCCGCGCGACTCACCCAACCGCGATCCACGAGCGCGCGTCGCAGCGTGCAGTGATCGGGTGGATAGATCGCGGACAACAGAGCGTT
>JBGATO010000023.1:0-51967 GCA_044229145.1 Candidatus Eiseniibacteriota bacterium | reverse complement strand
GCATCTGTCACTCTCCGCGCATGACGATCAGGACATCGGCAGCACGCAGCCACGGCGTCTGCGCGAAGCGGTCGCGCGTGGCGAATGGAGGGTGCGTCGTCTGAGCGCCAGCGCGGAGTACCGGTTTGCACGCGAGGAGCAAGGCAGCTATGCGCGCTCGCGCAACTCCGTGCGCGCCGAGCTGACGCGGGAGTTCGCGCGGTGAGGCACGCCCTGCGCCTCGTCCTGTGCGTGGCGGCGTGCGTGGCGGCGCCGCGCGCCTACGCGGACGCGGTGGTGTGGCCCGCGCCGCCGGAGCCCGCGCGCGTGGCGTTCGAGTCGGCGTTCTCGACGCCGGCTGATCTGGGCATCGCGCCTCGCTTCCTGTCGCGCGTGCGCGACTGGATGACGGGTCGCCGCGAGGAGCGTTTGGTCAAGCCGATGGCGGTCGCTGTGGCCAGCGACGGCGTCATCTACGTTGCCGATCCTGGTGTGCGCGGCGTGCATCGTTTCGACCGCGTGCGTCGCCGCTACGCACTGGTGCGCGGTCCCGGAGGCACGCCGCTCCCGTCTCCGGTCGGCCTGGCGCCGGGGCCGAACGGCACCGTATACGTCGCGGACTCCCGCCGGGCTCGCATCTACGCGGTCGATGCGGCGGGGCGCGAGGCGCGCGAACTGCCGCTGCGCGGCACGCTGCTCCAGCCAACCGCCGTCGCCTACGATCCCGCCTCCCGCGGCGTGGTGGTCGTCGATGCGCGTGCCCACGCCGTGCTGCGCTTCGCCGCCGACGGCAGTTTGCGCGCCACGTGGGGCAGCCGCGGCAATGCTCCCGGCCGCTTCAACTTCCCAACCGCGCTTGCCGCCGACACGCGTGGCGACCTCGCCGTCTGCGACGCGCTCAACTTCCGCATCCAACTCCTGCACGCTGACGGCCACGCCTACGGTCAATTCGGACGGTTGGGCGATGGCAGCGGCGACCTGTCGCGCCCCAAGGGCGTCGCCTTCGATGCGACAGGCAATGTGTACGTGTCGGACGCGCTCTTCCACTCGGTGCAGATCTTCGACCGCGACGGGCACTATCTGTTGGCGTTTGGCCGGCTGGGTTCGCAGCCGGGCGAGTTCTGGATGCCCGCCGGGTTGTGCGTGACCGCCGACCAGCATCTCTACGTCGCGGATCCCTACAATCGCCGCGTGCAGGTGTTCCAGTTGCTCGGAGGCGCGCGATGAGGGCGATCGCACTCGCGGGTCTCGGCCTGCTTGCAGTGGTGTCGATGGGCGGAGTCGCCAGTACGTCGCACAACCTGTCGGTCAGCGGCGCGGGGACGATCCGCGCCACCACCGAGACCGAGATCTGCGTGTTCTGCCACACGCCGCACAACGCCTCGCCGGCCGCGCCGTTGTGGAACCACCGCGGCAGCGCCGCCACCTACACGCTGTATGCGAGCAGCACCAATCTCGGCGGGCCAGGTCAACCGACCGGCGCCAGCATGCTGTGCCTGTCGTGTCACGACGGCACGATCGCCCTCGGTGACGTCCTGAGCGAGACCACGCCGATCAGCATGTCGGGTGGCATCACCAAGATGCCCGCCGGCACGTCGAACCTCGGCACCGACCTCAGCGACGATCACCCCGTCTCCTTCGCCTACACGCAAGACCTGGCGAACCGCCGCGGCGATCTCCTGAGCCCGTCGACCCTGACCGGCGCCGTCAAACTCGACTCCAACGGGCAGATGCAGTGCACCGCCTGCCACGATCCGCACTCGAACACCCTCGGCGACTACCTCACCAAGACGACCCAGGCCTCGGCGCTCTGTCTTGCCTGCCACACCGAGGCGAACTGGACGACCGCCAGCCACAAGACCTCGACGAAGACCTGGAACGGACTCTCCACCGATCCGTTCCCGCACACCACCTGGACGACCGTCGCCGACAACGCCTGCGAGAGCTGCCACCGGCCGCACACCGCCGGCGGCCACGCCCGCACCCTCAACGAGAGCCTCGAGGAGAACAACTGCTATCCCTGCCACAACGGCAACGTGGCGGTGAAGAACGTGCAGACGGTGTTCACGCGCACCTCGAAGCACCCGGTGACGGCGTTCGCGGGCACGCACGACCCAACCGAAGCCGCGATCTCCCAGACGCGGCACGTCGAATGTGTCGACTGCCACAACCCGCACCAGTCGCAGGCGACCGCCACCGGCTCGCTGCCCGGCTCGCTGCGCGGCGTGCGCGGCATCAACGCGGCGGGCACCGAGGTGGCGGCGGCGTCCTTCGAGTACGAGATCTGCTACCGCTGCCACGCCGACAGCCCGAACAAGCCGGCCTCGCGCACTACACGGCAAATCGTCCAGACCAACTCGCGGCTCGAGTTCGCCCTCGGCAATCCGTCCTATCACCCGATCCACGGACCGGGCGTGAACAACAACGTCCCGAGCTTGATCGCGCCGTGGACGGTGACCTCGGTGATGAAGTGCATCGATTGCCACAACGCGAACGACTCACCGCCGGTGAATGGGACGGGCCCGAACGGCTCACACGGTTCCACCTATGCACCCGTCCTGGTGAAGCAGTACTTGACCGCCGACGGCACGACCGAAAGCTCGTCGGCCTACGCGCTCTGCTACACCTGCCACAGCCGCACCATCCTGCTCTCGTCGTCGTCCGCATTCGACGAGCACAGCAAGCACATTTCGAGCGAACGCACTCCGTGCAACATCTGCCACGACCCCCACGGGGTCAGCGCGACGCAGGGGAATGCGACCTACAACTCGAAGTTGATCAACTTCAACACCCAGGTGGTCACCCCCAGCTCGAGCGGCGTCCTGCGTTTCGAGAGCCGCGGCGCCAACCACGGTGCCTGCTTCCTGCGTTGCCATGGGGAGAATCACAACCCTTACACCTACTAAGCCGGCGCCTTGGACCCGCCTTCGCCCTAACTTCCGCCGCCTCGTGCGTTTGACCCTCCCGCGCGGGCGATGCTATCCTCCGCCGAGAGTCCGCGCCCCGCGGGGCGCCGCCACGAGTAGGACCGGGAGGACACATGGCTGACGAGACCCCGAACGGCGCAGGCGGCGCCGGGAACCACGGCCCGATGAACGCGGCCGCGCTCACCGACATCTCCGCCGCCCGCCGCGAATGGGAGGCCGGCCGGCTGTCCCGCACCACCGACCGCGAAGGTCTCTACACGACCATCAGCGGCAATCCGGTGAACATCCTCTACACGCCGGCCAACCTGCCCGGCTTCGACTACTTGAACGACCTGGGATTCCCGGGCCAGTACCCGTACACCCGCGGCGTCCACCCGAACCTGTACCGCGGCCGCATGTGGACGCAGCGCATGTTCTCCGGTTTCGCCACCGCGACCGAGACCAACGCGCGCTACCACTACCTGCTCGCCAACGGCGGCACCGGCCTTAGCGTCGCCTTCGACATGCCGACGCTCATGGGCTACGACAGCGACCACGCGATGAGCGAGGGCGAAGTCGGCATCTGCGGCGTCGCCATCGACTCGCTCGCCGACATGCGCGTGCTGTTCGACAAGATCCCGCTCGGCGACATCAGCACGTCGATGACCATCAACGGACCGGCGGCGATCCTGTTCGCGTTCTACCTCGGCGTCGCCGAGGAGCAGGGCGTGCCGTTCGCGAAACTGCGTGGCACGCTGCAGAACGACATCCTCAAGGAATACATCGCGCAGAAGGAGTGGATCTTCCCGCCGGAGCCGCACATGCGGCTCATCACCGACATCATGGGCTTCTGCGTCGACCATGTGCCGCAGTGGAACCCGATCTCGGTGAGCGGGTACCACATCCGCGAGGCCGGCTCCACCGCGGCGCAGGAACTCGCCTTCACGCTCGCCGACGGCTTCGCGTACGTGGAAGCCGGAATCGCCGCGGGCCTCGATGTCGACGGCTTCGCGCCGCGCCTCTCGTTCTTCTTCAACTCGCACCTCGACTTCTTCGAGGAGATCGCCAAGTTCCGCGCCGCCCGCCGCATCTGGGCGCGCCACATGCGCGAACGCTACGGCGCGAAGAACGAACGCTCGTGGATGTTGCGCTTCCACACGCAGACCGCCGGCTGCTCGCTGACCAGTCAGCAGCCGGAGAACAACATCGTGCGCACCGCGTTCGAGGCGCTCGCCGGCGTGCTCGGCGGCACCCAGTCGCTGCACACCAACTCGATGGACGAGGCGATCGCGCTGCCGTCGGACAAGGCGGCGCGCATCGCGCTGCGCACGCAGCAGATCATCGCCCACGAACTCGAGGTCACGCACACGGTCGATCCGCTCGGCGGCAGCTACTACGTCGAGGCGATGACCAACCGCATCGAGGAAGAGGCCGAGGCGATCTTCGCCGAGATCGCGAACCACGGCGGCGTCATTCCGGCGATCGAGAAGGGCTACTTCCAGCGCGAGATCGCCAAGGCTGCGTACCGCTACCAGCGCGAGGTCGAAACCAAGCAGCGGGTGATCGTCGGGGTGAACGACTACGTGATGGAGGAGGAAGCGGTCGAAATCCCGATCCTCCGCATCGACCCGACGGTGGAGCGCGCGCAGGCCGAGCGCGTGAAGGCCACACGCGAGAACCGCGATCACGACGCGGTGAAGCGGTCGTTGGCGCGCCTGCACACCGCGGCACAAGGCACCGAGAATCTCATGCCGCACCTGTTCGACTGCACGCGGGTGCTGGCCACCGAGGGCGAGATCGTCGACACGCTCAAGGGCGTGTTCTCGACCTACACCGAGCCGGCGTTCTTCTAGGACACCCGCTCCGCGAAACGAGGAACCACCATGGCAGAGAGTGCAAGCGGCGCGCACAAGATCCGCGTCATCGTCGCCAAGTGCGGGCTGGACGGACACGACCGCGGCGCCAAGGTCATCGCCAGCGCGCTGCGCGACAGCGGCATGGAGGTGATCTACACCGGCCTGTTCCAAACGCCGGAGATGATCGCCGAGGCGGCGCTGCAGGAAGACGCCGACGTCATCGCGGTGTCGATGCTGTCGGGCGCGCACATGACGCTCCTGCCGCGCGTCGCCGACGAAGTGCAGAAGCGCGGTCTCGGCGACGTGTTGTTGCTCGGCGGCGGCATCATCCCGGGCAGCGACGGCGACGAACTCAAGAAGCGTGGCTTCGCCGAGATCTTTGGTCCCGGCACCGACACGCGCGAGATCGCGCGCTACATCAGCGACTGGTACGAATCGCGGATGGCGGCGAAGTGACCCGCGCGATGCGCCGCGCCGCCGCGGCGCTGCTGATGTGTGTCCTGTGCGCATCCGCGGCACACGCGCAGACCGCCACACCGCCGCCGAAGCTCGATCTCGCGGTCGAAGCCGGCGGCAGCATTGGGCTGGGGAGCGCGAAGCATGACGGCGCCCGCGGATGGATCGACGCGTCGCCGAACTTCCACGGCTTCAGCTATTCGCTGCGCGCCAACCGCGTCGCCCTCGGCGTGCAGTTCGAAACCGCGCACACCGACACGCTCTACCACGCCGATCCCGCCAACGGCGGCCGCTTCCTGATCGGCCCGCGCAACGTCGCGTACATGACCGAGTCGATCACCACGCGCGCCGTCCTGTTCACCGCGCGGCTCTCGTTCAACAAGCAGCCGCGCACGCTCAATCCGTACATGTCGGTGGCGTTCGGCAATGCGAAGTTGCGCGATCGCGTGACCGGCGACACGCTCGGCACCACGATCTCGAGTGTCGTCGGACGGCGCGCGATGGCGGTGGGCGCCGGCCTCGAAACGCGCGGCTACGCGATTCCGCATCTGAACGGCCTGCTGGCGCGCGGCTTCGTCGACGCGCTGTACTGGACGCGCAATGCGAGCGGCGAATCGGCGCGGCTCGGCGTGTTCTACACGTCGCCCTATGGGCCGACCAACAACTACTATCAGGCCCGCGATCACCGCATCGACGGGCTCGACACGCCGCCCGGCAAGATGACGTACATGACGGTGTCGCTCGGCGTGCGCATGCAGTACAAGCTCTAGCGCGCAGTTCGCTTCCACCCGCGCGGCGGCGCCGCGCGTCTCCGCAGGAGTTTCGACCGTGGACAAAGTCGTGCGCGATGCGCGCGAGGCCCTCGACCGCGCCGGTTTGCGTGATGGCATGTCCATCATGATGGGCGGTTTCGGCCTCTGCGGCATTCCCGAGCACCTGATCGCCGCCGTGAAGGACAGCGGCGTCAAAGACCTCACCGTGATGTCGAACAACGCCGGCGTCGACGACTTCGGCATCGGCGTGCTGCTCAAGACGCGGCAGGTGCGCAAGATGGTGTCGACCTACGTCGGCGAGAACGCGACGTTCGAGCGCCAGTTCCTCGACGGCACGCTGGAAGTCGAGTTCGTGCCGCAGGGCACCTTCGCCGAGCGCCTGCGCGCCGGCGGCGCCGGCATTCCCGCGTTCTACACGCCAACCGGCGTCGGCACCGTCATCGCCGAGGGCAAGGAGACGCGCGAGTTCGACGGCCGCACCTTCGTGCTCGAACGCGCGCTGCACGCCGACCTCGCGTTCGTCAAAGCGTGGCGCGGCGACCGCTGGGGCAACTTGATCTACCGCATGACCGCGCGCAACTTCAACCCGATGATGGCCACCGCCGCCGACAAGACCCTCGTGGAAGTCGAGGAGATCGTCGACGTCGGCGATCTCGACCCCGAAGCCATCGTCACGCCCGCCGTCTATGTCGACTACCTGTTCCGGGGAGACCGCTATGAAAAGCGTATCGAGCAAAGAACTACTCGTCCGCCGCGCGGCGCGTGAGCTCCGGGACGGGTACTTCGTCAACCTCGGAATCGGCATCCCGACGCTGGTGAGCAACTACATCCCCGAGGGGATGGACGTCGTGTTGCAGTCGGAGAACGGCCTGCTCGGCATCGGCCCGTTTCCGTACGAGGGCGACGAAGACGCCGACTTGATCAACGCCGGCAAGCAGACGGTCACCACGATGGCCGGCTCGTCGTTCTTCTCGAGTGCGGACTCCTTCGCCATGATTCGCGGCGGCCACATCGACCTGGCGATCCTCGGCGCGATGGAGGTCGACGCCGACGGCAACATCGCCAACTGGATGATCCCCGGCAAGATGGTGAAGGGCATGGGCGGCGCGATGGACCTCGTCGCCGGCGCCAAGCGCGTCGTCGTCACCATGCAGCACGTCGCGAAGGACGGCTCCTCGAAGGTGCTGCCGCAGTGCACGCTGCCGCTCACCGGCGTGCGCTGCGTGAACCGCATCATCACGGAACTCGGCGTGATGGACGTGACGCCGAAGGGGCTCAAGCTGATCGAGCACGCGCCCGGCGTGAGCGTGGAGGAAATCGTCGCCTCGACGGCGGCGCCGCTGATGCTCGGGGATGTGGTGGAGATGCAGCTGTAACGCCGGGCTGCCGACAACTCGCCTGGGTCGACGGGGGCGCGGGACCTGCAGATGGTCCTGCGCCCCCCTTGCCCTCTGGTGTATTCTGGGACCAATCTCGGCGCCCCCTCTGGCGGCGCACCCACCTGCCGTTCGTCGGCCTTTGCCCGAATCGAGGATCCGCATGTCCACCCAGCTCGATGCCGCCCGTGACACCTGGGGCCTCACCGAGGAACACCACCAGCTGCGCGACCAGATCCGCAAGTTCGCGGAGACCGAGATCGCGCCGGTCGCCGCGCACCACGACGAGACCATGACCTTCCCGCTCGACAACGTGAAGGCGATGGGCGATCTCGGCTGCTACGGCATGCAGTTCGAGACCGAACTCGGCGGGATGGGGTTGGACACGCTCAGCTACATCCTCGGCGTCGAGGAGATCAGCCGCGTGTGCGCCAGCCACGGCATCACGATGGCCGCGCACGTCTCGCTCGCCATGACGCCGATCTACATGATGGGCACCGACGAGCAGAAGAAGCGCTACATCCCGAAGATGGCCACCGGCGAGTGGATCGGCTGCTTCTGCCAGACCGAGCCCGGCGCCGGCAGCGACGCCGGCGGCCAGCAGACCCGCGCGGTGGAAGACGGCGACCACTACGTCCTCACCGGCCAGAAGATGTACATCACCAACGCCGGCTACGCGGACGTGTTCGTGGTGACCGCGTCGACGCACCCGGAGAAGGGCCCGAACGGCCTCACCGCCTTCATCCTCGAGAAGGACCAGGCCGGCATGACGATCGGCGCCAAGGAGCGCAAGCTCGGACACTGCGCCTCCGACACGCGCCAGGTGTTCTTCGACGGCGCCCGCGTGCACAAGTCGCAGATGCTGGGCAAGCCGGGCGATGGCTTCAAGACGTTCATGAAGACGCTCGACGGCGGCCGCATCTCCATCGCCGCGCTGGCGCTCGGCATCGCGCAGGGCGCCTACGAGGCGAGCGTCAAGTACGCCAAGACGCGCCACCAGTTCGGCAAGCCGATCGCCGACTTCCAGGCGGTGCAGTTCACGCTCGCCGACATGGCCACCGAGATCGAAGCGGCGCGCCACCTCGTCTACCACGCCGCGCGCCTCAAGGACGCCCACCTGCCGTTCGCCAAGGAAGCCTCGATGGCGAAGCTGTTCGCCAGCGAGGTCAGCATGAAGACCACCACGAAGGCGATCCAGGTGCACGGCGGCTTCGGCTACTTGAAGGACTGCCCGGTGGAGCGCTACTTCCGCGATGCCAAGCTGATGGAAATCGGCGAAGGCACCAGCGAGATCCAGCGCATGGTCATCGGCCGCACCGTGCTGCGCGAGTTCGCGTAGCGCGCGGCCGGCCCGACGTCGACGAGCGCAGGATGCGCCGCCCGGCACTCGCCCTCATCACGCTGTCGCTCGTGACCGCGGTCTCCTCGGGAGGCTGCGGTCGCGGCGTTTTCGGCGTCGAAGCGCGGATGCGCCGCGTCGAGGGCGCGGTCGCGGCGCGGCAAGGGGAGGCGGCGCGACGCCTGGCGTTGCCGCGGCCGCCCAAGCCGTCGCTGGACGTGGTGCGGCGCTGGAGCGCGCCGCCCTTGCTCGGCACCGAGTTCTACCTGCTGCGTGCCCGCGGCGCGGCGCCGCGTCCGAGCTATCTCGTTGCGCTGGATGTCCGGGCGTTGCCGGTGATGCTCGAGGCGCCGCCGGACTCCGTGGCGCGTGAACTGGCGGTACCGTCCATCGATTGGGACTACTTCAACCGGCTCGTCCACGACGAGTATCCGTCGCTCGATCGTCCGGAGGCGGCGCTGGCCCTGGCGCGGCTCGCCGTCATCCTGCCGGCCGCCGCCGCCGATCCGATCGTGATCGGTGAGGCGCCGACCGCGCCGGACGCCGGCGCCCGTGCGCAGGCGGCCGCGCAGGCGGCGTATCCGCAGGCGGAGCCGCCGCGCCTCGCGGGCTATGTCGAGCACGGCTCCGTCGTGCGGCTGTGGACCGCCTACCGCGGCCGGCCGGGCGCCGTCCGCTGGGACGTCCGGATCACGTCGCCGCCCGCCGTTCACGTCTCGGGCGTCGCGTTCCCCGGCCCCGCACTCACGCCACAGACGATCGCCCGACTGGCGCCGTAACCGGGCGAAGATGCCCCCTCCGGCGGCGGTCCAAGTCGGCCGCGTCGCCTCGACGGTCCCCAAGCCCCGCTGGTATCCTCCGCCGATCATTCCGGCCGGCTCCGGCGTTCCGCCGCGCCCATCCGCGCGCCCTTCCTGAGGGCAGACGACGAAAGGAGTTCCCATGGCATTCCGTGAGGCAGTCATCGTGAGCGCCGCCCGCACGCCCATCGGCAAGTTCCAGGGCGGCTTGGCGGGCTTCAGCGCGCCGCAACTCGGCGGCTTCGCGATCCGCGAGGCGGTGAAGCGCGCCGGCATCGACGGCGCCGCCGTGAACGAGGTCTACATGGGCAACGTCGTCCAGGCCGGCTTGGGCCAGGCGCCGGCGCGCCAGGCGGCGATCGCCGGCGGGCTGCCGCCGAGCGTCGGCGCCACCGCCGTCAACAAGGTGTGCGGCTCGGGCCTGAAGGCGCTCATGTTCGCCGCGCAGGCGATCGCGCTCGGCGATGCCGACGTCCTCGTCGCCGGTGGCATGGAGTCGATGACCAACACGCCGTACATCATCCCCGGCGCGCGTGGCGGCTACCGCCTCGGCCACGGCCAGATGCTCGACGGCGCGGTGCACGACGGCCTGTGGTGCTCGTTCAACAACTATCACATGGGCAGCGCCGCCGAGTTCATCGGCCGCAAGTTCAACGTCACGCGCGAGCAGCAGGACCAGTTCTCGGTGAACTCGCACCTGAAGGCGGTCGCGGCGCAGCAGGCGGGCGCGTTCGACGCGGAAATCGCCGGCATCGAGATCAAGGACCGCAAGGGCAACGTGACGGTCATCAAGGCCGACGAGCCGCCGCGCGGTGACACCACGATGGAGTCGCTCGGCAAGCTGCGTCCGGCGTTCGAGAAGGACGGCACCGTCACCGCCGGCAACGCGCCGGGTCTCAACGACGGCGGCGCCGCGCTCGTGGTCATGGCGGCCGAGGTCGCGAAGGCGCACGGCCTGACGCCGATCGCCCGCATCACCGGCTACGCGCAGGGCGCGATGGAGCCGGAGATGGTCTTCTACGCGCCGGTGCTCGCGGTGAAGAACCTCATGGCCAAGCTCAAGGTCGACATCAATCACTTCGACCTGATCGAGGCGAACGAGGCGTTCGCGGTGCAGGCGCTGGTCGACGGCAACGAACTCGGCTGGGACTGGGACCGCGTCAACGTCAACGGCGGCGCGGTGGCGCTCGGCCACCCGATCGGCGCTAGCGGCGCGCGCGTCGTGGTGACGTTGCTGCACGCGCTCAAGGCGCGCGGCAAGTCGCACGGTCTCGCGACGCTCTGCTTGGGCGGCGGCGAGGCGGTGGCGCTCAGCGTCGAGATGATGGGAGCGTAGATCATGGCCAACGAGAAGATCGTCGTCATCGGCGGCGGCACGATGGGCAACGGCATCGTGCACACGTTCGCGCAGAGCGGCTACAGCGTCACGCTGATCGAGATGGACCAGGCGCGCATCGACCGCGCGCTCGCCACCATCACGGCGAACATGGATCGCCAGGTAACCAAGGGCACGCTGCAGCAGGCGGACCGCGATGCCGCCCTCGCGCGCATCGCCAGCAGCACGTCGTACGACGCGGCGAAGGATGCGTCGCTCTGCGTCGAGGCCGTCTTCGAAGACGCCGCGACGAAGGAAGCGATCTTCCGCGCCCTCGACGCGGCGGCGCCGGCGGACTGCATCCTCGCCTCGAACACGTCGTCGATTCCGATCACGCAACTCGCCGCGGTCACCAAGCGCGCCGACAAGGTGATCGGCATGCACTTCATGAACCCCGTCCCGATGATGAAGCTGGTCGAAGTCATCCGCGGCATGGCGACCAGCGACGAGACGACGCAGAAGGTGCTCGCGCTCTCGACCGCGCTCGGCAAGACGCCGGTGGAAGTCAACGACTACCCCGGCTTCGTCTCGAACCGCGTGCTCATGCCGATGATCAACGAAGCGATCTTCTGTCTCTACGAAGGCGTCGCGACCGCCGAGGCCATCGACACCGTGATGAAGCTCGGGATGAACCACCCGATGGGCCCGCTGACGCTGGCCGATCTCATCGGGCTGGACGTCTGCTTGAACATCATGGAGGTCCTGCACACGGGACTCGGCGACGACAAGTACCGGCCGTGTCCGCTGCTGCGCAAGAAGGTCATGGCAGGACACTTGGGCCGCAAGTCCGGCCAAGGTTTCTACACTTACGAAGCGAAGGGCGCGAAATGAACTTCGACCTGACCGAGGCCGAGCGCGCGCTGCAAGCGCAGGCCAAGGAGTTCGCGTCGTCGTTCGTGGCGCCGCGGGCGCAGAACGCCGACACGCACGCGAGTCTCGACCCGGCGCTGATCGCCGCGCTCGGTCGTGAAGGCTACTTGGGATTGCTGGTGCCGGAGCAGTTCGGCGGACGCGGCGCGAGCGTCGTCGGCTTCACCGCGGTGTTGGCGGAACTCGCGCACGGCTGCGCGTCCACCGGCGCGCTCGTGGCGCTGCAGAACGCCGTCGTCGCGGCGAGCATCCTGCACAGCGGCAGCGACGAGCAGAAGGCGGCGTACTTGCCGCGCATCGCCAGCGGCGAACTGCTCGGCGCGTGGGCGTTCACGGAGCCAGAAGACGGCGGCGCCGTCGACGCAATCCACACCACCGCGGAGCGCGATGGCGACGGCTACATCCTCTCGGGCACCAAGACGCTGGTGGCGTTCGGCGTGGAAGCCGGGATCGCCGTGGTGGTCGGCCGCATCGCCGGGGAAGAGGGTCTCACCGCCTTCCTCATCGAGCAGGGCCAGGGCGTGCACGTTCACGAGCGCAGTGCCACGATGGGCCTGCGCGCTACCGGTTTGTCGACCGTCGTGTTCGACAAGGTGCGCGTGCCGGCCAGCCGCCGGCTCGGCGCCGAGGGCGGGGGCTCGGCGATGGTCGCGGCCACCGCGAACCTCGGACGCGTCGCGGTCGCGGGCTTGGCGCTCGGCATCGGCATCGCGGCGCGCGACGCGGCGATCGACCGCGCCCGCACCAAGAGCCAGTCGGGCCAGGTGATCGGCCGCTACCAGGCGATCCAGTGGCTGATCGCCGACAGCGCCACCGAACTCGAGGCCGGCCGCACGCTGACGATGCACGCGGCCTCGCTGCTCGACCTCGCCGACGAGTCGGCGGGCGACGCCACCGAGGCTGCCGCGGTCGCCAAGCTCGCCGCGTCGGAGGCCTGCGTGCGGACCGCCGGCCGCAGCATGGAAGTGTTCGGCACCGCCGGCTATCTGACCGGCACCAGCGTCGAGCGCCACTACCGCGACGCCAAGGCCACCGAGCTGCTCCAGGGCACGAGCGAGATCCAGAAGCTCACCATCGCCCGCCGCCTGCTCGGCGCGAACGCCTGAGCGCCCGATGGACATCCGGCTGACCGAAGAGCAGCAGATGATGCGCGACATGGTCCGCGACTTCGCCCAGGGCGAAATCGGGCCGCGCGCGCACCAACTCGATCTCGATGCGACGACGCCGCTCGACCTGCTGCGCCAGATGCAGGAACTCGGGCTCATGGGCATGTGCATCCCCGAGGAGTACGGCGGCACCGGCAACGACTACGTCTCGTACATCCTGGCGATCGAGGAGTTGAGCCGGGTCAGTGCCGCGGTGGCCATTGCCATGTCGGTGCACAACTCGGTGGGCTGCTGGCCGATCGTCAAATTCGGCACCGAGGAACAGAAGCAGAAGTACCTGCCGCAACTGGCGAGCACGCACTTCGGCGCCTTCTGCCTCACCGAGCCGAACGCCGGCAGCGACGCTGGCGGCATCCAGACGACCGCCGTTCGCCACGGGGACCGCTATGTCCTCAACGGCGCGAAGGTGTTCGTCTCGAATGGCCCGTTCGCCGACTTCATGATCGTCAACACCAAGACCAATCCGTCGTTGGGCAATCGCGGGATGACCGCTTTCATCGTCGAAAAGTCGTTTCCGGGCATTTCGGTGGGAACAATCGACAAGAAGATGGGCATCAAAGCGGACGAATCCTCGGAGATCATCTTCACTGACTGCGAAGTCCCGGCGGAGAATCGTCTCAGCGACGAGGGCATGGGCTTCAAGATCGCCATGATGTGCCTCGATGGAGGCCGCATCGGTGTCGGCGCCCAGGCGCTGGGGATCCAGGAAGCTGCTCTCGGGGAGGCAGTGCGGTACGCCGGCGAGCGCCATCAGTTCGGGCACCCGATCGGCGAGTTCCAGGCCATCCAGTGTCTCCTCGCCGAGATGGCCCAGCGTGCGCGCGCGTCGCGCATGTTGGTGTATCAGGCGGCGTGGCTGCGTCAACAGGGACTTCCGCACACGCGGGAAGCGTCCATGGCCAAACTCTACGCCTCGGAGAGCGCGACTGCCGTCACGCACAAGGCGGTGCAGGTGTTTGGTGGCTACGGTTACATCAAGGACTACGCGGTCGAACGCTACTATCGCGACGCCCGGGTGACCGAGATGTACGAAGGCACCTCCGAAATCCAGCGGCTGGTGATCGCCTCGCAACTCCTCGCGGAGGCGTCGCGGCCGGTACGGGAGGCGGTGCCGGCGTAGCACCGGGGGCACCCGAGGGTGCATCCCGGCAGGCGGGAAATCTGTTGACACGGTCGAGAAGCGTGCCTAGCCTGCTTCTCTACATTGGAGCAGTACCCCGTCGCGCCGCGTCGAAACCGAGTGATGGATCACTCGAGGGACGCGGGCGCAGCGGAGCTCGGTGGCCACGGAGCTTATGGACGAGTGAGGCCATCTGCCTGGAAACAGGACAGAAGCGGTAGGATTACGACGAGCCCGCATACCGGAGGTCGCCCCCTTGCGACCCTCCGTCCGACGCATTGCGCCGCAGCGCGCACGCCGTCTTCCCGCTCGCGTCGTCGCCTCTCCCCGTTCCTTCCGTGCACTGCCATTCGCCTGGTTCGATCCTGCAGTGCCGCGTCCGCCGGCGCGGTTGGTGCGGCCCCGACCTTCGGGTCGAGCGCCCGTGCGGAGACGCACGTGTGATTCGGGCCGTCTTGCCGTACGCACGTGGGGGCGTGGCCTCCCGCATTCATGAGATTGGATGTGGGCGAAAACGCTGAAGTGTCGACAACTAACCAAAAATTGGTCGCAATTGACCAGAACCTAACGCTGTGCTAGCGTCCGGCGCCGTTTTGCGCCCGAGGCGTTTGCTCGCGTCATGCGTCGTTGTCGCATGGCGCGCGCGTGCGTAACGGGTACGTCGGCACCAGAGTTCCGGGGTCCCAACAGTGGTCCTTCCGTCTCCTGTGACAAAGGCCGCTGCGGACGCACACTCGCCAGCCATACAGGCGCGTGTCGGACAAGGGATGTCCCTCGCCCGGAGCGTGCATCTCCTAAAGGAGGCTGTCAGATGGGTAAGGTGTTGAGTCAAGGCTGGGGCTCTTTCCGCGATGCGTCCGGCGACGTGTCGCGCGCCGTGCTTGCGACATTGCAAGTCGGAACGGCGGCCCTGCTCCTGACCTTCCTGGCGTGCCAGGCGTTCGCTGCCACGGGCAGCGCGACGGCACAGCCGGGGGTGCGCGCCGGCGGCAAGGCAGCGAAGGCCCCTGTGGCCACGCTCGTCGCACGGCCGGGCGCTCGGACGAGCGTCGCGGATGCGTCGACCGATTCGGACGGTGACGGCGAGCCGGACTTCGCCGAGATCCGTCTCGGAATCTTCGGCATCAACGGGAGCGACGCGGATGGCGATGGCATGTCCGACGCGAACGAGGATGCCAACCACAACGGCACCGTCGATCCGGGCGAGACCGACCCAGCCAAGTCCGACTCCGACGGTGACGGCCTCTCCGACGGCAGCGACCCGTGGCCGGTGTCGCTCGACGGCGACAACGACGGCATTTCCGACGCCGCGGAACTGAGCGGCTACGACATCACGATCGCGGGCAACCTGACGACCGTGACCACCGACCCGAAGCTCGCCGACACCGACGGTGACGGCCTCTCGGACGGTGCGTCGGCTACACCTGTTCACCAACCCACGCTGTTCAACACCGACGAGGATGGCTGGAACGACGGCGACGAAGTCCTGACCGCCGGCACCAACCCGGTCGTGGCGGACACCGACGGCGACGGCATCAACGATGGCGTCGGCTTCGAGGCCTCGCTCACCGACGTCGATGGTGATGGCCGCATCAACGCGCTCGACAACGACGCCGACAACGACGGCTTGGCCGACGGCGCCGAAGACGCCAATCACGACGGCATCGTCGACGCGAACGAGACCAGCCCGATCCTGTACGACACGGACGGCGATGGCCTGAGCGACGGCTACGAAGTCCACACCGGCAACAACGCGCTGGGTTCGGTGGACACCGACGGCGACGGCATCAACGACGGTCTCGAAATCACCACCACCAAGACGAACCCGAACAACGCCGACACCGATGGCGACGGCATCAGCGATGGCGACGAGCAGACCGCCAGCGGTTCGCTGGACGTCACGCTCGACTCCGACGGTGATGGCCTCCTCAACGCGCTCGACTCGGACTCGGACAACGACGGCATCAGCGACACCAACGAGCACGCCGGCTACCCGGTCGTGATCATGGGCGTCAACACCACCGTCACCACCGACCCGTACGACAACGACAGCGACGGGGACGGTCTGTCCGACGGCTTCGAGTCGCAGATGGGCCTCAACGGCATGGCCGTGGACACCGACAGCGACGGCTTGTCGGACCAGGCCGAAATCGCCACGTGGGGCACCAGCCCGACGGTGGCCGACACCGACGGTGACGGCTTCAGCGACGGTGCCGAGTTGGTGGGTGTCGCGTCGACCGATGTCGACGCCGACGGCCGCAACAACGCGCTCGACCAGGACAGCGACGGCGATGGCATCAACGACAGCGCCGAAGCCGGTTACAACACCGACAAGTACCTCGCCGACAGCGACTCGGACGGTCTGACGGACGGTGAAGAAGTCATCGCCTACCACACCGACCCGACCAAGGCCGACACGGACGACGACGGCCTCGCGGACGGCGACGAGATCTTCAACATCACGTGGCACGGTCACCCGATCTACCTGAACCCGAACAACAAGGACACCGACGGGGACGGCGTCGAGGACGGCGTCGAAGTCAACTCCTGGCACACCAACCCGGGCTGCCAGGACACCGACGGTGACGGCATCAACGACGGCGGCACGCTGACCGTCAACTACATCGATGCCGCGGGCGCGACCCAGACCACGACCTACGTCGAGAACAACGGCGACGTCGACCTCGACGGCCTGATCAACGCCCTCGACACCAACTCGGACTGGAGCCAGTTCAGCCCGCAGTTGAACAAGGACCTCCACGACCGCGCGGAGATCTTCTACGCCACCGCTTTGTCGAACCCGCACAGCGCGCAGGGCTGGATCCTGAACCCGGGCGCCCTCGACACCGACGGGGACGGACAGAGCGATGCCGGTGAAGTGCTCAACGGGTCCGACCCGTTGGACGCCCGCGTCAACATCATTGGGCCGCAGAACATCGTCGACCCGGACAACGACGGTCTCTACAGCTACGAAGAGATCATCCTCGGCACCGACCCGCAGAACATCGACAGCGACGGTGACGGCCTGTACGACGGCGAGGAGATCGACCCGTTCGGTATCGACGTGAACCACGATGGTCTCTCCGGCACCCCGGCGGACAACGCGGACGGTATCGCCGAACTCGGCGGCACCAACCCGTTGTCGACCGACAGTGACGGCGACGGCATCAACGACGCGACCGAGTACACGAACGGCACCGAGCCGAACTGCGAAGACTCGGACAACGACGGCGTGGCCGACGGCACCGACGCGTACCCGCTGGCGAGCGACTTCGATGGCGACCGTCTCACCGACAGCATCGAAGCGGCGCTCGGCTCGAACCCGGCCAGCACCGACACCGACGGTGACGGTCTCGCCGATGGCGCCGAGTACACCCAGTACATCACCGACATCCTGACCAACGCGGATGCCGACGGCGACAACGTGACGGACGTCGCCGAAATCACCACCTACCACTCGGACCCGCACCTCACCGACACCGACTTCGACGGTCTCGGCGACGACGCGGAAGTCAACACCGAGGGCACTGACCCGATCAAGGCCGACACCGACGGCGACTTGCTTGCCGACGGCTTCGAGGTCAACAACGGGTGGAACGCGCTCGCGATCGACTCCGACACCGACAACTTGGTGGACGGCGCGGAAATCGCGCTGGGCACCAACGGCCTGTCGGCGGACACCGATGGCGACGGCATCAACGACGGCGACGAAGTGGCGATCGCGCTCGCGGCCGGCAACGAGGCGCTGGCGATCACCACCTATCACGCGGACCCGACGAAGTTCGACACCGACGGTGACGGCTTCTGGGACGGCACCGCGGATGGGTTCGTCGACGGTGGCGGCAACACGCACGAGTCGGTGAACAGCGACGCCGATGGCGACGGTATCACCAACGCCATGGATGTCGACTCGGACAACGACTGGGTGCTCGACGGCACGCTCAACGCCGGCAACCCGGCGCTGGACGAGACCTACGCCGCGGACGCCGACGGCGACACCACGCCGAACATCCTCGATGGTGACTCGGACAACGACGGTTTGACCGACCCGATCGAAACCGGCATCGGCACCAGCCTGACCGACGCCGACACCGACCAGGACGGCATCACCGACGGTAACGAGTGGACCCAGCCGGGCGTGCATGCGCTCACGTTCACGCTGCCGCTCAAGGGCGGCCCGGCGGTCACCAATGACCAGATCCAGTCGATGACCGACCCGCTGAACGCCGACACCGACGGTGACGGCATCAATGACGGTCGCGAAGTCGGTCTCACCGCGGCGCAGACGGGTTCCACCGCGACCGTGACCGCGGACGCGGACGGCTTCTCGGACAGCGACCCGCGCTTCGCGGACACCGATGCCGACGGTATCGGCGACATCACCGAAGTCGACGCGAATGGCGACGCCACCAACTACGGCGTGTCCGTGACCGACCCGCGTGATGCAGACACCGACGACGACGGTCTGCTCGACGGAACCGAAATCACGTGGACGACGACCGGCTTCTCGTCGGACAGCGACACGGACGGCATCGCCGACGGCACCGAACTCGGCCTCACCGCTGCGGAATCGGCGGGTCGTGGCATCGGGACCGGTGACACCGGCGCCGGCCTCGTCGCCGACGAGGACACCTCGAGCCACACCAACCCGCTGGCGGCCGACTCGGACGGCGACGGGCTGAACGATGGCGCCGAGGACACCAACTTCAACGGCGCGTGGGACCTCAACGGCACCACGCCGACCGACGTCGCCAACTGCGGCACCATCACCGAGACCAACGCGCTCGCGACGGACTCGGACAACGATGGCGTCGCCGACAACACCGATGCTGCCCCGAGCTGCACGTTCCAGGGCGGCAACCTGTACGACCACAACAACGGCGTGCCGTTCGTCGACCTGCAGCTCACGGCCGACATCAACACCGGCGCGTTCTCGGTGGACGTCCCGAACTCGCAGCCGGTCCAGACGATCACCTCGGCGCTCGCCGACGGCCGTCTCACCGGTCTGACCGTGACCTCGCTCATGTGGGCGAGCGAGATTCCGGGCGGCTACTACACAACGCACAACGACCCGTACGACGCCGCGGCGCACCCGAACCTCACCGGTCTCACGGTGGCGCCGGGCACCTGCGTGGCGCTCGCCGCGGGTGACAACGCGTTCACGTTCGACATCAACCTGCCGGCCGGTACCCTCCCGGGTATCTACCAGGGCTGGGTGTTCGCGGTCAGCAACAGCGACGCGGCGGCCACCGACTGCCCGACCAGCACGGCTATGTCGACGATCGCGCCGTTCGACAGCTTCATGATCCAGATCACGGTGCCCGAGTTCGCGGCCTTCGGTTCGCCGCTCACCGGCATCATCAACAACGACGGTCTGTTCAACGGTGTGGGTGCGTCGAACCCGGCGAACTTCTACATCCCGGCGGCCGTCGACAACGAAAGCCACTTGGTCGGTATCCCGAACTTCCCGGGCTACGTGAACGGTGTGTTCAAGGTGACCAACGCGGCGATCGCCAACATCCCGCTGGACGCGCACTTCCAGTACGTGTTCGGCAGCGGCCCGCAGGACCCGTCGCCGGCGATCTTCACGCCGGCCTCGGTGACCGTGCTGCCGGGCGAGACCACGATGGTGTCGGTGCAGTTCGACACGTCGAACCTGCCGGCGAGCTGCGCCAACGGCTACGAGGGCACGGTCACGGCGTACGACTCGAACAACAACGCGGTCGACTCCTACAGCGTGAAGTTCCAGCTGAAGGCGCCGGACCTCGACATCCTCGACAACAAGGGCAGCCTGAGCGCCAACTCGCTGGTGACCAGCCTCGACTACGCCACGATGAACACCAACACGTGGACGATCGAGGTCGCGAACCCGGCGAGCTCGGCTCTCAACAACAACCCGGGTGACCCGTCGGACGACTTCGGCTGCGACGATCTGGCGAACATCCAGATGTGGTCGCCGAGCACGGGCAGCTTCACCGCCCTCGGCTCGATGTCGGGTTCGACGGTGACCGGTGGTGAGATCACGCTCTACAGCACCACCGACCACTCGAGCACGATCAAGGCGCAGCTCTACCCGATGGCGCAGTACGGCACCACGATCGGCGCGGACAGCGTCGTCGTGTACGGCCTGCGCATCGACAAGAGCTCGCTCTCGCAGAGCACGCCGAGCGGCACGTACGAGCCGTACTATGGCTTGAACAATGCCGCGAACGGCCGCGTGTACCTCACGGGTCAGGCGGTGTCGGGCTTCGCGTCGAACCCGCCGGACGGCGTGTTGTACGACGGCTCGACCGCTCTCGCGAACCTCGTCGACTGGTTCAACGTGTCGGTGAACTACACCGGCTACGTTGCGCCGCCGGTGTGCAGCTACGGTCTGGTCCCGAACGCCATCAGCACCACGATGGACCCGGGCACCTCCAAGGTCGTGGGCACCGCGACGATCACCAACGGCAGCAACATCGACAACGTCACGTTGTCCACGTCGGGCACCGTCCTCACCTCGGGCGCCAACGCGCTGCCGGTGCAGGTCACGCTCAGCCCGAGCGTCATCACGCCGCCGACGACCAGCACGGTCACGGTGACGGCGACGACGTCGAACTCGCAGGCCGCCGGCACCTACACCGGTAACGTCACGATCAGCCCGAGCTGTGGTGGCTCGGCTCTGACCCTGGCGGTCACGGTGACGGTGACCAGCCGTTCGGTCGCCTTCGGTGCGGCTCCGGCGACGGTCAACGTGAACCCGGGCACCACCGCCAGCACCAGCTTCACCGTCACGAACAACGGCACCGCGCCGATTCGTGCCGGCGAACTCGGTGTGTCGCTGACCCCGTTCGCGCAAGCGGGCGGCAACGCGATCCTGAGCGGTTCGTTCACCCCGGACCCGGTGGGCGTCGCGCTGAGCACGGGCGCGTCGCAGGTCTTCTCGGTCTCGGTGCCGGTTGCGGCCGGTACTGTGGCAGGCGACTACGTTGCGACGGCTAGCGCCACCAGCGGCAACGTCTCGGTGACGCAGGCGATGACGGTCCACGTGAACCCGGTGCTGAGCAGCAACGCCACCGTGAGCACGCTGAACCTGACCGCTGGCCAGACTCAGTCGCTCACGATCCAGAACACCAGCAACACGACGGTCACGATCGCGGCCGCCGGCAACTGCGGTGGCGGTGAGGGCGAGACGGTGCCGACGCTGTCGGTCAGCCCGGCCTCCTTCACCAACGTCGCACCGGGCGCGACCGTGAGCTTCAACGTCACCGCGAACGCCAACTCGGCGACCGCCGGCACCTACTCGTGCTCGGTGACCTCGACGACCTCGGCGAGCGGGGCCCAGTCGTACACGCAGACCGTCGGTGTGGCGACGTACGTGCCGCGCATGCCGTCGATCAGCATCACGCAGTCGGAAGGCGGCGTGAGCGTGAGCGGCAAGTCGGGCGAGACGGTGACGCTGGAGTACGTCGTCAACAACACCGGTAACACGCCAATCAACGCCGGCGAGATCACCCAGTTCGCCCTCGATGGTCGCCTCATGACCACCGATGGCCGGACCTTCAAGTCGGAGAACGTCAGCATCAGCCCGGACCCGGCCACGGTTGCCATCCCGGTGGGCGGTCGTGCCACCATGACGGTCACCGTGGTGATCCCGGGCGGCCAGGCGTCTGGTTCCTACACCACCGGCGTCACGGCGAGCGGTGCGGCCAGCGGCATCTCGCTGTCCGCGGCGTCGACGGCGACGGTGGTCGTGAACCAGAGCCGCAACATCGAGTACTCGCAGAACCCGGTTCGTGCGGATGAGGGCGCGACGTCAGTCACGCTCCGCACCGTCGGCGCGACCGGCATCAAGATCTACGACCTGCTCGGTCACTTGGTCGCCAGCCACGGGCTGACGGGCAAGGATGCGCAGTCGTGGACCTGGCAGCTGCGGACCGATGACGGCGACCTGGTGCCGAGCGGCTCCTACACGGTGGTGATCAGCTACTCGGCTGACTCCAGCGTTCTCTCGAAGCTCGTGGTGATCCGCTAGGACAGCAACGGGGAAACGGGGCGGCCGCTCACGCGAGCGGCGCCCCGGCCCTGATAACGGAGGTCTGCAGATGAGTCGGAAGTTTCTTCAAGCAGTCCCGGGTCTCCTCGTGCTGCTCCTTGCCGGTAATGCGCTGGCTCACGAGGAAGGTATTGCATCGTTCGTCGATCCGTTCGATCTCGGAGCGGGCGCCGGACCGGCCGCGATGGGCGCCACGATTGGCGCTGGCGGCGACGTCTGGAGCCTGACCGAGAACCCGGCGGGTCTCGCGACCGTCCACCACACCGAGGTGGGCTTCTCGCACCTGCGCTGGTTCAACGACCAGAACGCCAGCTTCGTCGGCGCGGCGTTTGGCAGCGGCGGTGCGCTGGGTCTCGCCTACATCGACGAGGGCACCATCGGGATCGAGAACGGCAGCGGCCTGACCGATGAGCAGGCGCGGTCGTCGTTCGTCGGCATCACCGGTGGCTGGGCGTTCCACCTGCCGTTCGCGCCGGACGTGTCGCTCGGTGTGTCGGGTCAGGCGGTGCAGCGCAACCTCGCCGCGATCAAGCGCGCAACGTGGGTGTCGAGCTCGGTGGGCCTCCAGTGGGAGGCGATGCCGGGCGTGCTGACGCTCGGCGCGCAGCTCGACAACGTGGGTTCCTCGATCGCCATCGACCAGGACGGCGGCTCCGAGCCGCAGCCGACGTCGATCGGCGGTGGCTTGGCACTCCACATCCCGCCGGGTCTCATCCCGCAGAGCTCGATCACCCTCGCGGCGGACGTCCGTAAGACCCGCTTCGAGAAGGTGTCGGCGCGCATTGGCGGCGAGATCTGGTTCGCCAACACGCTGGCTGCTCGCGCCGCCTACTTGGGTGGCGAGGAAGAGGGCAAGTTCACCGTCGGGACCGGCATCAAGTACGGCCAGTTCGGCGTGGACTACAGCTTCCGCGACATGAGCCTGCTCGGCACCACGCACCGCCTGTCGGTGTCGATCGGTCTCGGCGGCAAGTGCTGCGGTGGCGACGACAAGAGCTGCGCCACGAAGTAACGACGTGCCTCGGCCGCCGCGGCGGCCAGGTCGTGCGCACCAAGAGAAGGGCGGGGCTCTCGTGGCCCCGCCGTTTCTCGTCGGCTCGGGGGAGACGCGCGTGAAGGCGAGTGCTTCGACGGCAACGCCGCGACGACGCAGGTCATCTCTCGCCGCGCTCGCGGGTGTGCCGCGATTCACACAACGCGTCCTGGCCAACTACATCCGGCATGGCTGCTCGATCTCCGCGGCGGCCGTGAGCTACTACACGCTGCTCACCTCGGTGCCACTCGTATTGGCGGCGCTTGCGGGACTTGGATACGTCCTCGGCTCGAACGAATCCGCGCTCCACGGACTGCTCGATGCCGTCAATCGCGCCGCGCCCGGCACGCGCAACACGCTGGAGACCGTTCTCACCACGGTCATCCGCCAGAAGCGGGGCGTGAGTATCATCGCCGGGATTTCGTTGTTCACCACCGGCACCGCAGTCTTCGGCGTCCTCGAACGCGCGATGGACGACATGTGGAACGTGTCCCGCCGGCGCCACTTCCTGGTGAGCCGGTTGATCGGGGCCGTGCTCGTCATCCTCGCCGGCATGAGCCTGCTCGCCAGCACCTTGCTTGCGTCCATGACGGCCTTGGGTGTCCGGAACTTGCAGAGCATGGGGCTCGTGGTCCTGACCCAATTCCCCGGTTTGTGGCGTCTGATTCCGCTCGCCGTGCAGTTCCTGCTCTCGATGCTGGCGATCACGTTGATCTTGAGCGTGGTCCCGAATACACGCGTGCCGGCGCGCGCCGCAATCCTCGGAGGCGCGGCGACGGCATTGCTCTGGGAACTCGCCAAACACGTCTTCGCGCAATATCTCCGTCACTTCGCCCCGTACGCCGGAACCTATGGACCGATCGGTGGTGTGATCATCCTCGTCGTCTGGGTGTACTATTCGGCTGCGTTGATGTTGCTGGGCGCCGAGGCGACAGCGCTGCTCACCTGTCGCGCCCGGCGCGCCGAAGGGGAGGAGCCATGTCCCACGACCGGCGAGCAGACTCGCCGCCGATGACCGCGGGGGACGCGGTCGCCGTGTTGTTCACCACCGTGTCCTCGGAGCACGATGCCGCCGTGATGGCACGCGCGCTCGTGGAGGCCGGCGTCGCGGCCTGTGTCACGTGCCTGCCTCACGCGCGCTCCGTCTATCGCTGGCAGGGTGAAGTCGAGGAGGCGGCGGAGACCGTGGTGGTCATCAAGACCACGCCGGCACGCCTCGCCGAGACCCGCGCCCACGTCGAGCGGCTCCATCCCTACGACCTTCCCGAAATCCTCGCCGTGGCCGATGTCACCGCCTCGCACGCCTACGCGGCATGGGTGCGGGACAACGTTACCTCCGACCCGCGGCCATGAATGCGCCGATCGTCACCCTGACGACGGACTTCGGCCGGGACTGGTACGCCGGCGCGATGCGCGGCGCGGTGCTGCGCCGCGCTCCCAACGCCCACGTGGTCGACATCACCCACGACGTGCCGCCCCACGATGTCCTCGCCGGAGCCTTCATGCTCGCGGCGGCGTGCACCGCTTTTCCGTCCGGCAGCATCCATGTCGCGATCGTCGATCCCGGCGTCGGCGGCGCGCGGCGGCCTGTCGCGATCGCGATCGGGCCGGACGTGCTGATCGGGCCGGACAACGGGCTTTTGAGCCTCGCCGTGGGCTCTCTCGTCGCGCGTTCGCGAGGGATGGCGCCCGTCCGGGCCGTGACGCTGGATCCCGTGCGCGTGGGCGTGTCGGGGCTCTCGCACACGTTTCACGGGCGCGACCTGTTCGCCCCAGCGGCCGGCGCGCTGGCGGAGGGCGAACCCCTCGACGCACTCGGGGAGCCGGTGGCCGACTGGATCGACCTGTCGGTGCCGCCCGCGCAGGCGGAAGGCGACGCAATCGATGCGGTCATCGTGCACATCGACAGCTTCGGGTCCGCGGTGACGAACGTGCCGGCCGACGTCGGCGGCGGGCTGGACTGGGAATGGAAGGCCAACGCGGGGGACCCGGTGCGTCAGCACGCGGCGTACGAAGAAGTTCCGGTGGGCCACTCGCTGCTGATCGCCGGCAGTGCCGGCTACCTCGAGGTGGCCGTCCGGGAGGGGCGTGCCGATCAGGTATGGAAATTGGCACGCGGTTCGCGAGTCAGCCTGCGGCGCCGCACATCCGCGATGCCGCCGGAACGGCCGTCCACCGACGCCAGGAGGTCACCATGAACGCCCCGAGTCGGATCCATCGCCCCCGCGCGCTGGGCGCAGCGCTCACGCTGCTGTGCGCGCTGCTGGGGCCCGCGCCGGTACGCGCGGCAGGGGAGGTCCCACGGGTGGTGTCGCTCGATTCGCTGCTCGCCACCTACCGTCTGCCCGACGGCACGTCGCTCAAGTCCACGATCGTCGGGCAACTGTCCCAGCAGAGCGTCAACCTCTTGCAGACGCGCACCGGAGTCCGTGCCCACTACCACGCGGAGAGCGACGAGGTGGTGTATGTGCTGGCAGGGCGTGGCCTCCTGCACATGTCCAACGACGGGGCGACGACCTCGGCGCGCGCGCTCGCCGCGACCCCAGCCATTCGCCTCAAGCCGGGCACGGTGCTGCTCCTACCGCGCGGTACCGCGCACAGCGTGGACCCGCAGGGCGATGATCCGTTGGTGGTGATGTCGGTGTTCTCTCCGGTATTTCGCGGGGACGACCGCATCGCGATCCCGGAGTAACTGCTGACTCTCTCATGTCGAACGCGAAGTGAGTCAGCAATGTGTCGAGGGAACCAAACCGCGACTATTTCAGTTGGCGTCTGGAACCTCGAGAGCAATCGTGGCGTCAAATGCAGGAATCACGCACCGCGCGTGTGGCGCGGATGCCCCGAGGTGTGGACGGTCGCGCACCGTCCGCCTCTATCATGAGGAAAGGAGGTGGCAGGAGATGCCAGAACGGTTCGGCAAATCCCGTCGCGGTTTCGCATCGATGAGTCCGCAGAAGCAGCGGGAGATCGCCAGTAAGGGTGGTCGTGCGGCCCATGCAAAGGGCACGGCGCACGAATGGACGTCGGAAGAGGCGCGCTCGGCAGGGCGCAAGGGCGGATTGGCGAGCGGCGCGCGTCGTCGCGGCTAACATCCGAACCCCGGTCCCGCACTCCTGCTCGCTCCTCTCGAGAGCGTGAGCCCCCACGGGGTGTGACTGCAACGACACAGGGCGGAGGTCCGTGAGGATCCTCCGCCCTGTGTCGTTGTGTCTGTGCTGCGTCAGCGTTCGGACGGCGGGACGCCGCACAACTCGAACAGCACGCCCTCGGTCGACGCCGGGTGCGCGAACGCAACCTCGCCGTGGAAGCCGGGGCGCGGCGCGGTGTCGATCAGCCGAATGCCGCAGTCGCGCAGGCGATCGAGCCCGCTCTGCACGTCGGGGACGTCGAACGCGAGATGGTGGACGCCTTGTCCGCGCGTCGCGAGGAACTTCTCGATGGCGGTGCCCGGCCGCGTCGGCGCCATGAGTTCGAGTTGCGTCGCGCCAATCGCCACGAAGCACACGTCGAGTCCACGATCCTCGAGCGTCTTCCGCAGCACGAAGCGTGCGCCCAGCGTGTCGCAGTAGAACGGCAACACCTTGTCGACGTCGTGCACCGCGATGCCGATGTGATTGAGCCCTGTCATGCGGCCCGCCGCGTGCGGGTCGAGAGAGGCCGTCGCGTCGCTCACGTGAGGATCTCCTTGTGCGTGCCGAACACGCCGCGCAGCGTACGCGCGATTTCGCCGACGGTGGCGTAGGCCTCGACCGCGCGCAGGATCGGCGGCACCAAATTGTCGGTGCCCCGCGCAGCGTGTTCGAGCGCGGCGAGCGCGGCCGCATGCGCGGTGGAATCGCGCTCGCTCCGCAACGCCGCGAGCGCGGCGCGGCGCCGCTCCTCGAGCCCGGATGGAATCGTGAACTCCGGCTCCGGCGGCTTCGATCCGTCGGCGAACTTGTTGACGCCGACGACGACCGACTCGCCTGCTTCGAGACGCTGCTGCGCGCGATACGCCGACTCCTGCACCTCACGCTGTTCGAATCCGCGTTCAATGGCCGCGAGCACGCCGCCCATCTCCTCGATCCGGTCGATGTAGCGGCGCGCGCCGTCCTCGATGGCGGTGGTGAGCGACTCGACGTAGTAGCTGCCGGCAAGCGGGTCGACGGTGTCCGTGACACCGCTCTCGTAACCGATCACCTGTTGCGTGCGCAGTGCCAACGTCGCTGCGTGCTCGCTCGGCAGTGCCAGTGCTTCGTCCATCCCGTTGGTGTGCAGCGATTGCGTCCCGCCGAGCACCGCGGAAAGCGCCTGCAACGACACGCGCACGACGTTGGTGTCGGGCTGGAGCGCGGTCAGGGTTGAGCCGGCGGTCTGCGTGTGGAAGCGCAGCTTGCACGCGGCGTCAGAGGCGTCGTAGCGCTCGCGCAGCATGCGTGCCCACAGCCGGCGCGCGGCGCGGAACTTCGCCACTTCCTCGAAGAAGTTCGAATGCGCGTTGAAGAAGAACGACAGGCGCGGTCCGAATTCGTCGACGCCGAGGCCGCGCGAACGGGCCGCCTCGACGTAGGCGAGGCCGTGGCCGAGCGTGAACGCGACCTCCTGCACCGCGGTCGCGCCGGCTTCGCGCATGTGGTAGCCCGAGATCGAAATCGAATTCCACTGCGGCAACTCGCGCGCGCAGAACTCCACGATGTCGGTGGCCAATCGCATCGACGGTGCCGGCGGATAGATGTAGGTGCCGCGCGCGACGTATTCCTTGAGGATGTCGTTCTGCACCGTGCCGGCGAGCTTGTCGAGTCCGACGCCTTGCCGCTTGCCCACCGCGATGTAGAGCGCGAGCAAGATCGCCGCGGTGGAGTTGATGGTCATCGACGTGCTGACGCGATCGAGCGGAATCTGGTCGAACAAGATTTCCATGTCGCGCAACGAGTCGATGGCGACGCCGCTGCGCCCGACCTCGCCCTCGGCGCGCGGGTCGTCCGAGTCGAGACCGAGCTGCGTCGGCAAGTCGAACGCCACCGACAATCCCGTGACTCCGCGCTCGAGCAGCAAGCGATAGCGCGCGTTCGACTCCTCCGCGGTGGCGAAGCCGGCGTACTGCCGCATCGTCCACAAGCGGCTGGTGTACATGCCAGGATGCACGCCGCGCGTGAACGGCCAGCTGCCCGGCGCGCCGAGGTCGCGCGCCGGGTCGACCTGCTGGACATCGCCGGCGTCGTAGACCGTCTTGACCGGGATGCCGGACGATGTCGTGCGATGCGCGGCACGCTCCGCGGTCGCGCTCTCCGATGGTGTCATGGATGTGCCTTTCCCGCGGGACGGACCCGCCGTGCGCTACGCCGTGATGATGGCGAGCACCTGTCCCTTGTCGACCTTGTCGCCGACTTGCACTTTGATGGCTTCGACGGTGCCGCCGTGCTTGCTGGCGAGCTCGTTCTGCATCTTCATCGCTTCGAGCACGATGACCGGCGCACCGGCTTCGACCTTCTCGCCCGGCGCGGCCTTGATGCCGACCACGAGCCCCGGCATCGGCGCCTTGAGGACGTCCTTCCCGGTCGCCGTCTTCGCGGCTGCCTTGCGGAAGCGCGCGAGGTTCTCTTCCGCCACCTCGATGTCGTGGGCGAGATTGAGGTGCGTCGCCACCCAGCCGTTTTCGCCGGGCGCGACACCGACCTCGAGGCTTTCGTGCCCGAGCATCATCGAGTAAGCGAACGGCCCGAGCGGCGCGGCGCTCACCGGCAGCTTCTGGCCGTCGATGGTGGCGCTGAGTTCGCCGCTCGGCGTTTCGTGCAGCGCGATCGTGTAGGTTTTCTCGCCGAGGGTGACCGTGTATGTCCGGCCGGTTGCAGTCGTCATCGCGCGCTCCTCACCGTCGGGGCCCACCGCCAGCGGCTCGCCGCCGCGTGACCGTGGCCGTTGGTGGCCATGTCGCTCACCGCCGAGCGCTTGCGCTCTTCCGCGAGCACCGCGGCGAGCGCGGCGGCCCGCAACGCGTCCTCGTCGGTGGTGCCGGCGCACAGCGATTCCGGCGGATGCTCGTTGAGGAAACCGGTGGTGTAGTGACCGTCGATGAACACCGGATGCCGCATGATCCCGCGGAACAGCGGCAGCGACGTCGATACGCCGTCGACGACGAATTCGTCGAGCGCGCGCATCATGCGCTCGCGCGCCGCTTCGCGCGACGGACCCCACGCCACCAGTTTCGCGAGCATCGGGTCGTAGTAGATCGGCACTTCGCTGCCCTCGGTGACGCCGGCGTCGGTGCGCACCCACGGACCTTCGGGGAAGCGCAAACGGCGCAGCGTGCCGAGCGACGGGCGGAAGCCGTTGCGCGGGTCCTCGCTGTAGATGCGGCACTCGATCGCCGCGCCGCGCGGCGCGACGCTCGCCATGTTCTCGATGTCGAACGACACCGGCTCGCCGGCCGCGATGCGCAGCTGCTCGGCCACTAGGTCGATGCCGGTGACCATCTCGGTGATCGGGTGTTCGACCTGCAAGCGCGTGTTCATCTCGAGGAAGAAGAACTCACCGCTGCTCGCGCTGACCAGGAACTCGACGGTGCCGGCGTTGCGGTAGCCGACCGCTTTCGCCACCTTGGTCGCGCACTCCCACATGGCGTGGCGCGTGCTGTCAGGGAGGTGCGGCGCCGGCGTTTCCTCGACGACCTTCTGGTGCCGGCGCTGGATCGAACAGTCGCGTTCGCCGAGCGCGACGACGTGGCCGAAGGTGTCGGCGAGCACCTGCACTTCGACGTGACGCGGCTGGTCGACGAAGCGTTCGAGGTAGACGGCGTCGTCGCTGAAAGCGGCGCGTGCCTCGCCCTGCGCCATGCGCAGCGCGGCCTCGAACTCTTCCGGCGTGCGCACCACGCGCATGCCCTTGCCACCGCCGCCGGCCGCCGCCTTGAGCATGATCGGATAGCCGATCTTCTCGGCCTGCGTGCGCGCGTCGTCGAGCGTGGTCACCGGCTCGAGTCCGCCCGGCACCACCGGCACGCCCGCTTGCGTGGCGAAGCGCCGCGCCTCGAGCTTGTTGCCCATCGCGTTGATCGCGAACCCGGGCGGTCCGACGAAGATGAGGCCGGCCGCCTCCACCGCGTCGGCGAACTCCGCGTTCTCCGACAGGAAGCCATAGCCGGGGTGGATGGCGTCGGCTCCGGTCGCCTTCGCCGCCTCGATGACCAGGTCGCCGCGCAGGTACGAGTCGCGGCTGGGCGCGGGGCCCAAACGCACCGCGGCGTCGGCCAAGCGCACGTGCAGCGCGGTGCGGTCGGCGTCCGAATACACCGCGACGGTGCGCAGCCCGAGATCGCGCGCTCCGCGGATGACCCGGCACGCGATTTCGCCGCGGTTCGCGACGAGGAGTGTGCGGAACATCGGATCCTCCGATCTAGAGCGGAATGTTCCCGTGCTTCTTCGGCGGCAGCGACTGGCGCTTATTGGCCAGCATGCGCAACGCGGCGATGAGGCGCGGGCGAGTTTCCTGCGGCTCGATGACGTCGTCGAGGTAGCCGAGTTCGGCGGCACGATACGGCGTCGCCATCTGCGCGGTGTATTCGGCGACCAGCTCCTTGCGGCGCGCGTCGGGGTCGGCGGCCTGCGCGATCTCGGAGCGGTAGATGATGTTGACCGCGCCCTCCGCGCCCATCACCGCGAGTTCCGCGGTGGGCCAGCCGACGTTGTAGTCGGCGCGAATGTGCTTCGACGCCATGACGCAGTAGGCGCCGCCGTAGGCCTTGCGGGTCACCACGGTGAGCTTCGGCACGGTGGCCTCGCAGAACGCGTAGAGCAGCTTGGCGCCGTGCTTGATGATGCCGCCCCACTCCTGCGCGGTGCCCGGCAGGAAGCCCGGCACGTCTTCGAAAGTGATGAGCGGAATGTTGAAGGCGTCGCAGGTGCGGACGAAGCGCGCGCCTTTGATGGACGCGTCGATGTCGAGCACGCCGGCGAGCACCGCGGGCTGGTTGCCGACGATGCCGACCGTCTGTCCGCCGAGCCGCGCGAAGCCGATGACGATGTTCGCCGCGTAGTCCGGCATGACCTCGAAGAAGTCGCCGTCGTCCACGATGCGGGTCACCAGATCCTTCATGTCGTACGGCTTGTTCGGCTCGTCCGGCACCAGCTCGGCGAGGCCCGGGTCCATACGGTTCGGGTCATCCGTGCACGGAATCACCGGCGCGTCGTCAGCGTTGTTCTGCGGCAGGAAGGACAGCAAGCGCTGGATCTGCGCGATGCAATCGGCGTCGTTCTCGGCGACGAAGTGCGCGACGCCGGACTTGGTGGCGTGCGTGTGCGCACCCCCGAGGTCCTCGAACGAGACGTCCTCGTTCGTCACGGTGCGGATGACGTCCGGCCCGGTGACGAACATGTGCGCCGTCTGGTCGACCATGACGACGAAGTCGGTGAGCGCGGGCGAATACACCGCGCCGCCGGCGCACGGTCCGAGCACCGCCGAGATCTGCGGCACGACACCGCTGGCGAGCGTGTTGCGCAGGAAGATGTCGGCGTAGCCGCCGAGCGAGGCGACGCCTTCCTGGATCCGCGCGCCGCCCGAGTCGTTGAGCCCGACGATCGGCGCGCCGTTCTCGATCGCCAGGTCCATGAGCTGCACGACCTTCTTGGCGTTCGACTCCGACATCGTGCCGCCGAAAGCGGTGAAGTCCTGCGCGAAGACATAGGTGGTGCGGCCGTTGACCGTACCCCAGCCGCAGATCACGCCATCGCCGACGATGTGCTTGCCGGCCATTCCGAAGTCTTTGCAGCGGTGGGTGACGAATGCGCCGAACTCGACGAAACTCCCGGGGTCGAGCAGGGCGTCGATACGTTCGCGGGCGGTGAGCCGGCCGGCCTTGTGCTGACGGTCGATCTTGTCCTGGCCACCGCCGAGGCGGGCCTCGGCGCGCAATCCGCGCAGCTGCGTGAGGCGGGCCTCATGAAGTGTGGATGCCACAGCAAGGGTCTCCTTCCGAAGGGACAGAATCCCGACCACGTGACCCTCGGATCGTAGGAACCCACCAGGCGAAGGTCAACGACAGCCTCCGCCGCCCTTGGTCGCAGGGTCGGGTCCGATTGAGAGAAGTTCGTGGTAGTCTTGGGGCGAGTGCGCGTCCCCCCGCGCGAGGGACCTCCAGGAGGATGTGGGTGGTGCGAAGGTGGGACAGCGGTCACCGCGCCGCGCGCGTGGCGTTGGCGGCAGCGGGTGTGTGGGCGACGTGGAGCATCGGCCGCGCCGCGGAGGTGCAGGAGCAGCGGTTGGGCCCGGCGCAGATCCCCGTCTTGGCAGCCGCGGTGACGCCGGACGGATTGCACTACGCGTACGTGACGCAGGGCGGCGCCGACGGCCGGTTGACCGAAACGGTGGTGCGCGATGGCGTGCCGGATCCGGAGTTCGACTCCGTCTCGTCGCGCGGACCGGTGTGGAGCGCCGACGGGCAACATCTTGCCTACATCGCCAAGAACCGGGTGCGTTGGGTGGTGGTGCGCGACGGCCTGGCGGGGCCGCTCTACGACGCGGTGCAGGATCCCACGCTGACGTGGTCGCCGGACGGGCAGCATCTCGGGTACGTTGGGCTGCGGGGCGGCGGACCGCGCGTGGTGCTCGACGCCGTCGAATCGCCGGTGCTGCGCACCGTGCCGCTCGGCTGCCCTGTCTACAGCGCCGACTCACAGCACGCCGCCTACACCGCCGAGGACGCCACCGGCTGGGCGCTGGTGCTCGACGGCACCCGCTGGGCGGCGCCCGAGAGCACGCGGATCTTGCGGGCACCGGTGCTGTCGCCCGACGGCCATCGCGTCGCCTGCGCGGCGCAGGTGGGCCCGCGCTGGGCGATGTGGACGGACGGGGCGCTCGGCCCGCTCTTCGACAAGGTTGCGGATGCCGTGTGGAGCGCCGACGGCGCCCATGTCGCCTACGTGGGCATCGACTCTGCCGGCGCGCACCTGGTGCTCGACGGCAGGCCGTCCGAGGCCTGGAGTGCGATCGGGGATGGGACGCCGCTGTTCGCACCGGCCGGGGCGCGGGTGGCGACCGCGGTGCGCCGCGGACCCGACTGGTTCGTCCTGACCGACGGGGTGCCCGGGCCGGCGTGTGAGGCCATCGCCACCGGCTATCCCGTTTGGAGCCCCGACGGTTCCCACGTGGCCTATCCGGCGCAGATCGGCGGGCGCTGGCGCCTGGTGCTCGACGGCACGCCGGGGACGGAATTCGACGCCATCGGGGCCGGGAGCCTCCGCTTCACACCGGATGGCCGTCACATGGGGTACGTCGGGCGTCGCGGTCAGAAGAAATGCGTGGTGGTGGACGGGACGACCGGCAAGCTGCACGAACAGGCCGGCCCGCCCGCGCTGTCCGCGGATGGCCGCCGGATGGCGTATCGGTGGAAGGAACGCTATGCCTGGCGGGTGCGGGTCGATGGGGAGGACGGGCCCGAGCATGCGGGCGTCGCCGACCCGGTGTTCTCGGCGGACGGCCAGCATGTCGCGTACGGCGCGCGCGAGGCGGACAAGTACCGCGTCTACCTGGACGGCGAGCCGAGCCCGCTGTACGACTGGCTGGCGCCCGGAGGCCCAACGTTCGGCCCGGCCGGGCTGGAATACCTCGCTCAGCACGACGGGGCGCTCTATCGCGTCCACCTCCTTCCCGGACGGCCCTGACGGGTCCGCGGCGCGCCCGTCGGCGGCATTGACGGGCGTGAGGGTGGTTGCTAGAGTCAGCGCCCCAACCGGATGATCCCCCGAAGGATGGCGTGTGCCTGCCACACTCTTGGGCCGCACCTGCGGGCCACAGTTGTGGGGGAAAAGGGTTCGAATCTCAACGGAGAGAGGCATGACCGTGCGTGGCTGGTGTCGATTGGCGATTCCCCAAGTTCTCGGCGCCGTGACCGGACTCGTGGTGAGTTGCGTGGGTGGGGTGGACGCGCGTGCGTCGATGGCGCCGCCGCGGGGTTTGCCCGCGCCGCAGGCCGCCGCCTGGTCGGAACGTTTGGCCGACGCTCTGCAGCCCGCGCGCAGCGGCGCGAGCGCGATCTACGACATCGCCAACAACCGCGTGATCGTGTTCGGCGGGGCGAGCGGGGTGTTCCTCAACGACACCTGGGCGTTGAGCTTCAGCGGCCCCGGCGGCACCGGCACCAGCACGTGGACGAAGCTGCAGACCATCGGCGACACGCCGCCGCCGCGCATGTGGCACATGGCGGTGTACGACTCGCTCGCCGGCCGCATGTTCGTGCACGGCGGATACGATGGCCGCGTCCTGGACGACAGCTATACGCTCGACCTTTCGACGTTGACGTGGCGCAAGTTCAAGGCGTCGACGCGCGGACTACTGGCGCCGCGCCGCTACATGGCGGCCGCCTTCACGCGCAGCGACGCCGTGACGAACGGTGTCGAGCGCAGCATGCTGATGTTCGGCGGGTCGGATGGCGACAGTCTCCAGAACGAGTTCTACCAGCTGGTGCTCTCGTCGCCGGACAAGCGCCGTGAGGGGTCGTGGTTGCAGTACACGACCGTGGCGACTCCGCGGCCCACCAAGCGCTACGGCACCGCGGTCGATGCCACCCAGGACTCGATCTACATCTTCGGGGGCCGCGACAACACGCTCTTCACGAACGATGTCTGGGTGCTCAACGTCGCCACTAACACCTGGCGCCAGGAAATCGCGCCGGTCAACTTCCGCCCCAACGCGCGCTTCGGGAGCACCATCACCTTCAACGCCGAGACGCACACCGCGCGCATCTATGGTGGTTCCGACGCGCGGAAGGTCTACGCGGACGAATGGGTGCTCACGCGCCTCGGCACGCCGTCCGCGGCGTGGGTGGCGAAGGACACGTTGCTGGCGAACAAGGACGGCGTGACCCAGCCCGAGCCGCGCAGCTTCCCGGCGTGGGTCAAGATGCCGAACGGCGATCTACTGACCGTCGCTGGCATGGGCAGCTCCGCGATGCTCGGGGATGCGTGGCGCCTGACGCCGGCCAACGACACGCTGTGGCAGCCGGTGGTGAAGGTGACTAACCCGCCGTCGCGCTACGGACACTCGCTCGCCTACGATGCGGTGCGGGATCGTGTCGTGCTCTACGGTGGTCTGTCGTCGTTCAACGAGACGCTGGGCGACGTGTGGACCTATGCCCCCGGCACGCAGACGTGGAGCAAGCTGGCGCTGCAGGACTCGCTGCCGGCGCCGCGCGCTCGCGCCGCCGCGGCGTTCGCGCAAGACAGCGTGTGGGTGTTCGGCGGCTGGCGTGGTGCCTACTATCGCTCCGGCGGCACGACGATCATCGACAACACGTACGGCGACTCGATGTCGGTGTTCTCGGTGGCTACCGGCAAGTGGCGCCGCGTGCGTCCGGACGGCACGCGGCCGGGCGGCCGCGACGGTGCATCGATGATCTACGACGGCGCGCGCAACCGCATGGTCGTGTTCGGCGGGTACAACGGCGGCTACCTCGCGGACCTCTGGGCGTTCGACCTGGCGAGCGAATCGTGGACGCGTTTGCCCGACTTCGGTGGTGCGGGGCGCACCGGTCACTCGGCCATCCTCGACCCGTCGGGCACCAAGATGATCGTGTTCGGCGGCGCCAGCCTCACCGGTTTGCTCAACGACGTGCGCGTGTTCGACCTGGCGAACAACGTGTGGCTGACCGCACCGACCGTCAGCGGCACGGCCCCGACGGTGCGCGAGTGGGCGAGCACCTTCGTCGACGGCGCGAGCAACAGCCTGATCGTGACCGGCGGCTCGACGAACGTCCTCGAGGGATCGGCGATTCTCGTGCCGACGCCGGCGAGCGGTACCTACGCGCTCAACCTGTCGACGTACGCGTGGTCGACGGTGACCGTCAGCGGCACCGACCCCGGCACGCGTTACCTGTCGCCGATGGTGGTGGCGGGGAATGCCGCGATCCGCTTCGGCGGGACCGACGGGGGCAGCGCGCGCAGCGACACCTGGCACTTCTCGCTGTCGGCCTCGTCGCCGGCGGTCGCGACCTCCGCGGTGACCGAAGATGGCGCCGTGATGGTGCGCTGGGAGACGTCGCAGAACTCACCGCTCGGCTACGCCGTCGTGCGTGAGCCGCTGCTCGGCGCCAGCGAGGCAACGGTGGTGGCGAAGGTGATGGCGCAGGATCTTGCACCGGCCGCGACGTGGGCCGAAGCGGCCGACCACAGCGCCAGCGCCGGCAGCTACCGCTACACCGTCGTCAACATGGCGAACGGCCTGCGCATCCCGGCCGGCGAAGTCGTGGTGCCGGCGTCCGGCGCAAATGGCAACACGCGGGCGATCGCACTGCGTGCGCAGTCGCCGGTGCGCGGCGCGGCGACGCTGTGGCTGGTCGGCTTCGAGAGTGCCGCGTCGGCGACTCTCGATACGCAGATCTACGACGTCAGCGGCCGTCACGTGGCCACCGTGCCGCTGACCTCGGACGGGCGGCTGACGTGGTCCGGTGTGTGGAACGGCCGTGACACCGCCGGCCGTGCGGTGGGCAGCGGCATCTACCTGGCGCGCACTGCGGCAGGTGGTGCGGTGCACGAGGCGCGGGTCGCCGTCGTGCGGTAACGGCATCGCCACGAAACGGCGCGGGGCGGGTGAGTCGATCTCACCCGCCCCGCGTTTTTTGTGCCGCCGCTACTCGGCGTAGCTCGAGGCGAGATCCAGGGCGAGACGGGCCGCGGCCTCGCGTGCCTCGGCGGGTGCCAGGATTTCCGCGTACGGCGCCCAGCGCAGAACCTGACGCGCGGCCCACGTCAGATTGCCCCCGCGCATCGTCACGATGACCGAGCCGTCGTCCTGGGCGTCGGCCCGCGGGTAGGCGTCCGCGGCGAATTCGGCGAGCGGCGGCGACACGCGCATCGTCACGTCGACGTCCGCGCTGTCGGCGGTGAGCATCGACGGATTCACGTGACGCGCCGGATCGAAGTCGGCGGGGATGTCGTAGTGGGCGTCGCGCAGTTCGGCCTTCTGGATGCGATCGACGCGCAACGTGCGCACGCTGCCGCGCGCCGCGCTGAACGCGATGAGATACCACTGGCCGCGCGCGAAGGCGAGGTCGTAGGGGTGGACGTCGCCGTGATGGATTTCGTCGGCGCTCTCGCTGTAGTAGGTGAGGCATACGACGCGTCGCGCGGCGAGCGCTTCCTGGAGCGCGCGGAACACCGCGGCGTCGGCGCCGGCGGAGGCTTCCCACAGCACGCGCCGCTTGAGCGAGGTGGTGGCGGCGCCGACCTCGCCGGTCAGTGCCTCCTCGATCTTGCGCGCGGCGCTGCGCACGGCGGGGAAGGCGCGCGGGCCGCCGCCGCTCTCCTCGAGGAAGCGCAGCGCGGCGAGCAAGCTCACGGCTTCTTGCGGCGTGAGTTGCGCGGCACCGCGGAAGCCGCCGGCGCCGCGCACGTAGACACGGCCCTTCGACACGTAGGCGTCGAGATAATCGTCCGGCGTGAACGGCGGCACGCCGCACAGGGATAGCCGCTCGAGATCGCGCAGCACATCGCGTTCGCTCTGCTTGAGCGTCGCCGCGAGTTTGGCGATGCGGATGCCGGGGCGCCGGTGAATCAGCTGCAGCAGGAGCAGGAGCCGGCGGGTGTCGGAGCGCACGCGCGGTGAATGAGTTGCAGCAGGAGCAGGAGCCGCCGGGTGTCGGAACGCACGCGGGCCATCAGGCGCGTCCTCCCTTGGCGGCGCGTGGTGCCGCGCGCCGCGATGCGGCTTTCACGCGAGGCGCGGCGCGGTGACGCTCCGCCAACTCCCGCAGCGTGTCGCGCGCCTGCTCGCGCAGTGCCGGGGGCCCGAGAATCTCCGCCGCACGTCCGAGCGACAACGCCCAGCGCAATGCGGCCGCGGTGTCCGATGCGGCGAACCGCACCACCGCCGCGCCGTCCTTGTCGTGCTTCACGGTTGCGCGGCGGCCGAACGTGCGTTCGACCTGCCACGCCAAGCGCGGTGCCACGCGCACGGTGACCTCGACCGGCGGCTGCGAGCCGAATTCCCACGGCGCGCGCTGCGTGTACTCCTCGAGCCGGAAGGTCGCCGGCACCGTGAAGTCGGCACCGCCGCCCGGCTGCACCGGCGCCGGCGCGACATCCTCGATACGCGAGACGCGGAAGGTGAGCACCGTGCGCCGCTTGTGGTCGTGCGCGACGAGGTACGGCGTGCCCTGGCGAATCAACAGCCCGTACGGATCGACGAGGCGATCGCCAGCGGCGTCGGCGCCAAGCGTGCGATAGGTCCGGCGCAGACGCTTGCCGCCGTCGATGGCATCGCGGATCGTTTCGACCAGCATGCGTTCGCGCGGCGACGCGGCGAGCGCCGGCGCCAAATGGATGCGCCGCGCGACGTCGGACCGCACCGCCGTCTTCATGCCCGGCAAGCAGACGATCTTCGTCCACGCCGCGAACGCGTCTTCGCCGAGCGCCTGCGCGGTGCGGCCGGCGAGTCCCTCCGCCAACGCCAAGGCGAGCGCTTCGTCCTCGGTGAATTCGAGCGCGGGCAGGAAGTAGCGGCGGCGATCGAGCAGGTAGCCGCCTTCGCTCTCGTCGTCGAGTGGTTCGACGTATTCGATGGGAACGCCGAGCGCGCGCAGATCTTCCTTGTCGCGCTCGAACTGGCGTTGTACCGAGGCGAGATCGCGGCCCGCCGGCGAGTAGGCCGGCAAGGTACGAATCTCCGACCACGGCAGCGGCAGACGCGCGTGCAACAGCAGCAACAACAGATCGATCAGACGTTCCGCGCGACGCGCCGACATGGCAACCGTTCCTCCACCCACACGCACCCGGCGCGGCCAAACCGCACGTCGCCGGTGCGCATCACCCCGCCACTGTGTGTCGGTCGAGCCTACGGGGCAGGGCGGAGGGCGTCAAGCCGATGCCCGTTTCCATACGACTCGTTCGGCGATCGCGATGAATCCCTCCGCGCGGTAGAGCCGGGTGGCCGAGTCGTTGGCGCCGTCCACCAGCAGGATCACGCTGCGCGGCTGCTGCGCCTGCAGCCATTCCACGCCCCAGCGCAGCAACGCGCGTCCGAGGCCGCGTCCGCGTTCGGAGGCGACGACGCCGAGCGTGTCCACCTCACCGCGGCCGTCCGGCAGGATCGTGTTGAAGCTGAGTCCGACGACCGCGCCGTCGCGGTACGCGAGCAGCAGTCCGTCGCGGCGGAATCCGGGCCGCGCGATCTCCTCGCGCGCCATGTCGAGCGTCCACGCGACGAATCCCCAGTTGTCCGCGAACGAGCGCGTGGCCGCGTCGCCGAAGTCCTCCAGCATGGCGTCGCCGCCATCGAACCCGCGGCATTCGATGCCGTCCGGCCATTCGATCGCCGGAACCGGGCCGAACGGCCGCTGCATCGTCCAGAAGTGCCGCTCCTCCGTGAAACCGAGCGCGTGGGCGAAGAGATCGCCGCCCGGCACCGCGACATCGGCGCCCATGCGCAGGAACGCGATGCGATCGCCGTAGTGTGCTTCGACGTGGTCCACCAGCGCGCGGCCAAGGCCGCGGCCGCGATGCGACGGCAGCACGCCGACGCTCACCTGGGTGAACGGCGGCTCGTGGTTGTAGACGTAGATGCTGAACGCGAAGGCCACCGGCGTCTCGCCGTCGTAGACCAGAAAGCTGCCCGCCGGATCGTAGTGCGGGAAACCGAGGTAGAGCGCCGCATCGCCGCGTGCCGCGTACGCCGGGTGGATCGACGGATGTTCGAAGAGCTGCGTGAAGACGGAGGCAGTGTCGGCGGACATCGGGATCACGCGGAGGGTGGACAGCACGGACATCGCGGAAATGCTCCTTGGGAGTGGGCTCAGCGTGCGGCGTCGCGCAGGGCGGCGAGGGCGCGCTGGTCGCACTCCTCCGCCGTCGGCGCGCCGGCGGCCAGCCAGGCGTCGGACAGCAGCCGGTAGAATACCATCAGGGTGGCGAGTCCGGCGCCGCGCCACCCGGCGCGTGCGCCGCCGTGCCGCACCGCGCGACTCATCCACTCCCGTGCGGCCACGCGCCACGCCGCACGGCGATCGGCGAGCGCGCCGTGCGCCGCGGCGGTGCGCGCCTCGATCGCCGTGTAGCGCGCGAGGCGTTCGAGGAAGTCGGCGATGTCGGTGTAGTTGAAGTGATGCAGCAGCGCGTCACCGTCCGCCGGCAACGTGCGATGCCGCATTCCGGCCGCGGGACGCGGCCGCGCATGGATGCGTGGCGGCCAGTCGATCGCCCCGGCACGCCCGAAGCGCAGGTGCGTGTCGGCCCGCGGCTCCCAGCCGCTGTGGCAAATCGGTTCGCCCCAGATGTAGTTGAGGCGCGGGAGCGAGAGGCAGTCGGTGTCGCCCGCGCGCGCCGCCGCCGCGAGCGTGTCGAGTAGCGCCGGTGGCGCAATCTCGTCGGCGTCGAGCACCAACATCCATGGCGTGCGCGCCTGTTGCAAGGCGAACGCGCGCGCCGGCTCCGAGTAGGCGAGCGGCTCGTGCGGCACCACGCGCGCGCCCGCTGCCCGCGCGATATCGCACGTGCCGTCGTCGCTGTGCATGTCGACGATCACGATGTCGGCCGCCCAACCGCGGACCGCGTCGAGCACGCGCGCCAAGTACGTCTCGGCGTTCCACGTGTTGAGGACGACGGTGATGTCGATGCCGGGCGCGGCCGGACGCGTGGTTAGCAGCGATGCGGCGCAGGTGTCGTAGCGCGCGTGCAGCGCCGCGCGATCGCCGCACTCGGATTCGAGGACGGCGCGCAACCGCGCGGCGACCGCGGCGAGGCCCGCGCCGTCGGCCAGCAAGGTGTCGGGGATCCCGCGGCGCGCACGCCAGGCTGCCACGGCAAGGCCGAGCGCCGAGGTGTCGCCGGCGATGGCGGGGGCACTCGCCGCATCGCAGGCCACCACGCCGGGATGCCGGACGTGCGCACGGCGTATCTCGCACTCGGCCAACGCTGCAGGTGGCGTACCGTCGCGCGGACCGGTCAGTCGCACTGCATCACGCGCGGGACGCCAGGTGCCACAGATCCATTCGTGCACCGGCAGCGTCCAGCCTTCGGCGTGGCGTCGCGCGGAGGGTTGCGGGGCGCGCGTCAGAACCTCATCGCCGGTGAGTCGCACGCACCAGGCGTCCGGCGGCGTCGCACCATCGCACGCGCTTGCGCCCGGCGGCGGCGGCGCGCCCTGCACGCAGACCCGCTCCGCGACCCGCCGCGCGCTCTCCACCGCGTCTGCCAGCGCGAACGTCTCGCGACGCGCATCGATGCAGGCGACGATCTCAGGCATCGCCGCTCCGCAGCAGCCGCACCGCGCGGAATACCGCCGGCGCGCACACCGCGAGCGCCGCGACGTACACCACCGCGCCCACCGCCACCACCGCTGCGAGTTCGCCCACGGTCCGCGGCGTGTGCCAGTGCGCAAGTCCGGCCACCACGAGTCCCATGATCGCCGCGGCCCCCCACGATGGGGCGATGAGCGGCAGCAACCGCAGCGGCAGCGCGCGTCGCGCGACCGCGAACAGCCACAGGTTGCTCAGTTGCACCACCGCGTTCGCGGCCGCGAATCCGAGCGCGCCGTAGCGCACGATGGCTGGTCCGGCGAGCACCCACGTGAGCACCATCCACAGCAGCGTGAACCCAAACGTCGTGCGCGAGCGGCCGAGCGCATTGAGCAATCCGACCAACGGCGTCACGGTCGGCACGAAGAGGTTCGCCGCCCAGAGGAAGTAGAACAGTGGCACCGCGGCCAGCCATTTCTCGCCGAACACGACGCGAGTGAGCGGTGTGACCAGCACCAGCGTGCCGATGGCGAGCGGCGCCACCACCGCGTTCGTCATACGGATCACCGTGGCGACGAAGCGCGCCAGCGCCTCGCGGTCGTGCTGCAGCCGCGCGAAGCTCGGGAGATACACGCGCTGGAGCGCGAACAGCGCGAGCACCGGATACGCCGCCACCATGTTCGCCCAATTCGCCTGGTCGACCGCGACGGTCCCGACGGTGAGACCGAGCAGGATCGGCGTGATCGAGTCCTTCACCACCGAGACCAGCGTGCCGGCCTGGTACGGCAGGCCGAAGCGCAGCAGCTGTCGCACCCGCGTGGTGTCCCATGCCCAGCCCACGCGCCACGGGCTCGCGGCGACGCCGAGCACCGCGCCGCTGACCGCCCGCGCGATCATCGCCCAGCCGAAGGCGACAACACCGGCGCCGCGCCACACCAGGCCGACCACCGCGAGGTTGTAGACGAGCGCCTGCACGATCTCGACGCGCGCCAGCACCGGGAAACGGACGTGCCGTTCGAGCACGATCGCCGATACGCTTTGGAGCGCGGTCACCGGCAGCGCCAGCGCGAGCAGTCGAAACATCCACACCGAATCCGCGGGCAGGTGGTACGCGGCGGCGATCGCTCCCGCGCCGCCCCACAGCGCAAGTGCCAGGGCGGCGGTGAGCAGGTGTTGGAGCGCGAGGACCAGGCGAAGATCGCGGGTCGTCGGCTCCGCAGGGTCGCGAATCAGGCTGGCGCTGAGGCCGACGTCGCTCAAGGCCACGAAGAGCGACAGGAGGAAGGTCATCACGCCGTAGACGCCGAAGTCGGCCGGGCTGCGGAGCCGCGCCAGAGCAATGCCGCCAAGCACGTTGGCGCCCTGCACGACGGCTTGCCGCACCACCAGCGAGATCGCCGCGACGCCGGCGGCGCGGGCAATCGTGCGTTCGCTCATCGGCGCGACTCGGCCGTCTGGCGCAGCAGCGCGAGGGTGCGCCGATAGCGCGTGGCGCGCTGGGCGGCCCGCGGCACGCCGCACCAGCCACGCAGGGTGTGCCCGACGGCGCGCAGCGTCGCCGCGCACGCGATCACGCGGCGCACCTCGGATTCGGCCACCGCGGGATGGAAGCGGCGGAAGTACTCGACGAGGCCGAGTCCGCCGTCGGCCGGCAACGCTGCCGTGCCACGCGAGCCCGTGCCGACCGCATGGCGCACCGTGACAGTCGGCGTCGCCCAGACGTCCCACCCGGCGTCGTGGAGGACACGACAGTAGTCGACGTCCTCCCAGTACATGAAGTAGTCCTCGTGCAACGGGCCGGCCGCGCGCACCGCGTCGCCGCGCAGGAGCCACGCGCAGCCCGATACCCATTCCACCGCGGCGGCCCGCTCCGGGAAGGGCGCACGGCGTCCGCCGCCGAATGCGGCCGCGGTCAGGCCCCACGCCTGGCGCCATTCGCGGGCGAGGGTCGGGAAATGCCCGACGGTGGCTTCGGGCCGTCCGTCGGCGCCGACGACGCGCGGCGCCACCAGCCCGGCGCGCGGGGCGCCGTCGAGAACATCCGCGAGCGCGTCGAGGCCGCCGGGCGGCACCAGCGCATCGGGATTCAGCACGGCGAGAAACTCTCCGGCGAACGCGCGTGCCACGACGTTCACGCCGGCCGCGAACCCGCGATTGTCGTGCAGGCGCACCACGTGATCGGAGCCGAGCCGCTGGGCAGCGAGATCCGCGGACCCATCGCCCGAGGCATTGTCCACCACGCGGATGTCGACGCCGCGCCGCGGTGCCGCGGTGGCCAATGCGTCGAGGCAGGCGGCAAGCACGTCCGCGGAATCGTGGGTGACCACCACCGCGGTCAACTGCGTGGCGGCCGTGCCCACGGACTTACGAGCCCGGCAGAATCAGCACCGGCTCGTTGCGGAGCTTGAAGTTCTCGCCTTGGGTGAGGATGTCGAAGTGGCGCGAGCCGTAGCGCGGGTTCATGCGGTCCGCCACCACGTAGACACGGTTGCGGATCTTCACGCGCGTCCCGAACGGCAGCGTGTTGTTCGCCACGATCGGGTAGGGCGGCGGGGGCACCACGCGCAGGCCGGATGCGGTGACCGTGTGGTCCTCGTCCGCCTGGGCGGGCGTCGCCTGGTAGGTGCTGATGGTGGCGTAGATGAGCCGCGTGCCGTCCTCGAGCGCGGTCGAGATCGGGCGGCTGCCGGTGGCCATCGGCGTCGAGTACAGCGGGCCAGCGAGGGCGTGCGAGACGGCCTGCAAGGCCACGCCCGGGGTCGGGAAGGTCGAGTCACCAAGGAGTACGTCGACCATTTGCGTGGCCTTCCATCCCACCAGCGCGGCAACCGCGAGGGCTGCCGTCACCGCCAGACGGCGGATGCGGCGCCGCGTGCGCGTCTTCGTCCCGAGACGGGACGGACGCAGCAGGGCAGCGACCCGCATGGGGGTCAGTCGGATGCGCATCAGTTCGTGATTCTCCGGAAACCCAGGCCCGTCGAAATCGGGCAGTGTGCTCAGCGTGAGTCGAACTCGAGCACGTGGCGCCTCCCGCGCCGCTCGGGTGGCTCGCTCCTGGGCCGCGTGGGGCGGCGGGCGAGCGCACCGGCGCCGGCCATCATGAGCCGGCGCGTCCGCCAGGACGGTCTAGCCATCCCGACGCCCGGAACCCTACACGACGCCTCCGACGAATTGCAACCCCGACCATGGATTTTACCGGCACACATGGGCAGTCGCCTTCTGGCTCCGCGAGGCACCGCCGCGGTGCGTTGACCCGCTCCGAACCGGCTCCCTATACTGCCGCTCTCTCATGGCAAACCCGTCCGACGACCTCATGTGCTTCGCCTGCGGTCCCGACAATCCGGTCGGGCTGCGGCTGGCGTTCCGCGACTTCGCCAATGGCGCGTTCGGGGCGGAGTTCGCCCCGCGCCGCGAGCATCAGGGCTACAAGGGCATCGTCCACGGCGGCTTCCTGTCGCTGGTGCTCGACGAGGCGATGGTGGCCTGCCTGCACCGCGATGGCGTCCCGGCGGTATCGGCGGCGCTGACCGTCCGGCTGCTCAAGCCGGTGGCGCCGGGGGACCAGTTGCGGGTCACCGCGCAGCACGCCGCGCCCGAAGGCGACACCGTCTCCGCCACCGCCGAAATCCAGCGGCTGGGCGACGGGGCGCTGGTCGCCCGCGGCCGCGCCACCTGCCGTCTGGTCGCCGACACCGCCGACGGCGCCGGCCACGCGCCGCTCATCCGCTCCTAAGGAGGATTCTCCGTGTCCACGCCGCGTGTCGCCGTCCTCTCCGCCGTGCGCACTCCGATCGGCCGCTTCCTCGGATCGTTCGCCACCGTGACCGCGGCGGAACTCGGCGCGGTGGCGGCGCAGGCCGCGCTGGAGCGGGCGGGCGTGAGCGGCGCCGATATCGACGAGGTGATCTTCGGCAACGCGCGCCAGGCCGGCGGCGGGCCGAACCCGGCGCGGCAGGTGTCGATCAAGGCCGGCGTCCCCGAAACGGTGCCGGCGTTCACCGTGAACAAGGCCTGCGGCAGCGGGCTCAAGTCGCTGTTGCTCGGCGCGCAGTCGATCCAGCTTGGCGAGGCGACGGCGGTGCTGGTCGGCGGCACCGAGAACATGACCCGCGTGCCGTACATGCTCGACCGCGCGCGGCTCGGCTACCGGCTCGGCCACGCGCCGCTGGTCGACGGCATGTACCAGGATGGCTTCCTGTGTCCGCTCGCCAACCAGATCATGGGCGAAACCGCCGAGACGCTGGCCGGCCAGTACGGCATCCCGCGCGAGGAGCAGGACGCCTTCGCGCTCGAGAGCCAGCGCAAGGCCGGCGCGGCGTGGGACGCCGGGCGGTTCGCCGACGAGCTGGTGCCGGTGACCGTGCGCGGCGGCAAGAGCGATGTCGTCATCGACCGCGACGAGCACCCGCGCCCCGACACCACGCCGGACCAGCTGGCGAAGCTGCCGCCGGTGTTCTCGAAGACCGGCACGGTGTCGGCGGGGAACTCGTCGGGGATCACCGACGGCGCGGCGGCGCTCGTATTGATGGCGCTGCCGGAGGCGGAGCGCCGCGGGCTGACGCCGCTCGCCGTGCTCGAGGCGTCGGCGAGCGCCGGCGTCGACCCGCGTGTCATGGGCCTCGGCCCGGTGCCGGCGACGCAGAAGCTGCTCGCCAAGACCGGCGGCGCGCTCGACCGTTTCGACCTCGTGGAGCTCAACGAGGCGTTCGCGGCGCAGGTGCTGGCCTGCGACCGCGAGCTGCACATCGACCCGGCGCGGCTCAACGTCAACGGCGGCTCCATCGCCCTCGGCCATCCGATCGGGGCGACCGGCGCGCGCATCGTGGTGACGCTGCTGCACGAAATGCGGCGGCGCGGAGCCCAGCGCGGTCTGGCGACGCTGTGCATCAGCGGTGGACTGGGGCTCGCCGCCGCGTTCGAACGCGCGTAGAATGACGCCGCCGCCGCGCCGCGGGACACGACGTCCCGCCGGCCACCGCGCGCGCAGTACGGGGAGGTCGTAATGCCAATCACCCCACGCGACATCGAACGCGAGATGCAGAAGGCCGGCCGCGAAGTCGGCCGCACCGCGATGCGCGCGTTCCAAGTGCCGGGCGAAGCGAGCGCGCGGTTGTGGCGCGTGTTGCAGGAAGTGGCCGCCGCGCCCGAAGGTCCCACCGGCCCCAACGCGCCGGTGGTGACGATGCACGAGATCGGCCTCAAGTCCGTGCTCATCTTCGGGTCGATCTTCTGGGCCGCGTTGTGGGGCTTGGTCGGCGTCGTCGCCGCGTACAGCGTGCTGCAGGACGAGCTCGATGCCGAACGCGCGGCGCTCATCGTCGTGATGTATCCGCTGGCCGGCGTTGCCTTGTTCACGCCGCTGACCGTTGGCATCGCGGCGATCTACGACGTCATCGCGCGGCGCTTCGGCGGCTTCGCGGCGGTGCTCACCGAACTCAAGCCGTCGACGCAGGCGACGCGCGAACTCGACGTCACGGTGCACGCGGTGCGGCTGCGCTCGGCGGTGGTGTTCGGCGGCGTGTGGTGGGTGGCGCTATGGGGCGTGATCGGCTTCGTCACCACGTTGCTCGAAATCTCGGGCGTCAATCGCAACCGCTTCGGTATGTACGCCTTCTTCTACTTGCCGGTCGTCTACGGTGCGGTGTTCACCGGCGCGTCGGCGATGCTGGCGGCGCTCTACAACGTGGCGGCGGAGCGCTGGCGCGGCTGGGTGCTGGGGCTCACCGAGTTGAGCGAGGTGCGCGCCGGGCATGAGAACGACGTGCGGGTCACCGTGCACCGCATCGACCTGCGCTCGGTGGTGTTCTTCGGGCTCGGCTTCTGGTTCACGGTGATGTTCATCCTCGGGCTCACCGCGACGATCCTGATCGCGTTGCACACGGCGGACGGCCCGTGGGGCGTGTGGACCGGCGCCGCGCTGACGGCCGCGTTCGTGCCGCTGACCATCCTGACCGCGGCGCTCGCGCTGATCTACAACGGCGTCGCGCAGACCTACGGCGGTTTCGAACTCACGTTGCGCGTGCCGGACGAGTCGATGAACTCGGGGCCGCTCTACGACATGACCGTGCGCGGGATTCCCGACACCGACGACGAATAGACGCGTGGCGTCGGACAACTACGAACGCATCTATGCGGCCGTGCGGCGTGTGCCGCGCGGCCGAGTCGCGACCTACGGGCAGATCGCCGCGCTGGCGGGATTGCCGGGGCACGCGCGGCAGGTCGGCTATGCGTTGCATGCGACGCCCGAGGGCGCAGGCCTGCCGTGGCATCGCGTGATCAACGCGGCGGAGGCGCATCAGTCTGCCGCCGCACGATGGCGGCAACGTGCAGAAGGCGTTGCTCTCGCGTGAGAAGGTGAAGGTCGATCGCGAGGGTCGCATCGATCTCGCGCGCTATCAGTGGGTGCCGCGCGGGGCGCCGCGGCTCGAAGACGCGGTGGAATAGCAAAAGGCGGAGCCGGTCACGATGCCGGCTCCGCCTTCTTCGTGTGCGATGCTCGTTACTCCGGCTTCCACTCCGGGAAGCGGCCCGGCGTCCACGCGGCGCCCGCCGCGTCGAGCTTCTTCTCCAGCGCCGGCAGCTCGACTTCGACGATCTGCCGCAGCGCTGCCAACGTCGGCGCGAACGCCGCCGAGGCGATTTCGTAGTCGCGCATGCTGGTCTTCGGCGCCTCGCCGGTGGTCAGCCAGTGGCTGTCGACGATGCGCTGCACGCGTGCCGAAATGCCCGGGCCCACCGGCTCGTTGCGCGAGCCCTTGACCGGATCGCCGTCCAGTTGCGTGCGAATGTCGAGCAGGCGCAGCTCCAGAGCCCGCGCGTCGTCCCGTAGCGTGCGCGAGGCGCCCGGCGCGTCGTCGATCGCCTGCTTGACGTAGGAAATGCGCTCCGCCGTCGTGTCCACCACGCGCTCGGCGCCGAGCACCGCGCGCTGCAGTCGCGCCGTCTTCTGTTGGAACGCCAGCACCGCCGCGCGGTCCTTCGCCGGCAACGACGCGTTGGCGAGTGGCACGCACTCGAACGTCACCGGATCGCCCACTGGCGTCAGTTTGTCGTCGATGCGCGTGGCGAACAGTGCCGTGTACTTGCCCGGCGCGACCATCGGGCCGACGTACGGGTTGAAGAACAGCCGGTCCTCGCGCTGGCCGATCGTCGTCGGGTTCGGCACCGGATAGCGGAGGTCCCACGCGACGCGGGTGAAGCCGCCGCCGGCCGAGGCCGGGAATCGGCGCACCACGTTCATGTCGGCGTCCATGATGGTCACCATCATCGTCGGGTCCTCGGCGCGGTCTTCGGCGGCGAGCGAGTCCCACGACGGGTAGAAGACGTCGCCGCCCTTCTCCCAGACTTCCTTCTCCTTCTCGCGGCGCGCGTCGCGGCGCGACTTGAGGCCATCGCGGCGGTAGTAGGTGAGGATGGCGCCGAACGGCGGGTTCGGCGAGACGAAGAAGCCGTCGCCCTGCTGGCTCTTGCCGCTGCCGCCGATCGGCGACCACGGCACGTACATGAGCGCCGTCTTCGCCGGGAAGGTGACGACCGGCTTCTCGAGCGTCGCCGCGGTGAGGCCGCGTAGCGGCGAGTAGTCGTCGAGGACGTAGAAGCCGCGGCCGAAGGTCGCCAGCACGAGGTCGTTCTCGCGCGGCTGGATGACCATGTCGCGCACTTGGATCGTCGGCAGGCCGCCCTTGAGTTGGAACCACTTCGCGCCGCCGGTGACGGTGGCGAAGCAGCCGAACTCGGTGCCGCAGAACAGCAGCTTCGCGTCGACGTGATCCTCGGCAAGGCAGTACACGCTGCCGCGCTCCGGCAGACCGCTCGTGAGCGCAGTCCAGGTGCGGCCGCGGTCGTTCGAGCGCAACACGTACGGCTTGAAGTCGCCTTCCTTGTGGTTCTCGAACGCGGCGTAGACGACGTTGGCGTCGTGCTGCGACGCCAACACTTCGCTGACGTACGAGAGCGTCGGGACGCCGGGGAAGGTGTCCTGCTTGCGCCACGTCTTGCCGCCGTCCTCGCTGACCTGGATCAAGCCGTCGTCGGTGCCGACGTAGAGCAGGCCTTCGACCTTCGGCGATTCGCTGAGCGAGACGATGTTGCCGTACCACGACGTCGACGCGTTCTTGCCGTTGGTGTTGACGCCCCACACGCGGCCGGCCACCTTGAGCTTGTTGCGTTCGATCTGCCGCGTGAGATCGGGGCTGACCTTGACCCACGAGTCGCCGCGGTCATCGCTGCGCCATAGCTGCTGCGACGCATAGTAGAGACGCGTGTGCGAGTGCGGGCTGATGAGCAGCGGCGTGTCCCAGTCCCAGCGCTGCGGCGCGTCGCCCGGCTCCGGCTGCGGCTGCAACGCCACCGTCTCGCCGTTCTTCTTGTCGAAGCGCACCAACTCACCGTCCTGCGCTTCGCAGTAGACGATGTTGGGGTCCTGCGGATCGATCTGCACCGCGAAGCCGTCGCCGCCGGTGGTGATGAACCAGTCCTGGTTGCGGCCGCCGTTCTCGGTGATGGTGCGCGACGGACCGCCGAGCGTGTTGTTGTCCTGCGTGCCGCCGTAGATGTTGTAGTAGGGCGCTTCGGTGTCCACCGCGACCTTGTAGAACTGCGTGATCGGCAAGTTGGCGAAGAACGACCACGTCGCGCCGCGGTCGTACGATTCGTACGCGCCGCCGTCGCAGCCGGCGCGCAAGTGATCCGTGTCGTCCGGGTCGATCCACAGCGCGTGGTTGTCGACGTGCTTCGAGCGCTCGCCGACGTTCGTCCACGTCTTGCCGCCGTCCTGCGAGACCTTCATGAACGTGTCCATCGAGTACACGCGGTCGACGTTCTTCGGATCGCAGATCAGCTCGTTGTAATACTGCGGCGACGAGGACATGTAGCCCGCGCGCTTCTCCCACGTCGCGCCGGCGTCCTGCGTGCGGTAGATGCCGCCCTCGCCGTCCACCGCTTCGCAGATCGCGTACACCGTGTTGGGATCGGCCGGCGACACCGCGATGCCGATGCGGCCCATCTCGGCGCTTGGCAGGCCGTTGGACAGTTTGTTCCACGTCTTGCCGGCGTCGGTGCTCTTGTAGAGCGCGCTGCCCGGCCCGCCGTCGATCAGCGTCCACACGCGCCGGTGCCGCTCGTACGCCGACGCGTAGATGACGTCCGGATCGCGCGGGTCGAACGCGAGGTCGCTGACGCCGGTCTTGTCGTCGATCTTGAGCGACTGCGTCCACGTCTTGCCGCCGTCGGTCGACTTGTACAGCCCGCGCTCGCCGCCGGTGTTCCACAGCGGGCCTTGCGCCGCGACGTAGACGACGTCCGAGTTGCGCGGGTCGACGAGGATCTTGCCGATGTGCTCGCTGCCCTTGAGCCCGACGTTCTTCCACGTGTTGCCGCCGTCGATCGACTTGTACACGCCGTCGCCGTACGCGACGCTGCGCTGGCTGTTGTTCTCGCCCGAGCCCACCCACACGACGAGCGGATTCTTCGGGTCGATGGCCACGCAGCCGATCGAGTAGCTGCCCTGCGAGTCGAACACCGGCTTCCACGTCGTGCCGGCGTTGGTGGTCTTCCACACGCCGCCGCTCGCCGCCGCGACGAACCACGTCGCCTCGTCCTGCGGGTTGATGGCGATGTCGATGACGCGCCCGCTCACCAGCGCCGGCCCGACCGAACGGAACTTGAGGCCGGAGAACGTGGACGAGCGGAACAGCGAGTCGGGGCCGGCGGCGGTCTTGCCGGCGGCGGCCTTCGGCTTCGAGGCGGCGAAGGCGGGCACCGCGGCGACACACACGGCCACGGCGAGCCCGAGGGCGAAACGCGAGCGGATCACGAGACGATCTCCGAGGACGAAAGCCAACATCGGCGACGGGGCGCGCGGGGGGCGCGGCCGGCGGGCTGTGATTGCCACAGAGAACCCGCAAGCAGCGATGATGTCAAGGCTAGGAGAGAGTGTACTCAATCGCTCTTGCGCGGAAGCTGGATGTCCAAGAACGCGAGCGAGCTGCACCTTTCCATGATCACTTTCTCGGTCGCCAAAGGGGGCAGCCGATGGATGAAGAACGTGCTATTTCCGTGGCGAGGCTGAGCGAAATCTGGCGAGCGCTTCCGCATGCTGCCAACAGTCCGCGTGGCGAGGAAAACTGGCGAAGTCGTGAAAGCATGTGCTACGGTCACTAAGTGTATCTGGAACACGTGAAGAACTGGTGACCAACGTAAGAAGCCAACGCTATGATGATCAAGCCGATGGACAACCCCAACATCGTCCGTGAACCGCGATCGCGATTCGGGCGCGGACTGGAAAGTCTAGTTGCGCTCATTCTTGCTCGGGTTTTCGTGGACAGCGTGTTTCTTCACAGAGTGTGGCACTGCCACAGGCGGTCGGACCGCTCGTTCTTCATCTCTGGTCGTCAGTTTCATGTTTGTGCCCGATGCACTGGAATAATCGCAGGCCTCGCCTGCTCTTGGTGCTGTTTCCCCTTACGCGACCGTCTAGGGTTGGCCGCCGCGATGGCGGCGGCACTCCTCTTCTTGGATGCAGGAACACAGTCGCTCAGAATACGAGAATCTAGGAACGCGATTCGATTCGTGACAGGCTTCTTCTTGGGTGTGAGTTTACCTGCCACGATGATCGCCGTTGGAGGTGGATAGTGGCGGAGTTCAAGACATTCACGTTTCCAGACACACCATCCGGTCAGCGGGATAA
>JBGATO010000137.1:0-6815 GCA_044229145.1 Candidatus Eiseniibacteriota bacterium | reverse complement strand
CGTTCAGGTGACGCTTCTGCCTCCGCCAACGGGGGCGACCGCAGTGCTCTCCCAGACCACGGTGACCACCGGGTCCGACGGCACTGCTCAGGTTTCCGCAACTGCGGGCATCGTGGCTGGAGCCTACGCGGTTGAGGTCTCGGCGACCGGAGCGATAGGCGCGCGGGTCAGCTTGCGCAATACGTTTGCCAGACGTAATCAAGTCGCAGCGGGAGCTTTTGGTACATGCGCGATCGACCAGGGAGGCGGAGCAAGGTGCTGGGGCTGGAACGACCACGGTCAGTTGGGCGATGGATCCACTATCGCTCGTGCCACTCCTGCAGCCGTCTCCGGTCTCGCGGCCGGCATTGCAGGTGTGTACGCAGGTGGCACGTGGTCGTGCGCTGTCGGCGCGGCAGGCGACGCTTCATGCTGGGGGAACAACCAGTATGGGCAACTCGGCGACGGCACAATGACAACGCGATTGACCCCGGTAACGTCGTCCGCGGCCGGGTCCCCGGTAATCGAATTGGCTGCGGGGAATGTCCATGGCTGCGCCATCGGTGCCTCCGGGGGGCTGCGGTGCTGGGGATTGAACGACACCGGCGGTCTTGGGAACGGCACGCAGATCGGGTCGGCGTCCGGTGTTGATGTCACTGGTATGGCATCCGGTGTTGCGACCGTGTCGGTGGGCAACCGCTTCACCTGTGCGCTGCTCGAGACAGGTGGTCCGCGCTGCTGGGGCGGCAATTATCGCGGCACTCTAGGCGATGGCACCCAAACCGATCGGCTCGTTCCCGTCGAGGTGCTTGGTCTCGGAACAGACAGCGTCGCAATTGCCTCCGGGGGGCAAAGCAGCTGCGCCGTTCAGGCTGATGGTGGAGTGAAGTGCTGGGGATCCAACGAAGGCGGAGTCCTCGGCGACGGTACGACCACTGACAGTCCGTATCCAGTTGCGGTCCCGGGATTGGCGGGGGTAGTTGAGTTGGCGATTGGCCAGGGACATGCCTGCGCTCTGTTGGCGAATGGTTCCGTTCGGTGTTGGGGGCTCAACTTCGCCGGCCAACTCGGCGATGGAACCACATCGAACCGACTGGCCCCAACTGATGTGGTCGGGCTGGCGGGCGGCATCGTGGCGCTTGCCACAGGGGCGTTCCACACGTGCGCCGTTCGAGGCGATGGCGCGATGCTCTGCTGGGGCCAGAATTTCTATGGCCAGCTGGGCGATGGCACGACAACCGGTTCCGCCGTCCCGGTTTTCGTCCGTGGATTCGCCGGTGCACCGGCCGCAATTTCCGTGGCGAACGGGTCGGGTCAATCCGCCCAAGTGGACAGCGACTTCGTGATCGCCTTGCAGGCATCGGTCACCGACAGCGGCGGCAATGCCGTGCAGGGAGCGATGGTGACCTTTACGGTGCCAACGTCCGGATCGGGCGGGACGTTCAGCGGGCAGATCACCGCGACCGCGTCCACCAACTCGGGCGGGATTGCGACGGCTCCACAGCTTCGCGCGAACACTTCGCTTGGTACTTGGACCGCAACCGCCACCGTCGCGGGCGTCGCGACCCCGGCAACCTTCGCCCTCACCAACCTCCCCGGCGCACCGGCCTCCCTCGCGATCGCCGGCACGCCGCAGACGACGCTGACCGGCACGCTCTTTCCGCAGACGCTCGACGTGACGGTCAGCGACGCGTGGGGCAACAAGGTGCCCGGCGTGAACGTCACGTTCACATCGCCGCCGACAGGCGCGTCGGGCAACTTCCCGGGCAACGTGCGGACGACGGTGGTGCCGACAAACGCGTCCGGCGTTGCCTCGACCACGATCACCGCCAACGGGACCGCCGGCACGTTCACCGTGCAGGGCACGGTTACGGGACTCGCAGCGACGAGCTTCGCGCTGACCAGCGTGCCCCGGACCGGAACGACGATTACGCCGGTTTCCGGCGCGCAGACGACGGTCGTCGGCACGGCCTTCGCCGGCCCGCTGGTCGCGGTGGTCAAGGACGCGGGCAACAACCCGGTTCCCAACCTGACCGTGACGTTCACGCTGCCGAACGGTACGCTGAGCGCGGCCTTTCCGGGCAACGCCCGGACCGCCGTGGCACTGACGGACACCAACGGAGTCGCGTCCTCGCCACAACCGATCACCGCGACCACGCGCAGCGGCACATTCGTCGCGCGGGCGGCGGTCGCCGGCGTGGCGACGACGGCCAACTTCAGCATGACCAACGTGCCGGGCGCGCCGGCGACGATCGCCGCGCGCGTAGGAGGGCAATCGGCGGCGGTGTACACGACGTTCAACAACGCGCCTTCCGTGCGTGTGGCCGACGCGTACAACAACCCGGTGCCTGGCCAGAACGTCACGTTCGCGCTGCCGTCGTCCGGCCCGACCGGCGCGTTCCAGGGGCAGCCGAATCCTGTCGTGGTCGTTACCGACGCGATGGGGATCGCGACAGCGCCCAAGGTCGACGCGAACGGCATCGTCGGCGCCTATCAGGCCACGGCGACGGCGGCGCCCATCGCCGCACCCGCGACCTTCAACCTCACCAATACGGTCGGGGCAGGCGCCAAGTTCACGGTCGAGGCGGGTTCGCCGCAGTCGGTCGTGGTCGCGCAGCCGTTCGCGCCGCTCGAAGTCAAGGTGCTGGACGCCGTGGACCGGCCGGTCGAGGGCGTGCGCATCACGTTCAGCCTGCCGGGTTCCGCCGCATCGGCGACGTTCCCCGGCAATGTGCGCACCGACGTCAGGTACACCGACGCGGCGGGTCGCGCGACCTCGCCGATTCCGACCGCCACCACCCGCTCGGGCTCGTTCACGGCTACGGCGCGTGCCGCCGGCATCGCGTCGGCACTGAGTTTCGCGTTGACCAACCTGCCGGACGTCCCGGCCACGGCGGCGGCGAACGGCGTGGGAGGGCAGACTGCCACCGTGTACCAGCCGTTCGCACGTGCGCCTTCGGTGCGGGTGCGTGACCAATACAACAACGGCGTGCCCGGCGTGCAGGTCACCTTCGTCCTGCCGGCGGCGGGTCCCGCCGGCGCGTTCGTCGACGGCGCGGTGTCGCCGTTGGTCGTGGCGACCGACGCGACCGGCGTGGCGACGGCTCCGCTCGTCAAGGCGAACGGCGTCGTCGGCGTCTGGTACGTCAGTGTGTCCGCAGCCGGCATTGCGACGCCGGTGACGTTCCGCATGACGAACGTCGTCGGCGCCGGCGCCACGGTGACGTCGTCGCCCGGCACGACGCCGCAGTCGACGGCGCGCGGAACGCTGTTCCCGGTGCGGCTGGCGGCCAGGGTCGCCGACGCGCTGGGCAATCCGGTGGAGGGCGTCAACGTGACGTTCACGCTGCCGCCAGGCACAGCGGGCGCGCGCTTCGGACCCGCGTTCACCGCCCGCACGGCGGTCGTCGCCACCGGACCGGACGGCATCGCAACGGCACCCGACGCGAAGGCGACCGCGACGGCGGGCAGCTACATGGCCACGGCGGCCGCGGCCGGCGTCACGGGAAGCGCGACGTTCGACCTGACCAACAACTGACCACGTCGTGACGGGCACGCATGCCGCGGCACAGCCGTGCCGCGGCCGTGTGCCGTACGGGCAATTGCTGGCGAGCTACGTCGTGCGACCGCCGGCGTGCAGTCGGCCTTTCACGGCGATACACGCGGTCCAGACTACGCCGCGTTCCCTTGTCCCGGCGCCGCGCACGCGCACCGCGCGGCCGCTTCGTTACCCCCGGGTACCCAAAGTTCCCGCACGTGGCGCGACCCCGACGCCGAGCCGACTCGGCGGGCTCTCACCGGCAAACCGTTGCCGAATACGGACACGGATCGTTCATGATCGCGGCCACGGCGGTGACCTGGTCCCCCGGCGTTCCCCGTGACGGATAGACGGTGATCTCGTAGTTGAGCAGCTGCCGTTCCGTGTTCATGCTGGTCACCGAGATGCTGTCGTACCAGTAGCCGTGCGGGACGATCGCCTGCGACCAGGCGCCTCGCGGAGTGGGCGGCAGGCCCGAGGGCGGCGTCCCGGCACGGGGCGCGATGCTGTCCACACGGAACTCGTAGCCGGGCGTCTTCAGGTTCCAGACGATGGCCACCAGCCGGTGCCGGGTGCCCATGCGCACGTTGCCGTCGCCGTCGACCTTGAGCTTCTTGCCGCCCTTGCCGTCGTCGACGACCTCGACGTCGAGCGCACAGGCCGGATAGAAGCAGTCCCTGGCGTTTGCGACCGACATCGGATCGAGCGTTGTGCAGGCCGCGGTGGCCCCTGCCACGGCAACGCCTGCAATCAGGTTCCTGATGAGCATCTGGTTTCGCCCTCGAAGTTGGAAGGATCGTGCCGCCGCCGGTCGCGACAGGCGTCCACGGCGGAATGCTGCCCCGAAGCGGATGCGTGCGCAACCACGGGGTCGGAAGGAGCTCCGGCAGCCCGCGTGGCGGCACGCGCCCGCGCCGACGCGGAACGGAAACCGTGCGAGACGGCGGACATCGCGGCCACTACGACGTCCCGCGCAGGGCGGCCGGCGCCGGCAGGACCTCGATCGCCCGCTCGAGCGTGGCCACCAGCGCGTCGCGCTCGCGCTCGACGGGCACCGCGCCGTAGCGCAGCGCCGCGAACGACTCGCCGATCGCCGCGAACGCGATCGCGAACTGCGGCCAGCGCGTCGCGGCGCGGGAGGCGAAGGCGAGCGGGCCCTCGTGCGGCTCGCGCGGCAGGCCGGCGCGCGCGAGCCGCCGATTGAGGTCGTCCCACAGCACCAGCGCACGCTCCTGCCGGCGGCGGCGCCACATGAGCCAGCCGACGACGAGCGCGCCCCACGCGAACACGATCGTCGTGACCAGGCCCACGACCTGCCACGGCGCGAACTCGTCGAGCCGCCACTCGCGCCACAGCGAGCGCTGGCGGTCGCGGTTGAAGCCGACGACGTTGCGCCGCCAGTCGTGGTTGAACGCGTCCCACGCGAGCTGCAGGTTCGTGAGCCACGTGATGTCGAGGCGGGCGAGGAACGGCACCGGCTCGCCGGCCGGCAGGGCCCCGCCCAGCCCGATCTCGATCCGGGACGGCGCCACCGCGGCGGTCGGGTCGAACCGCTGCCACTGCCCGCCGACCAGCGCCTCCGCCCACGCGTGCGCGTCGGACTGCCGGACGATCAGGTAGCCGCCGCGCTCGTTCACGCTGCCGCCCTGGTAGCCGGTCACGACGCGCGCCGGAATGCCGGCGGCACGCAGCAGCAGCACGAACGCGCTGGCGTAGTGCTCGCAGAAGCCGCGGCGCGTCTCGAACAGGAACAGGTCGACCGGGTCGTGCTCGAGGAACGGCGCCGACAGCGAGTAGACGAAGCGCTCCTGGTTGAACCACGTGAGGACGGCGCCGATGTACGCGAGGTCGTCCGGTTGCTGCGCGCGCAGTGCGCGCGCGAATTCGAGCGTGCGCGGGTTGCCGCGGCCGAGCCCCAGGTTGCCGCGCGCGTCGAACGCCGGATCGCTGGGATAGGACCCGCGCAGGATCGAAGTCATCCGGTAGCGCAGCGACTGCGCCACCGGCATGCGCAGCAGGAGCTGCTGGTCGCGGGTGAGCAGCGGCGTGCCGGCGCTGGCCGGCATCGTGCCGGACGCGATCTGCGGCAACGCGGCCGGCAGGTCGAGCGCGAACAGCCACGGACGGAAGTTCGCCTCCAGTGTCACCGTGTACGTGACCGGCGGGCCGCCCGTGGCGAAGGCGCCGCGGATGCCCGGCAGTCCCGGCGACCACGTCGTGCCGTCGAAGGCCGCGAACACCGGCCCGCGCCAGTAGCGCAGCGGCGCGGGCGGCACCGGTCCGTCGAAGTCGACGCGGAACGCTACGGCGTCGGACAGCGAGAGCTCGGCGATCTGGCCCGGGGCCATCGAGTCCGACAGCCCGGTCTTGGCGCCGTCGGCGGCGGGCAGCCCCCACAGCGGCGACGCGAGCCGCGGGAACAGGACGAACAGCAGCGCCGCGACGGGGAGTCCCTGCAGCATCGTCACCGCGCTGCGCCGCGCGGCGTCCTTCCACTGGAATTCGCGCGCGGCGCCGGGGCCCTCGCCGCGCATCGCGTCGAGCGCGACGCCGACCAGCACGACGGCCGGCAACGCCGCCAGCGCGGCCACGAGCGACTGGTTGTAGAAGAACGGCGTGACGAGCAGGAAGCACGCGAGGCAGACGAGCAGCGTGCCGTCGCGGGTCGAGCGCGTCTCGAGGTACTTGATCGCGACGAGGATGTAGAGGAAGGCGACCGACGGATCGCGCCCGACGAGGTAGCCGTACGACGCGCGCACCGCCAGCGCCGCGGCCACCGCGAAGACGACCAGCGCCCACGACGGGATGCGCGCCGCCGGCGCCTGCGGCCGCGCGCGGTCGCGGTACAGCAGGAGGAAGCGGACGCCGACCAGGACGATGCCGGCCGCGGCGACCCAGATCGGCAGGTGCGCCGCCTGTGGCAGCTGCGCGGCGATCAGCAGCGCGCCAAGCGCGCGAACCTGCAGCGGCGTCAGCAGCGTGCGCGCCCGCGCGGCGGGCCGGGACCACGCACCGGGGCGTCGTTGCAGCAGGCCCATCGCGTCACGCGCCCCGGTCGTCCGGGAAGAGCGCCAGCGCCGTCAGCGCCGCACGCCGGTGGTCGCGGCCCTGCTGCACCGGCAGGCGCGTGCCGGGCAGCGCGAGCCCGAACGGCTGCGCGGCGCGCTCGGCCGCGAGCACCCACGCCGTCAGCCGCGACAGGCGCTCCTCGACGGGCAACGACGCCGGCAGCGCGCCCCACGCCAGCATGACGGGTCCGCCGCCGCCGGCGCCGTCGAACTCCTTCGTGTACCAGCCG
>JBGATO010000022.1:0-53044 GCA_044229145.1 Candidatus Eiseniibacteriota bacterium | reverse complement strand
TGGAGGCCGCCAACGTCATCGCCAGGAGGCTCGCGGCTCCCAGCAGCGTCCATGTACGTCGCATCGGTCTAGGTCCCGTGGGTTCAGTAGGGGGGTGAGGCGGAAACATCGCAGGATAGCAGGTTGGGGGGGAAGCTCAATCCCGAATCCTGCTCGGCGAGTGTGACTTGCTCCAACACCGCACTGCCGGTATGACACGATATCTCCTGTGGACTGTCGTGGCCTTCTGCTATCCTGACGACATTCCCGCCTAGGAGACGACTCATGCCCCCGTTCAGGAGACAGTTCATGCAGAAGCAGAGCGTGTCCCATGAGGGGCAGACGCATCGAGACGGCGAGACAATCCGCGTGAAGAGCGTGGAGCCGAGCGGGCGCATCGAGTACGACATCCACGCGATTCTGGCGAGCGCCAACGCTCGCAAGCACTTTGCGACCCTCGACCGGCTGGCTGCCGCCGGCAGGATTCCTACCCCTCCCCGTCCGAAGAAGTAAGCCGCCATGGGATTTGATGCCGTCCAGCCCCTGCTGCTGCTTTTCGCGGTCGCCGGGGGCTACACGTTCCTTCAAGTCTGCCATGTCACGAAGCACCGGTTCGATGCGCTGGAATGGGATCGCAACCTGTTCGAGGCGACGCTCACTGGCGGTATCTTCTTCGTGTTCGCACGGCTGATCCTCTCCCTTCCGGTCGTCGACCAGCGACTGCATGTCGTGCGTTCTCTGCTGCACGGCGTCCTGCCAGTGCCCTATGTTGGCTCGTTGCTCGCAACATTGTGCTGCGCGGTTGCAGTTGCGCTCGTCTCGAACGTCTTCCTCCGCGAACGCCGCGCTGTTCGTTGGGCAGTCCACAAGCATGGCGGCGAGTTGCTGCGACTCTTGCAGGATGCTGCCGAGCGTGCCGTGCCGGTCTCGCTCACGATGGCGAATCGGAAATGCTACGTCGGGCTCGTGATTGCCCCGCCGAGCATCAAGTATCCCCAGACGCGAATCCTGCCGACGATCAGTGGGCATCGTGCGTCCGAGGACATGACGCTGATCTTCGACACGGTGTACTGGAAGGCCTACGAGGACATCGCGAGTCGCGCCGCGCGGGGAGAGCCGATCGCGGTCGACGTGGAGGACTTCGGCATCGTCTTGCCGGTGGAGCAGATCGTCTCAGCGAATATCTTCGACAACGAATCGTACGAGCGCTATTTCAACGCGGCAGGCTGAGACGCGGCGAGGGCGGAAACGCCAACTGCATCAACACCTGGCAATCCACGCACTCGTCGTCGAGTTGCTCCGCGCGAATCGGATCGGCGACGACCTCATACCCAAGCGACTCGTACAACGCCACCATCTCCGCCACGCGCGGGCCGTCGGCGATGAACCGCCGCTCCCAGCCGTCAGCGATTCGCGCCGGATCCGCCTCGACCTGCGCCTCGGACAACACGCGCCGCGCCTCGGCTTCGACGATGTAGCGCAGCGGCGCCACCTCCTTCGCACCGGGCGAAGGAGGCGGCACCCGCGGGCCGCGCGGAGGCGTCGCGTCGCTCACGACGCCGTCGCCACCTTCTGCTGACGCGCCGCGGCCACCGCGTCGGCGCCCAACTGTTCCAACCGGCGCCCGGCCAAGATCGCCGCGCCGTACGCCGCGACGAACTGCACCAGATCGCCCTCGGGCACGTTGACGTCCGCCTTCAACTCGCGGCGAATCTCGCGCGCCATCGTCTCGAAGCGCAGGATGCCGCCGATCAGCGTGTACTCGGGCTCGGGCTTCACGCGCTTCATCAACTGCACCGAGCGGCCGACCAGCGACACGATCGCCCCGTACATGATGTCCGACGGCGCGGCGCCCTGCGAGAGCTGGTTGATCACCTCGGACTCGGCGAACACGGCGCACACGCCGGAGATCGCCACCGGCTCGTGCGAAGTCGCGACCAGCGGGCCGATCTCCTCGGTCGAGAATCCCATGTAGCGCGCGGTCTTCTCGAGGAAGGCGCCGGTGCCGGCGGCGCACTTGTCGTTCAAGCGGAACGACTGCACGCGGGCGCCTTCGCCGAGGCCGCTCGCCTTCATCGTCTGGCCGCCGACGTCGAGGATGGTGCGCGTGCCGGGGAACAGCGCGCTCGCGCCGCGCGCGGCGGCGGTGAGGTCGGTGACCTGCAGGTCGACGAACGCGGCCTGGTGCCGGCCGCTGCCGGTGGCGACGGTGTAGGCGATGTCGCTCTCGGCGATGTGCGCGGCGGCGAGCGCGGCCTCGTACGCTTGGCGCGCCACCGCGGCCAGCTGGAAGCCGGTGGGGAACATCGCGCGGCCGGCGATGCGCCGCGCGTCGTCGATCACCACCGCCTTGGTGTAGGTCGAGCCGATGTCGATGCCTGCCGTGTAGCGCATCATGCCCCCCGCCGTGACGACGCCGGCACGCGGCCGGCGAGAATGTGGTCGAGCGCGAACAACGCGGCGCCGAGCGCGCCCATGTAGTGCGAGTCCTCGCTGACGTTCACCTGCATGCCGAGCTTCTCGTTGAGCGCCGCGATCATGGCCGTGTTGCGCGCGACGCCGCCGGTGAACGTCACCTGGTCCTCGATGCCGACGCGTCGCAGCAATCCGACAGACCGCACGGCGATCGACTGGTGCACGCCGAGCAGGATGTCCTCGATCTTCTTGCCCTTGCCGAGCCACGACAGCACTTCGCTCTCGGCGAACACGGTGCACGTCGTCGAAATCTTCACCGGCCGCTCGCCGGCTAGCGACTTTGACCCGAGCTCGTCGAGCGGAATCTGCAAAGCGCTCGCCGCGGCGCCGAGGAAACGGCCGGTGCCGGCGGCGCACTTGTCGTTCATGCAGAAGTCGAGGATCTCGCCCGACGGCGCCACGCGGATCGCCTTGGTGTCCTGGCCGCCCATGTCGACGACGGTGCGCGTCTGCGGGAACATCTGCACGGCGCCGCGGCCGTGGCAGCTGATCTCGGTCACCTGCGAGTTGCCGAAGGTGACCTTGTAGCGCCCGTAGCCGGTGCCGACGACGTATTCGACCTCTTCCTCGCCGATGCCGCCGTCGCGCAGGGCCATCTGAAACGCGGTCTCGGCGGCCTGGATCACGTTGGCGCCGGTGTCGGTCAGCGACCGGCCGACGATGCGCTTCTCCTCGTCGACGATCACCGCCTTGGTCATCGTGGACCCGACGTCCACGCCCGCTGCGTATGCCATTGTCTGTCCGCCTCCTGCGCGGTTAGCCCGCGGCGATCGCCGCTTGCTGGCGGCGGGTGGCCAATCCCTCGAAGAACGCGTCGATGCGGTTCTTCAGCTGCGCCTCGCTCACCACGCGGCGGTCCATCATGTCCGACTCGATGAAGAGCGACGCGACGTCGTGCGCCGCCATCAACGCACGGCGGCTGTCGGCCAAGCCGGTGGACACCGTGCGGCAGCTCTTGATCGGGTGGTAGACGACGCCGTCGGCGCCGTAGTCGCGGTACATCTGCAACAGCGGCGCGGTGTGGAAGAACATCGAGTCCATCGAGTCGCGCATCCCGACCAGCAGCCCTTCGGCGAGTCCTTCGATGGGATCGTCGAGCCGGCATTGGAAGCCGGTGTTCGCGCCGCCCGACGCAAACCACAAGTATGTCGAGTTGACGAAGGCGCCGCCGAGTTCGGTGAACATCTCGTTGAAGCGCCGGAAGATCGGATAGCACGGCACGCCGACGAACAGCAGGCGATACTGTTCCTCGCTGAGCGTCCCGATCCGGTGCAGCACCTTGAACTCCATCTCCTCGACGAGTTCCTGAAAGTACTGCGCGCCGAGCGCACTGCCGCGCAGCGCGTTCGCCACGCCGAGGAAGATGGTGCCGTCGCTCAGCGCGTTGAACGGCGCCGGCGTCGCGCGATTGAGTTCAAGCACGCGCTGCCAGTCGCGGTTCATCGAGTTGGCGTGCGCGAGGTTCTCGCGCAGCTTATCGATGTCGAACTTCTTGCCGCTCACCTTTTCGAGCAGCGGAATCAGCTCGCGCAGCTGCGCGGCGACATACTTGCGGTCGTGCTCGAACACCGGATCGCCGGGGCCGGTAAACGCGGCGGCCGAGCGGTTGCCCGGCACGTCGAGCGTGACGATCGGGCAGCCGTACATGCGCTCCCAGATCTCGCCCCACTTGATGTACGTGTTGCAGGCGTTGGTGTAGACGGCGATCGCCGGCTTCGGCACGCGGCCCATCGGCAGCTCGCCGCCGCGCATCTGCGTGGCGACGTCGGCCTTCACGTAGCCGCAGATGTCGGGTGAGTAGCCGTAGTCCTCGGCCTCGTTCAAGTACTCGGGCGCCGCGCGCCGCACCGCGGTCTGCAGCGAATTGATCTCGGGCAGCACGATCGGCAGGTCGAACACGCGCAGCAGTTCGCCGAGCGATCCCATGACGAACACGTACGCGCCGCCGCGGTTTTCGTTGGCGGCGACGGTCAGATCGTCGAACCACTCGCGGAACAGCCGCGCGCCTTCCTTGTTGCCGCGGCCGACCAACTTCTCGTGCAACTCTTGTGGCGTCATGGCCGTGGCCTCCTACACGAAGATGAGGTTTTCGACGAACGTCTCGAGCTGGATCGCCAGCTGGTCGTAGCTCGTCATGTTCTCTTCGAACTCGCTGACGAAGTAGGGAATCGCGTGTTCGTCGAGCGCGTGGGTGTAGCCGACTTGCTCCTCGAGGCCGGGCTCGCACATCTTCGCCGCGGTGATGACGGCGGCGCGGGCGTCGGCGCGTGCGATGCGCTCGAGCAGCATCTTCTCCTTCGGCTTGCGGTTGTCGTGCTGCACCGGGCTGTAGGACGACGTCTCGGTGTAGGCGTAGGCCAGCGCGCGCAGCGGGTCGCCGTCCACCGGCACGTCCGCGGTGATCCAGCGCACGCCGATCAACAGGTCGTCGTCCACCATGTAGCAGCTGCGGCCGATAGCGCGAATGAGGTCGAGCGGCGGCTGCTCGCAGAAGCCGCCCTCGAACACAATGCGGATGCGGTCCTGCACGCGACCGGCGGTGGCCTCCACCAGCGGCAGCGCGGCATGCAACAGCGCGTTGTGCTCCTCACGCGGAATCATCGTGCCCACCGCCATCAGCGCGTAGGCGTCCTCGGCCGCGATCTTCCAAGGCGTGTCGCGCTTGATCGCGTAGAGCCGCCGCAACAGCGCGCGGTTCTCGTTGAACACCGCGAGCGAGTAGCGCAGATCGTCCTCGCGGACCGTGCGGCCGCTGACGCTCTCGATTTGTCCGAGCAGCCGCGCGTACTCGCCGCGCAGATAGTCGGTAGTGGCCGCCGAGTTGGCGTTCTGCGGCAAGTAGAGGATCTCGCACGGGAAGTCGAAGTTGCGTCCCCACACGCCGGCCAGGTTGCGCGCGGCGTCGCAGATCGGATGCGTCACGAACATGTCCGGCCGCACGCTGCCGTTGAGCGCGATCTCGAGCGACGTCTTGACGATCGAGCACAGGTACGAGCCGAAGTGCGAGTCGGCGCGTGTCGGTTCGAGCGGCGCGCCGCGCAACTTCACCGGCAGCATGCCGGCGGCGTGCGCGAGTTCCTCGGGGAAGTAGACTTGGAAGTGGCCGAGGAGCTTGCCGCCGGCGGCGCGCCAGCGCGCCACGGTCGGAAACGTCGGATCCTCGAGCAGCTCGCGGCACTGGTAGAGCATTTCGTCGAGCGGCTTGTCCTGCCACTCGGGGAAGACGGTGGTCATCGGTGCGTCCATTGGGGCTTCCTCTTCTCCAGGAACGCCTGCAGGCCTTCGACGGCGTCCGCCGTCTCCATGAGTTCGTCGACGTACAGCGCGCCGGCGGCGGCGAGCGTGTCGGCGCGTTGTGCCGCGCGGCCGAGGCCGAGCGTCTTCTTTGTGAGCCGCAGCGCCGCGCCGCTGTGGCGCGTCATGCGCCCGGCGAACGCGGCGGCGGCGGTGTCGACCTCGTCGTCCGGCACCACCTGCGCGACGAGTCCGGCGGCGGCGGCGCGCCGTGCGTCGATCGGATCGCCGGTGAGCACGAGTTCCGCCGCGAGCGAGGGGCCGCACAGCGTCGGCAACAGCGCGCACGCCACCGGCGGCGTCACGCCGAGCACGATCTCCGGCTGCCCGAACACCGCGCCCTCGCCGGCGACGAGCAGATCCGCACCCATCGCCAGCTCGAAGCCGCCGCCGAGGCAGCGGCCGCGCACCGCGGCTATCACCGGCTGCGGAAACTCCGCCAGCGCGCGCACCGTGGTCAGGAAGCCGGGGATGAGATCGCGATACAGCGGCGGCAGGTGTTCACCGACATCGGCGCCGGCGCTGAAGTGCTTGCCCGCGGCGCCGAGCACCACGACGCGCACGTCGTCGCGTCCGGCGAGCGCGGCCAGCGCGTCGCGCAGTTCGGCGAGCACCGCCTGCGTCAGGATGTTGAGCGGCGGATTGTCGAGGGTGAGCGTGGCGCAGCCCTCGGCGATGGTGGTGCGCACTGCCATGCGGACTCCTTGCGGAAGCGGACGCGCGAACCGCGTCACATGTACTGGCCGCCGTCGACCTGGAGCACGTGCCCGGTGATGTGCCGGGCGCGCGAGGAACAGAGGAACACCACCGCGTCGGCGCAGTCCTCGGGCGAGGCGAGCCGGCCGAGTGCCGTCTCCGCGATCGCCTTGTCGAGGAACTCCGGCGCCAACGCCTGTGCCATCTCGGTGAGCACCATGCCCGGCGCCAGCACGTTGGCGGTGACGCCGTACTTGCCGAGTTCGCGCGCGACGGTCTTGGTCAGGGCGATGACGCCGCCCTTCGATGCCGCGTAGTTGGCTTGCGCGAACTTGCCGCGCAGGCCGTTGATCGAGGCAACGTTGACGATGCGCCCGTCGCCTTGCTGCTTGAAGTGCGCCGCCACCGCGCGGTTGTAGACGAAGCAGCCGCGCAAGTTGACGTCGAGCACGTCGTCCCACTGCGCGTCGGTCATCTTGGCGAGCGTCGCGTCGGCGGTGATGCCGGCGTTGCACACCAAGATGTCGAGACGTCCGAGTTCGGCGAGGCAGCGCCCGACCGCGTCGCGCGCCGCGTCGCCGTCGCGCACGTCGGCCTCCACGGTGAGTGACCGCCGGCCCAGCGCGGCAACGGCAGCCTCCGTCGCCAGCGCCGCGCCGCGGTCGACGATCGCGATGTCGCAGCCTTCCGACGCGAGGCCGCGCGCGATCGCCGCGCCGATGCCGGCGGCCGCGCCGGTCACCAACGCCACCCGTCCGTCGAGGTCGAGCTGCATCGCTCTAGCGCTCCGCCGCCGCCGTCTGGAACTGCGGCGACACCGCGCGCAACAACTCGTCGTCCCACGGGTGTCCCTGCGCGAGCAGTTGACGCAGCTTGATGAAGTCGACCTCGCGGTTGTTCTTCGGCCCTTCGTTGAAGGCGCGGAAGCCAGCGCGTCCCTCGGTCATCATGTTGAGGGCGAGCCACTCGCGGTTCGACACGCTGGTGTTGTCCCAGTGCCACTGCTTGTGCTTGCGCAGCGAGTTGACGCTCTTCGACACGCAGTCCGGCATCAGCATGAGGAGCTTGGTGCAGAGCGCGTCCACCGCGGCGTCGAGCCGTGAGTGGTCGACGGTGGCGCGCGCCGCGAGCGCCTTCGCCTCGTCGCGCGCCGCGCCGGTCTTGAACTCGCCGTGCACCACGTTGCCGAACTCGTCGAGGTAGCGATCGGTCACCACCCACGGATTCGGAATCCACGCGCCGTCGATCATGAGCACCGGCACGATCTCGTTGATGAGGCCGATGCGCTTCGCCTTGTGCGCGCTCCACTGCTCGCACAGCACGATCGACTCCATCGCCGGGCCGAAGCCCACGTAGAGCGGCAAGAAGTCGGTGGAGCCACCGTCCGGCGCCGAGCCGTGGCGCGGGCCGGCCTGGCCGAACGTCGCAGTGTCGGCGGCGATCGAGAAGTCGCACGCCATGCCGATCTCCTGCCCGCCGCCGATGCGCATGCCGTTGACGCGGTTGATCACCGGCTTGTCGCAGCGCAGGATCGCGTCGATCATGTCGTTGAAGAGCCGCATGTACTGCTTGTACTCCTGCGGATTGCCCGCATAGTACTCGGCGTACTCCTTGGTGTTGCCGCCGGTGCAGAACGCCTTGTCGCCGACCGCCGTGAACACCACCGCGACCACGCTGCGATCCATGCTCGCCTGACGGAACGCGAGGATGAGTTCCTTGATGGTGTCGGTAGTGTAGCTGTTGTACTGCGACGGGTTGTCGATGGTGATCCAGGCGTTGAACAATCCGTCCACCGCGGCGCCGGCGGTATCGCGCGCCGGGCGCAGGTCGTAGCCGATCAAGGCGTACTGCGGGTCGGGCACCAAGGTGTGGCTCTTCAGCATCTGCACGATCTCCTCTGCGATCGCCGCTCGGCGGCGCTACGACACCGCGCCGGGCACCAAGATGGCCCGGCGTTCGATCTGGTGATCCGCCACCCGCTGCACGACCTCGGGCCCCGCGGACAACGGGAAGCGCTCGACGAACGGCGACAGCGCGATCTTGCCGTCGGTCACCAAGCGCAATGCGTCGGGGTACAGCTCCGGCTTGCAGCCCCACGTGCCCTGCACCGTGGCGTCGAACGCCATCAGGTTCGACAGCCGCAGTTCGATCTTGCCGAGCGTGAAGCCGACGACGAGCAAGGTGGACGCGTGGGTGAGCAGGCCGTATGCGGTTTCCTGGCCGGCCGTGTGGCCGGAGCATTCGAAGATCTTCCAGCCGTGCGGCGCGCAGCCGCGCTCGGCGGCGAACGCGGCGATCTGCTTGCGCAGCGATTTGAAATCGGTGCTCGCGCTGTTGAGCGTGAGGCCGGCGCCGTGCTGCGCGAGCAACGCGAGCCGCGCGTCCTGCACGTCGATCGCCACCACCTGCGCGCCGACCGCCGCCGCGATCTGCACCGCGTACGCGCCGACGCCGCCGACGCCGATCACGATCGCCAGCTCGCCGGCGCGCAGGCCGCTGCGCACGATCGCCTGATACGGCGTGGTCACCGCGTCGGCGATGACCGACAGGTCGGCGAGGTCGTAGCCGCCGCGCTCGGGCACCGCGCACAGACCGCGCGACGGCACCGCGATGAAGTCGGCGAAGCCGCCGTCGATGTCGTTGCCCGGCATCAGCTGCGCGCGGCAGACGTTGCCGCGGCCGCTCGTGCACAGGTCGCAGCTGCCGCACGGAATCACTGCCGGCACGATGACCTCGCGCCCGATCCACTCGCGCGCCCCGGCGCCGGCGTCCACCACCGTGCCGCTGATCTCGTGGCCGAGCACCAGCGGCAGCGCATGGCGCGTCGGCACACCGTCCTTCCAGAAGCCGATGTCGGTGTGGCAGACGCCGCAGCCGGCCACCTGCACCAGCACGTCGTCATCGCCTGGCACCGGCCGGGGAGCGTCGAGCAGAGCGAGCGGCGCGCCGGCCGCGGTAAGCGTGAGTGCTTTCATCGCGCAGACTCCGAGGGACGAACGACACGGCCGGCGCGCGTCGCCGCGCGGCGAGCCGGGAGAGCGGAGGCGGCCCGCAAGCCATCGAGCAGGCGGGCGACGAACTCGTCGCCGAGATCGGCCGCTTGCAGGCTGCCTTCTGGCTTGTACCAGCGCGCGATCCAGTTGACCGCGCCGAGCACGACGAAGGTGGCGAGCTTGGCGTCGCCCGGCCGGAACTCGCCGTCACGCATGCCGCGCTCGATGATCTGGCGCAACTGGCGCTCGTAGCGGTCGCGTCCGGCGATCGCCAGTTCCTCTCCGGCGGACGGCAGTGCGGTGATCTCGAAGGCGAGCGGCGAGAGCGCCAGCGTGTCGGTCATCATCCGCACGTGTTCGCGGATGACGTGGGCGAGCTGCGCCGCTGCGGTCGGCTGCGCCTTCGCCTCGCGCATGATGCGCGTCAGTTCGGCGAGCGACTCGCGGTGGCACTCGTGCAGGATCGCCTGCTTGTCGGGGAAGTAGTGGTAGAGGGCGGTCTTGCGCATGCCGAGCCGCTCGGCGATGTCGTCGAGCGTCGCGTTGCGATAGCCCTTGGCGCGGAAGGTGAGGAGCGCCGCCTGGAGGATCTCCGCCCGCTTGCGTTCGCGCTTCTCCCGCACGTGCGCCGAATGCGGCTCGGGCGCGGCGGCACGGCGAACGGCGAGACGCGACACGGACACCGGCGGACCTCCTCGGAGCGACACGCGAGCGAATTCCAACGCCGGGTCGAAATTTGAACGAGGAGTCGAAAAACGTCAGGGTGGCCGTTGGGGGCGGCGCCGTGTAGACCGAAGGCGACATCGCGGGCGGCGGCACCTTCGCCGCTACCCGCGTGCCGGATTAGCGGTACAGCGCCTTCAGTTGTCCCCACGTGGCCGGGAGCGCCGGCGTCGCGCAGGTGGCCGGCTGTTGCGCGATCCGCGTCGCGTGGCGATTCACGATCTTGCAACTGTCGCCGATGAAGGCGCACAGCTCCGGCGTGAACGCCTGGGTGATGCGCGACGTCTCGACGTAACTGTCGCCAGTCCGCGTCGCGGTCGAGGTGATGGTGAAGGTGAGCGTGCAGTCGGTGACGAGCGGCCCCGAGTACGTACACGTCACCGTGGCGCTGTTGTCGTCGAAGGTGCCGTCGCACGTCATGGTGAGGCCACCGGTATCGTCGCTCGAGTAAGTGTCATCGATGCACAGCGTGTCGAGACCCGTGGTGACGGTGACAGCGCCTCCGGTGCACGTCGCGTACGTCGAGTCGGTGTACGACCAGATGCCCGACCACGCGGCGGGGATGGTCGGCACGCTCGACAGCGCGTGCGGGCGGGGCGAGGCGAAGACCGCCGTCGCGGCGACGACGCAGAGCACCAGCGCCACCTTGGCGGTGCGCAGACCAACACGGACAGTCATCGGAACCTCCTTCCGGACGTCGGGGGAGACGTGCGGACGGATTGTCGCAGCCGCGCCCCGGCGGCGCGGCGGGGCCGATGGTGGTAGCGCGCTACGCGGCGCGCGGCAGCCCGGGGCTGGGCGCGGGTTGCGCTGCGGCCTCGGCCGCCGGCAGGTACACGCGGAACGTCGTCCCGCGCCCCAGCGCGCTCTCGAACGCCAACGCGCCGCCACTTTGCCGGACGATGCCGTACACGGTGGCCAGCCCGAGTCCCGTCCCCTTGCCGACCTCCTTCGTCGTGAAGAACGGCTCGAAGATATGCGGCTGCACGTCGCGTGGAATGCCGTGGCCAGTGTCGCGCACGCTGAGCACCACGTACTCGCCCGGTTCGATGCCAGAGCCATCGTCGGCCGGCACCTGCTGGAGCGCCAGGCCGAGCGTCACGGTGCCGCCACGCGGCATCGCGTCGCGGGCGTTGACCACCAGGTTGACGATCACCTGCTCGACCTGTCCGGGATCGGCCACGACGCGCGGCAGGCCGGCAGGCGGCGCCCACACCAACGTGACGTCTTCGCCGATCACCCGCTGCAACATCGACTGCATCGTGCTGACCGTCTCGCCGAGATCGAGCAGCTTCGGTTCGAGCACCTGCTTGCGGCCGAACGCGAGCAGCTGCCGCGTCAGCACCGCGGCGCGTTCGCCGGCCTTGCGAATCTCGGCGATCTTGAGATGGCGCGGGTCGTCTTCTGGCGTGTGGTCTTCGAGCAGCCGCGCGTAGCCGTTGATCACCGTGAGCAGGTTGTTGAAGTCGTGGGCGATGCCGCCGGCCAACTTGCCTACCGCTTCCATCTTCTGCGACTGCCGCAGTTGTTCCTCGAGCAGCAGATGCTCGCGCTCGGCCTGGCGCATGGCCGAGGCGTCGTGGAAGACCCACACGCGCGCCGCGGCCACTCCGTCGACGTAGACCGGGCAGGAGCGGCGCACGAAGACGCGGCCGTCGGTGAAGGCGATGTCCTCGGCGTCGGTCACCGCGTCGGGCGTGGCGTAGAGGTCGCGAACCCGGGCGAGGAAGGCGTCGGGTGCCGCCAGTTGCGCGAGGACGAAGCCGAGGAGCTTGGCGTCATCGCCGCTTGCCGCGAGATCGAGCGGAATGCGCCACATGCGGACGAAGTTGTCATTCGCCATGAGGACCTTGCCGGCGAGGTCCACCACCAACATGCCGTCGGGCGTGCCGTTGAGGACGCCGTGGAGCAAGCCGAAGTCCATCGTCGCCTGCCGTTCGGAGGCGCGGGCGGCGCGCAGGAAGGCCTCGATGGCCTCCGGGGCGGCTTGGTGGATGCGCTCGGCCCAGGCGCGCTCGGGATCGGCGGTCGCGGCGCTGGAGCCAAAGTAATACGCCAAGTGATCGGCAAGACGGTGCCGGGCACGGTCGCTCGGAGCGGCACTCTGGGCTTCTGAGGGCATGGCATCTCTCGGCTTGGGGGCGGCTGAAGGGGCGCGGTGGACGCGCGCCCTTTCAGGTATCGGCACTCCGCGCCGGGAGGCGAGCCGGAGACGACGAGGTCGCGGGAGGTTGGGCGTGGCGCCGGTACCGTCACCTGGCGCCCCAGTGGGCCTACCGCACGCAGAGCACCCGGCGGGTCGCGGTGATCTGGCCGTTGGCGACGCGGACGAAATAGACGCCACTGGCTGCTCCGGGTCAAGGCGCAGGTCCAGCACCCGGGTGTCTCCCCGCCGCCACGCGTGCCGGCGCCACCCCGGCCACCGGCCGGCCCGCCGCGTCGGTCACGCTCACGTCGAACGGCGCCGTGAGGGTGACCGCCGCCGCGAGCGTCACGCGTCCGCCGTCGACCTGGACCCGCAGGTATGGCGTCAGGTCGGCCGGCTGTGGCCGCGCGTCGTCGCCCACCGCCGTAGTCTGGCATGCCCCGCCACCGGTTTCGGTGCGCCGCACCACGCCGCCGACGCCCGCCACCACCACGCGGGTGTTCGACTGCGCATCGATGGTGAGGAGATCCGCGGTGGTGCCGGACGTGAGGCGGCACCACGTGGCACCGTCGTCGGTGCTCTTCAGCACCACGCCGCCGAGCCCCGCCGCGAAGACCAGCGTGCCAGACTGCTTGCTCTCGCTGACCCCGCGCAAATCCGCCGTCGTGCCGGCGTCGACGGAGGCCCACGTCAGCCCGCCGTCCGTGGAGCGCAGGATCGTGCCGTGGTCGCCGACGATCAGGTACTTGCTGGTGCCGAAGCTGGTGACGACGTCGGCGATACCGCGAAGGTGCTGGCGACGGCCGTCCAGTGCTGGCCGTAATCAGCAGGTGCTTGCGGATGAAAGCCATGCCCAACGCGATGATCGCCCGCCGCCCCAGCAGCGGTGGAGCGCCGGATAGCCGCTGGCGGTCAGCGTCCAGTGCTGGCCGTAGTCCGCCGTAGCGGATCGAGCCATTCGTCACCAGTTCGGTGGCCTTGATTGCACGCAGCAGGTCCAGCCGTCGAATCGGCTGGCGAGGAGAGCGCGTTGCCAGGCGATCAGCGCGCGGTCGGCGACCTTGCGGTGTTCGCGCCTTGCTTCCTCGACGAAGCCGTAGAGATCGGCGGTGGTGCCCGGGTCGTAGCTCGTCCAGGTGGTGCCATCGGTGCTGAGCGAGGCGTAGAACCCGGCGTCGCCGACCGCCACGCCGGTCGACATGAAGTGGATGTCGTGGGTGGTGATCGCCGGGGCGTCCGCCCAGTCGTCGGCGAAGGCGGAGCCGGCGGCGAGCAGCGCGCCAAGGGCGAGGGTGGTGAGCGAACGAGCGAACATCGGGCGAATCCTCCTCTCGAAGCGGCCAGGGAGCTGTCGACAAGGGAAACCCGGAAAGGGCGCGGAGGGGATCATCCGCCGCGCGACTTCTGGCGGCGGTGCGCTGCGGCCCCTGGCGCAGGCGACGGTGCGCCCTCCGCGCCCGCGCGGTCGCTGCGCCGCGGGTCTACTCTCGACCACAGGCGGCGAGAGGATGCGTCCGCCCGCCGCGCATGTTGGACGTACTGGCGTTGACACGAAAAGGGGACCGCCCATGGGCACCGTCACCGACAAGAAGGCCGACCTGGCAGGGCCGGGCATCGGCAACTACGACGACCTCGAGAAGATTCTCCCGCGCGACTACACCTCGCTGTTGTCCCGCAAGGACACGCAGCGCGCGCTGACCGTGGTGAAGACGTACATCGAGACGCACCTCTGCGAAGCGTTGAACCTGATGCGGGTCGAGGTCCCGCTCATCGTCGACAAGGAGAGCGGGGTCAACGACTACCTCGACCGCGACGGCTCGCGCAGCCCGGTCGACTTCCACATCGCCAACGATCACGACGTTCACCCGATCGATGCGCAGGTGGTGCAGGCGGCCACCAAGTGGAAGCGGGTCGCGCTCCGGGAGTTCGGCTTCCAGCCCGGCGAAGGGCTCTACACCGACATGCGCGCGGTGCGGAAGGACTACTTCCTCGACCACGATCACAGCGCCTACGTCGACCAGTGGGATTGGGAGCAGGCGATCACCGAGAAGGAGCGCTCGCTCGAGTACCTCACCGCCGTGGTGAAGAAGTTGTGGGCGGTCATCAAGGGCGCCGAGCGTCACGTGCAGGAGGTGTTCCCGCAGCTCAAGTCGCCGCAGTATCCGAACCTGCCGGAGAATCTGACCTTCATCCACGCCGAGGACTTGCTTGCGCGCTACCCGAACATGCCGCGCAAGCAGCGTGAGACGGCGATCCTGCAGGACTACCCGGCGGTGTTCATCTACGGCATCGGCTGGACCTTGGCCGACGGCTTCCCGCACGAGATGCGCGCCGCCGACTACGACGACTGGGTGTCTGAAACCCGCTCCGCCGATGGCCGCCCGATGCACGGATTGAACGGCGACATCCTGGTGTGGAACCCGGTGACGCAGCGCCGGCACGAACTTTCGTCGATGGGCATTCGCGTCAACGCGGCGACGCTGCGCCAGCAGCTCGAACTCACCGGCCAGACGGCGATGCTGTCGATGCCGTACCACCAGGCGGTGATCCAGAACCAGGTGCCGCTGTCGATCGGCGGCGGCATCGGCCAGTCGCGCACCTACATGCTGCTGCTCAAGAAGGCGCACCTCGGCGAGTGCAGCGTGACGGTGTGGCCGAAGGTGCTGCGCGACATGTGCGCGAAGAAGAACATCCACGTGTTGCAGTAGCGGGCGTGCGGAGGGGCGCGGCATCACGCCGCGTCCCTCGCGTTGCTAGGCCGTGTCGAGGGAGAGGAGCGCGAGCAACTCCGCCGGGGTGTATGTCCGGAGCTTCGCGCGCGCGAACCCTTTTCGGTCTCGGGTGACGATCGCGTCCGCCCCAGCGGCCCGCGCCGATTCGTGGAGCACGGCGTCCTCGAAATCCGCCCAACCCAAGGAGGTCGCGTCACGCAGGACATCCCCGGTGACCGGCGCGATCTCGAAGAGTGACAGCAGCGTGGTGATGTGCCGCCGGGCACGTCGCTCACCCAAGGTGCGCGCCGCAATATAGTGAAGCGTCGTGACCGTGGTCGCGCCGAGAAGTCCGGTGAGGCGATGATCTTCGATGGCCGCGAGCAGGCGCGCGGCCGCGTCGGCGTGCGGTGCGCGATCGAGCAAGACATCGAGGACGACGTTGGTGTCCACCAGCACGATCACCGGTGCTTGCGCTCCAGATGAGCGCGATAGTCTCGCTCAGCCACCTTGGCCTGCGCGAGGGAACCTCGCAACGCTGTGACCTTCGGGTGGGAGCGCGGGCGGGGCTTCGAGTCGCCGGGAGTGCGCGCGTCTAGCGCCGCGATGTAGTCGGCAACCAGGGCGGACACCGACTTGCCCGAGCGCCGCGCGAGGATCTTCGCGCGGCGGATCAGCGAGTCCTCCATGCGCAGCGTCAGTTTGGTTTGCATGGCGAAGCGTCCCTCCGATGACGTATCACAGTGAACGCAACTGTACGTCACAGGCAGGTGCGATGCAAGCGAGCGCCTACGCGATCGCGCTCTTGCCGCCCGGCTGCGGGCCTTCGTCGTCGTACCAGGCGAGTGTCGAGTTCGCCCACTCCACGGCCTGCCGGTGCAGCGAGGCCACCTGCAATTCGCCGAGCCCAAGCTCCTCGCACGCCGCCGAGATCTCCGGCCACTTGCCGCGTTCGCACGCCTCGGCGAGGCGGAACACTTGCGCCGGCGTCGACTTGCCGCCCTTGATCAGCGCGTGGATCATGTCCTTCTCGAGCGGCAGGCCCGAGAGCACTTCGGCGAGCGGCTGATCGGACACCGCGTCCATCATCGACAACAGGCCCATGAGGAAGTAGTGGCCGGCGCGTTCGCCTTCGGCGACTTCCGGCGCCACCAGTTCGCAGAAGCGGGCGCGCACGCAGGCGCAGGTGAGGAGTTCGGCGGGCTTGTCGTCGGACAGCGCGGTGAGGAAGAACAGCGACGCCCAGCGGCGGATCTCGCGCTGGCCGAGCGCGAACAGCATGTGGCGCACGCTCTGCACGCCCCCGCGCAGGCCGAACCATGCCGAGTTCATGTAGCGGAGCATCTTCGCGCACAGCGTCGACTCCTGCGAGATCAACTGCTCGATTGCGTCGAGGTCGAGACTCTCGTGCGTCGACTCTTCGAGCAGCCGCATGCAGTGCAGCCGCGAGGTCACCGGCTCGCGCTTGCGCAGGATCTGCGGATGCGCGAAGAAGAAGCCCTGGTAGTAGTCGAACCCCTGATCGGAGGCGGTCGAGAACTCCTCGTGCGACTCGACCTTCTCGGCGAGCAGCTTGAGGCCGCGTCCCTTCACCAGCTTCACGATCTCGGCGCGCTTCTCGGGCGTGGTGTCGCGGAAGTCGACCTTGACGATGTCGCAGAACTGCAAGAGCGGCTCGCGCTCGGGTTCGCCGATGTAGTCGTCGAGTGCGATGCGGTAGCCGGCGGTCTTGAGCGCGCTGCAGGCCGCGAGCACCTCGGGCGTCGGGTCGATGGTCTCGAGCAATTCGACCATCAGGCGATCCGGCGGCAGCAGCAACGGCAACTGGTCGAGCAGGGCCTCTTGCGAGAAGTTGACGTATGCGGGCTTGCCGGCGGTCAGCGGGCCGAGACCGAACAGGAGCGATCCTTCCGCGAGCACGGACGATGTCGCGTCGAGGCTGACGGGCTCGGAGTTCCGGAAGAAGCCCTCGGCGCCGCGGCGGAACAACAACTCGTAGGCGATCACCCGCTGGCGGTTGTCGAAGATGGCTTGGCGGGCGATGAATCGATCCATGATGGTCTCCGCGAATGCCGGGCCCGCGGGGACGTTTCCCCGCGCAGTGCTACGGAGTCTTCATCGGCCGCGAGACGCCGTCTCTGAACGACGCTGGCGGAATCGGGCGCCGGCGGCCCGCCGGATGCGCGGTCTCGCGCGATGCCCGGGCGATGCGCCGAGGCCCGCGCCGGAGCGCGGGCTTCGCGTCCTGCTATCTCTCTGCGACTGTGCGGCTTAGCGCCGGGTCACGCTCGCCGCCTTGGGCCCGAACTGGATCTGCACCAGGCGCGTCTCGCCGGCCAGGAAGCCGGTCGGGTGGTAGTAGGCGACGTAGTCGATCTGCCCGCCGTTCGCCTCGTATTCCGGGTGCACCATGCCGAAGTAGTCCACCGAGTTGGCGATGCCCGGCTTCTTGCCGGTCAGCAGCAGCGCCTCGGCGGTCCACGGGCCTTCCGGACGGTCGGCGGCGCGCAACATGATCTTGTTGCTGAGCGGCTTCGAGTACACGGCGAGGTACTTCTTCACGTACGGGTTCCAGTGCACGGACTGGTACGAGCCGCCGCTGAAGATGATGACGCCGGCGTTCACGTCGCTCGACCACACGCCGTTGCCGGCGTAGTAGGTCCACGCGTTGCGATCGAGCGCGTCGGCCAGTGGCACGCGCGCGATCGAGATGTCCTGCGAGAGGAAGTTGAGATGCGGCGCGTAGCAGTACAGCGTGTCGCGGACGACGACGGCGCCGGCGCTGTACGCCGGCTCGTCGATGTCCCACATGAGCGTCGGGTCGTCGGCGCCGGGGCGCACGACCGGACGCGTCAGCGGACCGTCGCCGGTTTGCACGTCGATCCCGACACCGGCGCCGCTGAAGACCGAGTTGCTGCGATAGATCTTCCCGAAGAAGTAGAGCGTGCGGTTGCGCGCCGGGTCCGGCACCACTTGGCCGGGCCACAACGCGAACTCGTAGCCGCACGAGTCGCCGACGCAGCCCGGGTCGATCATGCGCTGGTTGAAGAGGATTTCATCGGCGGTGTGCGGCAGGAATTCGTACGGCACACCGAGCGAGTCGACGTCCTGCTGGAAGCCGGTGATGTTGTTCGAGGCGTCGAGGTCGGTGGTCCACGACAGCGTGTTGTCACGCCAGTTCGAGCCGTCGCTGCCGGTCCACCGCATCACGGTGTCGCCGTAGACCCACTTCGACTTGCCGTTGGACAGCGCGCTGATGCAGCCGTCGCGGCCTTGCACCACCTGCGGCTGTTCCATCGGGCCCATCTCGCGCACCGAGACGACGCGGAAGCCGGCGGCGCCGGGCAGCGCGATGGTGGCGTCAGCGGCTTGGCCGGTGAAACGCGGCAACACCTCGTCGGCGCGGGGCGGTTGCGGGTGCGTCAGGCGGCCGGCGGGACCGGCGCCGCTCCTCGGGGCGGACGTGCGCGGTGTCCCCGGCGTGCCGGCCTCCGGCGAGAGCGAGCGGCAGCCGGCGAGCGACAGCGCGGCGAGGGCGACGGCGGGCACCAGTGAGGCCCGCGAAATCGAGCGCGACATGCGACGTCTCCAGGTGCGAGGGGCGGTCACGGCGATGGTGTGCGCGAAGTCTAGCAGATGGCCGCCGCCCGGCGCAGCGCCGCTCACATGGCGGCGAGCAGTGCGTCGTAACGCGGATCGCCGCGCAGGCTGGCGAGGTCGGGATCGCGGCGGATCCAGTCGAAATTGCCGAACCCGAGGCGCACGCACTCCTCGAGGCAATCGAGCGCCGCGGCCGCCTGGCCTTCGAGCGCGTACAAGCACGCGACGTTGTACCGCACGCCGGCGTCGGCCGGGTCGATGGCGAGTGCGCGGGCCGCCCACTCGAGACCATCCGCCTGTTCGCCGAGGCGGCACAGCGAGACTGCCCGCATGGTGGCGGCGCGCGGATCGTCCGGATGCAAATCGAGGTGCCGGGTGGCGCTCGCCAGCGCGCTCTGGTAGGCGGCGTGGGCCGCTTCGCCATCGCCGCGCGCTTCGTGCGACTGCGCGGCGAAGAACCGCGCCTCGAAGTCGTCTTCGACGCGACAGGCGTCCTCGAACCAGCGCGCGGCCTCGGCGAACGCGCCGCGCTGGAAACACAATCGCGCGTGGAAATACCGCGCGTCGAACTGCCGCGGATCGAGCCGCGCCGCGGTTTGGAACTCCGCCGTCGCGTCGTCGTGGCGTCCGAGCTGGAACAGCGCGAAGCCGCGCGCCGCGTGCGCTTCCGGCGCGTCGGGATCGAGCGCCAAGGCTTGCGCGCTCTCGCGTTCGGCGCGTTCGAGTTCGGAGGTCGACGAGGGATAGTACATGTGCAGCAGCGAACAACAGTCGGCGATGCCGGCGTGCGCCAACGCGAAGCGCGGGTCGAGGTCCGCCGCGTGCACGAACAACTGCCGCGCGTACTCCAGACTCTTCTTGCGCCGCTCGTGGAAATACTGGCGGCCGCGCAGATACGCTTCGTACGCGTCGACGTTGGCGGTGGGAATGCGGGTGAGCCGGCCGCGCTCCGCCTCGCCGAGCAGGATGCGCAGCACGCGGGCGACGCTGCGCGCGATGTCGTCCTGGATGGCGAACACGTCGCGCATCGTGCGGTCGTAGCGCTCCGACCACAGCGGGCAGCCGTCGGCGACGTCGACCAGCTGCACGGTGATGCGCAGGCGATCGCCGGCGCGTCGCACGCTGCCTTCGAGCACCGCGCGCACCCCGAGCGCGTGGCCGATGTCGCGAATGTCTTGGCTGCGACCCTTGAACGCGAACGCCGAGGTGCGCGCGGCGACCCGCAAGGGCCGCAGCCGCGACAGTGTGTTGATGATCTCCTCGGCGAGGCCGTCGCCGAGTTGTTCGTCCTCCGCGCCACCGGTCATGCAGACGAACGGCAACACGGCGACGGCGCGCGGTTCGGGCGCGAGGGTGGGGAAGGAGCCGGCGTGCAGCGCGTCGACGAACGCCGCCACCGTGGCGTGGCGTTCGCCGGCCCGCGGCGCCAGCGCGCGGGTGAGCGCTGCCTCGAGTCCGGTCGGCAACGCGTCGAGGCGCCGGCGCGCCGCCAGTGCGGTGTGCTCGATACGTCCGCGCCGCACCTCGTCGTCCGAGAGCCAGGCGCGCGGCACGTCGCCGGTGACACATTCGTAGACGACGCAGCCGAGGCCGTAGACGTCGGAGCGCGGATCGGCGCCATCGTCGCCGAGCGCTTGTTCGGGCGACATGTAGCCGGGCGTGCCGGCTGCCAACTCGCTGAGCGCCACCGTCTCGCCGGTGCCGCGCGCCGCGAGCGCGAGCCCGAAGTCGGTGACCAGCGGTTCGTCGCCGCACAGGATGACGTTTTCCGGCTTCACGTCGCGGTGCACGATGCCGCGATCGTGCGCGTAGCCGAGCGCACCGCCAATGCCGTCGGCCAGTCGGAGCGTCTCGGCCAGCGGCAGCGGCGCCTCGCGCGCCAGCCGCACCCGCAGCGATTCGCCGTCCACCATCGGCATGACGTAGTAGAGCAGCCCGTCCGCGGTGCCGGAGTCGAACACCGGCACGATGTGCGGATGATTGAGCCCGGCCGCGATGCCGATCTCGCGCAGGAAGCGCTCTTCGCCCAACACCTCGGCGACGTCCGGGCGCAGCACCTTGAGCGCGACGGCGCGCAGCGCGTGCTTGCGGTCGCGGGCAACGAACACCGTCGCCATGCCGCCGCGTCCACATTCGCGTTCTACGGCATAGCGCTCGGCGAGGGCATCGCGCACCTGGCAGAGAAGGTCGTGCGCCGACGCGGGCAACTCGGTGCTCACGGAGTCCTCGATTCTGGGCGAGGCGCGTGCGTGGGGAGAGCGCCTCGGAACCTCGACTCTGCGCGGTCGCGCGCCCCGCGCACAGCGGCGCGGAAGGCGGAGTGCGGATGCGACCATGTGCGCCTTCGTGCGACTGCCCCCAAAGCCGCGGTGCGTCTCCGCCCTGGGTGCCGCATCGAGCGCCACGCGCGGAGCGTACGCTTGGGCTGTTCGGGGTTCCGCAGTCTCTTGCACCGGTCCGCCCCCCTGTGGACGCCGGAGAGCGTGTGACCCCCTCGATGTGTTGGTGCGCCGGATGGTGCGCCGTGCTCGCAGGCTTCGTCGCGGGTGCGGTGCCGGGACTTTTCTTTGCCGCCGAGGGATGGCTCGGCGGGTACGCATCGTGGCGACGCCGCTTGGTGCGCCTCGCCCACGTGAGTTGCATCGCGCTCGGCATGCTCGACCTGCTGTGCGCGCTCGGATTGCAGACCGGACTGCTCGACGGCGCCTCGCGCGCTCCGATTTTCCTGATCGCCGGGACGTGCGCCATGCCGGTGGTGTGCTATCTCTCGGCGTGGCGTCCGGTGTGGCGGCACGCGTTCGTGGTGCCGGTGGGCCTGCTGGTGGCCGGGGTGGTGTCGATCTGCCTGAACGGAGGTGCGCGATGAGAATCGCACTGGTGGCGATGAGCGGCATTCGGGTGTGCGATCCGGAGTTGCTGCAGCTGGGTCTCACGCTCCCGGGATTCGTGGAGCGCGGCAAGGCGATCGCGTCGTTGCCGAGCCTCGGCCTGCTCACGCTCGCCGGTCTCACGCCGACGCAGCATGAGGTGCACTACATCGAAATCGCCGATCTCGCGCATGCCGAGGATCTCACCGGCCCGTTCGATCTGGTGGCGATCTCGAGTTTCAGCGCGCAGATCGGCGAAGCGTATGCGCTCGCGGCGCGCCTCACCGCGGCGGGCACGCCGGTGGTGATGGGTGGCCCGCACGTCTCGGTGCTGCCGGAGGAAGCGCAGGCGCGCGGCGCGGCCGTCGTGATCGGCCACGGCGAACTGCATTGGCTCGATGTGCTGACCGACGTCGAGAACCGCCGCCTCAAGCCGTCGTATGGATCGCTCGAGGACGACTACGATCTCGCGCAGTCGCCGCTGCCGGCGTACGGCCTGCTCGATCTCCCGCGCTACAACCGCCTCATGCTGCAGACCAGCCGCGGCTGCCCGCACCGGTGTCACTTCTGCGCCGGCAGTTCGCTGTACGCGCATCGCTACCGGCAAAAGCCGGCCGCCCTCGTATTGCGCGATCTCGACGCCATCTTGCGATTGTGGCGGCATCCGTTCATCGAGTTCGCCGACGACAACAGCTTCATCAACCGGCCGTACTGGCTGGATCTGTTGCCCGAGATCGGCATGCGCGGTGTGCGCTGGTTCACCGAGACCGACATCTCGGTGGGCGCCGACGACGATTTGCTCGAGGCGCTTCGCCGCGCCGGCTGCGCCGAACTGCTCATCGGCCTCGAGAGCCCGCGCCCCGATCAGCTCGAGGGCGTCGAAACGCGCACGGATTGGAAACGTCTCACCGCGCCGCGCTACGGTGAGTTGCTGCGCAACATCCAAGCGCATGGCATTCGCGTGAACGGCTGCTTCATCCTCGGGCTCGACGCACAAGGTCCCGAGGTCTTCGACGAAATCCGCGACTTCGTGGCGCGTGAAGATCTCTTCGACGTGCAGGTCACCTTGCAGACGGCGTTTCCCGGCACGCCGCTCCACGCGCGGCTCGACGAGGAAGGCCGCCTCACGCACCCCGGCCAATGGGAGCGCTGCACGCTGTTCGACGTCACCTTCGTGCCGCGTCACATGACGGTCGCACAGCTCGAGGCCGGCCTGCGCTCGCTCATCGTCGATCTCTACAGCGCCGAAGCCACCGCGGCACGGCGCGAGCGTTTCAATCGCCGCCTGCGCGATCGTCGCCTGGTCGAGAAGGACGTGGCGGTGTAGTCGCGGCGACGCCTATCGCTGGTCGGGGCGAGCCGCATCCTCGCCACGCTGGCTGTGCACCTTCTTGGCGAGCGCGTAGTAGGAGAAGTGCGAGAGGTCGACGCTCACCTTCTGCGTCGTGCCGTCGGTCTCACCACCGATGCTCGTCCACACCGATCGCGACGGGTCGAACCACGCGATCACCAGTTCCGCGCCGTCCTGCGGATCGACGGTGGTGCGGTCGTACTTCACCGTGAAGTGTACGGGGACGCGGAAGGTCAGCCCGGTGGGTTCGAGCGCGTACTCGACGAAGCTGCCGCTCGTCATGCCGAGCGTGATCTCGGTGTCGGTGGTGAGCGCGCGCGGCGGAATCTCGAGATACGCGGTGCCGAGGTTCAGCGAGCCGCCTTCCTCCGCGTGGATCAGCGTCGTCACGCCCTTGATCGAGTCGGCCGGCACTTCCTCGAGATACTTGGCGAGCGAAAGCGTGTCTGTGGTGGTGCGCGTCGAGTCGTTGGCGATCGCGATCGTGCCGTCGACGATCCAGCGGCCACCGCTCGCCGGCGCCGGCGCCGCCAGCCGCGGCGACATCGCGATGTCCCGCGTGCCGCATCCTCCCACGACGAGAAGCGCGGCGAACGCGAGTCCGCGCGCAAGACGCGGTGTGGCCTGGGAGGAACGAGGGGCGGGGGACATCGGCATGACCTCACGGGTCGAACGGCAGCGATCGGCGACTGCGGGAGTTCCCGCACCCTCGGCCACCTGTGCAGCCGTCATGCCACCGGCGCCGCATGCAGCCGCCGGTCCGCCAACTCACGCCGAGGGAAGCGCCTCAGCCGTGCCAGGCATTGCCGGAACGCGCCGCGGAGAGCGGTGGCAGCGTGCATCGTGCACGCGTCACCGCCCGCCGCTGGCGGCAAATCGCCCGGCGCTACTTCGGTCCGACCTGCACCTGGACGACGCGTGCCGGGCCGGACGCGCGCGGGTTGACCCCCGGACACCAGGAGCGGATCGGCGTCCCATTGCGTGTCGCAGCCGGTGCCGGTGAGGTGACGGGTCGGCTGTCCCGGCACATGCGGCGAGAGTGTTGGAGGGTGTGGCTCGCCGCCGCCGCGCGCGCTGCGTCGATGTGGCGAGTCCCTCGCCGATCTACGCAGGAACTCCGAGGCGGCAACGGGATTCCAGATGCGCGTGTCCCACTGCCGTGTTACGGTCATAGCACGCCCCGAACGCGGACCGTGTCACTCCGCGCCTGGCTCCGTCAGGCGTACCTTGCTAGGTCAAAGGAGGAGCACCTTATGTCTGCTGTGCGTCAACACCAGGCGGCCACACCGGCCCCGGTGACCTTGCCCGCAGTAATCGAGGACGGGATCTTCACGGGGGTGATCGGGGCGGCCCTCCTGGCCGGTTGGTTCCTGTTGCTCGATCTCTTGCACGGGCGTCCGTTCACCACTCCTGCCTTGCTCGGCACCTTGGTGCTGCACGGTCCGGAGGCGATGGCGTCGATGGCCGGCATCACCCCGCAGCCGATCGCGGTCTACACCGGCATCCACCTCGCCACCTTCATCGTCGTCGGCACGCTCGCGGCCTACCTCTGGGCGCAGTTCGAGCACTACCCGATCCTCGGCTTCGTCATGCTGGTCGGGTTCCTGGCGTTCGAACTCGGCTTCTTCGCCCTCGACTTCGCGCTCGGCTTCCACCTCATCGGACGTCTGGGCACCTTCGGGGTGGCGGGAGGCAATCTGCTCGCCGCGGCGGGGATGTTCGCCTACCTGCGAGCCCGCCACCCGCGTGCGCTGAGCGGCATGAACACGCTGTGGTCGGACGAATAACTGCTGACGTGGTGCGACCTTAGTCGTAGGACCATATGCCGCCCTCGCGTGATCGGGGGCGGCACTTTTTCACCCCTTCCCTAAACCGCCTGTGCTAATCTGCGGCCCGTTCTGCCCGACCCATAAGTGGAGGCCGGCCCGCTTCGCGCTGCGTGCGATCACACCGGGGCCGGGGCTTCCTCTTCCTTGACGGTGACGTGTTGCGGGTGGCCCGCGCCCTCGCAGCCGAGTTGTCGCACCGCGTGAAGCCAGACGGAGAGCCATGTCCCTCAGTCGACGCGTGACCCTGGCGAGCGCCGCCGCGCTCCTGCTGAGCCTGGCGCGGATCCCCTTGGCAGCCGCCAAGGGCGAACTGCCGCCCGGATTCGAGAAGTACCCGCAAAACACCTTGGTGCCGACCACCGAGTTCGGCCGCTGGATCGACCATACCTACCGCGTGATCGCCTACTGGGAAGTCGGCATCTTCGCGGTGGTGGCGCTCGGGTTGGTCGTCGCGATCATCCGGTTCCGCGCCCGGCCCGGCCACAAGGCCCAGCATGACATGCATGGGCACACCGGCCTCGAACTCGGATGGACGCTGGCGCCCGCGGTGATCCTGGCCTTCATCGCCGTTCCGACGGTGCGGACGATCTTCCGCTCGCAGGCGCCGGCGCCGGCAGGGGCGCTGCCCATCAAGGTAATCGGCCACCAGTGGTGGTGGGAATTCCAGTACCCGACGCTCGGCATCACCACCGCGAACGAAATCCACCTTCCGGTGGGGCAGACGGCCGACTTCGAACTCACCACGGCCGACGTCATCCACAGCTTCTGGTTCCCCGGCCTGGGCGGCAAGCGCGACTTGGTTCCGGCGCGCACCAACAAGATCTGGTGGACGCCGGAGAAGACCGGGTTGTTCCGTGGCCAGTGCGCCGAGTTCTGCGGCGCCTCGCACGCCAACATGCGGATGCGCGCCTACGTCGACACGCCCGAGGACTTCACCGCCTGGGTCGCCTCGCAGAAGGCGATGCCGGACAGCGCGGCGGCTGCCGCGAACCCGGACGTCGCCGCCGGCGCCAAGCTCTTCGCGTCGAGCGCCTGCGTCGGGTGTCACACCATCAACGGCGTCTCGGCCGGCGTGCTCGGCCCCAACCTGACCCACGTCGGCTCACGCACCACGATCGCCGGCGGGATCATGGACAACACGCCGGAGAACATGAGCAAGTGGCTGAAGAACGCGCCGCAGGAGAAGCCCGGGTCCTTGATGCCCAGCCTCGGCCTCACCGACGACCAGGTCAAGGTGCTGGTGGCCTACTTGGAGAGCCTGCGATGACCCGCGCCGCCCGCCACCTCGCGTCCAACGGAAGGAGGGCCCGCTAATGGCCGCGACCACCGCCACGGCGACCCTGAAGCCCCACGTCCACTACGCCGCGCCGACGCCGCCCGGCATCTGGGGCTGGATCACCACCGTCGATCACAAGCGCATCGGCCTGATGTACTTCTTCACCGCCTTCGCGTTCTTCCTGCTCGGCGGTGTGGAAGCGCTCGTCATCCGCACGCAGCTGATTCGCCCGGACAACCACTTGGTGAGCGCGCAGACGTTCAACGCGATGTTCACCATGCACGCGACCACCATGATCTTCCTGGCGATCATGCCGCTGTCCGCGAGCTTCTTCAACTTCCTGATCCCGCTGATGATCGGGGCACGCGACGTCGCGTTCCCGCGCTTGAACGCCTTCTCGTACTGGGTGTTCCTGTTCGGTGGCATCTTCATCAACATCAGCTTCCTGGTGCACCAGGCGCCGGACCAGGGCTGGTTCGCCTACGCGAACCTGACGTCGAAACAATACTCGCCGGGGCACGGCGTAGACTTCTGGGCGCTCGGCCTCCAGGTCCTCGGGATCAGCTCGCTGGCGGCGGCGTTCAACTTCCTGGTCACCATCGTCAACATGCGCGCGCCGGGCATGACGATGATGCGTCTGCCGGTGTTCGTGTGGATGACGCTGGTGGTGCAGTTCCTCGTGGTGTCGGCGTTCCCGGTGATCACCGTGGCGCTGATCGAACTCACCTTCGACCGTCTCACCGGCACGCACTTCTACGATCCGTCGGGCGGCGGCTCGGTGTTGCTGTGGCAGCACCTGTTCTGGCTGTTCGGCCACCCCGAGGTGTACATCCTCATCCTGCCGGCGATGGGCATCGTGTCCGAGGTGCTGCCGACGTTCTCGCGCAAGCCGCTGTTCGGCTACGCGTTCGTCGTGTTCTCGGGGATCTTCATCGGTGTGGTGGGCTGGGGCGTGTGGGCGCACCACATGTTCGCCACCGGCATGGGCCCGATTGGCGACTCGGTGTTCTCGCTGGCCACCATGCTCATCGCGATTCCCACCGGCGTGAAGATCTTCAACTGGATCGGCACCCTCTGGGGCGGTTCGCTGCGCTTCACCGCGGCGATGAAGTTCGCGCTCGGATTCATCGCCATGTTCACCATCGGCGGGCTCTCGGGGATCATGCACGCGTCGCCGCCGGTGGACCTGCAGCAGACCGACAGCTATTTCGTGGTCGCGCACATCCACTACGTGCTGTTCGGCGGCGCGGTGCTCGGCATCTTCTCGGGCATCTACTACTGGTGGCCGAAGATGACCGGCCGCGCGCTCAACGAGACGCTCGGCACCGTGCACTTCTGGCTGACCATGATCGCCTTCAACATCACGTTCTTCCCGATGCACTTCCTCGGGCTGTGGGGCATGCCGCGCCGTATCTACACCTACGCGGCGGACCTCGGATTCAACGACATGAACAAGTTGTCGACGATCGGGTCGCACCTGCTCGGGTTCGCGGTGCTGATCCTGCTCGTCAACATGATCATCACCTCGCGCAAGCCGAAGACGGCGGAGGACAACCCGTGGGGCGGTGCGACGCTCGAGTGGTCGATCCCGTCGCCGCCGCCGGACTACAACTTCGCGGTGACGCCGCAGATCCACGGCCGTGACCCGCTGTGGCACATGACCGACGCGGACCGCGCGCACGCCGCCGGCTCGCACGACGAACAGATCCACATGCCGCGGCCGTCGTTCTGGCCGATGATCGCCGCACTCGGCATTCCGCTATTGGCGTTCGGCTTCATGTACGGCATCTGGATCAGCTTCATCGGTCTCGGGGTGTTCTTGATCGGGCTCTACGGCTGGGTGCTCCAGCCAGCGGGCTAGTCGGACTCAGCCGCCACGCGGCGGGCTCACGGAGCCGGCCGCCGAAGGAGGACGTGACGGAGTGCGTTACGCAGGCGTCGTACAACACGAACACCCGACCTCGACGGGACTGAGCAACCGGAAGCTGGTCTTCTGGACGTTCCTGTCGTCGGAGTGTCTGTTCTTCGGGTCGCTGATCGCGACCTACCTGGTGTCGAAGGGGAAGAGCCCGACGGGCCCGACCCCGCACGAGATCTTCAACATCCCGCTGACCTCGGTGAGCACCTTCGACCTGCTGATGTCGTCGCTGGCGATGGTGCTCGCGCTGGCGGCCATCCAGCACGGCAAGATCAAGGAATTCCGCCTGTGGACCGCGGTCACCGCGATCCTCGGCATGATCTTCCTCGGCTTCCAGGCGTACGAGTTCACCTCGTTCGTGCACGAAGGGTTGAAGCTCCAGACGTCGGTGTTCGGGTCGTCGTTCTTCGTGCTGACCGGCTTCCACGGGGCGCACGTGACCGGCGGTGTGATCTGGCTGTGGTCGCTGTTCGTGCTCTCGTTCTCGGGCAAGATCACCCAAGCCGACGCGCTCGATGTCGAAATCGCCGGACTCTACTGGCACTTCGTCGACATCGTGTGGATCGCCATCTTCACCCTGCTCTACCTGATCCCGTAAGGAGGCTGCCCATGTCCGACCACGAACACGCGTCGCACGGCCACAGCGCCGACGGACAGAACCACCCGGGCGCCCGCCGCTATATCGAAATCGCGGCGATCCTCGGGATCATCACGGCGATCGAAGTCGCGATCTACTACGTGCCGTCGCTGCGCCCGGTGCTGGTGCCGACGCTGCTGGTGCTCTCGGCGCTGAAGTTCGGCATCGTCGTCGCGTTCTACATGCACCTCAAGTTCGACCACCGCTTGTTCACGCGGTTCTTCATCGCGTTCCTGGCGCTGGCGGGGCTGGTGATCACGGCGCTCATGGCGCTGTTCCACCAGCGCCTGTCGGGGTAGGTCGGCGAGCCCGCGCCCCGGCGTGCGAAGTTGCGAGGCGACGCTTCCGCGGGGAGCGTCGCCTTTGCGTTGTCAAAGATCTCTTCCGAGGATGCCGTGCGTTCCCTAGCCCGTCGCGCGACCTTCGACGCGCACGAAGCCGACCGTCTCCACGAACTCGACGGTGTCACGCTGGCGCCGTTCGCGCGCCGGCTGGCGGCGTTCGTGCTCGATCTTCTGGTGGTGATCGCGCTCCATACGCTGGTGTGGCTGCCGCAGACCATCGCCGAACGCAAGCCGGGCGAACAGCTACTCGTCCACTTCCACTTCTTCCACGGCTGGGAGAGCCTGGCCAGCGTGGTGGCGTACTTTGGGATCGTCACGTTCGTGTGGAAGGGGCGGACGGTCGGCAAGCGGCTGTGCGGGATCCGCGTGGTCTCGACGGCGCACGCACGGCTTACCTTGTGGCAGTCGATCGAGCGGGCGCTCGGCTACGGTGCGTCGGCGCTCGAGGGCGGTTTCGGATTCGCGCAGTACTTCCTGCATCCCAACCGGCGAACGGTGCATGACCGCATCGCCGAGACCATCGTGGTGCGCGAGGAGCGCCGGCCGCTTGGCGCTTGAGTGCGTCCCGGGCTGGGTGTAGCGTTTTCCGCCATGTTCCTCGACGTCGCGCCTGCCTATGCCGATCACCTACCGCCGGTCCCGGTGGCGCCCAACGGTTTGATGCCGTCGGTGCCGCCGCCTCCGTTCGATCCGCACGCGTTCGGCGTGCACTGGAGCACGGTGATCGGCCTCGTCGTGTTCGCCGCGCTGTACGCCTCGGGTGTCCGCGCGGCACGGCGTCGCGGGATGCGCGTCCCGACGCCGCGCATCGTCGCCTTCGTCGTCGGGCTCGTGGTGTTCTTCTTCAGTCTCAATGGGCCGCTGCATGAGTTGAGCGACACGTATCTGTTCAGCGCCCACATGATCCAGCATCTGCTGTTGTCGCAGGTGGTGGCGCCGCTGTTGGCGGCGAGCGTGTGCGCCGCGTTGGTGGGGCCGCTCCTGCGCCGGCCTCTGCTCCACGGCGTCGCGAATCGCCTCACCCGCCCGTGGACGTCCTACGCGATCTACACCACGGTGTTCGTCCTGTGGCACGTGCCGTACATGTTCAACCTGGTGATGGCGAACCACGGTGTGCACATCGCCATGCACCTGTCGCTGCTCGCGGTGTCGATCCTGTCGTGGTGGCCGATCCTGGGCGATCCCGAGACGCTGCCGACGCCCGGTCCGCTGATGAAGATCCTGCTGTCCTTCCTGCTGTCGGTTCCGATGATGGTGGTGGCGGCGTTCATCACGTACGCCGGCCATCTGCTCTACCCGTGGTACAGCGTGGCGCCGCGCGTGTGGGGCCTGTCGCCGATGGACGATCAATCGACCGGCGGCATCATCATGTGGGTGCCGGGCACCGCGGCGTATTGGATCGCCATCACGCTGGTGTGGTTCCGGTGGGCGCGACGGGAAGGCGTGGACCGCGAGACCGAACCACTCTCGCTCCCCGACGCGCCCGCGTTGTCGAACGGAGGGCGTTGAGGTGCCGCGACGGTTCATCGACGTGAGCCACACCGTGCATGACGGCCTGGTGACCTACCCGGGCTTGCCGGCGCCGCGCATCAGCGATCACCTGTCGCGTGCCGCGTCGCAGGCCCACTATGCGCCGGGCACCGAGTTCCACATCGGGCGGATCGACATGGTGACCAACACCGGCACCTATGTGGACGTGCCATCGCATCGCTACGCGCGCGGCGCCGATCTCGCGGAGGTGCCGCTCGATCGCCTGGCCGATCTCGAGGTCGTCATGGTGCGACGGCGGCGCGGCAGCGAGCGCGCGATCGACGCCGCGGCCTTCGCCCGTGTCGATGTGCGCGGTCGCGCCGTGCTCATCCACACCGGGTGGGATGCCAAGTGGGCCACGCCGGCCTACGGCGAGGGCCATCCCTTCGTCACCGCCGACGGGGCGCGCGCCTTGGTGGACGGTGGCGCCGCGTTGGTCGGCATCGACAGCCTCAACATCGACGACACCGAGGACCCCGCGCGTCCGGCGCACACCACGTTGCTGGGTGCCGGCGTGCCGATCTGCGAGCACCTGACCGGACTCGCCGAGGTTCCTGATGTCGGCGGACGCTTGTTCGCGGTGCCGGTCAAGGTGGCAGGGCTGGGATCGTTCCCGGTGCGGGCGTTCGTCGTCGCGCCCGCCGAGCGGTGACCGGCGACGAGCGTGTGCCGGAGCGCACACCCGACCTCGAGCTGCTCGAACGCGCCGCGCTGCACGAAGGCGATCCCGATCGCTATCGCGTCGTCATCCTCAACGACGACTACACGCCGATGGATTTCGTGGTGTGGGTGTTGGAGACCATCTTCCGCAAATCGCCGAGCGAGGCCTACGGGGTGATGATGCGGGTGCACCGCGAGGGGCGTGGCGTGGCGGGCGTGTACCCGTTCGAAATCGCCGAGACCAAAGCGGAACGCGTCGCCCGCGAGGCCCAGGCGCACGGCCATCCGCTGCAGGCCGTGCTGGAACCCGCCGGCGACGCGTAGCCGCGCCGCGCGCCGTCTACTGCACGCGCAGTTCGATCGCGCCGAGTTGCGTCGTCTGCTGCGCGGTCACCGCGACACCGGTGATCGTGCTGTCGCGGAAGGCCGCATTCGCCGGGTGCACGGCCACCGTGTAGCTGCCGGCCGCCAGCGCCGCCAGCGTGAACGCGCCGGACGAATCGGCGACGGTGGTCTGCACGGTATCGGCGCCGACCAGCGCGCTGACGCTGGCACTCTGCGCCGGCAATACACGGCCGGCGATGGACCCGGCGGTGCTGAACGGTGTGACGCGGATCGTCGGCTTCAGGCGGAAGACGCCGTTGCCTTGCCGTACGATCGAGCGCTGCGCGTCGAAGTCGAGTGCGAGGTCGAGCACCCCATTCTCTGGCACGTCGAACGACCCGACGAGCTTGATGCCGGTCTGCATGCCGCTCGGAATCTGCAACGGCGACGTGATGCCGTCGACCGTCACCGTCGAGCCGGCCCCCAGCACCAGCCGTACCTGCGTGTAGTGCCCTGCCGGCAGCGTCGCCTGACCGAGGGCCGCGAACACGCCATTCTGCAAGGTGAGCAGGTCGTAGGTGGTGCTGTCGGCCTTGATGGTCTCCCAGCCCGACAGCGAATCCGCGACGTCGCCGCGGTGGATCGCCACTTCACGGATCACGATGTGGACGGCTTCGAAGTCACCCGGCGCGTCGGTGAGGCGTACCGACACGGTGCCCATTCCCGGCGTGGTAGTGGTCGAGGTGCAGGCCGCAAGCCCGAAGGCCAGCGCGGCGACGAGGCCGGCGGCGCACGGAACGGTGCGAATACGCATGAGGACTCCTTCACGGCACAAACGGTGACGGCCGCCTGAGGGTGGCGGCGGGCGAGGGCGGGGCTCCCTGCCGGATATCGGCACGGGATAGGAGGGCCCGCAGCCCTCCGGGGTTCCCGGCAGAGTGTCCAGTGCGCGAAATCCACCGCGCCACCGCGCCGCGCCAGAGGCCGCGTGCTACACTGCCGCCCATGTTCTCCACCGCCGTCGAGCTCATCCTGAGCGTTGCCTATCGCGAGGCTGTGGCCCGCCGCCATGCCCATCTCACGCTCGAGCATATTCTGCTCGTGCTCTCGCACGATCCCGAGGGCGAAGAGATTCTCGCCGCCGCCGGCGCCGATGTCGAACGCCTGCGCGAGCGGCTGATCGACTACCTCGCCGTCCATGTCGAGGTGTTGCCCGACGCGGCCGACGCAGAACCGGAGCAAACCCGCGCCGTCGGCCGTGCGCTCGGCAGTGCGGTGGTGCACGCGCAGAGCAGCGCCCGCGACGAGGTGGGCGAAGGCGATCTTCTGGCCGCCCTGATGACCGAGACCACCAGCGCCGCCGTGCGCGAACTGGCCGAACAGGGCGTGACGCGGCTCGATGTGCTCAACTACATCTCGCACGGCATCCGCAAGGACGGCGCGCGCGCCACGGACGACGACGACGACGAACTCGACACGCTGCTGGACGAGGTGGAAGCCGGCGACGATGTCACCGCGCGACCGACTCGCGCCTCTCGCCGCGGCCGCTCGCCACTGGCGCTCTACACCACGCCGCTCAGCGAGCACGCGCGTGCCGGCCAGTTCGATCCGCTGATCGGGCGGGAAGCCGAACTGCGCCGCACGCTCGAAGTGCTGTGTCGGCGCCGCAAGAACAATCCGGTCTTCGTCGGCGAGCCCGGCGTCGGCAAGACCGCGCTCGCGCAAGGGCTCGCGGTGCGATTGCTCGGCGACGAGGCACCGGTGCCACGGCCGCTCGCGGGCGCGGAAATCTTCGCACTCGACACCGCCGCGCTGCTCGCAGGCACGCGCTACCGCGGCGATTTCGAGGAGCGTCTCAAGAGCGTGCTCGACGCACTGGCCGCGCGGCCGAAGCCGCTGCTGTTCATCGACGAGATGCACGTGACGATCGGCGCCGGGGCGGTGAACGGCGGATCGATGGATCTCGCGACACTGCTCAAGCCGGCGCTCGCCGCCGGCACGCTCCGCGTCATCGGCGCCAGCACGTTCGACGAGTTCAAGCAGCTCGAACGCGACCGCGCGTTGGCGCGGCGGCTGCAGAAGATCGTGCTCGACGAGCCGAGTGTCGACGACACCGTGCGCATCCTCGAGGGCTTGAGCGACCGCTACGGCGCCCACCACGCGGTGCGCTACGAACCGGCGGCGCTCGACGCGGCGGCGCGGCTCGCCCAGCGCTATCTGCGCGACGCGCGATTGCCGGACAGCGCCATCGACCTGCTCGACCAAGCCGGCGCCTCGCGCTGGCTGGACGGCGACGGCGACGACAACGGCGCCATCACCGTGCACGACATCGAGAGCGTGGTGGCGCGGCTTGCCCACATTCCGGCGCGCCAGGCGAGTGCCTCCGACCGCGAACGTGTGCGCAGCCTCGAGTCCGATCTGCGCCACGTGGTGTTCGGCCAGGACGACGCGGTGCATCGTGTCGCGCAAGCCATCAAGCGGGCCCGCGCCGGACTCGGCGCCCCGGGCCGGCCGGCCGGATGCTTCCTGTTCACCGGACCGACCGGTGTCGGCAAGACCGAACTCGCCAAGCAACTCGCGCGCGCCCTCGGCAATCATTTCCTGCGCTACGACATGAGCGAGTACATGGAGAAGCACGCGGTGGCGCGCTTCCTCGGCGCGCCGCCCGGCTACGTCGGACACGAGCAAGGCGGGCAACTCGTCGACGCGGTGCGCGCGCATCCGTACGCCGTCGTGCTGCTCGACGAGATCGAGAAGGCGCACGGCGACATCTTCCACGTGCTGCTGCAGGTGATGGATCACGCGACGCTCACCGACACCCAGGGACGTCGCGCCGACTTCCAGCATGTCGTGCTCATCCTGACCTCGAACGCCGGCTCGCGCGAGATGGCCGACGGCATCACCGGCTTCGGCGCGGCGCGCGATGACGGCGCGGCGCGTGGCCGCGAAGCCGCCGGACGCGCGCGCAAGGCAATCGAACGGCTGTTCAGCCCCGAATTCCGCAACCGCCTCGACGCCATCGTGCCATTCGCGCCACTGAGCCACGAGGTCATGGAGTCGATCGTCGAGAAGTTCGTGCGCGAACTCGAGGCGCAGTTGCGTGAGCGGCGGGTGGCCATCGCCTTGTCACCCGAGGCGCGAGCGTGGCTGGCACGGCGCGGCTACGACCCGGCGTTCGGCGCGCGGCCGTTGGCACGGCTGATCCAAAGCGAGCTGCGCGACCGGCTCGCCGACGAGGTGCTGTTCGGCGCGCTCGAACACGGAGGGGAAGTCAACGTGGACCTCGCCGACGACGCACTGCGGCTGCGGTTCGCCGCATCGCACGCGGAGTAGGCGCCCACCGTCAGGGCACACGCGGGCAGCGTCTTTTCGCTGCGGAGCCTGGCTGAGGTTTCCGACAATACCCGGGACGTGGCCGGTGGGCCCGCCCCGGCGGAGCGCGAAGGAACGCGCCGGACGCCGCGCATTTATGAGTGGGTTCGTCGGCCTTGGCTACGCGGGTCCTCAACGTGGTCGGCGCTTGGCCCCCACCGCATCGCCGCCTTCGACCGCAATGCGAACGCCGTCGCGGAAGCCACGGCGGCCGGCGCCGTGGGCGCGGCGTCCCTCCACGAACTCGTGCAGGCACTCGAGGTGCCGCGCACGCTGTGGGTGATGGTGCCCTCCGGCGCGCCCACCGAAGACTGCATCCAGCAGCTCGCCGATCTCTGCCAGCCGGGCGACATCGTGATCGACGGCGGCAACTCCAACTACAAGGACTCGATCCGCCGCGGCGAAATGCTGCGCGAGCGCGGCATTCAATTCATCGACGCTGGCACCAGCGGTGGTGTGTGGGGTCTCACCGAAGGCTACTGTCTCATGGTCGGCGGCGAACCGGCCGCGGTCGAAGCGGTGAAGCCCGTGTTCCTCGATCTCGCACCCGTCGACGGCTTCGCGCACGTCGGCCCGGGCGGCGCGGGCCACTTCGCCAAGATGGTGCACAACGGCATCGAGTACGGGATGATGCAGGCGTACGCCGAAGGCTTCGAGATCCTCGAGAAGTCGCGCTACGACTACGACCTGCACAAGCTCGCCGGCTTGTGGAATCACGGCAGCGTGGTGCGCTCGTGGCTGCTCGAACTCGCCGAGCGCGCCTTCGCGCAGGACGCGCATCTCGAGCACATCGCCGGCTACGTCGAGGACTCCGGCGAAGGGCGTTGGACGGTGCAGGAGGCGATGGATCTCGACGTGCCGGCGCCGGTCATCACGTTGTCGCTGCAGACGCGTTTCCGCTCGCGGCAGCAAGAGTCCTTCACCGCGAAGATCCTCGCCGCGCTGCGCAATCAGTTCGGCGGCCACGCGGTGAAGACGCAGACGGCGGAGCCGGTGGGCGCCGGGAAGGAGTCGCGCGGATGAGCGATGCCGTCTCGAGCGTGCTGACGGCGGACAATCCGCTGCGCGAAGGCCTGACCTCGGCGCGTGCCGCCGAACGCTGCGTGCTGGTCATCGTCGGCGCCACCGGCGATCTCACCGCGCGCAAGCTGATGCCGGCGCTGTTCTCGCTGCACTGCGACGGGCTGTTGCCACGCGGCTTCAGCGTCGTCGGCACCGCGCGCCGGCCGATCGCCGACGAGGAGTTCCGCGCCCGCATGCGCGAAGGCGTCGCGCAGTTCTCGCGCTACGGCGGCGCCATCGACACCGCGTGGGACGAATTCGCCGCCGGTCTCTTCTTCCAGGCGTGCGACGAAACCGCCGAGGGCTACGCGCAGTTGCGCGCGCGGCTCGACGACATTGCCTCGCAGCGCGAAGCCGGCACCAGCCGCGTGTTCTATCTCGCGATTCCACCGAGCGCCGCACCCGGTGTGGTCGAACGCTTGGGCGCCGCCGGGCTGATCCACGCGCACGGCAAGACCGCGCCGTGGACCCGCATCATCATCGAGAAGCCGTTCGGGCGCGACCTTGCCACCGCGCGCGCGCTCAACGCCGAGGTTGCGCAGGTGTTCGCCGAGGAGCAGGTCTACCGCATCGACCACTACCTCGGCAAAGAGACGGTGCAGAACATCTTGGCGCTGCGCTTCGCCAACGGGTTGTTCGAACCGGTGTGGAATCGCAATTACATCGACCACGTGCAGATCACGGTGGCGGAAACCGTCGGCGTCGAAGGGCGCGCGGCGTACTTCGAGGAAGCCGGGATCCTGCGCGACATCGTGCAGAACCACATGCTCGAACTGCTCGCGCTCACCGCGATGGAGCCGCCGATCACCTTCGACGCCGACGCGGTGCGCGACGAGAAGGTGAAGGTCCTGAGCGCGCTGCGGCTGCCGTCGCGCGACGACATCGCGCGGCGCATCGTCCGCGCGCAGTACGGCGATGGCTCGCTCGGCGCCGGCGCGGTGCCGGGCTACCGCACGGAGCCGGGCGTCGCGGCGGACTCGCTCACCGAGACCTATGTCGCGCTGCCCGCCTACGTCGACTCGTGGCGGTGGGCCGGGGTGCCGTTCTACCTGCGCGCCGGCAAGCGTCTGGCGAAGCGCGTCACCGAGATCGCCATCCAGTTCCGCACCGTGCCGCTGCAACTGTTCGCCAAGGCGGGCGCGGAGACCCCGTCGCCCTCGGTGCTGTCGATGCACATTCAGCCGAACGAAGGCATCACGTTGCAGTTCAATGCCAAGGTGCCGGGACCGACGATCCGCCTCCAGCCGGTGAACATGGACTTCCGCTACGGCACCAGCTTCGGCGAGGCGACCCCCGACGCCTACGAGCGCCTGCTGCTCGACGTGCTGATCGGTGACTCCACGCTCTTCACGCGCCGCGACGAGGTCGAGGCAGCCTGGAACTACGTCACCGCGATCCTCGACGGCTGGGCGGCGCACCAGCCGGGCGCCCTGCCGACGTACGCGGCGGGCACCTGGGGCCCGGCCGAAGCGGATGCGCTTCTCGCGTCCACCGGCCACGCATGGCGGCGGCTATGACCACCGGCTCGCGCGTCACCGACGATCGCGCCGTGCCGCAAGTCGTGGGCAGCGCCCACACGGTGCCCGACGCCGCCACCATCGAACGCGAACTCACCGCCGCCTGGCGTGCCGCTGCCACCGACAGCGTGACGCACGGCGGCGCGCCGGTCCTGCGCACCAGCACCGGCACCGTCGTCGCGCTGGTCGGCCCGCAGGACGATGCCGAAGCGGTGCAGGACACATTGGTAGCCGCCACCGCGACGCAGCCGTCCCGCTTGCTGCTGGTCACCCTCGACCCTGCGGGCGACGCGCACATCGAGGCGCGCTACTCCGTCTTCTGCCAAATGCCGATGGCCGGCCGGCGCCACGTCTGCAACGAGATCATCCGCATCGACGCGGCGGGGGACGGCGTGCACAACGTGGCGCCGCTGGTGCTCGGGCTGCTCGAGCCCAACCTGCCGGTGACGGTGTGGGCGGCGGATCGCCATCAGTGGGAGCTGCCGCAAATGGCGACGGTGTTCCACGTCGCCGACCGCCTGGTGCTCGAGTCGCGCGACCGCGACGGGCTGCGTGCCTTGCGGATGTGGGAGAAGGCGCGTGCGCGCTTCGGCTCGCCCCGCGTGCATGTGGTCGACATGGCGTGGCAGCGTCTGTATGCGTGGCGCGTGATCTGCGCCGAGCTGTTCGACGGACTGGTCGAACGGCACGACCTCGAGCGCGTCGATGCGGTCGAGATCCTCTTGCCGCCGCCGGAGATCGGCACCCGCCGGGCCGATGGCGGCGTGTTTGCCTCCCCGGTGAAACCGGTGGAACAGCGGCCCGAACCTGGGCCGTCGGCGCTCCTGCTGGCCGGATGGTTGAGTTCGCGTCTCGGCTGGCGGGTGACGGGATCGTCCGCGCCTGGTACGGTACGCCTCGCGCGAGAGTCGCAGGGGAGCGACACTGGCTCCGATGCGCCGGCGATCGAGCTGCGCTTCGGTGTGGCGGAGTTGCTGTCGTGTCCGAGTGGCTGGCCGTTGCACTCGGTGTCGCTGACGGTGTCGGCGCCACGCGCCGCGGCGTACTCGGTGCGCGTGCATCCTGACGGCACCTCGCTGATGGCGTCGGTCGGGGTGACCGCCGCCTGTCCGGTGCCGCAGTGCGTCCCGGCACGTGCTCTCGCGCGGAGCGAACTGGTGGGCGCGGCCTTGGCGCCGCAGTCGCCGGATCGTGTCTACGACGAAGCGCTGGCCGCGGCGGTGGAGATTGCCGCCGCGCTCGACCGCGCGTAGCCCGCACTCCAGGAGCACTCCCTTCATGAAGGTCGTTGGCCCGGCAGGGCAGCCGGGCGGCGCCGCGCGCCTGCGCGGCTGGACCGCCCGCGCCGTCGTCGCGCTCTCGTGCGGCGCCGCGCTCCACTCGGTCTCCATCGCCGCGCCGGTCTCGGCGCAGCGTCCCGTGCATACCTTCTCGATCGTTGCGCGCGATTCGGTCACCGGCGAACTCGGCGTCGCGGTGCAGTCGCACTACTTCTCGGTGGGCTCGGTGGTGCCGTGGGCGGAGTCAGGCGTCGGCGCGGTGGCCACGCAATCGCTCGTCGAACCCGCGTACGGGCCGAAGGGCCTCGCGCTCATGCGACAGGGTTTCAGCGCGCCAGCGGCGCTCGACTCGCTGCTCCGCGCCGACAGTTCCGCGGACGTGCGGCAAGTCGGCATGGTCGACGCGCACGGACTCGCGGCCTCGCACACCGGCGCCAGCTGCATTCCCGCGGCCGGCAGTTACGTCGGCTCGAACTTCGCCGCGCAAGCCAACCTGATGGTCAACGACCGCATCTGGACCGCGATGGCGAACGGCTTCCTGACCACCCAAGGCGATCTCGCGGAACGCCTGCTCGCCGCGCTCGATTCGGCGCAGGCGGCCGGCGGTGACATCCGCGGCATGCAAAGCGCCGCGCTCATCGTGGTGCGCGGCACGCCGAGTGGCCAGCCGTGGACCGACCGCATCTTCGACCTGCGAGTCGAAGATCACGACGACCCGATCGGCGAGCTGCACCGTCTGGTCCGTCTCGGCCGTGCGTACAACCGCGAAACCGATGGCGACAATCTCATCGCCGCCAACCGCCCCGCCGAGGCGGCGCGCGCCTACAGCGACGCGATGGCGCTCGCTCCCGAGAGCAACGAGCTGATTTTCTGGGCTGCCGTGTCGATGTGGTCGAACGGCGATACCACCAACGCGGTGCCGCTGTTCAAGCGCCTGTTCTTCCGCGACCGCGTGTGGGCCGACGTGATTCCGCGGCTGGCGCCGGTCGGCATGTTCCCGAACGACCCGGCGCAGATCGCGCGGGTGGTCGCGCTGGCGCCGTCCGCGAAGTCGTGGCACTACCGCGCGGCGCGACGCGCCGCGTCGTCGCACTCGTCGGTGCGCGCGACACGGCACAAGACGCACGGCAAGGCAACGAAGGCCAAGGCTCACGGCAAGGCGAAGAAGTCTTCGAGCAAGAAATCGTCGGTCAAGAAGAAGGCCACCACCACACACACGACAACCAAGAAGACGAGCCACGGAAAGACCAAACGATGAGTGACTTCGAGCCGCGTGAGCCGCGGGTCATCCTGGCACGGACCGCGGAGGACGCGCGACGGCTGCTCGCGGAACGCTTCGCCGAGTCGGTGAGTCGTGCGGTGCGCGAACGCGGCCACGCCTGCGTGGCGCTCAGCGGCGGTTCGACGCCGCGGCCGCTCTACGAAATGTGGACCAGTCAGGGCTGGCAGAATCGCATTCCGTGGCCCGAGACCCTGGTGTTCTTCGCCGACGAACGCGCGGTGCCGCACTCGTCCGCCGACTCCAACGGCGGCGCGATCTTGCGCCAGCTCTTGGTGCCGGTGGGCGTGCCGATGCATCACATCCACTTCATGCCGACCACCTCGTTCGACATCGCGGGCGCGGCGGCGGAGTACGAGGCGACGCTGCGCAAGAAGGTCGGAGATCCGCCGCGCTTCGACTTCATCCTGCTCGGGCTCGGCGCCGACGGACACACGGCATCGCTGTTCCCCGGCTCGCCGCAATTGCAGCCGACGGCGCGGCTCGTGGTGCCGTCGATCGCGCAGCAGGCGGCGGTCAAACAGCGTCTCACGCTGACGTACACGGCGTTCCGCTACGCACGCGAAATCGCCTTCCTGGTGACCGGCGCCGACAAGCGCGACGCGGTGCAAGGCACGCTCGCCGGGCCGGACGTGCCGGAACGCTGGCCGGCGCAACGCGTGCTGCCGGAAGACGGCATGGTGTACTGGTACCTCGACGCCGACGCCGCGGGTGTGCCGCAGGATACGCCGGATGCCTTCGCGGAGATCGTCCGGCCGTAATGTTCGCCCCGCCCCGCATCGCTGTGGTGGTTGGCGGTCTGCTGGCGGCGGCGCGTGTCGCGGCCGCGCCACTGACGCCCGCCGCGTTTCCGCTCGAACGCCACCAGTTGCCCAACGGCCTGACGGTGTGGACGCATGAAGACCACACCGTCCCGTCGGTCACGTTGTGGCAGTGGTATCGCGTCGGATCGCGACACGAGCGCGCGGGCCGCACCGGACTCTCGCACTTCCTCGAACACATGATGTTCAACGGCTCCGCGCACCTCGGGCCGCGCGAGTTCGATACCTTGCTGGAATCGCACGGCGGCTCGTCGAATGCGTTCACCGATCGCGAGTTCACGTCCTACTACGAGGACGTGCCGGCGCCGCAACTCGACGTCATCTTGGCGCTCGACGCCGACCGCATGGCGGGGCTCGCGCTGCTGCCCGATCAGATCGCGCGCGAACGCGAGGTGATCAAGGAAGAGCGCCGCACCCGCACCGAGAACGACATCGACGGACAGCTCGATGAAGCGCTGTGGCGCACCGCGTTTCCGACCACACCGGCGGGCTGGCCAGTGCTCGGCTCGATGGCGGACATCGACGCGCTGACCCGCGACGATCTCGCCGCCTACTTCGCGCGGCACTACGCGCCGAATAGCTGCGTGCTGGTGTTGACCGGCGACTTCGACACCGCGGACGCGATGGTGCGCATCGCGCGGCACTTCGGGGCGATTCCGGCGGTGACGCGCGACGCCGACAGCATCGCCGTGGAGCCGCCGCAAGAGCACGAGCGTCGCGTGCGCGTCACCTACGGCGGCGATGCCGCCTCGCTGCTGCTTGGCTATCGCGTGCCCGGCGCACGGCATCCCGACGTCCCGGTGCTCCAGATCGTGTCGATGATACTGGGCGGCAGTTCGTCCGCGCGATTGTCGGAGGCGCTCGTGCGGCAGCGCGGGGTGGCGCTCGACACCGACGCCAGCTACGAGGTGCATCTCGACGAGACGCTGTTCGAGATCAGCGTGGGTTTGGCGCCCGGCGTGCGCGTCTCGCGGGGCCTCGCGGCCATCGACTCGACGATCGCGCGCCTGGCGGCGGAGGGCCCGACGCCACGCGAGGTGAAGACCGCGGCGGCGCAGCTAGCCCTCGGGCTGCTGCGTTCGCTCTCGACCAACAACGGCGCCGGCGAGCAGATCGGCTACGCGGATTTGCTCCACGGCGACGCGCGCCATCTCTACGACGCGATTCCGCGCTGGGATGCGGTGAGCGCCGAGGACGTCCGCCGCATCGTGCGCACCTATCTGGTACCGGCGCATCGCACCGTCGCGGAGCTGGTGCCGGAGGCGCCGCGATGACGGCGATGTCCGCGCTGGTGTGTGCCGCACTGCTCGCCGCCGCGCCGGTGCGCGCCGCGTTCGCGCCCGACACCACGACCGTCCGGCTGCCCACGTGGCAGCGCGTCGTGCTGCCGAACGGGATGGCGGTGAACGTGATGCCGCGGCGCGCGCTGCCGGTGGTCGAGATCCGCCTGCTGGTGCGCGGCGGCGCCACCGACGATCCGCCGCGGCAGGCCGGCATGGCGAACGTCGTTGCGCGGCTGCTCACGCGGGGCACCACGACGCGCGACGCGCAGCGGCTGGCCGACGATCTCGCGGAAGCGGGCGGCACCGTCGATGCCGACGTCGGCGGGGAAGATCTCACGGTGAGTGCCAGCGTGCTCGCCGAGAACACCGCCATCGCGCTCGCCGCCGTTTGCGAGGTGACGCGCCACCCGCGTTTCGCGCCGCGAGACGTCGCCGCCGTCCTGCGCGACGTGCGCGGCGACATCGCCGCGGAACGTGATGACCCGAGCGACCTCGCGGATCGCGCACTCGGCTCCGTGCTCTTCGGCGCCTCGCCCTATGGGCATCCGGTCTCCGGCGACGAAGCCTCCCTGGCGCGCATCCGGCGCGTCGACATCCAGCGCTGGTACGCGGCGCACGCGCGGCCCGACGGCGCGGCGCTCGCCATCGTCGGCGACGTCGACACCGCGGCCGTGTGGCAGCAGGTGCGGGCACTGTTCGGCGACTGGCGGGCGCCGGCCATCCCCCGGCGGCGTGGGACGGTGGCGCCGCCGGGCGCCGCGCGCGCCGCGCGCATCACGGTGATCCCGCGCGAGGACGTCACCCAAGCGCAAGTGCGGTTCGCCGAAATCGCCTGCGGTCGCGACACGCCGGACTACGCGGCGCTCCAGGTGGCCAACGCGCTGTTCAGCGACGGCTACACGTCGCGACTCGTGCGCGACATTCGCGTGGCGCACGGCCTGACGTACGGCATCACGAGCCGCTTCGGGACGTATCGCCACACCGGTTTCTTCGCGGTGAGTACGTCGACGCAGGTTGGCCGTCTGCGAGAGCTCGTCGACCGCACGTTGAGTCAGAGCGATTCGCTGGTCCGCACCGGGCCGAGCGACGAGGAGGTGGCGCGCGCGAAGGCGTACGTGCTCGGGCAGTACCCGGAGGGATTCCAAGCGCCGGAAGATCTCGCCGAGCAGTTGATCGATCAGGAATTCTATCCGCTGCCGGCGGACGCGGTGGAGCGCTACGCGCGCGAGGTCCGCGCGGTGACGACGGCCGACGTGCGGCGTGTGCTGGCGCGGTGGGTACATCCGCGCCGCTGGCAGATCGTGGTGGTGGCGCCGGCGCGCGCCGCGCAGCGGGCGCTGCGCGGGGTGGCGCCATTGCGGATCATCCCCGCGCCCTAGCGCGGGCGGGCATCCCAGGCGGCGAGCAGCGCGGCCTCGCGTTCCGCCGTGAGACTCGGCGACAGCGTGGCGCCGGCTTTCCGCGGACGCGACTCCGGCGGATTCGCGGTGTCCCACGCGAAGGTGTCGCGAACCGTCTCGGCCAGCGGCCGCGTCGCGAAACCGTGGGCCTTCGCCTTCGCGCAGTCGACCGCGTCGTGCGCGGCCTCCGACTCCGGCAGCCAGAGCGGCAACTCGACGTACGGTCCGACCTCGTGCTCGAGCAGGAACGCTTCATCCACCCACTCGAATCGCGCGTCGCCGCCGAGCGTCGCGCGGCAGGTGTCGAGCAACGTGCCGAACGGCACCGCGTCGCCGGTGACGTGGAAGACGTCGGCGAGGCCGCGTTCGGTCATCCGCAGCGTGAACGCGGCGAGGTCGCGGACGTCGACGAACTGCGAGCCGCGCTCCGGCCGCCCCGGCGCCAGCACGCGACCGCCGCGCGCCACGCGGCGCGGCCAGTACGGGAAGCGGTCACTGACGTCGTACGGCCCGACGATGAGGCCCGGCCGCACTAGCAAGGCGCGTCCGTTCATCGTCTCGCGAGCCGCGTCTTCGCACAGCGTCTTCAGTCCGCCGTATGTGTGGATCGTCACCTCTTCGACGGTGGGATCGTCGAGGGTGGCGCGCGGCGCGTCCTCGGTAGCGTGCAGCGGCAGCGGATCCGCGTAGACACTGATCGTCGAGACGAAGGTGTAGAGCCCGACACGGTCGCGGAGCACGTGCGCGGCGTCGCGCACCAGGCGCGGTACGAAGCCGCAGGTGTCGATCACCGCGTCCCAGGTGTCGGCCCCGCCGAGCGCGCCGAGGCCGCCATCGCGATCGCCGAGGACGTGGCGCACGTGCGGAAAGTCGTCGGCGTAGGTGCGGCCGCGGTGGAACAGCGTGACGTCGTGACCGGCCGCCGTCGCCGCATTGGTAAGCGCGCGCCCGAGGAAATGGGTGCCGCCGAGGATCAACAACCGCATCGTCTGCCTCCGTTACTTGCCGTACACCGGCGATCCGTCGGGCGAGGACGGCCCGTGTCCCTGCGGTGTGTAGGTGCGCGCCGGATCGAACGCCGCCGCCGAGGGCGCCGACCACGAGGTCGCGAAGATCCCCGCCGCCTGCGTCGCCAGCGCCGCGCTTTCGCACGTCAGGCCGACGTTGCGCGAGGTGTGGAAGTAGCTCGGCTCCCAGTTGCTGGTGCCGAGCCATAGCACACGATCGTCGGCGACCAGGTACTTGCAGTGCTCGACGCGCGCGAACGGAATGTAGCCGCCGCTCCAGCGCGGCAGCGTCGAGAGCTTGACGCTCGCGTGCGGTTCGCGCGCCAGCTCGGTCAGCGCCTTCATGCCCTCGCGATCGCCGGTCTCCCACTCGGAGACGAGCAACTGCACCTCGATGCCGCGCCGCGCGGCGCGCAGCAACGCGTCGTGGATCGCCGCGTCATGGCTGCCCCAGCCGGAGGGCGAGTAACTGAGAAGCTGCACGCGGATCGTCCGCGTGGCGCCGTCGAGCACGCGCGCGATGGCGTCGCGATCCCATTCGAGCGAGTCGCCGAGCCACGCGCGGGGACTCGCGCTGAGCGTGAAGCGATCGCCATCGCGCCCGGCGCGCGGCGCGAAGCCGTAGCGCTGCGGCGGACGCGCGGCCGCGCCGGCTACGGTCTGTCCCGTGCGCAGCGCCCCGCTGCGTGCCCAATCGTCGTCGAACACGCGCTGCAACTGCGCGGCGAGTTGCGGGTCATCGACGCGCACGCCGAGTTCGTGGATGTGGGTCAGCGCGCGCCAGTCGAAGTTCTGGCTGCCGAGGAAGAAGCGCGCGCCGTCGACGAGGAAGAATTTGGCGTGTTGCACGCCGCCGAGCGCTCCCATCGAAAGCGTGCGCACCGCGACGTGCGCAAGGCGATCCAGCGAGTCGGCAGGTTGCGGAAAGGTCGTGTGCATGCGCGCGTCGATCAGCACGCGCACCCGGACGCCGCGCGCCGCGGCGCGGCCGAGGGCGGCCAGCACCGGTTCGAGCTTCTCGCCCGGCCACGTCGAGATGTAGAACTGCTCGAGATCCAGCGAGGTGCGGGCGCTGTCGATCATCGCCACCCACACGTCGGCGGCAGCGGGCAGCGTCGAATCGCCGAGCGTCGTCTCCACCGGACGCGTCTCGACGAGTTGGATCGTCGGCGGTGCGGCGACGCGCGCCGCCGGGCGCTGCGAGGGGCGCGCGTCGGCCGTCGTAGTCGCGAGTGTCAGTGCGAATGCGAGGAGCGTCGTCTTCATGCGGTCGCCTCTGCCATGCATGCGCGTGCCCACGCCGCCGCGCCTCGGAGCGCGGTGTCGGGATCGCGCACCAGCCACACCGGGATGGTGCGCACCAAATCGGTGAGCCGGCCCTTGTCGAGAAAGCCGGCGAGGAAGGTGCCGTCGGTGAGCGCGGATTCGATCTTCGGCGCGATGCCGCCGGCCACGTAGATGCCGCTCAGCGCCATCGCCCGCAGCGCCAGGTTCCCTGCCTCCGCGCCGTAGAGCGTGGCGAACAAGCGCAGCGTCTCCCGTCCGAGCGCGTCGCCGTGCGCCAAGCCCGCGTGCGAGACGCGCGCCGCGATGTCCTGCACGTGGCACGCCTCGCAGCCGATCACCGCACGCGGCTCCGGCGCGAAGCCGCTGTCGCGCAAGAACGCGTAGACGTTGACGAAGCCGGGACCGCTCAGCACGCGTTCGACGCTGACGTGGCCGAAGCGTGCGCGCAACGCGTGCAGCAGCGCGATCTCCTGATCGGTGCGCGGCGCGAAATCCGCGTGGCCGGCCTCGGTGGGGACGATCACCGGCAACGGTCCATCGCGCACGATGAGCGCCTGGCCGAGTCCAGTCCCCGCCGCGATTACCGCGGCATTGCCCGGCCGCGCCTGCGCGTGGGGATTGAGCGCGACGAGGTCGTCCGCCGCGACGTGCGGCAATCCGCGCGCGGTGGCCGCGAGATCGTTGAGCAGCGCGACCTCGCGAACGTCGAGGGCCCGCGCCAAGCGCGCGCCGTCGACGTCCCAGTGCAGATTCACCAACGTCGCGCGATGGTCGATGATCGGCCCCGCGATACCGAACGCCGCGCCGCGCACGCGCACGTCATCGCCGAGGAAGTCGCGGCAGATCGCCTCGAGCGACAACGCTTGCTGGCTCGAGAAGGTGCCGGTGCGCAGAAAGCCGCCGTCGTCATCGACGAGGGCGAGGCGGGTCTTGGTGCCGCCGACATCGCCGGCCAGGATCATCGAACAGGGACTCCGGGGCTGGGGCCGATCAGTCGTCGCGGTCGCGCGAGACGATGGGCGCGGGCGGACGGTCGAACGCGGGATGCAGCGCGAGAATGTACGCGCCGGCGCCGTATCCCGCCATCGGGATCGCGCCAGCGAAGCGCGCCTGGTCCGCCGTGAGCAGCTCGGGGATGAGCTGGTGGTTGGCCGCCGCCTGCGCGGTGACCCAGTCGATCAGCGCGCCGGCCGCCGCGTCATCGCCGGCCAGCTGGAGGGCGCGCGCCATGCGCAGGTCGCAGAACACCCACTCCTGCTCGTCGTACCAGGTGCCGTCCTGATTGCGCTTGTAGCCGTGGCCCGCCGCGGTGCGCAACCGCGCGTCGGCGGCGGCGCGGAACGCCGCGAACTCCGGCCCGCGCGCGTCGAGCTGCCCGCCGCAGAACGCTTCCACCGCCGCCATGTCCAGCGCCCGGTCGTCCGGCGTTTGCAGATTTCCGCGCACGACGCCGTCCGGCGCCACGAACGCGGCGCGGAAGCCCTGCGCCATCTGCGCCGCGAAGCGCCCGAGCGTCACGCCATCGCCCGCGTAGCCGGCCCGCCGCGCCAAGTCCACGCCGGCGCGCAGCCCGCGCTGACACACCGCCGTCGTCCACGCGAAGTGCTTGGCGAACTCCGGCCCGTTCGGCGGCCCGACGTGCCGCTCCCAGATGCTGCTGTCCTCGCGCAGGATCTCGCGCGTGTGGTCGGTCTCGATCGGGATCACGCGCAGCACCGCCGACGAGATCCACGGGTACGCCTCGCGGGCCCATGCCGTGTCGCCGCTCGCCGCGACGTACACGTTGGCGACCCACGGATACAACCCAAAGCCATCGAGTTCGACGTTCGGCCCGGCGCTGTTGCGATCGGATTCTTCATCGCCGTTGCCGAAGTAGCGGCACACGCTGAGCCCGTAGTCCTGGTCGACGCCGAAGTTGCGCCCGTCGTAGAACACCTGTCGCACCGTGCCGGCGCGCGCGTGGCGGAAGAAGTCGAGCGCGTTGCGTGCCTCGGCGAAGTGTCCGCTGGCCACCAGTCCGGCGATCGCGTAGCACGCATCGCGCACCCAGGTGATGTTCCACATCCCCGGCGGCAAGCTGGCGACGATCTGACCGTGCGGCGTGCCCGGCTCGGTGCACTGCGCCATGCGCAACATCGCGGTCGATTGGCGATAGAGCGCGGCGCGGGCCGGCGTGAGGCCGTCTGGCGGCGTTTCGACCGCGTGCCACGCGGTCCAGTTGGCGCGCTCGGCGGCGAGCGACTGGCGCGCGGCATCGGGGGAGAGCCGTTCGCGCTCCACGTGCGCGGCGCCGTCGCCGGGGGCGATGCGCAGGCGCAGACCGCGCCACAGCCCACAGTGAGTCGCCCGGCGCGAGGCGCGCCGGCAGGTCCCATTCGCCGCGTCCGTCGAGGTCCGGGCCGGGCAGCGTGCGCGCGCCGTCGGCCGGCTTCAGCGTCGCCGCGCCGGTGCCGGTGTTGCGCAGGTGCAGCAGCACCAGCACCTCGGCGCGCGCGGAATCGCCCGGCGCACCGTACGGCGCGAAAACGAACTGCTCGCGCGCGACGCCCGGCACGAACTCGCCAGCGTGGCGGATGATGCCGGTGCCCGGCTCGTAGTCCACCTCGCGCGGCGCCGCGCTCGCGGGACGCACCTCGGGCGGCGTCTGGCCGTCGCGGATCCACTCGACGCGTCGGGTCGGCTCGCTCGCCGAGACGCGCTGGTAGATGTGCTCGTGGACCGCGTGGATCGCCCACGTGGCATCGTCGCACACCACGGCGACGCGCCCGTTGGCGCTGGTGAGGGTGTGATGACTGCGGGTCGGCATGACGGGACTCGCGGAGGCGGCGATGGCCGTCGCGGCACTCGCGGCGACGGCGCACAGGAACGAAGCGAAGCGCATGGGGCGGGAGGCTACCACACGGCCCGCCTCTACGGCAGCACGACCCATCGCCGCGTCAGCGTCGTCTCGCCCGCCTGCACGCGCAACACGTAGACGCCGCCCGCCAGCGCGCGCCCGTCGTCGCCGCGCGCGTCCACCGCGAACGCATGTGCGCCCGCAGCGAGCGCGCCGAGCGTGCGCCGCGCCACCACGCGCCCGCGCGCGTCGCACAGTGCGTAGCGCACCTCGGCCGCCTGCGCCAGCGCCAGCGCCACCCGCGCCGGACCGCGCGCCGCCGTGAGCGTCATCGCCGTGCGCGAGGCCTCGGCCGGCGTCGCCGCCGCCGTCACCGTGGTCACGCCCGGAATGAGCGTGAGCGTGAGCGACGCGGTGCCGTTGACGCTGAACTCGGCCTCCTCGGTGAGCCCGAGATTGCGGCGGTCGGCATTCTCGTTCGCCGGCGCGGGATTCCACGTCGCGCTGCCGAGCGCCAACGCCACCGCGCCACCGGCGCTGTTGACCAGCACGTAGTCGTTGGTGGCCGCGCGGTACGCGCCACTCAAGTGCGCTTGTCCGTGGTACATCAGGTCGCGCGGATTCGGCGACAAGCCGACGCGGACATAGAGCGGGTCGCTCGCCAAACTCTCGCCGTAGTCGACCTTGACGTCGTAATGGCCGGGCGCCACGTGCACGTACTTGGTCACCGTGTTGCCGGGCGAGGCGAAGTTCCAGCCGTCGGGATACGCCGCGCCGGTGTAGACCGCGTCGACGAACGCGCCGGTCGACACGTCCTTGAACGCCGCGCAGCGATAGGCGGCGGCGCCGGAGTACTCCTCCTCGCCGGGCGCCGACGGATTGGTGAGCGGCGCGCCGATCAACACCTGCGCGTCCTGCGTCACGCTGTCGTATGCGGCGGCGAACACGCAGCGCCCGCCGTAGCGCTCGAACGCCAAGTACACGCGGTTGTTGTAGAGCAGATATTCACTCTCGCCGTCGGAGTCGACATCGGCCGGCGTGGTGACGGTCGGCGACGTGTTGGTGAGCGCGCCGCCGCGCACCTGCTGTACCCACTGCGCGCACGCCGCGTAGATGCCGGCGCCGCGCGCGTGGTTCGACAACTGCAACGCCCACGTGTTGACGCCGTCCCACGACGCGTCAGGATACAACCACGCGCCGTGACAATCGGAGTCGGTGTAGTTGACGTTGTCCTCCTCGTGCCAGGCGGTTTCGTAAATCATCGTGAGGAACGAGGCGATGCCGAGATCGCGCACGCCGCTCGCCGGCGCGCTCTGCAGCGCCGCCCATGTGTCGTAGAGCAGCGTGCCCGGCGTGTTCATGTCGCCGTTGGTTTTGCCGCTCGGCAGCGGCGGTCCGTCGACGCCGCCCGGCCGCGCGTGATAGTCGCCCTGCGCGCCGGTGATCACCGGCACCAGGTGATAGAAGTCCTGCTCGTTGCCGCCGAAGCCGGCGTTGGAGTTGTAATACCAGTAATTGTAGGAGTTCTCGCTGGCGTGCTTGAGCCACTCGTACGTTTGCATCGGCAGATTCGTCTGCGTGCCGTGGTCGAGGACGAACGCCGACGGCGAGGCGATCGCCAGCGCCAGGATGTCCTTCAGCGTCTTGACCTGAATCCACGGGTGATTCGCCGCCCAGCGGATCGTCGTGTTGTACTGATTCGGATTGTTGTTCGGCACACTGTGGCCCGACGTCGCGTCGAACGACTTGCCGCCGAGCGCCTCCCAATCGTCGAACACCACGACGACGCGTGCGCCGTTGCCGTTGATCGCGTGATCGAGCAGTGCGTAGCGGCCGTCCATCACCATCCCGTTGTCCCAGTTGCCGAACTTGTCCTGGTCCTCGCGGTCGTTGATGGCGAAGCAGTAGACGCCATTGATCTTGTGGATCTTGTACTGGTAGTCGGCGGTGTTGCACGCCGCCTCGCCGGGATAGAACCACCAGTGCAGATGCGTCACCTGATCGAGCACTGTCGCGATGTACGGCGACGCGCTGATGTCGGCAAACGTGAAGCCGGTGAGCGGCGACATCCCGGTGGCCTGCGAGCGAATGACGCGCTCCGGCACGTGCATCACCTGCGCGCTCGCCGCGCTCACGCCGTAGACGGTCTGGTTGAGCGTGTCCTCCAACGCGATCGACGCCGCGTTCACCGGCCCTTCGAAGTACGGCATGATGTGCTCGGCGAACACGCCGCCGACCAGCGCGCCGGGGTCGACCGATTGATCGCCGTCGACGAACGCGCGGATGCGCGACAAGAAGCTCGGACCGTCCTGCGGATCGCTCGCGCCGCCCGGCTTCTTCGCCCACTGCAAGCCGGCGGTGAGGCTGCCGCTTGGGTGGATGTTGAGCGGCACGCGATAGATTTCGTGCGTGTCGAGCGCGCGCTGGAAACCGCAGCCGCCACTGATGCCGGTATTCGCCTGCGAGTCGTAGACGTGCGCCCACAAATCGCTCGCGCGATTCACCGACTGATTGCCGTGCGCGATGGTCGCGTAGTAAACCACGCCGCCCTGCGCCGTCGAGGCGATCGCGCCGTTGAGGAAACCGTCGCCGCAGCCGCGGTCCTGGTCGAGGAACGCGTCCGTCAGCTTCGAGCCCGACGCGCACGCGGAGCCGCCGCCGTCCTTCGTCGTGTACGGCTGGAACGACAGCGCCGACACGCCGTCCCAGCCCGCGTTGATCAGCGTTTGCCGCGAGATGCCGAACTCGATCGCGTCGAGCTGCGAGTTGAAGTACGAGCCGAGGTAGCCCGACGTGATATTGGCGAAGTTCTTGTCGTAGATCCGGTAGTGCGTCCCGTAGGTGGTGCCGGCGCTGTAGAGGCAGAGGCACAGCTCCCACGGATGGTCGGTCTGGCAGTTCACGAAGTCGGGGAAATACGACTGGCCGCCGCCCGCGCAATCGATCGCCAGGTAGAGATTGAGCGCGCTGTTCTCGGCGCCCAGCGCGAGATCGTAGAGGTCGACCCGGAAGTAGAGGTTGGTGTTCTCGGGGCGATAGTAGAACGCGGCCATGTCGCGCGAGTTCTCGAGACCGTCGCCGTAGGAGTAGGTGGCGTCGGCGAGCCCGACCGGATCGAGCGCCTTGAGGTCGGCCTTCGTCCAGTCCTCGAACTCTTCGTACCAGGTGGTGCCGGCGCGGTCGGTGCCGTAGGCCGGCCCGGCGCCGAGGGTGATGGCGGCATGAGCGGAGGTGGCGAGCAACGCGCAGAGGGCCGCGGCGAGGAGGCCGGTGGAACGGTCTAGCAGGCGGGTGCGGGGACGCATGAGATGCAACTCCAGGAAGGTCGCCGAATGCGCGGCGCGACACGCATCGCCCGCCGCCGATGTCGAGCATGCCAGAGCGCACACCCCAAGTGCAACGCCGGCCGGGGGCCGGTTGACGCACCGACGCATCACGACGCATTATTACTCAGCGTTCCCGCCGTGCGTCCAGCTCAGCTCGCCTCGCTTCATTGGCAGAGGATCGACCTATGTCCGCGCCCCGCGTGACGATCACCATCGCGAGCTTCGCTCTTCTCTGCGTGCTGCATGTGCCTGCCCTGGCTGCCGCGCCCGACCCCCGACTCCGTCCCGCCGCGGCGGACGGCGCCTGGTCGTTGCTCACCGACGTGAGCACGGCGGCCGCGCGATGGGGACAAGCGGGCGTCTACGATCCCGTGCGCGATCGCTTCCTGGCGTTCGGCGGCTACACCTCCACCTATCGCAACGACGTCATCGTCGATGCCTTCTCCGGATCGCAGATGTGGGACACGCTGGTCACGACGGGAACGCGGCCGCCGGCGCGAGTCGGCCATTCTGCGGCCTACGATCCGGTGCGCGACCGATTGCTGGTGTTCGGCGGCCTCACCGCGACGGGAAACGCCAACGATGTCTGGGCGCTCACGCTGAGCGGTCCAACGCCGGCGTGGACCCAACTGACGCCGTCCGGCAGCGCGCCCACCGGCCGATTCATGTCGACCCTCACCTACGATCCGGTGGGCGACCGCATGATCCTGTTCGGTGGCTCCTCGACCGCGCCCGGCACGCGGTACCCTGCCGATGTCTGGTCGCTGTCGCTCGGCGCGACGCCGCAGTGGACGAAGCTGCCCACCGACACGCTCGCCCTGCCAGGCGCCGAGGGGCCGACCGCGGTCTACGATGCGTCCGCACAACGCCTGGTGGTCTACGGGGGCGCTACGTCCACCGCGCTCTACGGCACGGTGCACGCGCTCTCGCTGAGCGGCCCGCCGGTGTGGACGCAGCTCGCGTCAGGCGGACTTCAGCCCGGCGGAGCGTACGACCACCAGGCCGTCTACGACCCGCTCACCCAGCGGATGATCACGACCGGCGGACTCGGCCCCACCAACACCCTGCGCCGCGAGACCTGGGCGCTCTCCCTCGTACCCGGCTCGGAAGCGTGGTCAATGCTCCTCGACGGCAGCGGCACGCCGCCCGCGACCTACCAAGGCGCGTCGATCTACGACTCCGCGCGTCATCGCATGGTCGTCCAGCCCGGCTTGCCGAACA
>JBGATO010000136.1:0-6925 GCA_044229145.1 Candidatus Eiseniibacteriota bacterium | reverse complement strand
GAAGTTCTTGAAGCGTGCGCCGAGGATTTCGCGCCAGCCTTCGGTGTAGCCGACTTCGGCTTCCGCCGGCTGCGTGCCGACGGCTTCGTGGGTCAGCTTGAGCGTCGTCGCGCCACCCGGCGCGTCGGCGAGTTCGAGGCAGATCCAGCCGGTGACCGCGCCGTCCATCCCCATCGTGCCGGTGAATTCGAGCGACGTGTCCGGATTGAGACCGCGCACCACCGCCCACAGGTAGCCGTGGCCGTTGCCCCAGTCCTCGTAGAAGCGCCCGCCGACCTGCGGCTCGATCACGATGCGCTGCGCGCGCTCGGCACTCGCGGTGTGCGGCGGCCCCCACCAGCCGCCGATGTCGCCGATCAACGCGGCAAACACCTGCGGGCGCGGCGCCTGGATCGTGATCTCCTGTTCGATGTGCAGCGTGCGGATGCCGACGGCATTGTCGGTCGCGGGCATGTCTGACTCCTTTCGTGCGGTTGCCTCGACACCGCGCTTGAGCCGCGTGAGCCCGGTGGCCCACTGCTCCTGATACGGCGTCAACCAGCGATCGTGAATGAGCTGCAGCGGAACGGCGTTGAGATGATTCCACCGCTCGCGGCCCCGGCGGCGCGGCAACACGAGCCGCCCGCGTTCGAGCACCGCGAGGTGCTTCATCACGGCGAACCGCGACAAGCCCGGAAAGCGCGAGCACAGATCCCCCGTCGTGCGCGGGCCGTCGCGCAGCGCGTCGAGCAGCTGGCGGCGGGTGGGATCCGCAAGAGCCTTCCAAGCGAAGGAGAGGTCGTCGGTTGCCATATGTGACCATATGGTCACATGTAGATCATCTGCCGTCAACCCTGAAAACGCGCGCTCCTTCGACGATGGTCGCCCTGCCCCGCGCGGGACGTATCCCCCTCGCCCGTTCGTGCTACTCACCGGCGGAGGGTTCGCGCCGCCATGGTGCGGCTTCTCACAGCCCCTCGCGCACTCAGTTCTGGAGGATCGATCCATGCCGCACACCCAGTCCCGCCGATCCCTGCTAATCGCCTGCACGCTCCTCGCCGTCTGCGCGCTGGCGCTTCCGTGGACCGCGCACGCCTTCGTCTACACGACGTACTCCGGCAGCTACGCGCTCTCCAACGGCGCGACCGGCCCCGTGGGCATCCAGATCGCGCGGGCGATCCAAGGCGGCTGGGAGGGTTACGCCAAACTCAACGGCAAGCAGTACTCCAGCAACGCCGTCACCAGCGGCGCCTGGTACATCAACATCTTCTACCTCGACAGGAACTACCAGCAGCACGTCATCGCCACGATGACGGCGACGCTCAGCGCCGATCAGAAGACCCTCACCGGACCATTCGTGCTGAACGGCGTGAGCGGCACGGCAACGTTGACCGGGAAGTAGGGTCGGCACCGCGCCGACGGGCGCACCTTCGGGTGCTCCCGTCGGGGCTGGACCGTGGCGACCGGCTGCGCATTGTGCGCCCCCCGCACGGCGCGCACATTCAACTGTGTGTGCGGCGTGCTCGCCAGCGCCGGCACCGACAGCCACCCCTCGTGCCCACGGCCCCCATACGCGCTGACACAGGGGTTTCCCTCGACCAGATCCCCGACTGGTTGGATCGAGAGGAGAACCCATGTCGATCTTGCATTCGCGTTCGCAGCGCCCCGCGTGGATGGCGGCGCTCGCAACGCTCGTGTGCCTGTGCCTCCCGTCGCTCGCGGCGGCGTATGTGTCTCACACCTACACGCTCGACGCCGACTTCGAGCAGGGCGTGTTGCTGAATCTCAACCACGATCCGCACGACCAGCTGCAACTCAACTCGGCCACCTCACCCTTCCCGTTCGTCTACGTCGCGTGCTCCGGCCGCGGCACCATCGTGCGTATCGACGTCACCACTGGTGCCATTCTCGGCGAGTTCTGGACGTCACCGGACGGTATGGGCCGCAACCCGTCGCGCACTACGGTGGACAAGTACGGCAACGTCTGGGTCACCAACCGCGATGAGGGCGGCTGGTCGGGCGGCTTGCCGAAGGGCTCCATCACGCGCATCGGTCTGATCATCGGCGGCACGCGCTGCGACGCCGACGGCACGCCGAACGCCGCCGGGCAGTACCTCAAGCCGCCGTTCGCCTACAACACCTGCATCGACCGGAACGGTGACGGCTTGATCAAGACGTCGCGTGGCCTCACCAACATCCTGCCGTGGACGAACGCCGGCTGGGCGGACGCCGACGGCGGCGTCACCACCGCCGAAGACGAAGCGATCATCAACTACACGCGCGTCACCGGCACCGGGGCGCGCACCGTCGCCATCGACCGCAACAACGACGTGTGGGTCGGCGGTCTCAGCAATCTCGAACACGAGAAGCTGAGCGGCCTCACGGGCCAGCCGATTCCGGGCACCCAGTTCAACCAGGGTTGCGGCGGCTACGGCGGCTTGATCGACGGCAACGGGATCCTATGGTCGGCGCGCGGCAATGGCGCCCTCCTGCGCTTCGACCCGGCGACCATGACCGGCACGTGCAACTGGGCGCCGAGCGACGGCTACGGCCTCGGTGTCGACCCGGTGACCGGGCACGTGTGGCACTCGTCGCTGACCGGCGACCGGGTCTACGAGTTCCTGCCGGACGGCACGTTGATCCACCAGTGGAACCACAGCACCTACTACGCGCAGGGCCTCGCGGTGGACGCCGCGGGCAACGTCTGGGTGGCCGGCTCGCTGTACGACAACTGGACCGGGCACTTGCTGCGCGACGGCACCGTCATCGGCGCCGTCTACACGCCGGGCGGACCCACCGGTGTCGCGGTGGACGCCAACGGCAAGGTGTGGGTCACCAACTACTACGGCTCCACCGCCATGCGCATCGACCCGAACCTCGGGCCGGTGGTCAATGGCGTGCACGTCGGCGAAGTCGACCTCACGGTGGACCTCGGCTCCGGCGCCTACCCGTACAACTACAGCGACATGACCGGCTACGTGGCGATCGGCACCACCTCGCCGCAGGGCACCTGGACCGTCACCTACGACGGCCTGCTGCCCGGCACCGAGTGGGGCACCGCGACGTGGCACGGCGACGAACCGCAGGGCACCAGCATCGGGGTCGAAGTGCGGGCCGCCGATGACCCGAGTGGTTTGCCGGGCATGCCGTTCGTGCCGGTCACCAGTGGCACCGTCTTCAGTGGCGTGACGGGCCGCTACATCGAGATGCGCACCACGCTCTCGCGCGGCGGTTCGGTCAACCTCACGCCGGTTCTGTACGATCTCACCATCGAAGGTCAGTTGCCGACGGATGCGAAGGATGTCCTGCCGCCTATCGATCCGACGTGGGCCTCGAAGTTGGCGCTCCGTGTCGTGCCGAACGTGGCGCACACGCTGGCGACGGTTCGCTACACCCTGCCGGTGGCAACCGCCGTTTCGTTGCGCATGCACGACGCCTCGGGCCGCGTGGTCCAAACGGTGGTCGACGCGGATGTCACGGAAGGCTCGCACAGCGTGCGTCTCGACGCCACGCGTGTGCCGAGCGGCACGTACTTCCTGCGTCTCGAGACACCGTTCGCCACGAAGGTCGAACGCATCGTGATCCAGAAGTAAGCACCCCATCCGGCCGCGAGGCGGCGGAGTGACAGAGAGCCCGGCGGGGCACGGCCTCGCCGGGTTCGCTGCGTCTAGAAGCGGTAACTGAGGCCGGTGAAGATCTGCCGCGTGGCGGCCGGATCGCCGCCTGCGCGATCGTACGAGGCCAGCGCCAGCCAGCGGCGCGACAGCAACGCGTCGGCGTCGACGCTGAACCACGGGTCGGTGCGCGCGGTGTCGAGCAAGCCGTTGCGCGTGTGGCGGGTGCCGCCGGAGACATCGAGGTGGGCGCGCGAGGTCACATCACAGCGCACGCCGGCGGTGAGCAGGTGGCTGGCGTAGTCCGGCGCGTCGTAAGTGGCGTAGCGCACGCGGAGCACGGCGTGCGCGGCGGTCAGGTGCGAGAGTTCGGCGCCGCCGCTGTACGCATGCGCGGCATCGCGGCCGGCGATCGTCGACCACCGCGCTTCCCCGCTCAGGCGCAACGGCCGCGCCGGCTCCACCCCCACGCCGAACGTCGTCCCCTGCCGCGCGCGATCGTCGAATTCGGTTTCCGGCGTGAGGCGGTCACGATACAGACGCACATTGCGGCGCGAGTCGTAGCCGGCGTGGAGCGAGAGCTTCTCGCCGAGATCGTGGCGCAGCAGCGCGAACGTGGAGGTCGCCGAAAGTGTCGCCGCGCCGGGCGCGCGCCGCCAGCCGCGGTTGATGTCGAGTTCCTGCGTCACGATGCCGGAGCTGCCGTGTCGCGTGAAGGACGCCTGGGCAAACAGGAAGTCGCGATTGGTTTCGCCGTTCTGCCGCGAGGTCACGGCGCCGAGCGCCGCGGTCCACCGCCCGGGCGCCAGTGGCGCCTGGTGCAGTTCGGCGAACGCGCCGTATTCGACGATGTCGGTGGAGAGTCCCATGCGCAGCGGTTCGGGCTGCGCGCCCGCGAAGACGCCGAGGTGATGCTGGCGACCGTTCACTTCGAGCAGCGCGCCGTCGAACAAGCTGATCGTCGCGAGGGTCGGCGAGGACAGCCGGCCCAGCGTCAGGCGGTGCGCGCCGCCGCCATCACGCAGGGTGACCGAGGCGCGATAGACGCGCGACACGGCTTCGGTGGTCGTCGAGTCCGCCGAGAGCGTGCGCGCGGTGCGGCGGCTCCGCACGTCGAGTGCGGCGTCGGCATGGCCGTCGCGTCCGCCAAATCCGTCGAGACGCACGTCGAAGGCGACTTGGTGATAGTGGCCGCTTTCCATGCCGGCGAGCGCGGTCGACAGATAGCGCACGCCAGCCCGGCCGCGGAGAGACGCCGCGCCGCGCCGTGCCGCCGCGCGTTGCGCGATCGCCGACGCCAGTGAGTCGCGGCCGGCGGCGTGCCGCTGCGTGGTGTCGGGCGCCGCCACCGCGTGCGCGACGTAACGCACCTCATCGCCCGCCTGCGGCATGGCAGAAACGTGCAGCGTGTCGCACGAGGCGCGGTGCGACGCGGCGAACACCACGAGCAGATCGCCGAGGCGGTCGGTGGCGCGCCACACCTGCACGGTGTCACCGCTGGCTAGTCCATCGAGACGTCCGGCATCGACGTATACGGTGCGGCCCGAGGTGTAGGCGACGCGCGTCGTCGTCCGCCCGTCAGGCGCCGCCATCGCGCGGGAGGCGAGCAGGCACAGCGCCAACGTCAGCGCGTGCCGCCTCATGCCTTCCCTCGCGGGTGACAGGCATAGCAGGCGTTGCTGTCGTAGCGGTAGTTGTTCACCTGACTGTGGTCGCCGTCGGTCTTCTGCTTGTCGGAGTGCGGGTGACACGTCAGGCAGGTGAACGACAGATACGTCGTGACGTCCTGATGGCACTGCATGCACGACGACCAGCGTCCGAGGTGCGCGCCGGAGTAGATCGGGAACCAGTCGCGATCGTGGTTGAAGGTCGCGTCGGACCACGTCGTGGTGTTGTGACACGACGTGCACGCACTCGCCAGCCAGCCTTGCTGCTGGTGATTCGGCGTCGCCGCGTTGTAGTCGTCGATGTGGCAACTCTGGCAATCGCCCGACTTACCGTCGTAGACCTGATCGGCGTGACACGAGAGGCAGTCGACGCTGACGTGCGAACCGGTGAGCGGGAAGTCGGTCACGCTGTGGTCGAAGCTGCCGCCCGCCCACGTCGACGTCGTGTGACACGACGCGCAGGCGCTGGACGCGAAGCCGGCCGCGGTGTGGTCGAGCGGCGCGCCGGTGTAGTCGTCCATGTGGCACGCATCGCACGCGGTCGGCTTGCCGGCGAACACGTTGTCGGCGTGACACGCCATGCAATCGGTGGCGACGTGCGCGCCGGTGAGCGGGAATTGCGTCACCGTGTGATCGTACGCGCCGCCGCTCCACGCGGTGGTGGTGTGGCAGGACGCACACGCGCTCGAGGCGAAGCCGGCCGCCGTGTGGTCAAGCGTTGCGCCGTTGTAGTCGTCGAGGTGGCAGGCGTCGCACGCGGTCGGCTTGCCGTCGAAGACGTTGTCGGCGTGACACGCCATGCAATCGGTGGTGACGTGCGCCCCGGTGAGCGGGAATTGCGTCGCCGAGTGGTCGAAGCTGCCGCCGGCCCACTGCGTCGTCGTATGGCAGGTGGCGCACAAGGACGACGGATAGCCGGCCGCACGGTGATCCGGTGTGGCCGCGTTGTAATCGTCCATGTGGCACGCGTCGCAGGCGGTCGACTTGCCGGCGAAGACGTTGTCCCCGTGGCACGCCATGCAGTCGGCGCTGACGTGCGCGCCGGTGAGCGGGAACTGTGTGACGGTGTGATCGTAGGTGCCGCCGCTCCACGTGGCCGTCGTGTGACACGACGCACAGGCGCTCGAGGCGAAGCCGGCCGCGGTGTGACTCGGCGTCGCGGCGTTGAAGTCGTCGATGTGGCAGGCGTCGCAGGCGGTCGGCTTGCCGGCGTAGACCTTGTCAGCGTGACAGGCCTGGCAGTCGGCGCTGACGTGCGCGCCGGTCAATGCGAAGTCGGTGCGCGTGTGGTCGAACGGCGCGCCATCCCACGAGGATGTCGTGTGGCAGGAGGCGCACTCGGCCGGCGGCATCGCCGTCGCCGTGTGCGGCGGATCGGCCGCACCGTCGTAGTCGGCCTGGTGGCACGTTTGGCAGTCGGTCGATTTCCCGTCGAACACGTTGTCGGCGTGGCACGCCATGCAGTCGGCGGCGACGTGTGCGCCGGTCAGCGGGAATTGCGTCGTGTTGTGGTCGAAGGTTGCGCCGGACCACGTCGTCGTGGTGTGACACGAGGCGCAGGCATTCGACGCGTAGCCGGCGGCGCGGTGATCCGGCGTCGCGCCGTTGTAGTCGTCCATGTGGCAGGCGTCGCAGGCGGTCGGTTTGCCTGCGTAGACGCCGTCG
>JBGATO010000021.1:0-54508 GCA_044229145.1 Candidatus Eiseniibacteriota bacterium | reverse complement strand
CCACGTGGTGCCGTTCCAGCGCGCGATCGCCGAAGCCGACACCGAGCTCATCGTGCTGAATTCGCCGCCGGCCACCAACTGCCCGCCATAGGATTGCAGCGCGTACACGGTCGGGACCGCGAAGCTGCCGAAGACGCTCGCCGACCCGACCGTCTGCCACGCCGCCCCGGTCCACCGCTCGACGGCGCCGAAGCGCGCCCCGCTGGTCGGCTGCAGATTGCCGCCGGCGAAGAGCTGTCCGTTATGCACCGCCAGGCACGAGTACGCGCCCGTGGCTCCCCCGGACGCGCTCCCGGTGGCGAACCACGCGGTGCCGTCCCAGCGCGCGACATCCGTGGCGGCGACGGAGCCGGCCTGCGTGAAGTCGCCCGCGGCGAACAGCGACGTGTTGAACTGCGTCAGCGCCGCGACCGGTCCGTTGATGCCGGCACCGAGCGCCGTCCATCCCGCACCATCCCAGCGTGCGATGTTCTGCGCCGCGACGCTCCCGGCCTGCGTGAACGCGCCAGCCACCACGAGCGCATTGTTGTAGACCACGGCGGCATTCACGAGGCCGTTCAGCCCCGCCCCGCTGCTCGCCAGCCCGGACCACGCGCCCGCGAGGTCGCGCGCCACGCCGTCGGCCTGCACGCCGGCAACGCTGCGGAAGTCGCCGGCCACGTACAGCGAATCGCCGGTGGCGAGCACCGCGCGCACGGTGTTGTCCGCACCGCTGCCGAACGCCGTCCAGGCGCTTCCGTTCCAGCTTCCGAGATTCGCCGCCGACACCGCGCCGAACTTGGCGAACGCGCCTCCGGCGACCAGCGACGATTGCCACACGCCGAGCGCGTTCACCGCGTCGTCCGCACCGGATCCCAGCGAGCTCCACGTGCTGCCGTTCCAGCTGGCGATGTTGTGCAGCGTCGTTCCGCCGCTCAGGGCGAAATCGCCGCCCGCGACCAGTGCGCCTCCGTACGCCGCAAGCGCCGCGACGCCGGGCTGGAAGAAGCCGCCGCTGAGTCCGGCGCCCATCGCGCTCCACGCGCTGCCGTTCCAACTCGCCACGTAGCTCGCGGCGTTTCCGCCGGCATGCGTGAACGCGCCACCGGCCACCACGCTCCCGTTGTAGGAGAGCAGCGACAACACGGTTCCGTTGACACCGCTGCCGCACGCGGTCCACGCCGCGCCGTCCCACACCGCGACGTTGGCCACTGGTGCGGCGCCGGCTTGCGTGAAATTGCCGCCCGCCACCAGGACGCCGTTCCAGACCGTGAGCGCTTCCACCGTCGCCGTCCCGCCGCTGATGCCCGCCCCGAGTGCGGTCCAGTGCGCGCCGTCCCACGCCGCGATCCCGGGGACACTGACGGCGCCGGCATGCGTGAAGGCGCCCCCGGCGATCAGCACGCCGTCGTACACCGTGAGCGCATGCACCGGACCGTCGAGTCCCCCGCCGAGGCCCACCCACCCGTTCGCCGTCCAGCGCGCGAGATAGCTGGTGGCGATGGTGCCGGCGTACGGAAACAATCCGCCGGCGATGATCTCGCCGCGATACTGCGTCAGCGCGAACACCGGACAGGACGCGCCGCCGCGTTGGAAGCCCTCGAGCCAATGCATGTCGTCACCCGACGGCGCGTTGGCGGGCACGCACGGTGCGGTGTGATCCGATGCGGCAGTGGCAAGCCGCGCAGCGGCCGCGAGCAGGCAGACGGCAAGCACGGGCAGCCGCAAGCCGGCGGCGCGGAGTCGCAGGGGTCGTCGTTGTGGCGTCATCAGGGATCTCATCGGCAGGACATGCCCGGCGGCTGCGTGTGAGCCGCGCCAGGCATGAGACGGCGGGCGGATGTCATCAGCATACGTGTGACCGTCCGCCGCGGAAAGTCGGAGAGGACCGCGGCCTCCATGGCTGAGCCCGGGACGCCGATGGCACCCCGGGCTCCGGTCCTCCGCGCGCGAGGTGTCCCGCGCGCGATCATCTGCCTCTAGCTACACCCGCTGGTCGACCCGCAGCTGTCGCAGCGCAGGCAGGTGCCGTTCCGCACCATCGTCATCTGCCCACACTCGCGGCACGGATCGCCCTCGTAGCCCTTGAGGCGCGCTTCTTGATATTTCGCCGCAGCCGACTTGGCAGCGGCGATCGAGGCGCTCGGTGGCACCTCGTGTCCGCCCTTGTCGGCGGTGTCGCCGAGGATTGCCGCGACCGGCAAGAGCTCGCGCTTCTCGGTTGCCACCGCCGCCACGCTCGCCATTGGCGCCTCGCCCGCACCGGAACCGCTGCTCGACGGCTTGGCCGGCGGCGCCGCCGGTGCGTTCGCCGGCGACGTGGACTGGCGTCCCGCGGTCGCGCTCGACGGCTTCACCGGGCGCACCGGCTTCACCGCGTCGTTGCGCACGTCCTCGGGGTGGACCTGCACCAGGTCATAGCGTCCGAGGTACTCGACCGCTAGCTCACGGAAGATGTAGTCGATGATCGACGTCGCGAGCTTGATGCGCGCGTTGCCGGTGACCATGCCGTTGGGCTCGAAACGCGTGAACACGAATGCGTCCACGAACTCCTCCAGCGGCACGCCGTGCTGCAAGCCGAGCGAGATGGCGATCGCGAAACAGTTCATCAAGCTGCGGAAGGCCGCGCCTTCCTTGTGCATGTCGATGAACACTTCGCCGAGCGACCCGTCCTCGTACTCGCCGGTGCGCAGGTAGACCTTGTGGCCGCCGACGCTCGCCTTCTGCGTGTAGCCGCGGCGACGGTCCGGCAACCGCACGCGACGCTCGTGGCTGGAGAGCACGCGCTCGACGAACTTGGTGGCCGCTTCCTCGATGGCCGGCGACGCGGCCGCCGCGGGCATCGTGTCACTCGCGTCGGCGCCGAAGCTCGCCTCGTCCGCGAGATCCACGAACGCATTGAGCGGCTGGCTCAACTTCGAGCCGTCCCGGTAGAGCGCCACCGCCTTGAGCATGCGCTCCCAGCCCATGCGGTACGCCGCCTGCACGTCGGCGATGCTGGCGCTCGCCGGCAGGTTGATGGTCTTCGAGATCGCGCCGCTGATGAACGGTTGCGCGGCCGCCATCATCTCGATGTGCGCCTCGGCGCGAATCGAACGCGTGCCGAGACGGCCGCAGCGGTTCGCGCAGTCGAACACGGCGTAGTGTTCGTCCTTGAGGTGCGGTGCGCCCTCCACCGTCATGCGGCCGCAGACGTAGTCGTTCGCCGCCTCGATCTCCTGCGCGGTAAAGCCCATCGCGCGCAGGACATTGAGGCCGGGGTCCGCCAACTGCTCCGCGGTGAGCCCGAGCGCCTCGCGGCAGAATTCCTCGCCGAGCGTCCACTTGTTGAACGCGAACTGGATGTCGAACGCCTGCCCGAGCGCCTTCTCGACGGTCTCGAGAGCCGCGGCGGTGAAGCCCTTCGCGGTGAGCGCCGCGTGGTCGAGCGCCGGCGCGCCGCGCAGCGTGCCGGTGCCGCGCGCGTAGGTCACGATGTCGTCGATCTGCGCGTCGGTGTAGCCGAGACGCGCGAGTGCCGGCGGCAGCGACTGGTTGATGATCCGGAAGTATCCACCGCCCGCCAGCTTCTTGAACTTCACGAGCGCGAAGTCCGGCTCGATGCCGGTGGTGTCGCAGTCCATCAGCAAGCCGATGGTGCCGGTGGGCGCAATCACCGTGACCTGCGCGTTGCGATAGCCGTGCTGATCGCCGAGCGCGAGCGCACGGTCCCACGCCTCACGCGCCGCAGCGAGCAGATCGCGCGGGCAGAAGTGCGAATCGATCGACACCGGGGCGATGGTCAGCGCTTCGTATTCGGTCTGCGGCGCGTTCCACGCGGCGCGGCGGTGATTGCGAATGACCCGCAGCATCGCGTCACGGTTGCGGCCGTAACCCGGGAACGGTCCGAGTTCACGCGCCATCTCGGCAGACGTCGCATACGCCTCGCCGGTGAGGATCGCGGTCAAAGCGCCGGCCAGCGCCACCGCTTGCGGCGAGTCGTACGGCAGGCCGAGCCGCATGATCACGGTACCGAGGTTCGCGTAGCCGAGACCGAGCGTGCGGTACATGTAGCTCTTCTCGGCGATCGGCCGGCTCGGGAACTGCGCCATGAGCACCGAGATCTCGAGCGCCACCGTCCACAGACGGCACGCGTGCGTGTAGCCGTCGATGTCGAAACCGCCGTCGGCCCGCAGGAACTTCACCAAGTTCACCGACGCCAAGTTGCACGCGGTGTCGTCGAGGAACATGTACTCCGAGCACGGGTTGCTCGCCAGGATCGGCCCGTCCGCCGGACACGTGTGCCATTCGTTGATCGTCGTGTCGTACTGGATGCCGGGGTCGGCCGACGACCACGCGGCGTACGCGATGCGATCCCACAGCTCCTGCGCCGGGACGCTCTTCGCCACCTTGCCGGTGGTGCGGTGCTTCAGCTCCCACGGCCCACCGGTGTCGAGCATCGCGAAGAAGCTGTTCGGCACGCGGATCGAGTTGTTCGAGTTCTGTCCCGACACGGTGCCGTAGCCGGCACCGTCCCAGTCGGTGTCGAACATGTCGACGCGGCAGTTGGTGAAGCCTTGCTTCGCGAGGTCGAGCGCGCGCTGCACCACGCCGGTCGGCAAGCCGCCTTCGATGGCGCTGCGCACGGCACGCGCGACGAGCGGGTTCTGCTTCGGGTTTGCACGGTCTGCGAGCGAGGCGCCGTTGAGCGACGGATCGGACGCGGCGCGAAGAATCGCTTGGAGGTGGCGCTCGAGCTGACGCGCGCCAGCCACCAGCGCGGCGACCTTCTGCTCCTCCATCACCTTCCAGTCGATGAACGCTTCGATGTCGGGGTGGTCGAGGTCGAGACACACCATCTTGGCGGCGCGGCGCGTCGTGCCGCCCGACTTGATGGCGCCCGCCGCGCGGTCGCCAATGCGCAGGAAGCTCATGAGGCCGGAGCTCTTGCCGCCGCCCGAGAGCGGCTCGCCGGCCGCGCGTAGACGCGAGAAGTTCGACCCGGTGCCCGAGCCGTACTTGAAGATGCGCGCCTCGCGCACCCACAGATCCATGATGCCGCCTTCGTTCACCAAATCGTCGCTGACCGACTGGATGAAGCAGGCGTGCGGCTGCGGGAATTCATAGGCGCTGCTGGTGTGCGCCGCGGTGCCGGAGCGCGGGTCGACACGCCAGTGCCCCTGCGGCGGACCGTCGATGCCGTAGGCCCAGTGCAAACCGGTATTGAACCACTGCGGCGAGTTGGGCGCGGCGATCTGCGCGGCGAGCATGTACAACATCTCGTCGTGGAACGCGCGCGCATCGTCCAGCGTGTCGAAGTAGTGGTGGGTGATGCCCCAATACGTCCAGCATCCGGCGAGACGCGAGAACACCTGGCGGGCGTCGCGCTCGGCGCCGTAGCGCTGCGCGTCCGGCAGCGCTGCCAGGGCGACATCGTCGGCCACCGCGCGCTGCGCCCACTCGGGCACTCCGTCCTCGGCGACACGGCGGGTGACGGCCGGCACTCCGGCGCGACGGACGTACTTCTGGGCGAGGATGTCCACCGCGACCTGCGACCAGTGCGCCGGCACCTGCATGCCGCGTGCTTCGAACACCACCGACCCGTCCGGGTTGACGATGCGCGAATCGCGCGGCTCGAAGGCGATTCCGGCGTAGGGATCCTGGCCCGCCGTGGTGAACTTACGAACGATCTTCATGGGGACTGCCTCCGTCAGTGGAGGGTGTACTGTCGCGACCCTGCGGTCCCCCATTTTCGGGGAGAGACACCACGGCCGGCGGCGAGCGACTGGGGGCTCGGCGGCGCCGGCGGTGACGCAGAGTGTTGTGGCCCGTCCAGGGCGGGCCACAATATCTTGTAGCCGAATCCGGCGCGCAACGGAAATCGACACCCGCCCGGCAGGAAATTTCCCGAGCGCTCGCGGCCGGCTGCCGGAGGTCTTCCGGTGGCTCTGACTCCCCCACCATACACCCCGGGTCCGACACTTCCGAGGCGCCCGCGAGGCCACCTGAAGCCGCCCGCGGAACTCCCCGAAAGCCTTGGCAATGGAGCGCCGGGTCCGGATACTGCGCCGCATGCGTTCCGACCCGATCCGCCTCCGCCACACCCGTCCCGGCTGGGCTCGTGCCGCCCTGGCATCCGGGGCCGTCCTCGCCCTCGGAACCGCCGCGCCCGGCCACGCCGCCCTCGAATCGCCGTGGTGGAGTGCGGTGGCCGACGCCGCCGGCGACTGCGGCTACTTCACCAGCCAGGCGCTCGACGGCCGCGGCCGGCCGCACGTCGCCTACGCCGACATCGGACGCGCCGCGCTCAAGTACGCCACGCGCCGCGGTGCCGACTGGGACACCGTGACCGTCGCCCGGATCACCGGACAAACTGGCTGGCACACGGCGGTCGCCCTGGCGCTCGATCGCGACGGCGCGCCGCGCATCGCCTACCAGGACGAGTTGCACGGCGACCTCCGCTACGCCTGGCGCACGGCGGCCGGGTGGCAGACACAAGCGGTGGACACCGCCGGAGTGGTCGGCGCGCACGTGTCGATGTGTGTCGACGGCGCCGGTCACGCGCACATCGCCTACTACGACGAAGATCGCCGTGCGCTGCGGCATGCCTGGCACGACGGCGTGCGGTGGCAACTCGAAGCCGCCGACTCCGTCGACGCGTTCGCGGTGCGCGATGTCGGCGAGTATTCGTCGATCGCGACCGATGCCGCGAACGAGCCACACATCGCCTACTACGACGCGGCGGCGGGCGATCTCAAGTACGCGGTGCGACGCGGCGGCGCGTGGACGGTTCGCACGCTCGATGTACTCGGCGATGTCGGACGCTATACCGCGATCGCCCTCGATCCACACGGACGCGCGGCGATCGGCTACACCGACTTCGCGAATGTGAGTTCATCGCCGGGGCTGACGGCCGCCGCGCGACACGGCAAGCACGTGAAGTACGCCCGCGAACGCGCGGACGGATCGTGGGACATCGAGGTGGCGGACGGCATCGGCTACGGCGCGCAGTACGTGTCGCTGGCGCTCGACGCCACCGAGCGCATGCGCCTTGCCTACTACGACTACTTCGAGGTGCGCGTGAAGTATGCGGTCGAAGGCGTCGACGGCTGGGACATCCAGTATCCCGGCTTGCCGGTGTTCGCCGGGGATTTCCCCTCGCTCGTCCTAGACCCGTCGGGCGCGCCGGCGTTCAGCTACCTCGACCTCACGGCTCCGCGCGGGCAACTCGCCTATCTCAGCCAGGGACTCGCGCTGCGTCTCCCGCGCGCCTCCACCCGCTGGGCCGCCGGGGACAGCGCGACGGTCGAATGGGACGGTGGCGGGCCGGTCGACATCGAACTGTCGCTCGACGACGGCGCCACGTGGTCCACCCTGGCGACGGCGGCAGCCGGCGGAGTGGCGCGAGTGCGCACGCCCGCGACGCCCAGCCCGGCGGCCCGCCTGCGACTGACGCGTCTGTCTCCCTACGCACGCGTCGAGAGCGACACGACATTCGCCGTGGGCGATCCGCCGCCGGTGTTGCGCCTGCTCGCTTCGCCGGGCCTGACCGCGGGACTGCGCGCCACCCTCACACCGCCACCGGCGCAGACCGGCGGGACGACCGCAAGCTGGAGCGTGTACGATGTGCGCGGCCGCCGGTGGGCGCACGGAACGACCGGCGCCCTGCGCGCCGGCGTGCCCGTCACGCTCGCGTGGGACGGCCGCACCGCGAACGGACGGCCCGCGCCACGCGGGTCCTACTGGTGGCAGGTCGAGGGACGCGGCTACGTCGCACGCGCCCACGGCGTGCTCGTGCAGCGCGCGTCCGAGGAGACAGGCACACCATGACCGAGGGCTCCCCGCAGGAATCCACCGCTGTGCTGTTGGTGCGCGCCCGCGCCGGTGACGATGTCGCGCGCACCCGCCTGGTGCAGCGCGTGCTGCCGGCCCTGCAACGGTGGGCGCACGGGCGTCTGCCCGGGTACGCGCGGGCCGGTCTCGAGACCGACGACCTCGTCCAAGTGGCACTGATACGCGCGCTCGATCACCTCGACGATTTCACCGCGATGCGCGAAGGGGCGTTCCTCGCGTACCTACGTCGCATCTTGCTGAATTCGGTGCGCGACGAACTGCGTCGCACAGCGCGCCGCGGCGGCGGCGCCGTCGAAGTGCCCGACACGCTGGCCGACGCCAGTCCGTCCCTGCTCGAGCACGCCATGGGCCGCGAGGTCATGGAGGCGTACGAAGCCGCGCTCGCCCAGCTGACCGAGGAACAACAGGAAGCGGTCATCCTGCGCATCGAATTCGGGTACAGCCATCAGGAGATTGCCGACGCACTCGGCCGTCCCAGCGAGAACGCTGCACGGATGGTGGTGGCGCGGGCCCTCGCCCGCTTGGCCGAATCGATGAAGCACGTGGCACCGGACAGCTAGCCCGTGCGGTTTGGCGGCCGCCGGCGTTTCCCCAGTGTGCTTCCCGCCGAGCGAACCGCAAATCGCGAAGGAGATCCCGATGCCGGACTCGACTCCGGACCCTCTGCTGGAGCTGGCTGAAGCGCTCACGGACGGGTCGCCGTTGCCACCGTCGCCCGATGAGCCGACGCGGCGGGCGTTCGCCCACCTCGCGCGCATCGCCGAGGTGTATCGCACGGTCTCGCCACTCGAGGCACCGGCCGACGCGGAGGCGCCCACGCTGCCCGCCGAGCTCACGCAGTGGGGCCCGCTCAGTTTGCGCGGCCGCCTCGGCAGCGGCAGTTTTGGCGAAGTGTATCGCGCCTACGACCCGCGGCTCGATCGCGAGGTCGCGCTCAAACTCCGCCGCCCCGACGCCGATGCACGCGCCAGCGCGCGGCATTTCGTGAGCGAAGCACGGCGCATGGCGCGGGTGCGACACCCGCACGTCGAGTCGATCTTCGGCGTCGCCACGCACGAGGGACGCGTGGGCCTGTGGTGCGAGTTGATCCGGGGCGAAACGCTCGAACAATGGTTGTCGCGCCACGGCACGCTGAGCGCGCGAGAGGCGGCGGCCATCGGGGCCGACCTGTGCGGTGCCCTCGCCGCCGTGCATCACGCCGGACTCGTCCACGGCGATGTCACCACGCGCAACGTGATGCGCGAAGAAGGCGGACGCATCGTGCTGATGGATTTCGGCGCGGCGAGTGAACGCCGGCCCGTGTGGGGAGACGGGCCGGCGTTCGTGCGTTTCGGGACGCCGGTCAGCACGGCGCCGGAACTCCTGCGCGGGGAGTCTCCCTCCCCCGCGTCCGACATCTACGCCGTGGGGCTCCTGCTGTATCGCCTCGTGACGCGGCGCTATCCGCGCGAGGCGCCCGCGGGGCTGGAGGGCAGCGGCGCCACGGCGCCGCCGTTGGTGCCGCTGCTGGACGTCCGGCCGGATCTGCCGGCCGCCTTCGCCGATGTCATCGAACGCGCGCTGGCCGACGATCCGCGCGATCGCCCGCATTCGGCCGGTGATCTCGGACGGACACTGGCACGCGCGGTTGGCGCGACCGCCGACGGGCCAGCCCCGGCACGTCGCCCGGCGCGGTGGTTCGCGTTCGGTGTGCTCGCGGTGGCGGCATGCGCCGCGGCGGGGTTCGCACTGTGGGCGCGCACGCGGCCGGCGGCCGAACGCGCAGTTGCGACGGCTCCCGCGCCGCACGCCGGACCCGCACGGTCAGCCGCGGCCTCCCCCGCAATGTCTGCGCCGCCGGCCTTCGCCATGCATCCCACGCTGTTCGCGGCGCGCACTGCGACGGCGGCGGGGCGGCCGGTAACCGCGGGCGCTCCGGTGCCCGCCGGCGCCGCCCTCAGCCTCCAACTGCTGCCCACCGCGGATGCGGAGGTCTACGTCCTCTGCGGCGATACCGCCGAACCTGCCTACGCGCTGACCACGAGCGCGCCGGAACGCGTGCGTGCCGACGCATTGGCGTCTCTCCCGCGCCGCGGGCACTGGGTGCTCGACTCGCCGCGCGGACGCGTCGACATCGCTCTGGTGGCCTTTCGCGCGCCGCAGCCGTGGATGCGCGGGCTCCTGGCCGACGTGGCAGACGAGCGAGCGCTCAACGCCACGCGCGGCGTGCACTTCGTCGAAGGGGCGCCCGTGAGCGGATCGACGCGCTACACGCTCGAGGGCGTGTTGGAGATGATCCGGCGACGCGCGGCGGCGGCGGGCGTGGCAGCAGGCGACCTCGAAATCACACGTCTGCCGCTGACCGTCCGCTAGCTCGCCCCTTCGCACTCGCGCAGCGCGCGCTCGACGTGGGCGGCGGTGATGCGGACATCGTGCGCGGCGCCGCGCGCGACCGCGGCCACCACCCGTTGCAGATGACCGAGGTGGCCGGCGAGAGCCGCGTGGCGAAGCAAGAGCAGTGCATCCGGCGCGACGTGCCACGACGGACGGCCGCCGGCATCGGCGGCGGTGGCGAGGAAGCGTGCAACGAGCGACGGCACGTCCTCGCGACGTTCGGCAAGGGTGGGCACCCGCACACCGAACGCCGACAGCCGGTACGCAAGGTCTTCACGCAATCGCGGGCGGCCGCTATCGCCGCGCAAATCGCCCGCCGCCAGCGCGATGAAGCGCACGTCGACGCGCTCCGTCGACGCTTCCCCGACGCGATGCACCTGTCCGGTGCGGAGCACGGCGGCGATCGCATCTTGCGTGCTTGGCGCCAAGGCTTCGACATGCGCGAGCGCCACCGTGCCGCCGGCATGCAGGCGACACAAGCCCGGCGTCTCCTCGGCGCCGTCTCGCGCCGCGTCGCCGAACAAGGCGCGCTCGAGCAGTACCGGATCGAGGAGGGCGCAGTCGATCTCGGTGAAGGGCCCGCCGGCGCGCGGCGAGAGCGCATGCAGGACGCGCGCCGCCAAGCTGCGCCCACTTCCAGGTTCGCCGCTGAGAACGACCGCGCACGGACTCGGCGCCACGGCGAGCAGCTGTTCGCAGAGGTCGCGCACCGCTGCGCTCTCGCCGTCGAAGGCGCGCAGAGCGGGATGCAGGCGCCGCAGGGCCGCGGCGTCGCGCGGGCCACTGTCCGCGGCCGCGTGGAGCGCGCGCGCTGCCAGCCCGGCAAAGGCCGCCGCCAGGTGGCGATCGACCGATGCGTCCGGCACCAGGGACGCGCCGAGCACCAGCACACCGAGCAGCGCGTCGCCGTAGGCAATCGCCCCGACCACGGCGGCGTGCGGCCATGCGTCGACGGCGGGCCACGCATCGTCACCGCGGGCAGCCACCCCGGCGCGCAACACCGCAGCACCCTGCGCGGCGGACCACCCGCTCACGCTGGAGGGCCAGTCGTCGGTGGTGGCGTACGCACACTGCAGCTTGCCCGTCGCATCCTGGAGGTAGAGCGCGCCGGCCTCCACCGCCAACGTGCCGATCGCCGAGTGCACGACACGGGAGGCGATGACAGCCGCGTCGCGCACACCGAGCAGGTGGCTCGCCACCTCGTACAGTCCCGCGACATCGAACAGGGCGCGCCGCGTCGCATCGAGCGGCGCGTGAGATGGCGGATCGGACCAGGGTGCACTCATCGTGCGGGAATCCTACCGCGCCGCGAGCACGCGCGCCACGCCCACCACGGCCCCCGCCAGCACCACCGCGTGCATCGGCCACTGCCGCCATCGCAACCCTGCGAACGCCGCCACCGCGATCGCCACGGCCACGAGGTCGATGCGGCCGTCTGGCACGAACACATGAGCCGCGAGGTACACGCCGAGGTTGGCGATGACGCCCACCACCGCGGCGCTCACGCCCGCCAGCGCCGCCGAGACACTGGCGTGGCCGCGGAAGCGCTCGATGTACGGGGCGCCGAGAAAGATGAAGAAGAACGAGAACAGGAAGGTCATGTACGTGGTCAGCACGCCCGCCGTCATCGCGGTGGCGAGCGGCGACCAGGCGCCGGCATGCGTCCAGCCGCCGAGGAAGCCGACGAACGTCGTCACCATGATGAGCGGACCCGGCGTCGTCTCGCCGAGCGCGAGCCCGTCGATCATCTGCGGCGCGGTCACCCAGCCGAAGGTGGTGATCCCGGCGAACGCGATGTACGGCAGCACCGCGTACGCCCCCCCGAACGTCACCAGCGCGGCCTGCGAGAAGAACAGCCCCTGCTGCCACAGCACCGGCACCGTGTCGCGCAGGGCGAAGGCGGCGGCCATCGGCCCGCCCCACAACACGACGAGTGCCGCCACGATGCGCAGAGTCCGCGCCACGCTCGGCTGCACGTGCCGGCGTGCATCGAGCAGGGCGTCGAGCGCCGCGCCGCCCTCGGGCGCCTGGCCGCCCGCACCGTGCCCGCCGCCGGCACCCCGAAACTGCGCCGGCGCCACCCGCGCGCCGGCGAACCCGACCACGCCGGCGCCCAACACGACGAGGGGAAACGGCGCATGCAGCAGCGCGATTGCCACGCCGCCGGCTACCGCAAGCGCGAGTTGCGCCGGCGTCTTCAACGACTTCGACCCGATGCGCCACAGCGCCACCGCGACGATGGCGATCACCACCGGTTTGATCCCGAGCAGGACGCCCTGCACCGCCGGCAGCGTGCCGTGCGCCGCGTAGGCCCACGACAGTCCGAGCAACAGCACGAGCGAGGGCAGGACGAAGAGAGCGCCCGCCGCGACGCCGCCGGGCACGCCGTGGAGCAGCCAGCCAACGTAGGTCGCGAGTTGCTGTGCCTCCGGCCCCGGAAGCACCATGCAGTACGACAGGGCATGGAGGAACCGCTCCTCGCTGATCCAGCGCCGGCGCTCGACGAGTTCCTCGTGCATGATGGCGATCTGACCGGTGGGCCCGCCGAACGAGATGAATCCGAGCTTCGTCCAGAACGCCAGAGCGCGGGCGAAGGTCGGCAGGGCGATCGCGCGCGGCGCGTCGGATGAGGTCGGCATGCGGCGCATTGTCGGGAATGTGCCCAGCCAGGGCAAGTCCGGCCCGCCTTGACGATGGCCGAGCTGCCCGGCATGCTCGCCGTCCGGCACAGGTCCGCGCGGTGCCGCGCCCTCTCAAACTCTCCAGGAGTGTCGACGCCGTGGGTCCTCGAGGCTTCGCCGCACTCGCACTCGCCACCATCACCGCCTTCGGCGCGCCCCACCCGGCGCGCGCCGGACGCCTCGCCGGCACGGTCACGTTGCGTGAGGCCGACGGCCGCGCCGGGGATCCGCGCGACGGCTTCGTCTGGTTCACGCCGGCCCGCGGCGCCACCGTCACGCCGCGCACGTTCGAGATCGCCACCAAGGACAAGACGTTTGCGCCGCGTGCCTGCACGGTACCGCGCGGCAGCACGGTGCGCTTCCCCAATGCCGATCCCATCCTGCACAACGTGTTCTCGGTGAGCGGCGGCAATCGCTTCGACCTCGGGTTGTATCGCACCGGCGCCGGCAAGAGCGTGGCCTTCACGGAGCCCGGCATCGTCCGCGTGTTCTGCAACGTGCACCACCAGATGGCGGCGTTCGTCGCGGTGCTCGAAACGCCGTACGTCGCGGCGCTCGACGCGAGCGGCCAGTTCGTGGTCGAGGGAGTGCCCGAAGGAGGCGGCACGCTGAGTGTGTGGCACTGGCGCGCCGGCGCGCCGGTGACCCGAGACGTCAGCGTCCCGGCGGGCGCCGTGGCGGTGAGCCTCGACGCGCGGGTGTCCGGCGTGCCCGCTCACTTGAACAAGACCGGCAAACCCTACGCGAAGGCGAGTGGTGACGACGGCTACCGCTAGGCGGCCGCGCGGCGTCGGATTTGGGACGCGCGTCTTCTTGGTGTGCGGCGGGCTCATCGTGTTCTCGGTGGGCGCCGCGGTGGTGACCACGGCGTGGCGCGCGTCGCGGATCGCGCGCACCACGGTGCAGCAGGCGCTGGCGGCGAGCGACAGCGTGCAGGCGGCGTTGTCGCGGCAACAAATCGCGCACCTCAGCGAAGCCGCACGGCTGGTGGCCGGCGATCCGGCGTTCGGTGCGTACGTCGCCGAGGGCGATCCGGCGTCGGTGCGCGACTTGCTCGACGAACGGCGCGCGGCGGTGGGCGCCGACATCCTCCTGGCGGCGCGCGCCGACGGCTGGACGCTCGCCGCGTCCGGCGACGTCAGCGGCGACGCCGCACGCGCCTTCGTCGACGCAGCGCTGGCCGGAGGCGAGGCCGGCGGCGTGCTGGCGTCTGGGCGGCGCGTCTACATCGCGGCGGCGGCGCCCATCGCCGCGGGCGGCGCCTCGGTCGAAGGCGTGCTGCTCGCCGCGCGCGAGATCACGCCGCGCACCGCGCTCGACGCCAAACGCGCCAGCGGCGCCGACGTCGTCTACTTCTCGCTCGCCGGCCCGGAGCCGGCGGTGGCGGCCGGCACGCTGGCGGATGCGGCCGACGACCTGCCCGCGGCGCTGCGCGGTGCATCCGACGTGTGGGATGCAGTGCAGCGCGGCGTGGCCCCGGCACCTCGCCGCGTCCACCTGCATGGCGAATCCTGGATGGCGAGCGTGCGGCCGCTCCGCGATGCCGGCGGCGCGGTGCATGCGGTGGTCGTCTCGCTCGCCTCGCCCGACCGCGTGGTGGCGCCGTTCCGCCGTATCGAGTGGACATTGCTGGTGGTCGGTCTGCTGTCGATCGTGGTCACGTTCGGCGTGTCGTACTCGCTGTCGCGCTGGCTGATGCGGCCGGTGCGCGCGTTGGTGGCGGCCGCGGAATCGGCGCGCGACGGCGACTTCCGCCATCGCATCACGGTGACGCGCGGCGACGAAATCGGACGGCTCGCCGGCGCCTTCAACGCGCTGCTCGCCGACCTGCGGGCACGGCGCGAGATGGAGGAGTTCGTCGCCGAGATCGCGCGCAGTGTGCCGGAGCCGGGCGACGCGGCGGTGCTCACCCGCGTCGAGGCTGACGCGCCCACCGCGGTGCTCGCCCCCGACACCACGCTCGCGCTCTCCGACGCGACGCTCGACGCTGGCCCGCCGCCGGCCGTCCCCGCGCCCTCGGCGTTCCGCCCGGTCGACATCGGCGCGGTCTTCGCACGGCGCTACGCAATGGTCGGCGTTCTCGGCGAAGGCGCGATGGGCGTCGTCTACAAAGCGCGCGATCGCGAGCTCGGCGAGATGGTGGCGCTCAAGATGCTGCGGCCCTCGCGCTGGGGCGATGACGAGGACGTCGAACGACTCAAGCAGGAATTGCGGTTGGCGCGGCGGGTGACGCATCCGCACGTGCTGCGCACCTACGACTTCGGTGTCGAGGGCACGCTCGCCTTCGTGACGATGGAGTACGTGCGCGGTGTGTCGCTGCGCGCCTTGCTCCCGCACGGCAGTGCGTTGCCGCTCGCGGCCGGCCTGCGACTGGCCCGGCAGATCGTCTCCGGCGTCGCGGCCGCGCACGATGCCGGCATCGTGCACGGCGATCTCAAGCCGGAGAACGTGCTCGTCGAGCTCACCGGCCACGCGAAGATCGCGGACTTCGGCCTGGCGCGGCCGCGGCGTGCGGCGCGCGACGGCGAGGCCGTGGTGCTCGCCGGCACGCCGCACTACATGGCACCGGAGCATTTGCAACTCGCCGCGGCGCCCGATGCCCGCGGCGATATCTACGCGTGCGGCGTCCTCTTCCACGAGCTGTTCACCGGACAGCGCGCCTTCCGCGCCACCACGCTAGAGGCACTGCTCGCCGAGAAAATCGCCACGCCCGCGCCGACGCCACGTCAGGGGCAGCCGTCGCTGCCGCCCGCACTCGACGCACTCATCGCCGCGTGCATGGCCGTCGCGCCCGAGGCGCGTCCGGCGTCGATGCACGACATCGCGCGCGCGCTCGACCACCTACAGTCGTCCTAGCCGTCCGTTCCCCAGGAGGAGTCCCCATGCTCCGCGCCCTCGCCACCACCGCCGCGCTCGTGTGCGCGGCCTCTCCCGCGTTCGCCCAGGCCGACGCCGATAGTGCGGCGTACTTCGCCCCGGGCGGCGTCGCGTTGTTCGGTCGGCCGCTGTCTCCCTACGGCGACGTGCGCCTCAGCACGCTGCACGCATCGCCGCTGCCGCCGGGCCGCGCGGACGGCGCCACGGCGGTGCATGAGAACGACGCGCGTGTGCGCGGCGGTGTGCGGTGGACGCTGTCGCCGCGCGTCGAGGTGGAGGCGGGCGCCGCCCTCACGCCGAGTGCGTGGGCGCGCGACGCGGCAGAGCGCCGCGCGCTGGTGCGTCTCGATGGCGTCAACGAACCGGCGCGTCCGCTGGTGCTCGATCGTGCGGCGCTCTGGGTGCACGCGGGCGACGCGGCGGTGGCGGTCGGTCAGGCGGCGGTGCCGTGGCGCGCGAGTTCGCTGGTGTGGGACGCGGACCTGCGGCCGCTGGGCGTCGCGCTCACGTGGTCGGCGCCGACCGCGCGCTTCGACATGCTGCACCTCGGCGCCGGCGCCTGGCGCGCGCGCCACGTCGACACCGACGACGTCCGCCTGGCGGCGGCCGAAGCGCGGTGGAGCATTCGCGACGGCGCGGCGCGCGGCGCGGACCTCGCGGTCGCCACGTTCCTGTTCGGCCGTGCCGATAGTCTGGTGCGCGTGGGACTCGGCCGGCAGAACCGCGTCGCGTCGGGCCGCTTCGCCACCGACTACCGGATCGCGATCGCACAGCTCGGCGTACGGACGGCTGCGGGCGCGGTGGCCGCCGGCGTCCACGCCGACGCCGCGCGCAACCTGAGCGCCGGCAGCGAGCGAGACGCGGTGCGCGTGAGCCTGACGCTCGCCGACGCCGATCCACGCGCCCGGATCGAGTGCGGCGCCGCGTACCAGTCGGTGGAGCGCGAGGCGGTGCTCGGCGCCTTCGCCTCCGACGAGTGGTGGTTCCGCTCGCGCATGACCGGCGGCGAAGTGTGGATCGCCGCGCGGCCGAGCGGTGGCACGCAGCTGCGTCTCCGGCGGCACCCGCGAGCACCGCGGTGGCGCGCCGCGCGCCACCGAACGCCTCGACCTCACGCTGGCCGCGCGCCTGCCGTAGACGGCCTCGCCGCGCATGCGAACGCCCCCGGCGCCGCGAGGCACCGGGGGCGTTGCGTTGTGCGCTGGAGCAGCGGGGCGCTTACGCGCTCTCGCCGGTCTCCTCGGCGGCAGCGGCGGGCGCCGCGTCGTCGGCCGGAGCGTCGGCCGGTGCATCCGCTGCACCTTCGCCGCCTTCCGCCTCGTCGTCGCGCTTGCCCTTCTTCTTGCCGCCCTCGGGCTTCCCTTCCGTCTCGTCCTGCACGATGGTCTTGCGGGTCGAGTGGTTGTTCTTGAACGCCTCGAGTTCGTCCTTGTCCATCTCGGTGAGCGACGCCTTCAGCGACAGCGTGATGCGGTGCTGAATGGTGTCCACCTTGCTGACCTTGAGTCGCAGGTCCTCACCCACCTCGAAGTACTCGGTCGCCTTCTTCAGGTTGTCGAGACCGAGCTGCGAGATCGGCACGAAGCCTTCGATGTCCTCGGCCATGTCGACGATCAGACCGCGGTCGAGCACCTTGCTGACCTTGCCCGTCACGAACGAGCCTTCCGGGTAGGTCTCGGCGAGGTTGTACCACGGGTCCGGGCGCGTCTGCTTGAGACCGAGCGAGATCCGGCGGTTCTCCTTGTCGACCGCGAGCACCACGACGTCGACGCGGTCGCCCTTCTTGACCACTTCGCTCGGGTGGTTGACGCGCTTGGTCCACGACATGTCGGAGATGTGCACCAGACCGTCGATGCCCTCCTCGAGTTCGACGAAGGCGCCGAAGTTGGTCAGGTTGCGGACCTTCCCGGCGAGGCGCATGCCCTGCGGGTACTTCTGGTCCATCGTCTGCCACGGGTCCGGCTCGACCTGCTTGAGACCGAGCGAGATCTTCTCATTGCCCTTGTCGACGCGGAGCACCATCGCTTCGACTTCGTCCCCGACGTTGAGGATCTTCGACGGGTGACGCACGTGGCGGGTCCAGCTCATCTCACTGATGTGGATGAGACCCTCGACGCCCTTCTCCAACTCGACGAAGGCGCCGTAGTCGGTGATCGAGACGACCTTGCCCCGCACCCGCGAGCCGACCGGGTACTTGATCTCGACGTGCTCCCACGGGTACGGCTGGAGCTGCTTGAGACCAAGGCTGATGCGCTCGCGCTCCGGGTCGAAGTTGAGCACCTTGACCTGGATCTTCTGGCCGATCTGCACCACCTCGCTCGGGTGGCCGACGCGGCCCCACGACATGTCGGTGATGTGCAACAGACCATCGATGCCGCCGAGGTCGACGAACGCACCGAAGTCGGTGATGTTCTTGACCTGGCCCTCGCGGATCTGGTCCTTCGCGAGGTCCTTGAGCAGCGTGGTCTTCGCCGAGGCGCGCTCTTCCTCGAGCACCGCGCGGCGCGACACCACGATGTTCCGGCGACGCTTGTTGAGCTTGATGATCTTGAACTTGAGCGTCTGGCCGATGAACTGGTCGACGTTCTGCACCTGGCGCAGCGCGATCTGCGAGCCCGGCAAGAACGCCTCGACGCCAAACAGGTCGACGACGACACCGCCCTTGATCTTGCGCACCAAGCGGCCTTCGACGACCTGACCTTGGTCGGCGGCCTCCTTGACGCGGTCCCACACCTTGACGAAGTCGGCGCGCTGCTTCGACAGCACGACGAGGCCGTCCTGATTCTCCATCTTCTCGAGGAAGACTTCGATCTGGTCACCGGCCTTGATGCTGGTCGGGTCGGCGAACTCGGAGAGGTTGATGACACCCTCCGACTTGAAGCCGACGTCGACGAGCACTTCCTTCTCGTCGATCCGGAGCACCGTTCCACGAACGATTTCGCCCTCTTCGAGATCCTTCATGGACTCTTCGTAGAGGTTCATCAACTCTTCTTGCGCCAGGCGTCCCTCGGGAGTCGAGCTTTCGAGTTCGCCCGCTTCGTCCATGGAGGGGTCATCGGCGAAGAGGCGCCGGGTGACGACACGCTTGCGCGGACGGATTTCCTCCATCTCGTCGCTGTCGTCCTCGATCCGAAGCTCCTCGTTCCCCGTCGATTCGATCATGCTGGAACAGCCTCCGTTTCAGGTACAGGCCGCGCGAAACCGCCACGCGGGAAAAGGATAGAAAGGCGGCACTTAAGGAACGCGCAGTATAGCCGCAGGGCGCCCCGCTCACAAGGGGGGCCGCGCGCCGGCGGTCCCACGAGGTCGAAGCCCGGCCGTGGGGGCCGCTCAGCGCCCGGCCAGGGCGGCGATCCGTTCCATGGTGAGCCGGGCGAGGATGCGGGCGGCCTCGCGGTCGTCGGCGCCCTGCAGTTCGGGCACGTCGGCCGGCCAGATCGGCGGGCCGAAGGTGACGCGGGCCCGGGTGCGCCGGAACACCGACGGCCAGGCGGGCCGCGTCCCGGTCACGTAGGCAGGGACGATCGGCGCTCCCCCGGCATCCAGGGCGATCATGCCGACGCCGGGGCGCGGCGGGCGGAAAACGCCCGGGATCGACCGGCCGCCCTCGGGAAAGATGACCAGGGCGCGGCCGCTGCCGACCAGTTGCGTGGCGCGGTCCACGCCCGCGCGGTCGCTGGCGGCGCGCTTGATCGGGATGGCGTTGTGGGCGCGAATCAGTGGCCCGAAACCAGGCACCGCGAAGAGCTCGCTCTTGGCGAGGAACCACGACTCGCGCGGCGCCGCGGCGCCGACGACGACCGGATCCCAGAACGACACGTGGTTGGAGGCGAGCAGGCAACCGCCGTGCGGCGGGACGTGTTCGCGGCCCCGCACTTCGAGCCCCAGCACGAGGCGGCAGAACGGGCGCACGACCGCGAGCACGAGATGCCAATACGGCCGCATCGGGACCGCGGCCCCGACGCGACGCGGCGCCGCGTCGCTCACTGCGTAGAGGCGGCCTGCCCCGCCGCGCCGGCGGCGATCTCCGCCTCGCGCACCGCATCGAGGATGCGCCCCACTTGCTGGTCGAACGTGATGTGCGTGGTGTCGACGGTGATCGCCCCCTCGGGGACCTTGAGCGGGCTTTCGGCGCGCGTGAAGTCGCGTTCGTCACGGTCCGCGAGGTCGCGCATGATCTCGTCGAGCGTCCCGGGCGCCGCGACCCCGGCCGCTTCGCGCTGGTGCAAGCGCCGCTCGGCGCGCACCGCGAGATCCGCCGTGAGGTAGATCTTCACCTCGGCGTGCGGGAAGACGACGGTGCCGATGTCGCGCCCTTCCATGACGACGCCGCCGCGCTCCCCCGCTTCGCGTTGCAGGGCGAGCAGACGGTCGCGGACGTCGTGCAACTGCGCGATGGTGGAGGCGACGCGTTCGACCTCCGCGGTGCGCAGCAGGTCGGTGACGTCTTCGCCATCGAGGAACACGTGCGGATCGGCGAGCGAGCGCTGTGCGGTGGCGGCTTCGCGCGACGAGATCGCGACCTCGGCGGCGCGCGCCACGCGGACGACGGCGGCGACATCGCCGGGATCGACGTCCGCGCGCAAGACGGCCAGCGCCAGTGCGCGGTAGAGGGCGCCCGAATCGACGTAGAGGTAGCCCAACGCTTCGGCGAGACGACGGGCGGTCGTGCTCTTTCCGGAACCCGCGGGACCGTCCAAGGTGACGATCACACGGCGGCGAATGGCGGGGGCGGCGTGGGAATCAGCGTGCATCGGCCGCACTCTACCACAACTCCCGGCGGACCTCTCTACCGGGCCAATGCGGCCAGCGTGTCGACGAAGCCGGGGAACGAGGTGGCGATCGGCCGCGCGTCATCGATGGTCATCGCCGCGGGACCGCCGGCGGCACGCCCGCCCGCCACCAGACCGAGCACCGCGAACGCCATGGCGATGCGGTGATCGTGTTCGACGGCGACGCGCGCGGCGTGGATCGTCGCGGCGGGCCGGCCGTCGATGTCGAGACCGTCCGGCAACTCGCGCACCGTGACGCCACAGGCGGCGAGGTTCGCGGCCATCCCGCGCAGGCGGTCGCTCTCCTTGACCCGCAGGTCCTCGGCGCCGCGCAGCGTCGTGGTGCCCGAGGCGCACGCGGCGGCGACGGCGAGGATTGGCACTTCATCGACCAAAGACGGCACCTGCGCCGGCGCGATCGCCGCGCCGTGCAGGGCGGAGGTGCGGGCGATCAGCGTGCCGACCGGCTCGCCGCCGCTCGCGACGCTCGTCGACGGTTCGATCGTGACGTCGCCGCCCATCGCACGCAGTACGTCGATCCAGCCGGTGCGCGTCGGGTTCACGCAGACGCCGGGGATTCGCACCTCGGAGTCCGGGCAGAGCAGCGCCGCGACGACGAGGAAGGCGGCCGCCGACGGATCGCGCGCGACCTCGAGCACGCCATCGTGCGGCGGGCGCAGCACGCACGGGCCGTCGAGTTCGAGACGGCCGGCGCGCGTCGCCACCGGCGCGCCGCACGCCGTGAGCAGCCGTTCGGTGTGATCGCGCGAGAGGTGCGGTTCGGTGAGCGAGGTGACGCCGTGCGCGCCCGTCCCGGCGAGCAGGAGCGCGGACTTGAGCTGCGCCGAGGCCACCGGGAGATCCTCCCGCGCCGCGCGCAGCCGGCCGCCGTGCAATGCGTGGCCGGCGCCGCGGACGACGAGCGGCGCGCGCCGGCCGCCGTCGCGTGCGTCGCAGACGGCGCCCATGCGCACGAGCGGTTCGGTGACCCGGGCCACCGGACGGCGGCGCAACGACACGTCGCCGGTGAACACGCTCAACCCCTCGCCCATCGCGGCGGCCCCGGCAAGCAGCCGCAAGCTGGTGCCCGAGTTACCGACGTCGAGCACGTCGGCGGGTTCGCCGACACGTCCCGCGACGCCGGTGATGCGCAGCGCGCCGTCGACCGCGTCATCGATCCGTACGCCGAACGCCTCGAGTGCACGGCGGGTGCAGGCGACATCCTCGCCCGCATTGAGTCCACGCACCACCGTGACACCGTCGGCGAGGGCCGGCAACAAGAGTGCGCGGTGCGAGAGCGACTTGTCGCCCGGCACCGCGGCCGCGCCGCGCAGGCGCGCGCCGGGCCGCGCTTCGAGTCCGCCGTCCGCCGTAAGGGCGAGCACGCGCTCAGCCACGCGGCGATCCATTCGTCGCGGCCACCGCCCGCGCGCCGTCGGCGGTCGCGTCGAGCCACGCATCGAGGCCCGCGCGCTCGCCGCGTGCCGCGGCGTCGAGCAGCGCATCGGCCCGGCCGGCCGCGTCGCCGAGTGCGGCAAGTGCCATGCGCACCGCGTCGGCGTTCTCCGCCAGGATGTCGCGCCAGATGCCGCCCCCCGACACCGCGGTGCGCGTCGCCCCGCGGAAGCCCGGCCCGATGACGAACGGCCGGTCGCGTCCGGTGACGCCGCTCTCGGCGGTTTCGACCAAGAGCGAAGCGAGAAGGCGCGGCAGGTGGCTGGTGATCGCCACCGCCTGATCGTGCGCCTCGGCGGACATCACGTGGACGCGCAGGCCGAGCGCTTCCCAGAAGTCGGTGGCGCGTTCGAGCGAGTCGATCGGCGTGTCGTCGCCGGGCGTCAGCAGCAGCGGCGCCCCGTCGAGCAGAGTGGCGCTGGCGTGCGCGGCGCCGCTGTGTTCGGTGCCGGCCATCGGGTGCGCGCCGACGAACACCGGCCCGCGTGGCGAGACGCCGCCGGGGCCGAAGATCGCATCCGCGGCCGCCACGACGCCACGCTTGGTGCTGCCGACGTCGGTGACCAGCGCGCGCGGATGGCACGCCAGGGCGATGGCGCGCAACGCGTCGGGCATCGCGCCGACCGGCGTCGCCAGGACGACGAGATCGGCGTCGCGGACGCACGCGGCGATGGAGTCGGCGGCCTCGTCGAGCACTCCGAGGCTGCGGGCCGTCTCGGCCTCCGCCGCGGTGGCGGCACAGCCGGCGATCCGCGCGGCGACGCGGGCCTGGCGAATCCGGAGCGCCACCGAACCGCCGAGCAGGCCGCAGCCGACGATGGCGGCGCGCGCGAAGGGCGCGGAAGAGTCGGAGTCCATGCCGCGGACCCTACACGACGGCCGGGCCGCCCGCCACGGCTTCCGCGGGTGCGCCAGCCGGGCCAACCGCCGCTCCTGTCGCCACTTCCCCCTCCGAACCGTGCGGAAGACCGCGCGATCTGCCGATCTATCGCGCGAGAGCGTTTCACGCCATCGATCGTCATCCAGGAGGGACGCACGAGATGCTGCGGAGCGGACAGGCATTGCGGCGGGGACAGGATGCGCGCGCCGCGGCACGCGAGGCGACACGCGCCGCATGCGACCGGCTCGACGGCCGGCGCGCCGATGCGGTGTGGGTGTTCGCCACCGAGGGCTACGACGCGCAGGCGGTGCTGGCCGGCGTCCAGGACGTCGTCGCGGACGCTCCGGTTACCGGCGGGCGCGTTCCCGGCGTGTTCTGCGATGACGTCGTGACGCACGACGGCATCGGCGTGCTCGCGCTCAGCGGCGGCGTCACGGTGACCCACGCGGTCGGCGAAGACGCCAGTCGCGACGGGCGTGGCGCCGGCGCCCGCGCCGCCGGCGAGGCGTTGCGCCGCGCGAACGGTGGCCGGCCCCACACGCTGCTCGCCGTCCTGCCGGATGCGGTGCGCGCCAACTCGTCCGAGGCGGTGCGCGGCGTCGCCGACGCGGCGGGCACCGCGGTGCGCGTGGTGGGCGGCGGGTCCGGCGACGACCTCCACTTCGTCGAGAGCTTCCAATTCGCCGGCGACCGCGTGGTGCAAGACGCCGTGGTGGCCACCGCGCTCGGGACACATGCGCCGGCAGGCATCGGCCTCCACCATGGCTGCGCGCCGTGGGGTCCGCCCATGCGGGTCACCCGTGCGCGTGGCCGCGTGGTGTGCGAACTCGACGGCCGCCCGGCGTTCGCGCGCTATGCCGATGCGGTGCGCGCCCTCGGCCTCGGCGACGTGCCCGCCACGCGCTTCGTCGACTTCGCCATGCTGCACCCGCTCGGCGTGCCCACCGACGACGGCGACTTCGTGCTGCGCAGCCCGCTGCAACTCAACGACGACGGCTCCATCGTCTGCTGCGCCGACGTGCCGGCCGACGGCGCGGTACGCGTGATGCTCGGCAACCGCATTAGCCTGCTCGACGCCGCCACGCACGCCGGACGCGACGCGCGCGCCGGCCTCCGCGGCGCCGATCCGGCGGTCGGACTGGTGTTCGCGTGCGTGAGCCGTGACATGGTGCTGCGGCACCTGCGCGACGAGACCAGCGCCGAACTCGCCGCGGTGCGCAAAGGCCTCGGCGATGGTACCCCGCTATTCGGCTGCCTCAGCTTCGGACAAATCGGCGGCGGCGCGGCGCAGGCCCCGCGGTATCACTCGAAATCGATCCAGGTGTGCGCGCTGCCGGCGCAGGCATGAACGATTCACCTCCGACGCCGTCTTCCACCGTCGCCGAGCTCGAGGAGCGCCTGCGGGCGCTGACGCAGCTGCACGAGTTGGTGTCGACGCTCGGCCGCACGCTCGACTGCGAGGCGTGCGTGGAGGCATTCCTCGACCGTCTCGCCAGCACGTGGCGCGTGGCCGGCGCCGCCCTGTTCGTCGCCAGCGAAGCCGAGGCGCCTGCCGAGTTCGCCGTGCGACGCTCCGTCGGGATCGGCGTCCGCGCCGTCTCGCGAATCCCCGCCGGGCTCGTGGCACGCGTCGCGGATCACGCGGCACCTCCGGTCCCGCTTGCCTCTGGCAGCGCCCGCCCGGCCCCGGACGCCTGGTGCGTCCGTGACGTGCTCCCGCAACAGGATGCCGCCACGTGCCATGGCCTGGCGGTCGGATTGCACAGCGGCCGGCGTGCCGTGGGCGCATTGGTGGTGTTCCGTGACGTCGACGCGCCATTCAGCGGCGACGAATGCGCGCTGCTCGGCGTGCTCGCCGCACGGCTTGCCGTCACCCTCGACCACGCGCTGTTGGATCACGCCGCGCAGGCACGCGAACGCCACATGCGCGCCCTGCTCGACAATGCGCTCGACATCACCGCCATCGTGCACGGCGACGGCACATTGCGGTTCGCGAGCGCGGCCATCGAGGAAATCCTCGGCTACACACCGCGCGAACTCACCGAGCGTCCGGCGCTCGCGGTGGTCGCGCCGGAGGACCGGCCACTCGCCGCGCGGGCGTGGACCGCGCTCCGCCGCCGCGCCGGACGCGCGGGCCGGCTCGAGCTTCGCTGCCTCCACCGCGACGGGAGCGTGCGCGTGCTTCGCGTGGCGGCCCGCAACAAGCTCGACGATTCCGCCATCGCGGGCATCGTGCTGAGCGGTCAGGACGTCACGCACGAACGCGACGCCCGCAACGCCCTCGCCCGCAGCGAGGAGCAACTCGCGCACGCGCAGAAGCTCGACGCGCTCGGCCGCCTGGCCGGCGGCGTCGCCCACGACTTCAACAACTTGCTCACCACGATCTCCGGCTATGCGGAGTTGCTGCGCCGCCACCTGCCGGACGGCGACCGCACCCAGCGGCATGCCGACGAAATCCTGCGCGCCGCCTCGCGCGGCGCCGACCTCACCCGCCAATTGCTGGCCTTCAGCCGCGCGCACGCGGTCGCGCCGCAGCGCGTCGATCTGACGCAGGCCCTGCACGATCTGCACGGCCTGCTCGAGCGGCTCATCGGCGAAGACGTCGCCCTCCGCGTCCACACCCCCGCACGTCCGGTGTGGGTGCGCTGCGGCGCCGGGCAATTCGAGCAGGTGGTGATGAATCTCGCGGTCAACGCGCGCGACGCGATGCCGCACGGAGGAACCTTGACGATCGAACTCGACGTCTGCGAGCGCCCCGCCGCCGACGACTGCGCCCTCTCTCCCGGACTTCACGCCCAGCTCTTGGTGCGCGATACCGGAGACGGCATCCCCGCCGACATCCAGGCCCGCATCTTCGAACCGTTCTTCACCACCAAGGAGCGCGGCAAGGGCACCGGGCTCGGCTTGTCGACGGTGTATAGCATCCTCAGCCGGGCCCACGGCGACATCGCCGTCGACTCGCTCCCCGGGCAGGGCACCACGTTCCGCGCGCACCTGCCTCTCGATGCCAGTACGCCGCAGGACCGCCCCGGCACACTCCCCGGCGAAGATGCCGCCGCGGCTCCCGCGTCCGGCCGGCCGACCATCCTGCTGGTCGAAGACGAGGCACTGGTCCGCGATCTGGTGCGCGAAATCCTCGACGCGATGGAGTTCGACGTGCTGGTGAGCGCCGATGGTCCCTCTGCCGTCGACGTGTTCCGCCGCGAGTTCGCGCGGATCGACTTGGTGCTCACCGATGTGGTGATGCCGCGCATGTCGGGGCCGGAGGCCGCGCGCGCCATGCTGGCGTGCGATCCGCATGCGCGCATCCTCTTCATGTCGGGGTACACGGATCAGGCGGCGTTCAGCCCGCGCGATTTCGGTCCGCGCGCCGAGTTCCTCGCCAAGCCGTTCACCACCGACGAACTCGGGCACAAGGTGCGCGACCTGCTGCAACGACCCCGTGACGCCCGCGCCGCATAGCCGGCGGTCCGCACGCATGCAGTGAGGCGCCGCCCCGCGAAGGACGGCGCCTCCTGTGAGTGCGAGCGGTGCGTCGCTTAGAACAGTTCGACGGATCCCGCGGCCAGCGAGGCCTGCTCGGCGCTCTTGTGCGCACCTTCCGCCAGGCTTGCCTCGACGGCCTGACGACCGTCGATCACCGTGAGCTGCGGCGGCCGCGCCGTCACCAGCGGCGCACCGGCCGCCTGCTCCGCGGAGTCGGCCTCCCCATTCTCGGTCAGCGCCTCGGCCTCGAAGCGGCCGCTCAGCGCATCGCTGGTGACCTCCCGCAGGGTGTCGAGCCGCCGCTTGACGTGGTGCAACACCTGCGAGGTGATATCGTCGAATTGCAGCCCGCGCACCGCGAGGCCGACGTTGGCGTCGAGGGACGTCGCAAGCTCCGACACGTCGCAAATGTCCGAGTGCAATCGCTGGTTGATGCCCTTGATGGTAGCGACCATCTCGGTGAGCCGCTCGGTCGCGCCGGCGTCCGACACGGCACTTGCCTCGCGCAACCGTTCGAGTGCGTCGTGCGCGTGCCGCAGCTCGCCGCGTGTCGCGTCGAGCGACGTCGACAGGGCGCCACCGAACCGCTGGACTTCCTGCGAGAGTTTGCGCACTTCGTCGGCGACGATCGCAAAGCCCTTGCCCGCCTCCCCGGCATGCGAGGCTTCGATGGTGGCGTTCACCGCCAGCAGATTGGTTTGGCGCGAGATACTCGACAACTGCTTCAGCGTGTTCTGCGCGTCTGCCATCTCGCGATACACCGACTCCAGCCGCTCGCTGGAGCCGCGCGCCGCCTCCCCGGCGGCCGACGCGGTGCGCTCCAAGTGCCGCAATACGGTGTCGAGTTCGCGCGCGAAGTACGCGAAGTTGCCCGCCGCGTCCGCCGCTCCGGCTGTCTGATCCGACGAACTGACCAGGCGGTAGACGAGCTGCTGCTGCGCGCGCGCGTCGCGACCCAGCGCGACGAAACTGTCGCCGAGATGGCGGGTCGCATCGCCCACCAGGCCGATCACGCGATCGAGGTCCTCGTGCATCGACGCGATCTCGCGCTCCACCGCATCTTCGACCGAGGTGCGAATCTCCTGCCGGACACGCTCGCGCTCCTCGGCTTCGAGCTCGACGCGACGCTGCTCGCTGGTGACCGAGATCACCCACACGATGGTGGTGATCACGATCGCCGCGACGGCGGGCAGTCCGCCGAGCCACAGCGCGAGCGCTCCCGACGCCAGGCTCATCGCCAGCGCGAATCCGAACGCCTTCCCGAATTGGCGACCCGTCATGTTGCCTCCCTAGGCTGCGCGCCGGGCATGTGCGGCGTCGAGCAACGCGCCGGCGATCCGCGCCAGCGGCCATTGCGCGTCGGCCGCACCCCGCTTCCAGGCTGCTCCCGGCATGCCCCAGACCACACTCGTCGCTTCGTCCTGCACCATCGTGTGCGCCCCGGCCTCCCGCATTTCGAGGAGCCCGGCAGCGCCGTCTTCGCCCATCCCGGTGAGCAGCGCGCCGACAGCATTGGCGCCCGCCGCCTGCGCGACCGAGCGGAACAACACGTCGACAGAAGGCTTGTGCCGGTTCACCGGCGGCCCATCATGGAGCCGGCAGACGTAACGCGCCCCGTCCCGCACGACGAGCAAGTGTTTGTCGCCCGGCGCGATGTACGCATGACCGCCAAGGATGTGCTGGCCGTCCTCCGCCTCTTGCACGGTGAGCGCCGAGACACTGTCCATCCGCCGCGCGAATGGGCCGCTGAACGCCGCCGGAATGTGCTGCGTGAGCACGACGCCCGGCGAGTCTGCGGGCAGCGCCTGCAACACCTCGCGGATCGCCTCGGTGCCGCCGGTGGACGCGCCGATGGCGAGCAACTTCTCCGTGGTATTGAGCCGCACCGCCGTGCGCGTGCGCGACAGCACGGCGTCGGCGGTGAACTTGGCGGTTGGAGCGAGCCGCGTCGGGTCGTGCCGCCGCTCGTAGCGCCGCACCCGCGCCTGGGCCGCGGCCTTGACCTTGTCGCGGATCTCCTCGCTGTACTCGGTGAGCACGCGCGCGATGTCGTTCTGCGGCTTTGGCACGACATCGACGGCGCCGATTTCCAGCGCGTGGAGCGTGATCTCGGCCCCGCGTTGCGTGAGCGAGGAGATCATCACGACCGGCATCGGCCGCAGCGCCATCAGATTGCCGAGAAAGGTCACGCCGTCCATGCGCGGCATCTCGACGTCCAGCGTGAGAACATCGGGCGACAGTTGCTTGATCTTGTCGCGCGCCACGTACGGATCGCTCGCGGTTCCCACGACTTCGATGTCGGGGTCTCCACTCAAGATCTCGGCGAGCAGCTGCCGCACGAGGGCGGAATCGTCGACGATGAGAACGCGGGTGCGTGCCACGGCGATGTCCTCAGAACAGTTCGATCGATCCACTGGCCGGCTCCTCGCGGAGTCGCTGCGAGTAGTCGACTTCGGTTTGCATGACGTCCTCGCGCAGGCTGCGCAGACGCTTGACGAGTGCGCGGCCGGTCGCCGGGAAGTACAGCACCTTGCGCGGATACACGTCACCGAGATCGCGCGACAGCACGTGCAACAGCTCGGTGTGGACGTACTCCTCCACGAAGCCGATGTTGCGCGCGCCGATTGCGGTGTCGCCCGACAGCATGCGGCCGCCGCCGAAGAGTTTGACCTCGAGCCGCTCGCGTGCACCGCCATGCCGCATGATCGTATTGACCAGCACTTCCATCGCGTAGTTGCCGTAGCGCGCCGCCGTGCTGAGCGGCTGGGCGTCGTCGTCCGCCGACATCGGCAGCATGAAATGGTTCATGCCGCCGACCCCGGTGCGTGGATCACGGATGCACGCGGAGACACACGAGCCCAGTACCGTCATCACGCCTTCGTCGGCCGCGGTGACGTAGAACTCGCCGGGACGGATGGTCGCCACCGACGACGACCAGCGGGGATCCCAGTGCCGCGCGATGTCCTCCATCCCCGGCAGCGCCACGGGCAGTCGCCCGAACGGCGCGGCATGGAGATCGCGCGCGCGTGCAGGTGCGGTCACGCTTTCTTTCTGTACATGGTGTGCCCCAGCGGCTCGAAACGGTCGCTGACACGCCACAGGTTTTCGGAGTGGCCGATGAAGAGATGGCCCCGCGGCGCCAGGAGATCGGCGTAGCGTCCAAACAGCACCGCCTGCGTCTCCTTGTCGAAGTAGATGACCACGTTGCGACAGAAGAGCACGTCGAACGGCCCGCGCATCGGCCACGCGTCCATCAGGTTGAGACGGCGGAACGTGATCATCTCGCGCAGTTCCGCGGCGACGCGCACCCTGCCGGCCTGCGCGCCGCGGCCGCGGCGAATCCACCGCTTACGCACGACCGGATCCATCGCCTCGACGCGTTCCTCGGCGTAGATTCCGGCTTCCGCGGTGTCGATCACGCGCGAGTCGATGTCGGTCGCCAGAATGCGGACGTCCCATCCCGGCGGCACACTCTCGCGCAGTGTCATGGCGATCGAGTACGGCTCCTCGCCCGTCGAACAGCCCGCCGACCACACGCGGATGCGCCGCGTCGCCGCGTTCTGTGCCACCAACTGCGGGACGAGCGTCTGCCGCAGATACGTGAAGTGGTGCATCTCACGGAAGAAGCTCGTGAGGTTGGTGGTGATCGCGTTGATCAGCTCGCGCAACTCGTGCCCACCGTCGGATTCGAGCAGCGCGCAGTAGTCGGAGAACCGCGCCAGCCGCAGGTGGCGGAGACGCCGCGACAACCGGCCGTAGACCAGATGGCGCTTGGCGTCGCTCAGCGCGATGCCCGCCTCCGCGTGGACGAGGCGCCGGATGAACGCGAAGTCCCGGTCGTCGAACTGGAACTCGCGATCTCCGTGCTCCTCGTCGAACGCGTCGAGGTGTGCGGCTAGAACTCCGCCCACTCGTCGTCTCCTTGCTCGAGAGCCGCATTCCCGGTCGTCCGCGCAGGCGGCGCAGCGGCGCGCGGTGGCGCGGCGTTCCGCGCGGCAGGCGCCGGCCGGGCCGGTAGCGCGACGATCTTGGCGCGCGCCGGCGCCGGCGTGGCAGCGACCTGCGCGTTCAGCTCTCCTTCCTGCAGACGGAAGAAGTCCATCAAGCGCGTGAGATCCTGCGCTTGCGTGTCGAGCGCCTCGCTCGCCGCCGCGGCCTCTTCGACCAAGGCGGCGTTCTGTTGCGTCACGCTGTCCATCTGCATGATCGCCTTGTTGACCTGCTCGATGCCGCTCGATTGCTCGTGGCTGGCGGCCGCGATCTCCGCGATGATGTCGGAGACCTTCTTCACCGCGCCGACGATCTCCTGCAGCGTATGGCCACTGGCATCGACGAGACGCGTGCCTTCGTCCACCTTCTCGACGCTGTCCTTGATGAGCGACTTGATTTCCTTCGCCGCGGCGGCGCTGCGCTGCGCCAGGTTGCGAACTTCCGCTGCCACCACGGCGAAGCCGCGTCCCTGCTCGCCGGCGCGCGCTGCCTCGACCGCCGCGTTGAGTGCCAGCAGGTTGGTCTGGAAGGCAATCTCGTCGATCACGCCGATGATGTCGGAGATCTTCTTCGAACTCGCGTTGATCGCCGCCATCGCGTCCACCGCGCGGCCGACCACCTCGCCACCCTTTTCCGCCTGATCGCGCGCGCCGCTGGCCAACTGGTTCGCTTGCCGCGAGTTGTCCGCGTTCTGCTTCACCGTGCCGGTGAGTTGCTCCATGCTCGACGCGGTTTCCTCGAGCGAGGACGCCTGCTCCTCGGTCCGCTGGCTCAGATCGGTGTTGCCCTGCGAGATCTCGCTGGCACCGGTACCGATATTGGCGGCCGCCTGACGAATTTGCGCCACCAGACTGCGCAGGTGCGACACCGAGTTGTTGACGGCGTCACGGAGCGTCGCAAACTCGCCCTGGTAGTCACCGGTCATTTCCTGCGTGAGGTCGCCCTCCGCCAGACTCGACATCACACGCGTCGCTTCCTTCACCGGACTGACGCAGGCGTCGAGCAGATCGTTGATGTGTTCGCCAAGCGTCTTCATGAAGCCTTCGTACTTCGCGGTGTCGATGCGCGCGTCCAGTTGGCCGGCGACCGCCTGGGCGATCAACTGCTCGACCTGACGCTGGGCATCCATTTCCTCGGTCATGTCGCGCCACTCGACAGCGTTCCCGATCTGTCGGTCATTTGCGTCGACGATCGCCGTCGCGTTGAGTCCGAACTCGAGGCCGGCAACCGCGATCTGCGTCTTGAACGGCAGCTTGGTGCGGTCGCCGAGCAGCGCCTTTTGGTGCTCCGGGTGCTTGTGGAAGTCGTGGATGCTGCGGCCAACCAAATTCCGCGCGTCGAATCCGCGGAACAGCCCGCGCATCACCTCGCTGCGCTTTGACAGCATCTCCACCACCGCCGGGTTGCAGTAGGTGATGACGCCGTCGCTGTCGCACATCATGAGATTCGTGGTGAGGCCGTCGACCGCTGAGAGCAGCCGCGCCACTTCCTGTTCGCGCGCCCGCAGCGCCGTCACGTCCGACCACTCGAGCGTGTTGCCGATGTAGGTACCGCGCTCGTCGAAGCTCGCCGTCACGTTGATGCGGAAGATCAGCGTGCCGACATGGATGTCGGTCGAGAACGGCAGATTGCCGGGGTCGGCGAGGAGCGTGCGCTGATGCGCCGGATTCTTGTGGAACATGTCGATGCACGAGCCGACGAGATTCGCCGCCGAGAAGCCGGGATATACGCTGCGCAGCGAGGCTTCGTGCTCGCGCATCAGGGCGCGCGTCGACTCGTTGACGTAGGTGATCGTGAAGTCTCGGTCGATCATCATGATCGCCGTCATGGCGCCATCGACGGCGGCACGCAAGCGCGCCAGTTCCGCACTCTGCGATGCCGCGGCCTTCGACCGCGCGGCGGATGAAGCGGTCTTCGTGGGGCGCGGGGCCCGCGCCGTCTTCTGCGTCTTCATGTCGTACGCCTCCAGCATTCGTTCGGCGACGACGGTCAAGGCGTCGCGCCACGCTCGTTCCACAGAGGGAGTCCATGCGGTGCCCGCGCACCGCGCCATGCAGTCCAGCAGCACTTCCGCCACCGCGCCATAGTGCGCCGGCTGGGCGCCATAGCCCTGATGGCGCCGGCCCATCTCGGCGAGGGCAGCCGAAAGCTTTTCCGGCGCACGCAGGCTCTTCACCACGAGCGCCAGTGAGGCGAGCAGCTTCTGACGCTGCGCCGCCATGTTGGTACCGGCGAACATCGGGCGCACGGCGGGATACCGGGCGAAGAGTTGCGCGTAGAACATCTCGACCAATTGCTGGCCGTGTGGCGCGAGCGCGGCGAAACTGCGCTCCAGCACCTCGACATCCAGTCCCGGTGTCGGCGGCGGTGGCTGCGTCCCTGCTGCCATGCGGTGACGTCCTCTCGCTTAGGCCGCGTGCGCGGCCTGAACAGGATCGAGATCCTGGGCATCCAGGATGTGAGCAAGATCGAGCAGGATGAGCATGCGCTCGTTGACCGTGGCGATGCCGCGGACGAACTCGAGACGCGTGCTCGCTCCGACGTCGGGGGTCGGTTGCAGATCCGCCGCGCGCACGCTGCACACGTCACTGACGGCATCCACCACGATGCCGGTGACGCGGTCGCCGGTGGCGGTGGGCACCTTCAGCACGATGACCACGGTGGTCTTGCTGTAGGCCACCGCCTCCAGACCGAAGCGTTCGCGCAGGTCGAGGATCGGCACGATGGCGCCGCGCAAGTTGATCACGCCGCGGATGTAGCTCGGCGTGTTCGGAATGCGGGTGACGGTGTCCCACCCTTTGATCTCTTGCACGCAGAGGATGTCCACGCCGTACTCCTGCTCGGCGAGCAGGAAGGTGAGGAACTGTTCCCCGCCGGCGACGCCGCTGCTGCCAGGCGTGTCATCGATCAATGACATTCGTCCGTTCTCCTGTCGGTTACGCCGCCGCCGCGGCGACCGGGGTGGCAGTGTCGGCGGACGCCAACGCAGCCGTCCACTCGGCGCGGCTGCGACGCCCGTGCGCCATGGTGAGCAGACCCGCAACGTCGACGATCAACGCGACCGTCCCATCGCCCAAGATCGTCGCCCCCGACACCCCGGGAACCTTGCGAAAGTTCTGCTCGAGACTCTTGATGACCACCTGCTGCTGCGCGAGCAGTTCGTCCACCAGCACGCCCGCGCGCACACCGTCGCCTTCGACGACGACCAGCAGTCCCTGCGTCAGTTCGGTGATCTCCGTGGCGATGCCGAACGCGCGATAGAGCCGCACCACCGGCAGGTATTCGTTGCGCAGCTTGTAGACTTCGGTCTGGCCGGCGATCGTGTAGGCGAACTCCGGCTTGGTCTCCACCGACTCGACGATCGAGACCAGCGGGATGACGAAGGTCTGATCGCCGACGCGCACCAACTGGCCGTCGAGGATCGCCAGCGTCAGCGGCAGGCGAATCGTGAACGTCGCCCCCTGACCGGACTGCGAGTGGACTTCGACGGAGCCGCCCATCGCCTGCACATTCCTTCGCACGACATCCATGCCGACACCGCGGCCGCTGACGTCGCTGACTTCCTTGGCGGTCGAGAAGCCCGGTTCGAAGATGAGATTCCAGATCTCTTCGTCGCCCGGGCGCTGGTCGGCCGCGACCAGTCCGTTGGCGCGCGCCTTGGCCAGCACGGCCTCGGTGTCGATGCCGGCGCCGTCGTCGCTGATTTGGATGATGATGTTGCCGCCCTTGTGGAACGCTTCCACGCGCAGGTGCCCAGTCTCCGGCTTGCCGGCTGCGAGCCGCGTCGCGGGCGTCTCGAGTCCGTGGTCGAGCGCGTTGCGCACCAAGTGGACCAGCGGATCGCCGATGCGTTCGAGCACCGTCTTGTCGAGTTCGGTCTGTTCGCCGACCAAGCGCAGGTCGACCTTTTTGTTCAACTTCTGGCCGAGATCGCGCACCAGGCGCGGCAGGCGGCTGAACGCCACGCTGATCGGCAGCATGCGGATGCGCATGACGCTCTCCTGCAGTTCCCGCGTGTGGCGCTGCAGCTGCTGCAAGCCGGCCTGCAGTTGCTCGACCCGCGTCATGTCGAAGTCCTGTCCGAGCTGCGACAGCATCGACTGCGTGATGACGAGCCCGCCGACCATGTTGATGAGCGCGTCGACCTTGTCGATGGCCACGCGGATCGAGCCGGCATCGCCCGACGTCACCTCGGCGCGTTTGTTCGCGGGCTCCTTCGCCACCGCGGGTGCGGCCCGCAGGGCGGCGGGCTCGGCATCCGGCATGGGCGGTGCGCTCGACGCCGCCTCTGTGCCCGGCCACGGTTCGATGGTGAGGGTGCAGTCCTGCTCGACCCAATCGAAGATCTCGGCGACCTTGGCAGCCGGTGCGTCCGTCGCGACGCGGATCGTCCATGCGAGGTAACAGTCTTCGGGATCGAGCGCCGCGAGCGCGGGCAATGCGGTGGCGTCGAGACCGACGTCGAGGGTGCCCAGCGCTTCGAGTTCGCGCATGATCCACAGGGGGTCATTGCCGGTGCGCAGGATGTGCGGCAGCGGCTGAAACCGGATGGTGTATCCGCCACCCTTCGTCGCCCCAGCATCCACGGGCGCGGACGCCGGATGCGCCGCCGTGTCGGAGGCGGGTTCGGCGAGCAGTGCCTGCAGGCCGCCCTGCACCGCGGCAATCGGCGCCGGATCCGCCGCCGCACCGCCGCGCGCCGCCACCAGCATGGCGCGCAGGCAGTCCACCGACTGCAACAACAAGTCGACGGCGGGCTGCGTGACCGGCCGCGCGCCGGCCCGCATCTCGTCGAGCAACGTCTCGACGTTGTGGGTGAACGACGCGATCTCCGGGAACCCGAAGGTCGCCGCGCCGCCCTTGATGGAGTGCGCGGCACGGAAGATCGTGTGGATCGCCTCGCTCCCGCCGGCGTCTACGTCGAGCGCCAGCAGCGCCGACTCCATGACATCCAGACCTTCCCCGCTCTCGTCGAAGAAGGTCTGGTGGAACCGCGAGATGTCGATACCCATGGGCTCCTACCCGAGGACTTTGGCCACGGTCGCGAGCAACTGAGTCGGGTCGAAGGGCTTCACCATCCATCCGGTGGCGCCGGCGGCACGTCCCTGTTGCTTCTTCTCCGGCGACTGCTCGGTGGTCAGCATGAGCAGCGGCGTGAACTTGTAGTCCGGCAGCGCGCGCAGTTCCTTGATCAACGTGAGCCCGTCCATGTTGGGCATGTTCACGTCGGTGATCACGAGGTTGTAGCGCGTGCCTCTCGCCATCTTCAGCGCCTCGGCGCCATCGCTGGCTTCCTGCACTTGATAGCCCGCCTCGGCCAGGGTCAGCGCGACCATGCGCCGGATCGAAGGCGAGTCATCTGCCGCGAGGATCTTGTGCATCGGGCATTACTCTCCGCTGAGGTTCGGTACGAACGGCACGTCGCCCGGCAATCCGAGGAGCGACGACGCGCCGAGAAGCGTGGCGGCGTGGACGAACGGCGCGGACACGGCGGTCCACGTCACCTCGGTGCCGGCTGCGCGCGCGTCGCGGGTGAAGGCGGCCAAGACTTGCACCGCGCTCGTGTCGACGCGGGTCACCGCGCTGGCATCGAGGCGTATCGCCCCATGCGTGTCGAGCGCAGCGGAAAGCAGTTCGCGAATTGCCGCGGATGTCCGGACGTCACACTCGTCTGGAAGGACGCAGTCTTGTGCGTCTGACGTCATCGCCTGTCCCTGCCTGAGGTCAGTCCCTGAGGGCACGCCGATGCCGAGCCCGGGCTCTGCATGGCACTGGGGCTTCCACGTAGAGGGTTCGCGGGATGCCCGTAACACAGTCGTTTATCGGCGGAGGGCTGCGCCGCTGCATCGCAAGGCGTGATTCGCCAGCGCTGTACGCCCTAGGTGGCAGCGCGCAGTGGGCAGCTTCGCGCAGCGCGTCGGCGCCGGGAGGCGCCTAGAGGTCGGCGGGGTAACTTCCGAGGACGCGCCAGTATTCGACGCCGGCGGGCAGCTCCTGCAACACACCCGCCACGGCGGGATCGGATTTGTGCCCTTCAACTTCAATCAAGAAAACGTGTTGCCACGGATGCTTCACACTCGTGCGGATCTCGATCCACGCCAGGTTGCATCCGGCATCCGCGAACGCCAGCAACAGCCGGGCAAGGCTGCCGGGCTCGTAGCGCAGGGCGAACAACAGCGCCGTCTTCTCGTGCGGCCCGCGGGCCGGGTCGCGGAGCGAGAGCAGGTGGAAGCGGCGCCGTTGCTGGACATCGTCGAGACCGCGCTCGCGAATCTCGAGGCCATCGCAGTCGGCCAGCAACTCCAGTCCGAGGGCCGCCGCGCCCGGCTCGGCGAGCGCCCGTTCGGCGGCGTCCAGTCCGGACGCCACCGCCACGAAACGGGTGCCAGACAGGTGTGCGTCCACCCAACGCTGGCAGAGGGCAAAGCTCCCGGCGTGCCCGTACACGGTGGTGACGTCGCGGGTGTCCTCCCGCGTCACCAGGCAGTGCCCGCGGTCGAGCACGAACTCACCGAACACCTGCACGGCGGACGACAGGAAGAGATCGAGCGCGTCGAAGGTTGGCGCGTCGGGCAACGAGTGCGTCGAGAAGACCCCGAAGTCCACCGAGCCGTCTTCCACCGCGGCGAGCAGGGCCGACGGATTGAGCAGCGGCGTGTACGTGGAGGCGGTCCCGAAGCGCAGCCGCGCCGCCAAGTGCGTGAAGCTCCCGGCCGCCCCGAGCACTCCGACCCGCGTGGGCGCCAGGAGCGCGCGTGACGCCGACATCACTTCCCGCATCACGACTTCGAGCGCCGCGCGCGGGAACGTGCCGTCCGAGAGGCCGCGCGCCCGCGCGATCACCTCGCGTTCGCGCGCCGGGGCGAAGAACGGCTGGTTGCTCCCCTGCTTGATGTGACCGATCGCCTCGGCAACGCGTGCGCGGTCATCGAGCACGCGCACCAGTTCGGCGTCGAGCGCGTCGATACGCGCGCGCAACGCGGCAAGGTCGGGTCCGGACGTCGGCACCGCGTCGTCCGGGACGGCGGTCATCGCGAGGTCTTCCGGGGCGCGCTGGGACGGCGCTTGGCGGCCGGCGCATCCGCCACCGCTCCGGCGCGCGATGCCGGGCGGGCAGCGGACGTTCCCGTCCGCGACGCCGGACGCGCCGCCGGAGACGCGGGCCGCGCGGAGGGCGCGGCAGCACGCGGCCGGCGCGCCGCCGGACGCGCGGCGACATCCGGCTCTCCCGCCGCCGCTCGCGGGCGCGTCGCGGCGCCCCGCGTCGGAGGTGTGCTTGCACGCGCACGCGGCGCGGCTGGGCGCGCCGACTTCAGCACGCGTCCCGCCGCCTTCGCAGCAGGCGCCGGCGGCCGCGCTGGAGCCTCGGTGAGCCGCGGCGGATTGCCACTCTGCAAGTCGAGCACACTCCGCCCATGCCGCGGCGCGTCGGCCAAACCGACCGCGCGGCGCAGCGAATCCACTTCGCTCGGATTGAGCCGCCGCCATCGACCGATGGTCAGGCGCCCCAGCGAGATCTCGCCGTACTTCACCCGCTGGAGTCCGAGCACCGGATGCCCCACCGCTTTACACATGCGGCGCACTTGGCGCTTCTTGCCCTCGGTGATGGTGATCTCGAGGATGGCTTCCTTGCCCACGGTCTTGACGAGCATGACTTCGGCAGGCTGCGTGGGACCGTCCTCGAGCATCGGCCCGCGCGCCAGCGCTTCGAGCTGATGGCGGCTCGGGATGCCGGCCACCCGCGCGTGGTAGGTCTTCGGCACCTTGAAGGACGGGTGCATGAGCCGGTACGCCAGCTCGCCGTCGTTGGTGAGCAGCAGCAGACCTTCGGTGTCGAAGTCGAGCCGGCCGATGGGAAAGACGCGGTGCGGCAGTTCGATGAGGTCCACCACCGTGCGGCGGCCCATCGGGTCCTGCGCGGTGGTGACCACGCCCGGCGGCTTGTTGAGCATCAAGTACACCGGCGCCGCGCTCTCGAGCACATGCCCATCGACGGCGATCTCCACCGCGCCGGGCACCACGCTGATCCACGGCTCGCGCGTCGTTTCGCCGTCGAGCGTCACGCGTCCCGCGAGGATCATCGCGTCACACGCGCGCCGCGACGCCACGCCGTGCGCCGCGAGGAATCGATTCAACCGCACGGCGCCGGGCGCCGGAGCGGAGGGTGTGGCGACCTTACTCGGCATCGTCGTCCTGCGATTCGCTGACTGCGGGGGCGAGCACCGCCTCGTCGTCCGCGGCAACGGCGTCTCCACCGACTGCAGCGGTGACGTCGCCGGCGTCGGCGTCATCGCCGGGGTCCGCGTCGCCGTGTTCGGCGCCGTCGAGCGCTTCCTCGGCGAGCGCACGGTCTTCCGCCGCGGCAAGTTCGGTGGCCATCTCTTCGACCGCGTCCGGCTGCGCGACGCCGGTTTCCATCAGTTGCGTCAATTCGGAGAGCCGCGGCAGTTCGTCGATCGCGGTGAGGCCGAAGTAGCTGAGGAACTCGCCCGTCGTGGCGTAGAGCAGCGGCCGGCCGACGCCTTCCGCGCGTCCGGCGATCGACACCAAGCCGCGCTCCATCAACGTCGCCACCACGCCGCTCGAATCCACACCACGGATTTCGTCGATCTCGACCTTCGTCACCGGCTGCTTGTAGGCGATGATGCCGAGCGCCTCGAGCGCCGAGCGCGACAGCCGCACCTTGCGACGGCCGCGCAGGAACAGATCCACCCAGGGCGCGAACGGCTCGCGCGTCAAGATCTGGTAGCCGCCGGCGATGTCCACCAGCGTCACGCCGCGTCCATCGGCGTCGTACGACGCCTGCAAGCGCTGCAGTCCGTCGACGATCTCGTCGTCCTTCATCGGGGCGAACAGTTCGCAGAGCGTCTTCACCGGCACCGGCTGATCGGCGGCGAAGAGGACGGCTTCGAGGGTCGGGAGCAAAATCTCGGGATCGGGGCGCATGGGTTACTCGGTCTCCTCGCCGCTCGCGACGGGAGCGGCCTGCGGGGTGTCGTCCGCGTCGCCATCCTCGGCGACCGGCGGGGCGAGTTCGGCGGCCGCGGTTTCCGCGGTGAAGGCGTACGCGGACGGCAGCGGCGTGTCGGAAGTGTCCTCCTCGTCCGCGACCTCGATGAGGCCGGTGTCGAGTTCGACCGCCGCCGTGGCCGGATCGAACACCCAGATGTCGCCGAACAGATCGTCCTGGGCGATCTTGATCTCGCCGAGCCGCGCGAGTTCGAGCATGCCGATGATCACGGTGACCATCTCGACGCGGTCTTCGCAGTCTTCGAGCACGCTGCGGAAGAGCACCTTGCCGGACGGCTTCACCCGCTCGAGCAGGCGCTTCATGGTCTCCTCGACCGAGACACGCTCGCGCTCGACGCGGTGGAAGAACTCCTCGCGGCGGCGCGACAGCACTTCGGCCACCACGTCGAGGAGCTTGAAGAGGCTCACCGGCACCAGTTCGACTTGCGCGTCGCCTTCCGGCGTCGGCACGTAGCCGCGGGCAACCAGCGCGCGGCGGCGCTCCTCGCGGCCGCGCAGCGACTCCGCCGCCTCCTTGAACTGGCGGTACTCGAGCAGACGCTGCACGAGCTGGTCGCGCGGGTCTTCCTCTTCCTCCTCCGGAATGTCGTAGATGTCGACTTCGTCGCGCTTGATGAGGTGGAGCAGCAGGTCGAGCGGGCCTTCGAAGCGATCGAGGTGCAGGACCAGCGTCGGGCGCGGCTCGGCGGCCTCGTCCTCGGCGGCGAGCGGTGCGTCGTCGTCGTCCCCGCCGGGCTCGTCCGCATGCTCGAACGCCGCGGCCACCTTGTCGATCTGCGCGTTGGTGCGCTTGACCTCGTCGAGGTCCACCTCCGGCACGTCCGGCGGATGCGGGATCACCTGCTCCTGGAAGAGTTCGTCCGGCGACGGCACGCCGTGCTCGCCGCTGTCGTGCGTGGTGTCGCTCATCCGCCGAGCCCTCCGCGCAGCGATGCCGCAGGCGGCATCTGGAGCACTTCCCACACCTCGCCCATCGTGCGCTGGGCGACGGCCGACGCGCGTGCCACGCCATCGTCGACGACATCGCGCACGTAGTCCGGCCGCTGCAACAACTCGGCGCGCTTCTCGCGGATCGGCGCGAAGGTGTCGAGCATCACGGTGGCAAGGCGGTTCTTGCAGTCGACGCAGCCGAGCGCGCCGCTGCGGCAGCCTTCGGCGATTTCGTCCTTGGCCGCGGCGTTGAACGTCGTCTGGTAGGTGTAGATCGCGCACACCTCGGGGCGCCCCGGATCGCCCTTGCGCACCTTGAGCGTGTCGGTGACGGCCTTGCGCAGCTTCTGCTTGAGGTCGTCCGGTTCCTCGGTGAGCAGCAGCGTGTTGCCCGCCGACTTCGACATCTTCATCGCGCCGTCCAAGCCGGGCAGGCGCGGCACCGCGGTGAGCAGCGGATCCGGCTCCGGGAAGACATCGCCATACAGGTTGTTGAAGCGCCGCGCGATCTCGCGCGTCATCTCGACGTGCGGCACCTGATCCTCGCCCACCGGCACCGCATCGCCCTTGTAGAGCAGGATGTCGGCGGCCTGGAGCACGGGATAGCCGAGGAAGCCGTAGGAGATGTTCTCCGACAGGTCGAGGTCGCGCGCTTGCTCTTTCAGCGTCGGGTTGCGCTCGAGACGCGGCACGCTGACCAACATCGAGAAGATGAGGTGCAGCTGCGCGTGCTCCGGAATGCGCGACTGCGGGAAGATCGGGCACGCGGCCGGATCGAGGCCGGCGGCCAGCCAGTCCACCACCATGTCGTGCAACGACGGCACGATCCCGGAGGTGTCCTCGTAGCCCGTCGTGAGGGCGTGGAGGTCGGCGATCATATAGAACATCTCGTAGCGGCCGTCGCGCTGCAGGCGCACCCAGTTCTCGAGCGCGCCGACCCAATTGCCCAAGTGCATGCGGCCGGTGGGGCGCATGCCGGACAGGACGCGGCGGCGAGCGGGCGTGGAAGGCGCCGGGGACGGCGAAGCGGTGGACTCCATGCATTCTCCTGTGGAACGACGCACGACGGCGCACCCGTGTCCCTCACGGACGGGGCGCGCACCGAGGATGGCGGCGAGGCTACAGCGGGATACCGGCGACGCGTTCGAGCACGCCGAGCGCCGCTCCGTACGGAGCGCTGAGCAACGGGCCGATCATGCGCGTGCTGGCCAGCACCAGCATGAGGACCATGCCGTAACGGCCGATGCTACTATACGCCTCCGACAGTCGCGGCGGCAGGATCCACTCCACCACACGGGACCCGTCCGCCGGCGGAATCGGCAGCAGATTGAACAGCGCCAGCCAGACGTTGGTGGTCACGAACAGATACGCCATGCGGGCCACCGCCACCGCCCAGGCGTCGAGCGGCCCGTGGGCGCTGGTCGCCACGGCGCGCAGGACGAGGGCGGCCACGAGCGCCAGGAGCAGGTTGGAGGCCGGACCCGCCACACCCACCAGGGCGCCGTCCCGCCGGGGATTCCGCAGGCGGTCGAAGCGCACCGGCACCGGCTTGGCGTAGCCGAAGAGGAATCCTGTGCGCAGCAACATCAGCGCGCCCGGCAGGATGATCGACCCGATGGGGTCGACGTGCGGCACCGGGTTGAGGCCAGAGCGCCACCAGGCCGTGCGCGCACTCGTGGACGATCACGCTCAGGATCAGCACGATCAGTGACGGAATGACGAGAACCCAGTCGCCCATCGCCGCCCCTACGCCGCCACGTCCGCGGCGACTGGCGTGCCGCCGCGCAGCACGCGGCCCCACCGCGCCACCGCCTCGGCCAGCACGATGACCACGCACGCCATCATGAACAGCGTCAGCACGGTGTCGACGCGCCCGGTGGCCGCCTCCTTCGCCACCGCCGAATGCGCTTTCGGCCAGAAGTTCATGGTCACCGATTTCCATCCGGCGGTCAGCGTCGTGGTGGCGACGAACGCCATCGGCAGCGCCGTCGCCCACGCGTAGCGGGCGCGGCCGGCGTTGATCACCACCGTCGTGCCGATGGCCAGCGCGATCACCGCGAGCAGCTGATTGGCGATGCCGAACATCGGCCAAATCGTGTCGATCGAGCCGGTGGCGATGAAGTACGCCCAGCCAAAGCACACCGCCGCGGTGCTGAGCACGGTGCCCGGCAGCCAGTCGGTACGCGCGAACGGCGGGATCGCCTTGCCGACGAACTCCTGCACCAGGAAGCGGCCGACGCGCGTGCCGGTATCGATCGTCGTCAGGATGAACAGCGCCTCGAACATGATCGCGAAGTGATACCAGTACGACATGAGCGACTTCATGCCGGGGATCGCCGCGAAGATCTGCGCCATGCCGACGGCGAGACTCACGGCGCCGCCAGGACGGCCTTGCACGTTCTCGCCCACCGCGGCGGAGAGCGCCGGCAGATTCTCAACGTGCATGCCGAGTGCCGCGAATTTGGCCGGCGCGACGTTGATCGCGAAGTAGTCGCCCGGGTGCAGCGCGCACGCGGCGAACAACGCGGTGAGTCCGACGATGCCTTCGCACAACATCGCGCCGTAGCCGATCGGCCGGATGTCGGATTCGCGGTCGATCATCTTCGGCGTGGTGCCGCTGCTCACCAGCGCGTGGAAGCCGCTGATCGCCCCGCACGCAATCGTGATGAAGACGAACGGGAACAACGTGCCGGGAATGATCGGCCCGCCGCCGTGGATGAACGGCGTGGTCGCCGGCATCCGGAGCGTCGGGTGCACGATCACCAGGCCGAGGATGAGCGCGGCGATCGTCCCGAGCTTCATGTAGGACGACAGGTAATCGCGCGGACACAGCAACAGCCACACCGGCAAGACGCTCGCGACGAAGCCGTAGATCGCCATCGCCCAGGTCACCTGCATCGGCTGCAGCGTGAGCGCCGGCGCCCACGACGACTGCGCCACCCAGCGCCCGCCGACCACCGCCGCGAGCAGCAGCACGACACCGGCGATGCTACCGCTCCGGATCGCGCCGGGCCGCAGCTTGTACATGTACAGGCCCATGCCGAAGGCGATCGGAATCGACGCGCCGATGGTGAACACGCCCCACGGCGAATCCTTCAGCGCGTTGACGACGCTGAGCCCGAGCCCCGCCATCGCGATCACGACGATGAACAGGATCGCGAGTCCGGCGACGAACGCGGCGCGCCCGCTGATCTCCTGCGAGGCGATCTCGGCGAGGCTGCGGCCGCCGCGCCGCACGCTCGCCGCGAGGATGATGAAGTCCTGCACCGCGCCGGCCAGGCACACGCCGATCACCAGCCACAGGAGGCCGGGCGCGTAGCCGAACTGCGCCGCGAGCACCGGGCCGATCAGCGGGCCGGCGCCGGTGATCGCCGCGAAGTGATGGCCGAAGAGCACGAGACGGCGCGTCGGGACGAAGTTGTGGCCGTCGTTCTGGCGATGCGCCGGCGTCGCGCGCGCGTCATCGAGCACCGCGACCTTGGTCGCCAGGAACGCGCTGTAGTAGCGATACGCGATCGCGATGCAGCACAGCGCGCCGAGCAACAGCGGCAGGACGTTCATCGCCGCGCTAGCCCGCCGTCACCGCGGGCGCCTCGGCGGTGAGCGCCGCGCGCAGTCGCGCCAGCGTCCGTTCGCGGCCGAGCAGTTCCATGATCTCGAAGAGGCCGGGGCTCACCGTGCGGCCGGTGATCGCGACGCGCGCCGGCTGCAAGACGTCGCCGAGCTTGTAGCCCATCGCGGTGATCGCCTCGCGCGCCATCGGTTCGAGCGCCGCGTGCGTCCACTCGGGCGCCGCCTCGAGCACCGGGATGAACTTGGCGAGACCGTCGCGCGCTTCCGGCTTCGCGAGCGTCTTGGCGTACGACGGCGCGTCGTACTGCACCGCGTCACCGAACGCCCAGTCGGCGTAGGTCACGATGTGCGAGGTGAGCTTGAGGCGATCCCCCACCACCTCGACGACCTTCTCGAGATACGCGTTCCCGGCATCGTCGTTCGCCGGCGCGAGGCCCGCGGACTCGAGCACCGGCCGCACGCGGCGCGCCCGCTCTGCCGCCGGCAACGCGCGCAGGTATTCGCCGTTCATCCATTCGAGCTTGGTGCGGTCGAACACCGCCGGCGTGTCGGACATCCGCGCCGGGTCGAACACGCGGGCGAGTTCGTCCTGCGAGAAGATCTCGTGCTCGCCGTCGAACGACCAGCCGAGCAGCGCGATGAAGTTGAACATCGCCTCGGGCAGGAAACCTTCGTCGCGGAACAGTTCGACGCCCACCGGACCGTGGCGCTTCGAGAGCTTCTGCCGGTCCGGCCCGAGGATGAGCGGCATGTGGCCGAACAGCGGCGGCTCGAGGCCGAGCGCGCGATAGAGCACAATTTGCTTCGGCGTGTTCGAGATGTGATCGTCGCCGCGCAACACATGCGTGATCTGCATGCCGACATCGTCGATGACCACGGCGAGGTTGTAGATGGCGTGGCCGTCGGCGCGGCGGATGATGAAGTCGTCGAGGTTGTCGTTCTCGAAGGCGATGGTGCCGTGGACGATGTCGTCCCACGAGGTCGTCACGCCGTCCGGGATGCGGACGCGGATCGCCGGCACGCGGCCCTCGGCTTCACGCGCGGCGCGCTCCGCGTTAGTGAGGTCGGCGCAGGCGCGGTTGTACTTCGGCGGCTGCTTGGCCTTCATCGCCTCCTGGCGGCGCGCCTCCAACTCCTCCTTCGAGCAGTAGCAGCGGTAGGCGTGACCGTCGGCGAGCAGTTGCTCGACCGCCGCGTCGTAGAGCGCGGCGCGCTCGCTCTGGAAGTACGGGCCGTGGTCGCCGCCCTTCAGCGGGCCTTCGTCCCAATCGATGTTGAGCCAGCGCAGGCCGTCGACGATGGCGCGGTACGACTCCTCGGTCGAGCGTTCGGCGTCGGTGTCCTCGATGCGCAGCACCAGCGTGCCGCCATGATGGCGGGCATAGAGCCAGTTGAACAGCGCGGTGCGCGCGCTGCCGACGTGCAACGTGCCGGTGGGACTGGGCGCAAAGCGGACGCGAACGGGCGACGACATGCAGATCTCCGAAACGACGGGACGACGGCGGGAACGTCAGCGCCGGCATCGTACCGCCTCGCCGGGCGCCGCGCAAACGCCAAGGGCGGCCTCCCTCGCGGGAGACCGCCCTGTCTGTACCGCGATCGAAGCTGCGAAGCGCACTACTCAACGAGCACGACCTTGGTGGTGCCACGCACGCCGCGGTCCTCCACGAGCACGCAGTAGATGCCGCGTGCGAGAGCTTGGCCGCCCCGGCGTCTGTCATCCCATTGGTATTCGCTGCGACCAGCCGGTGCGGGGCCATCTGCAAGGACCGCGACTTCACGTCCCCGCACGTCGCGGATCGACACGCGGGATACGCCAGCTGAGGGTCGCGACACAGCGACGATCACCCGGCGCGCGCGCTCGACGCGTGCGCTGACCGCCAATCCGTTTTCGCGCCCGGATCGAAAGTGTGGCGCCCAGACGCCCGTCACGAAAGCCCCGTGGAGCCACTTCGCGAGGAACCACGAAGTCGTCGATCCCGCAGTGAGCATGTTGCCGCCACAGTACAGCGCACCGTTCCACTCACGCATCACCCACGTGGCGCCGTCCGACGGCGACGCCAGCGTGAATCCGCCGCCGAGTGACGACCACGTCGTGCCATCCCATGTCGCCAGGTTGGCACAGGCGGAATCGCCTGCGGAGGCGAAGGAACCGCCGGCCACCAAGCGGGTGCCGTACACGCACAGGCTGGTCACTTGCGGGCCCATGTTCGTCGCCGGACCCGTCATGCCTGTGCCCAACGGATGCCACGCCGCGCCGTCCCACGCGGCGATGTTAGCCGCCGGCACTCCCCCGGCAGCGGTGAAGTTGCCCCCAATCACCAGTTGGCCGTTGAACACCGTGACGGCCTGCACACGCGGCCCGGGTTGCACGAGTCCCTGACCACCCGTGACGCCGCCGCCGACTGCACTCCATGTCGAGCCGTCCCAAACGGCCAGCCCATTCGCTGTGACACCGCCTGCGTGAACGAATGTCCCGCCCGCGACCAACTTCCCGTCCCAGACGGCAAGGCGATAGACATCCCCATCGGTGCCCGTCCCGAGCGGTTGCCACGCGGTGCCGCTCCAGACCGCCACATGCGACACCGTCGTGCTCCCGGAAGTGGAGAACTGGCCGCCGGCGAAGAGCTGGCCATTCCAGACTTGCAAGCAATACACAGTGTTGTTGAAACCCGCACCCAATTGCTTCCACTTCGTGCCCGTCCACGTGGCCACGCGCTTCGCGATCGATCCGCTGGCACTCGTGAATCCCCCACCCATCACGAGCGTGCCGTTGATGTCGGCAAGCGCGTAGACGATGTAGTTCACGCCGGAGCCGAGGGCGGAAAACGTCGTGTCGTTCCACACTGCGACGCCGCTCGCGGGGGCAGTGCCAGCGGTCAGAAAATTCCCGGCGATCGCGAGCTTGCCTTGCCACGGTTGGATGTCGATCACGTCGTAGCCGACCGCGTTGCCGTCGGTATTGACGTCCCACGAGGTGCCGTTCCACGCATCGAGGTTTCGCCCGTTGGCCTTGCCAGCGCCGGCGAACCATCCCCCGACGTAGCACTTGCCTTGGAAGACAGCCATGGCGGGGGCAATCTTGCCCGAGTAGCCCCACCAGGAACCTTGGATGCCTTCGGCACACGCCTGCCAGCGGGTGCGGTCCCACTGGGCGACATACCGACAACTGACCAGCATGCCAATGGACGTGAACCATCCTGCGGCGATCACGCGTCCCCCATACGATGTGATCGACTCGACTTCGTTATCGGCTCCCCACCCATCCAGGGTGCTCCACACTCCTGAGACCCAGAGAGCAGTCGACCCGACGATTACACTCCCCGCATACCCGAAGTGACCGGCGGCGACGAGCGTGTCGCCCAGAGTGCAGAACGAGTACACGACTCCATTGAGCCCGCTCGAAAGTGCGTGCCAGGATTGCCCGTCCCATGCTCCGATGTTGGAGGCGGAGACGCTGCCAGCGGAATCGAATGTCCCGCCCACGAACAGTGTGTCGCGCAAAACTTGAAACGCGTAGACCGTTCCGGGCATTCCCCCCAGGCGCACTCCTCCCGCCATGTCGTGCCACTGGGCGCCATCCCACATCGCGGCGCCTAAGAGTGTCTGCCCCCCACCCGCAGTGAATGATCCGCCGACCACCAGGGATCCCTCGAAGACGTTCAACGCCGAGACGGGACCGTTCACCGGTTCCGGCAAAGGATCCCACGTCGCGCCGTTCCAGATCGCGAGGTAGTCGGCACTGGCCCCGGCCGCCTGCGTAAAAGTCCCGCCGGCGACGAGTTGCCCGTTCCACACCGCGAAAGCGGATACGCCGCCTGGAAGCCCGGGGCCGAACCCATACCAATCGTGGCCATCCCACGCCGCCACCCCACCCGGCGCCCTGTATAGGCCAACCCGCGCGAACACGCCCCCAATGACAAGCAGGTCGTCCGTTGCATACGCGGTCGACACGGTGGTGTCGGTGCCCGCCGGGGCGAAGAGCGTGACCAGTCACTGGGCGGTATCGAATCGAGCAGGGCGCCGGGCACGACGCTCGTCCACGCATGCGCACCCCGCACCCATGCCGAGGCCAAGACCAGGCCCGCAAGCAGCACATAGCCTAGTGCTCGATGGCGTCCGCTCCCCCGCCTCATGGCAAGACCACGGCGCGAGCGGACGCGAGGGCTGAACCGGACGCATCAAGCACCCGGGCGAAGTAGATACCTGCCGCGATGGGCTGCTCGGAGGGAGAGGCCGCGAGTCTCATCTCGCCGGTACCCGGCAAGGCGATGACGCGTATGCGTCGCACGACGCGGCCACGGGCGTCCACCACCACAAGTGTCGTTGGCGCAGGAGTGCCAAGATTCGCCCACCGGAGCGTCCACGTGCCTGACCTCTGCCCACTGGCGAAAAGAGATGGCTTCCGCGTGCCCGATGCGATCCCACCGACACTTGTCGTAGTCTGCAGGGGGTCGGTCACTGAAAACACGTCGCCGCAGCGCACGATAACAGGCTCGGGCCCCAGCGTCAGGGACACGGGGTTCCCCGCACCGATAGTCACGTGACTCCCACTTGATGTCGTAGAGTACGATGGGTAGTAGAGGTCCAGAGGCGCACCGCTCGACCCCGACCCTACCCAGAGTTGAACCGCGAGCGTGGTATCCGGCGACCACAAGACGCTGGCCTGGCGGACTGAGGATCCCGAAGGATAAAAGTAGCACGCGTCATGGATGACGAAGTCTCGGAGCCATTCCACACAGCTGCATGGCGACTGTGTTGCATTACAGTGGTCCAGCGGAGAAGTGCAGACCCATGCCGGGCGCGACGCCATCGGGATGCGGACTTCGTATGCACTCGTGTAGCCCCCGATCAAATCCACTGCTTGCGGGTAGCTTTGGGACGCATACGTGGCGGAGTAGGGAGCGGGATCGTGGTACAGCGCGACATTGTGATACGCCTGATCGTCGAAGGAACTGTTGCCGGCGCCGGGCGGATAGAATTCCCATGCAGCGCGCTCCACGCGATTGGCGAAGGCCTCTCCGAAGGCGGAGAAGACCGCCTGCGAGTGCGTCGCTAGTGTGTAGGCATCACCCGAGTGCTTGGTGAATGACGCTCCCGCGAAGTACGGGGCTCCGAGTTCAAAGAGCCAAAGCTGTTGCTTCACGGTGGTCATCTTGTCGCGAGCCCATGCGGATTTCGCGCCGATCATCGGTGCACGTTCATAGGCGTGCATGTCGGCGGCGTCATACCACCAATAGCCACCACCATATCCAGGCGCTTGGTTGTAGGGATTGAGCCACGTCCAGTTGATGCAGGATCTCCCAGTGGGATCCGTTGCGCAGTCGGGGCCGCCGCCGGGGGTCAGGCTCAACCAATTGCGAGCACGGTCCTGGAATTTCTGAAACGCAGGGTTTGTGTCGATGGACGTGTCGAACGCATGACCATCAGTTGAGATCGCCAGCACATCCGTAAACCCGTTTACGTTCGCCGCCGCCCACGTCGGGTCACTCGACAAACCCATGAGCGCGACATGCGCGTTCGGATTCCCCCGCACGAGCGCCGCGCGAGTTTGAATGAACATGCGCTCGTAAGTACATCCGCATGGGTCCTCGCCTGGCATCCAGAAGGACGCCTCTTCCTCAATGTGCCACCAATTCACCGTATGCGTGAGGCCGGCGTAATGTCCCGCCACGTTCATGTTGTACCGCTTCGCGAGGTTCGTGATCCTGGTGAACCAGAGAACGGAATCGATCGAGACTCCGTTGGGGTCGGTGCCGGTCGGTGGCCAGTGCGCATTGAGGTCAGCCCCGGTGGCACAGGACACATCGAAGACGACCTCGATTGGCGTGCCGAAGACATTGTCGACCGTAGCATCGGCGAGATCGATGGTCGCTTGCCACCCGTCTTTCAACGGAAACAACGTGCGATGCAACCACTGCGTATGCGCGTCGACCAGGCGCTGTGTGGGAAGGCTGGCCGCCGCCGCTTGAAAAACGCCAAAATGCGTGTCGGACATCGGGTCGACGGTTATCGAAAACTGCACGGATTCCTCGTGACCTGTCGAGTCGGTCCCGGTCACCGTGACGCTATCGATGGTGCGAAGCGTGCTGTCCGCTTGCCAGAGGAATCGTCCGGTCGACGGATCCACCGTCGCGCCGTTCGGCAGGTTGGCACCGCTCCAAGCCACTAGGCCCACGGGAGCGCCGAGCACCTGAGGGTCGACCGCGAGTGGCATGCCCACCGCCACCGATTGCGGTGGCACAGCGGCGAGGAAGAAGTACCCACCACTTGATCCCCCTGTGCAGTCAGGAGGTGAAGAACCGCCTCCCGCAATAGTTGCGGCCGCACCGAGGCTTTCAGCCGCCACGACGGCCACCGCATTCACGGCGTCGAGGAGGCGCAAATCACACAGCGAGAATGTCGCCGCGGAGGAGGTGCATTCACTTAGATCGAATCCGATCGTGACGATTACACCCGCGCCGCACGATTGCAGTGCCGTCGCGCAGGACCAGGCGACATGGAATTCGCCGACCGTGTCCGCAACCGTGATCGGGAGGACAGTACCGCGATTCAGATAGGTGCAAGTGGTGCCCTGGGAGGTGCGGAACGACGTAGTCTCATGCACCAAACACGCGCTACCTTCCTCGCCCGCCGGCGACCACTTGAGATCGAATTCCCCACCCTTGAAGCTCGTCACGCCACGGACGTGGAGATACAGCGTTGCACTCGGCCCTGGCGACGCGAGCGATTTCTGCGCAGGGCTCGTGGCGCTCCAACTGAGATCAGCCGCAGCGGTGGCATTTTCGGTCGCGCCCACTGAGTCAGGGAAAAGCGCTAGGAGAGAGTGAGAGAGTGAGAGAGTCAAGAGCAGTAACGGGGGTGCAAGTCGCAGGTTCGAACGCATGACAACGCCCTCTTCGAAAAAGACCGCTCGAAAGCGTACGCTCCGCATGTGGCGCCGGAGGCACGACATCCTGGCGGCGCGCGAGTTCGGCACCGCCCGCCAGCACCAATGGTAGTTCGATTGAAACGTCACATCTACCCCCATTCGTGTGACAGACAATCCATGCGTTGATCAAATGGTGATCCTCGGTAGCCACATCCTCTCACAGAAGCGCGGCGCCGCACAAACGCCGAGGGCGGCCTCCCCTGGGAAGCCGCCCTCGTGTCCGTACAGGGTGAGACGCAGCCTTACCGCATCACGATCATCCGCTTGGTCAGCGACGGCCGGCCGTCCACCTCGTAGCGGTAGAAGTAGACGCCGTTCGACACCGCGGTGCCGTTGGCGGCGCGGCCGTCCCACTGCACGCTGCGCAGACCCGGCGCGTAGGACTTGTCGGCGAGCGTCTTGACCAAACGACCGCCGGCGTCGTAGAGGCGCAGCGCGACGTGCTGGCCGCGCGCGTCGCCGCCCTGCGGCACGACGAACGAGATCGTCGTCGACGAACGCCACGGGTTCGGCGTGTTCTGCATGAGCGCCGGACGCGTGAGGTCGAGCGACTCGTGTACCGGCGGTTCGACGCCGGTCACGAACGCGTTGCCGTACACGCCGGTGTGCTTCACGTCGTGGTGGAACATCGGCCACGGCGAGGTCGACGCGTTGTTCACCGCCGGCAAGTCCCAGATGTAGAGCAGCTGGTCCCAGCCCGCGTAGGCGATCTCCGACAAGCCGTCGCCGTCGATGTCCCACACGCCCGGGCTGCCGCGCACCTCGCCCGACAGCGCGATCGGGAAGCCCGGCGCGGCGTAGCCGTCCCAGGTGAAGCCATAGAGCTTGCCGTCTTCGGCGCCCATCAGGACGTCCGGCTTGCCGTCGCCGTCGATGTCGCTGAGGATCGGCGAGCACTCGCTCACCGCCGACGTGCCGGTGCCGTACTGCACCGTGTGGTTCCAGAAGTCGTTGCCGTTCGCCGACTGCATGCAGGCGATGTAGCCGTCGTTGCGGCCGGTGACCACTTCGAGGTTGCCGTCGTTGTTGAGGTCGCCGATGGCCGGCGACGGCGTGCGCGAGTTGCCGAACTGGCGGAAGTAGCGAATCCACCGGTTCGTCCCCGTCTCGTCCACGGCGCGGAACGTGTTGTCCGCGGCGCCGAAGAAGATCCAGTACTGGTTGTACGCCGGCATCCACGCCACAGCAGGCGAGCAGGTGATGCCACCGGCGGTCGCGTACGGGAAGCCCGGGATCGCCGTGCCGTCGTACTTGAAGGCGTAGAGCTTGCCGTCGTTGCCGCCGATGATGATGTCCAGCTTGCCGTCGTGGTTGAGATCGGCGAGCGCCGGCGACGAGTAGACGAACGCCGCGTTGAGGTACGCGAAGCGTCCCGAGATCGTGCTGCTCGGGTCACCGTCGCGCACGTCGGTGCCGTCCTTGTGCCAGGCGTAGACCCAGCCGTCGGAGCTGCCCTGGATGATTTCGGGATAGCCGTCGCCATCGATGTCGCCGATGCCCGGGGTCGACCAGCCGAACTTCGGGTACTGCTTCGGCCAGCCGGCCTCGGTGAGACCAGTGACGCCGTCGAGCACCCAGATGGTGGTGGAGTCGCCCGGCGACGGCTGCGAGTTGTACGAGCACGCCACCACTTCGAGGTGCCCGTCGTGGTCGAGATCGTCGAGCGCCAGCGAGGCCGCGAAGTACGCCCCCACCGACGAGAAGATGCCGAGGGTGCGCGGCTCGTTGTCGCCGTCCCGCGGCTCGGTGCCGTCGGCGCGCAGGGCGTAGATCTTGTCGGCGCCCACCATCATGTCGATGCCGGCCGACGTGTTGTTGTCGATGTAGCCGAACACCGGCGACGCCGGCGTCGAGCGGCCCATCTCCACCGGGAATCCGGTGTGGATCGGCGGGTTCGTCGTCGCGCTGATCTCGGTGGACTGCGTGCTCTCGTTGCCCGAGCTGTCGATGGCCGCGACGCGGTAGTAGTAGCGGGTGAACGACGGCAGGCCCTCGTCCTTGTAGTAGGCAGTGCGGGCGTCGATGTAGGTGTTGACCTTGGTGTACGGCCCGCCGCTCACCGTCGAGCGGTAGATGTTGTAGCCCTGCAGGTCGCCTTCCGTGTTCTTCGTCCACAGGAAGGTGATGTCCTGCGCACCGCCGACCGGCGTGATGTTCTTCGGCACGATCGGCGCGCTCTGGTTGATCTCGTGGCGCATCAGCTCGTTGCCGTACTGGTCGGTGACCCACGCCTGGAACTTGTGGTTGGTGCTGCTGGTGATCACCTGGAACACCATGAAGTCGTTGCCCGCGCTCACCTGGCCGGGATCGAGGTTCACGGTGAACGTCTGCAAGCTGTCGGTGATGATCGTCGTGAGGTCGTTGGCGACGATGTGCACCTGCAAGCCGCTCGCGCGGCCGGTGCCGGTGTTCTGCAGCTTGAGCTGGTATGCCACCGTTTCGCCGTTCTCAGCGATGCCGTCGCCGTCACCGACGATGGTGTCCTTGATCGCGCGGCCGACGATGGCGATCGACGGCGCCGCGATGCCGACCACCGCCGGGCGCTGCCACACCGAGCCGGTGCTGGTGCGCACAGTCAGCGTGCCGGCGATCGTGTGCTGGTCGCTGGCGGTGCTGGAGAGCGAGAACACGAACGGATCACCGACGGCGGTCCCGTTCGAGGCGATGGTGCCATAGGTGGCGGTGCTGTCGGTCACCGTCACCAGCGGATCGCTCGTCTCGAAGCTCGCGGTGACGCCATTGGCGAACGAGCCGCCGGTGTTGGCCAGCGTCACGGTCAGCGCGATGGTCTCGCCCGGATTGGCGACGCCGTCGCTGTTGCCGCTGCTGCCATTGCCATTGCCGTCCTGCACCGTCTGACCGCTCGCCGACACGTACGCCGGCGCCGACGCGCTCGCGGTCACCGTGCCGGTGTACATCAGGTCGCTGCGCGAGTGCGCCCCGACCTTCACCGTCCCTGCGGTGGTCGGCGCAAACGCGATCGTCACCTGTCCGTTCGACGCGGTGGTGCCACGCGCATAGGCCTCGTTCGCCTTCCACAGCGTCACCAGCACGCCACCCACCGGCTGGCCGCCGCTGGTCACCGTGGCCACCACGTTGTTCACGCCGACGGTGATCGGCGTCAGCGACACGCTCAGCGCGCGCGGCTGACGCGTGTAGATGTCGAGCGTCGGGTCGCCGAGCAGCGTCACCGCCATCTGGGTCCAGCGGTGCGAGTTGTCGGTGCTCGAATACGGCACGTAGAACACCTTCGACTGGTCATCGGCGGCGCCCAGCGTGTAGCCCGGCACGGTGTCCTGGAAGGCGTAGTCGAAGAACAGCGTCTGGTAGCCCCACACGGTGGTCGGGAAGTCGTAGCGCGAGGCGCCGACGTAGGCCACACCACCGCCGTGCTGGTTGAGCAGGAAGCGCTCGGAGATGCAGTTGAACTCGAACGACGCCGAATTGCAGTTCACCGAGTACACGATCCCCTGCCGGCTGGCGTTGGTGAGCGCGTCGACATCGGTGTTGGTCATCACGTTGTCACCGCACGACAGCGTGTTGCGGTAGCCGTGTCCCATGTGCTCCCAGAACATGTAGCCGCTGTTGACGCTGCGTGGCCACGCGGGGTAGTTCTGATACATGCGGGTGACCGTCAGGTACCCCGGTAGGTACTGGCTGGCGTCCGCGGTGAGCGAGGCGCCGTCGCGCGAGCTGGTCGGCGTCGCCGGCCAGTCGG